>CBDCWT010000061.1:0-194003 GCA_965223305.1 Pirellulaceae bacterium | reverse complement strand
AGTCCTTCTACGACCTCTGTGAGCTTGCGGCTGCGCAGTCCGAGCTCGATCGGTCTCCAGCTAGCTCGGCCGCCGTTGTCGACGAAAACGCCAGCCACGCGCGGCGAATCTTCTGCGATTCCCTCGTTTTTCCAGACAACCGCCTGCGGAGGGATGGCCAACGTCGACTCACGGCGAGCCACTTCAATAAACACATCGGCGCGTTGGCCGACCGCCCAGTTTTCGGGGAGCTCCAGCACGGTCACGTCAGCCACGAACTCTCGCGTTTCACGGTCGGTCTGCCGACCGAGCCGTGCGACCGTGCCGCTGTATGACCGCTCAGGTTCCGAACGAAAGAGCACGCGTGCGGGTTGACCAGCGAAAGTCTGGCCATCTCCGTTTCATCAACCCACGCATTGATCCACAGTTCGTCGGTCGAGATCAACGTCAATGTCGAGCTCCCTGGAACGACCACGTCGCCCGGTTCGCGGATGCGAGCGACAATCAAACCATCGAAGGGCGCTGTGATGCGCGTGTTGGCGAGCAGTGTTCGTTGATATTCCAGCGACCTTTCGGCCGCAACGAGTTCCTCCTGTGCTTCCGCCATCGCAGCTTCGGAGTGAGCGAGCCCGGCCTGCGCAATCGCCAGCGACTCACGCGCCTTATCAAGCTCGCTGACCGAAACCGCCTGGCCCGACGCCAGCCGCGATAGGCGTTCGAATTCCGTCTTCGCCTGTGAACGAACGGCTTCCGTTCGCAGCTTATCCGACTTCAGCCGCTCGATAGCCGCCGTTCTGGCCGCTTGATTCGCTCGTGCGATCTCGACTTGTTGCTTAAGCTCCTCGTCGTCCAACCGCACGAGCAAGTCCCCAGCCTTAACGCGATCACCTTGATCGACTTCGACCTCGATAATGCGACCGCTGATCTTGGGACTGATCGATGTCATCACGCGAGCCTCGAGCGTTCCTGTGCCCATCACCTCGGCAACGACGGTGGTCTGCTGAACTGCGTACGCCGACACCGAAGTTGGAGCAAACCTGGCCCAATAGACAATCGCCGCCAGGATTGCCAAGCCACCAAGAAACTTCGCTGCAGGCCAGAGCCAACTTCGCAACATGCGCCGTACTTTCCAAAAAGCTGATCGAACACCTTGGATACAGTCTATTCGTTGAACAGTTCGGTGGCACGTAGGGGCCGCCAACGACTGGAACGGTTAGCCCGAATTATTCATGAGCGATCTGCTGCGAGGTCGTAAGTCCATCCGTGGCTTCGTCATGCTTCACAATTCTCCCTCGACGTATTGCTTCAATACGCCTGCGGGAGAATTGCTCGCCTTCCTTGCCACGAACGTACTTACAACCTCTCGCCACGATCTTCATGAATAATCCGGGTTAGCAGGGCGACGGACCGCCCCAGCGTCCGACCAGCGGTTCATGTACTGCCCACCGCGCCGATCGCGGACCGCAAGTCGGCCGAAATGCGTTAGCCCTGGCCTGGTAGGAACCGTAGGCTGACGCCGGGCTAACGCCCCTGCGCGCTGCGGCATCACACATCGCGATGACTACCTCTACGGGCGACGGTGGGATAGAATGCGTCCTTGACAGAAGAAGACCCACATTCAGCAAAAGACGAAGCTGAAGCAACTCGGGTCATCGCTTTGACCAACCTGTTCGACGGTCTGCCGACGTCGCTGCCCGAAGAACTGATCGAACTGCTCGCCGAAAACGAACACGTTCGCATTGAGCGGATTATCTCGACCGGACACATGAGCGCAGCAGGCTTCTGGTACGATCAGGAAGAACACGAATGGGTCGTCGTTCTGAAGGGTGAGGCCAAGGTGATGTTCGAAGGCGATGATCAGCCAGTCCCGCTAAAACCCGGCGACTTCATCAACATTCCCGCCCACCGCAAACATCGTCTGGAATGGACGACGCCTAAGGAGCCAACCGTCTGGCTCGCCGTGTTCTACCGAAAGTGAGCTGATTTGTCAGGGTTGAGGTCCACGGTGCTGCACGAAGGACAGGAAAGCAATCGAAATGTCGAATAGCTCGGACGGTGATTTCTCGCTGAAGTCGTCAATACCGGTCATGCGGATGTTAGACGAGGTGACGGCCAAAGCGTTCTATGTGGACTACCTAGGGTTCGAAGTCGATTGGGAACACCGGTTCCGCGATTCACCGAATTCGCCGCTGTACTTGCAGATTCACAAAGGAGACGCCGTGTTGCACTTGAATGGGCACGCTGAAGCCGATTCGCCTGTCTGCGAGGTTCGAATCCCCGTACAGGGGTTGGATCGCTACTGCGAATTTTTGCGGTCGCAGGACACGGGACACGAAAAACCCGAGGTTGTCGACCCGCGTCACGAAGGCCGCAAGACCGACATGAACATCGTGGATCCGTCTGGCAACCTCCTTATCTTTTGGTCACCAAGTTACTTCGACGCGTAACGCTCACCGGGATTGCCTATCCACTCACCGCACGTCTCGTCTAGCGATGCCGGCACGCCGAGCGGCGTTGATGCTGACGATTTCTCGGATCAGTTGCGTACATGTAGGGAAAGCATTTATGTACACTCGACGATCAGTCAGGATCGGTCTGATCGCACAATTCGCTTGGTGGATTGTGTTGGTTTCCGGGGTTTGGTCGTCGCTGGTCGTCGCCACCTACCTCTACTTGAGTTCTTTGGGCATGGATTGCAGTCTGCCGATCGCTCCATTGGGGACGATTGGTGTTGCCGTCGCGTTTTATGTCGGTTTCAAAAACAGCCAGGCGTATGACCGTTTTTGGGAGGCCCGCGTCATCTGGGGCGGCATTGTCAACGTCAGCCGAAGCTGGGCGAACCAAGTCATCAGTTTCATCTCCAGTCATCATGCACCGGAGCCTGTCGCCGAGTCGGTCGTGAAGCAGATTCATCGCTCGATGATTTATCGACACCTTGCTTGGATTCACGTGCTCCGGTTTCAACTTCGTCGTAAGACGCCGTGGGCCTACGTGCCGAAACGAGCGGCAAGACGCTACATGCAAGAAACCGACGTTGAGGCGATGCGGGAGCAAATCGCTGAACTGTTGCCCGCAGAAGAGATGCAGACAGTTTGCTCAAAGGCCAACGCGGCGACGCAGGTACTGCGTTGGCAGAGCGAAGAGCTGAAACAAGTCATCGAGCAGCATCGATTGACCGAGGAGTTCCGCTTGATGGGCATGATGGAGCTTATCACCGAAATGTACTCCTTGCAGGGCAAATGCGAGCGAATCAAGAATACCCCTTTTCCACGGCAATATGCGCACTTTAGCGGTGTGTTCGTGACGATCTTCGTTGCATTGCTCCCGTTCGGTATCGTCGGCCAATTGGCCGGTCGCGGAAGCCCGATGGTTTGGTTGACCGTACCGATTTCGGTGATCATCTCATGGATTTTCTGGACGATGGAGAGTGTCGGCGACTCCAGTGAAGATCCTTTCGAGAATTTCATTAACGACGTTCCCATGACCGCCCTCTGCCGTACCATCGAGATCGACCTGCGTCAGATGCTAGGGGAGAAAGATGTGCCCCCCTCATTGCAACCGGAAAATGACATTCTGATGTAGGGCGGCAACAGTTCGACAACCAAATCGCTGTCGGAATTGACGAAGGACGACAAGTGCACCGGAAAAAAGCCATCGGCAAACAAGTCATCTGGGGCTGCCTGTTTTTCGCCGTCACCTGCGGGTTCGGATATGCCCCGTTGGTAAGATACGACCCGAGGACGACTGGCCTACGAGATACCTCGCGCTACTACGCAATGACCAGGTTTGACTACGCGGATGTTCGCCCAGAGTGGCGTTATCGCCCTCTCGTGCCGACGCTCGCAGGGGCGATCGCACACTGGCTTCCAGATCGCATCGGAAACTGGGATTCCGTCTTCGTTTCCCTACTTGTCGTGAACGGCACCTGCTGCGCGCTGATTGGATTGATCATCATGTATCTAGCTCGGCGCTTCGAGCTCGGGCCATGCATAGAAGTACTAGCGCCCTTTCTTTATCTATCCTCGTACGTCGTCGTGAACGTCTACGCTGCAGGGATGGTCGATTCCAGCGAAGCGCTTATTTATGGTTTGACAATCTGCTCAGTCGTACAAGGACGTTATTGGCAACTTCCGATCCTGATGTTAGTCGGTGGCCTTGCGAAACAGACGTCTGTTCCGCTGTCCAGCTGCTTTGCTTTCTTTTGGTGGCTGCAAGGTCGGAGTTTGTCCCAGCCAAACTGGAAGCACCTTGCCTGGATTGCAGTTGGGTCGTTTGTCGGTCTGCTAACAATCTCGCTAACAAAAACCGTGATCGGCGGTGACTCGCACGAGCGTTGGGCGTTTTCTCTAGAGTTGCTGAAACGGGTTCCTAAAGACTTGATGCTCACCCTGAAAGCATCACGATCGTTCGTCTATTCCTTTGCATACTTAGTCCCGCTCGCCATCTTCGGGTATCGTTGGCTCCCCAGTCGTTTCTTGGTAGCTTCCTCGGCCGCGACGATGCTGATGTTCTGCCTGGGAGTCTACGGGGGTATCGGTACCAACATCAACCGCCCGTTGTTCAACGCTGCTGGATACGCTCTAGCTCTTTCGGCGGCGATCACGCTCGTTCGCTGTGGCCTTGAGGAGGTTGACGAAACAGCCGCCTCCAACCCGAAGAGCTCTTGATTGTGCCCCTCACCTGCGGGATGTCCTCCCGAGCATTTGTTAGCGGACGGTTTTGGTTGAGGGTCAAAGCCATGCCACGATATCAGCCAGGTATCAAAGATCCACCAACGGTTCTACGGCCCGACGCCGACGATCGAGGACAGATAAGCCGCCGATATGAGCGACTGGGCGAAGGAGGGGTCGCGGGTCGGCGATTCGGTCCATAGGATAGGTCTGATCTGACTGATTGGTCGAATCCGGCTAGTCTTTTTGCGGGGTGGGGCATGTCCAGAATCCGAGCTAGTGGAGGCTATCGCAAACTAGCGTCGTTTCAAACCGCGACGCTTATCTACGACGCAACCGTCTGGTTTTGCGAAAAGTTTGTCGATTCACGCTCTCGTACTAATGACCAGATGGTTCAAGCGGCGCGCTCCGGTCGCCAGAACATCGCCGAAGGCAGCCGCGCTGCCGCGACGTCGTCACAAACCGAATTGCGTTTGGTCAACGTGGCCCGCGCCAGCTTGGAAGAGCTCTTGTTGGACTACGAGGACTACTTGCGGCATCGGCGCCTGCGCCGATGGCGTGCCGACAGCGCAGAGGCGGCTGAGGTGAGAGGCGTACCCCGACGATTCAGGCAAGACCAGGCGGATCGGCCAAAGTCGACCGAGCTGACCGATCTTACCGATGCCCAGCGCTGGGCACTCTATTCGCAGTGGCTCGACAGCGACAACTCAGCAGTGCGCGCCAACGCGACGATCTGTTTGATTCACCAAGCCAATTTCCTACTGGACAAGCAAATCGTAGCGCTCGAACAGTTGTTCATTACCGAAGGGGGGTACAGCGAGCAACTTGCGGCAGCGCGGCTCGGCGTGCGTGCTCGTAGAGATGATCGGTCAGATCGGTCTGATCAGACCGATCTCTTACCCGACTGTCCGCAGTGCAGAAAACCAATGGTGCTCCGCACGGCTAAGCAAGGCAAATACACGGGCCAACAGTTCTGGGGCTGCAGCGGCTACCCGGATTGCAAGGCCACCACACCAGTGTGAGAAGACAACAGTCGGGCCGAACTATCAACTCAGCAGCTCGTTCAACACACGGCATTCTTCCACACCAGTGATCCGAGCATCCAGGCCTTGAAACTTGACGGAGAGCCGATTGTTGTCGATGCCCAAACAGTGCAAGATTGTCTTGTTGATATCAACAGACTTCACGGGATCTTCAACAATGTTATAGCTAAGGTCGTCGGTCTGACCGATGGAGCGGCCGCCTTGGATACCGCCTCCGGCCATCCACATCGTGAAGCAGCGCGGGTGATGGTCGCGGCCGTAGTTGTCTCTCGCGAGCTTGCCTTGACAGTAGACGGTGCGACCGAATTCACCGCCCCATACGATGAGAGTGTCTTTCAGCATATCCCGTTGTTTGAGATCCTCGATCAAAGCCCGTGTTGGCTGATCGATGTCACGGCACTGGTTACGAATGTCTCTGGGCAGATTGTTGTGCTGATCCCAGCCGCGGTGAAAAAGCTGGATACACTGGACGCTCCGCTCCGCCAACCGACGAGCGAGCAGGCAACTCGCGGCAAACGTCCCGGGCATTGTGACGTCGGATCCGTACATATCGAGGACGTGTTGAGGCTCCTGTGAAAAATCCGTTAGTTCGGGCACCGAAGTTTGCATGCGAAATGCCATTTCGTACTGCGCGATTCGCGCCACCGTCTCCGGGTTCCCCACATCTTCGAACTGCAACTGATTGAGTTCCGAAAGGCCATCGAGCATCTTCCTCCGTGTCGCCCTGTCCACACCCGGAGGATCCGATAGGAACAACACCGGATCTCCTTTAGCTCGCAGGGCCACGCCTTGAAGTTTCGACGGCAGGAAGCCGCTGCCCCACAATCGCGAGTACAAGGCCTGAGCGCTCTTGCGGCCAGTCCACGTGGGGGTCATGACGACATAGTTGGGAAGGTTCTCGCTGGAGACACCCAATCCGTAGGCCAGCCAAGCACCCAAGCTGGGCCATCCCGGAATCTCGCGACCGGTTTGGATGTAGGTGATCGCAGGATCATGATTGATCGCGTTGGTATGGACCGAACGCAGAAATGCCAAGTCGTCGACGACCTTCGCCGTGTGAGGCAGTAGCTCGCTCACCCAGGCTCCGCTCTTGCCGTGCTGAGCGAACTTGAACATCGAAGGCGCCAGTGGGAACCGCTTTTGCTCCGAAGTCATGGTGGTGAACCGTTGTCCAAGACGCACCGAGTCGGGCAGGTCCTTATCAAACAGCTTGTCCAACTCGGGTTTGTAGTCGAAGAGGTCCATTTGCGCTGGGCCGCCACTCATGAACAAGTAGATCAGCCGCTTTCGCTGTGGGCGGATGGTGCGGGATATCGGGTAGGCCGCGGGAACTGCCGGTCTGCGCCGGCGCGGCCATGGCTGACTTGCCCATCGTCGTTGCCAAAGCTGCAGTGCCGGCCGCGTGAAAGCCACGGCTAAGGAGCTGACGGCGAGTTAGATGCAACAGTGTTTCAGTTCGAGGGTTCATTGGTGTGGCCACTCTGTAACTGTGGGAAGGTTGGTTCATGGCGAGAGCTGATCCGCAACACTGACTCCGCAGTGCTACTAGCCCTTCGTTATCGTCTCGTCCAAATTCAATACCATGCTCGACACCATTGACCAGGCGGCGAGTTCGCATACGTCATGCGACTCGTCGTGTTCCGAGTCGCCGACGGCGACCAGTTTTTCAGCGGCGGAACGGTCGCTCTTGAAGCGAGCCAGGGCGCTGCGATAGACGTCGAGCAGCACGCGCAGCTCCGCATCGGTGGGTATGCGAGAGGTGGCGAGCCGAAAGGCGTACGAAGCACGCTGGCCGTCGCCCCGGCCGCCTTCTTTCATCACACGTTCCGCCATGTGCCGTGCCGCTTCAACGAATTGCTCGTCGTTCATCAGCGCCAGCGCGGCCAACGGCGTGTTTGTCCGTGTGCGACGAACTGTGCAGTTCTCGCGGGAAGGTGCGTCCAACGTCACCAGCGTTGGAGGCGGTGCTGTCCGTTTCCAAAAAGTGTAGAGGCTGCGGCGATAAAGCGCCTCTCCAGAATCACGCTCGAAGTTCGCCGTGTTGCTATCAGTGTATCCGACGGAGTGCCAAATGCCTGGTGGTTGATAGGGTTTGACGCTGGGACCGCCGATCGTGCGGACCAACAGTCCACTCGCTGCCAGGGCCGTATCGCGAACTGCCTCTGCATCCAGACGGAACCTTGGACCTCGCCACAGCAAGAGGTTGTTCGGGTCTTTGGCGGACTTTTCAGGCACGTGCTTTGAAGCCTGACGGTAGGTCGAGGACATTACGATCAGCTTCTGCAGACGCTTCACATCCCAACCACTCTGTCGGAAATCGACAGCAAGCCAATCCAGCAGCAGCGGGTGCGATGGGGGTTTGCCCTGCGAACCGAAGTCTTCAGTCGTCTCCACGATGCCAACGCCAAAATATTGTTGCCAGAATCGATTTACGGTTACCCGGCTGGTCAGTGGATGTTCGGGCGACAGCAACCACTTGGCCAAGTCCAAGCGCGTGGGCGGCTCACCCTCCGAAACTAACAACGGCGGCAGTGCAGCTGGTGTGTCGCGGTGAACTTGCTCGCCCTGTTTGTCGTAGGCACCGCGAACCAGAATGTACGCCGGCTTTGGTTCAGATTTCTCTTTCCAAACTAGCGTTGTGGGAAGCGACTCGTCGAGTTCCGTACTTTCCTGCTCCAAGGCCGCCAGGTTCTCGCGAGTTTGTTTGAGCAACTCGTCTTCCGAGACGTTGTGGCGATAGTGACGTCGAATTTGGCTGCGCTGGCTGTCAGTGCGTTCATCAGCTTCGATCGATACCAGCCTCACGATCTCCGCTGGAGCGAATCCGCCGTCCATTTGTGGAATTCCTTCTTTGGACGTCACTGCTAAGCGAATGCGGCCGAACTGATGTTGCTTGTACATCGACTCGTGGCGAAGTCGGACTCGCAAACGAGTTCCGGACTCGTAACCAAACGGCGATTTTGCCATGAAGATGGCCGTTCGGTCCTCGCGCCGTTGATGCCCGGCGGTCGCCCAGCCGGTATCGTGTTTCCCGTCGATCGCATTGCCGATCTTGAAGTCACCGTTGGTCTGTTCATGGTCCGCCCAAGCTCGAACGAGTTTGATTGGCTGCCATTGATCCGGCTTTGCGACCGGCGCGGCTTCCAGCTCAATCTCGGTCAGTACCACGTTGCCGTTACTGCTCCGGCCCGCCCCGCCGGATGCCAACGACTCGTGTGTCAGCCCTTCCAAACGGATTGCGGTCAACCCTTCTGTGCCGGTGATAGCCGTGATTTCATAGACCTCTTTGGCTGGATTCTCGCCGCTGACCAGAATCGACTGATCTTCCAAGTTGGCGTGAGCAGCGCCGCCGTCGGACTTGAAGGTCTCCGGAACAAGTATTCGCCACTTCGAATCGTCCGCCAGCCGGTCGCGCAAGTTTGATTCCCATGCGCGTTGGGCGTCGTCCAACTCGGAAATGGGCGCATTCATGACTTGCGACAACACGCTGATCCGCCGACTTAGGCTTGCGAGTTGCGTTCGCTGAGACGCCGAAGCAACTTTCACCACCGGCGCCGTGTCTTTCTTGTTCCCGTCCATGACGGGACCGTCGAGGCTGTTGAAGAAGGCGAAGAGCTGGTAGAAGTCCTTCATTGCGTAGGGGTCGAACTTGTGTTCATGGCAAGTGACGCAGCCCATCGAAATCCCCATCCACACCGTGGACACAGTCGATACACGGTCGTTTGTGTAGTGGACGTAATACTCTTCCGGGATCACGCCGCCCTCGCTGGTCGTCACATTGCAGCGGTTGAATCCCGTGGCGACCTGCTGGTCCAACGTCGGATTAGGCAGCAGATCACCCGCCAACTGTTCGATGGTGAATTGATCAAACGGCATGTTTGAGTTGAAGGCGTTGATAACCCAGTCACGGTACGGCCACATCTGGCGGAAGTTGTCCAAGTGCAACCCGTGCGTGTCCGCGTAACGTGCCGCATCCAACCAATACCGCGCCATGTGCTCGCCATAATGCTGCGACTTAAGTAGTCGATCGACTACCTTCTCGTAGGCCTGGTCTGTCGTGTCGGCCAGGAAGTTGTCGATCTCCTGTGGGGTCGGCGGGAGCCCCGCTAGATCGAGCGTGACTCGGCGGAGCAAAGTAATTCTGTCGGCCTCCGGCGAAGGAGCCAAACTCGCTTTGTCCAATCGAGCCAGAACGAACCGATCGATGACGTTCCGAGACCACCTTTCGTCGCCGTGGCCGCTGTCCGGCACCGACGGACGTTCCGGAGTGACCAGCGACCAGTGTTGCTGCCACGGTGCTCCCTGGTCGATCCACCGTTTGATCAGTTCAATCTCCTCGGGCGTCACTTGCTTCTCGGCGTCGGCCGGTGGCATGCGCTCATCTTCGTCGTCTGTAATCAGGCGCGTGTAGATCGCGCTCTTTGCCGAGTTGCCCGGTCGGATGACGAGTTCGCCCGAGCCGACTTCCGCATAGAGTCCCTCCTGCGTGTCCAACCGCATGTCCGTTTCGCGTGTCTCATCGTCCAGCCCATGGCAGGAGAAACATTTCTCGGCGAGCAGCGGCCGAATTTGCCGTCCAAAATCGACCGAATCTGCGGCAGCAGAAAACCCCGGCATGAGCTGAAGAACAACGAACAAGCTCACGAGATTTCGACCATAAATCTGCGTTTTGGCGCGTGCAGCTACGATCGCCAGACGTGTGATGAAGTGCACCTGCATCTCCTCTTGGCGGCGGGAAAACACGAGTGGATGCGGCAAGGCCTTGGCAGGGGGAGGACCGATAAATGGATATCAGGACCTAGACATCCAGTTTATCGTGTGCCAACGTCATGTCAAGTGCGGACACAGACGGATGCTCAACGCGGCACGTGCATTCGGAATTACCTCGACCTGTGTTACCGGATTGAACCGAGATCACGGGCCTATTGAGCTGCAACAATGACGACACGCGCATCGACGTTCAGAACTTGGACACCGCCTAGCTGAGCGAGTGGGTTTTTCCAATGGCAGTGGCCACAGACGACCTGCAAGGGGCGCGTTTTCGGAAGGCCTCAAGAATCTCTGTGGCTCCGCGTTGGTCCTCCGACGAGCCCGGAGGACCTTGGTGAAGGAGCAGCAATTCGGGGCGCTTCGCGAGAATCCCGGTCAGCGCCGCCTGGAATTTCGCAGCTGACCGCCGCATCGGGCGCCGTGGGTTGCCGATGATGCCACCTACACCGGCGACGCGTAGTCCAGCCCATTGGCAAATGTCACCGTCCAGTACAGGAACGCCACCGTCGGAACAGTCGAGTTGGTCATGATTGCCCATAACACCGATGACTGGAGCGACGCCTTGCATCGCCTGATAAACTTCGTCGACGTCTCCCGACGCGCCCAGCTTGAGCAGCTCCGGGTGGTCATACAGGTCTCCGGCGAGTGCGATTCCGGCTGGCCGGGCGATCTCGGCCAGCTCGATCAGAAACTCAAGTTCGGCGGCAAGAGCAACTCCCAGCAGCTCACCATGAATCCTGCCTTGTAGATCAGCCGTGAAAACTAGCGGACTCTCAGAAAGCCCCTCAGCAACGGCATGAAAAAAGGGAAGCTCGGCTGCACGAACTCTCCCGCCGGGACCCGATGTTTCGTAGTCCAACGTGTGAAAGGGAACGGCATCTAGTTGTGTGATCCGCATGGACACTGTTCAAAAATCACCCAACGACAAAGTTGCCCGTGTTGATCCTCCTCCCCCTTACAATCTCACCGTGCGAGACAGGGAAGGGGGAACAGAATTCGGTAACCTGTTGTTTTGCATAGCCTTAGTTGCGTTTTCGCGTAACTGCACCAGAAGTTTCCGACTCAGTACTACGCGTGCGCGGCTCTGACGACACCCAGGGGGACGACTGGCGATCGGTCCACAATTCACGTATCTGCTGAGAACGCCAGCCCCGACGTTGATCTTTGCGCAGCTGGTATCCCACAACGGCGACAACCACGAGCACGATCACCATGATGGCAGTGGCACCGCCCGACAAAGTCCTGCCGCCAGCCGCCGGGCTATCCATGCCTTCCGGACCTGGTTTTGCCGCATGGGGCTGGTTGTGCGCACCCAGACGTGATCCACAATGGGCGCAGTAACGATCTGAGTTATTTGTCGGTTGTCCGCATTGCACGCAATACACTGTGGTTACCTCTCTAAACGCGTACCTCTGGCAGCTTCGCTGCCACCATCAATCGTACATCAAGGTTTCAGCGGTGCTTCGAAGAGGCCCTGCCCACGGCCATGAGCACCGCCGAAGACAATTACGAAGAAGATGGCCATCTCCGAGCTTCGGTGCATCATCGCTCGTAGGAAACAACAGGCCACCGACAAGATGAACAACGCACGACCGTGTGTTCCCTAGTCCGTTAAGTGTCAGGTGTTGCCCTGCAGTGCTGCTCGATCACCTGCTGATGGGTTGGCATGCTGCGGATCGCCTGATCCACTCTGGCCCGCGTGCGTTGCAAGATCTCGTTCAGCTGGCCTGTATCGATCAAGTCGACGACCGGATGGTAGTCACGTGGTACCAGCCCTTGGCCGATCATGATCTGCAACCAAGCGACCTTGGAGAACAGCTCGTCGCCCTCTCTGAACACTTTTCCACCAGCCTCAAACAGCTGGATTCTTCGACTCAAGCTCTCGGGCACCTCCATCTCGCGGCACGTCCTCCAAAACTCGCTGTCGGTCCGCTGGTTGACGTGATAGTGCAAGATGATGAAGTCGCGAATACACTCGAACTCAATTGCCGACTGACGATTGTATTCATCGATCTCGACTTGGTTGATCGCATTGCCCGGAAACATAGCCACCAGGCGCGTGATGCCTGTCTGTATTAGATGAATGCTCGTAGACTCAAGTGGCTCGAGAAAGCCGCTAGCCAGTCCCAAGGCAATGCAGTTTTTATTCCACTGTCGGAGGCGCCGGCCGGTCCTGAACTTCAGGATCCGCGGATCGGCTAGTCGTGACGCGTTCAAGTGTGCCAGCAGAGTCTCCGCGGCTGCTTCGTCACTGATGTAGCTGCTGCAATAGACCAGCCCATTGCCCGTGCGGTGTTGCAGGGGTATGCGCCATTGCCAACCGGCATCATGTGCGATCGAACGGGTGTAAGGTAGGAGCGGTTCGGTCGACTCGCTTGCCACCACGACGGCGCGATCACAAGGCAACCAGTGAGACCAATCTTCGTATCCGGTCTGTAAGGCTTGTTCGATCAGCAAGCCGCCAAAACCTGAACAATCGATGAACAAGTCGGCAGTGATCGTATCTCCGGACGCTAGCGTCAACGATTCGACAAAGCCCGACTCTGCCTGCAGGTTGGTCTGAACGACCTCCCCTTCGATTCGTACAACGCCTCTGGCCTCACTATAGGTTCTCAGGTGTCTCGCGTAGAGGCTGGCATCTAGGTGATAGGCGTAGCTCAGTCCGGGTAGTGAGCCGGTCTCGGTCTTTCCTGACCGACTGAACTTGTGATGTTTGGCGGCCTGATAGTTCAAAGAGAAGTCCCAAAGGTCACTCTTGTTTCCCTCGATTAGCGACCTCCGCCAGTAGTGCTGAAAGCTCGAACCCAGGTCTTGGCCGATGCTGCCGAAAGCATGCATATAGCGGTTGCCTAGGCTCCCCCAATTGTCGAACTCGATACCAAGCTTGAATGTCCCCTTTGTGGCCCGCACGAACGCGTCTTCGTCGATACCAAGCGTTTGATTGAACGACTTGAGTGGTGGAATCGTCGCTTCACCCACACCCACAGTGCCAATCTTCTCAGACTCAACAAGGCTGATGCTGAGCTTTGGCCCCAGGACCTTGGCAAGCATGGCGGCCGCCATCCATCCTGCCGTGCCTCCGCCGACAATGACAACTTTGCTGATTCTGGTGCCGTTGTTTTCCATCAAGGGCCTTCGATCAAATCACTCAGTTTGGGTCCATTCTCAGGCGCGCCCCGTGCCGGCAAGAGTCGCTCGCATGCTTTCATGCTCATCGGATAGGGCCCGGTGTCATCCAACGGCTCCTGTCTTCCAGTTACCGCCGGCTCGGAAGGAGCCTCGCCCTCCCGACCCTTTGACGGACAACCTCAGATGTCTACTCAAAGCCTACCCGCGTTGAAACCAAGAAGGGCGCAGCCGGTTTCAATGTAACGCGCCGCAGACGTCGATTGGTAGTCAAACCCGGCAATTGTCTGGTATCACTGGGAAAGTGAGCGTGTTACCCGAACGATTGCAGCGAAGTTCGTTTGCGTAGGTCATTGTTTCGACATTGGGCATTCATCGGCCTGCTACCCGACCGTTGGCGGCTATCGCTGTTTCTAAGTAGAATGGCCGTCCGCCATCAGCACCTGGACTGCCGTTTCGCCCCAGAAGGAGGTCCCGCAAAGTGCCTGCGGAGTTGGAGACAATTATCGAAGTGCTCGATTCCCACTGCGACAGACTGGATCACCTCAATCACGTAGTGGCCGTCAGGTATCTAGAAACGGCGCGTAGCGACTGGTACCGCGCATGCGGGCTCGGGGAAGATGGAAAGCGTTACGGTACGGTGGTTGTCAACATCAACTACAACTATCGTGCCGAGTGTTTTCTTGGGGAACGTCTACGAGTGATGACCCGAGCCCACTCGTTGGGCCGCAAGAGCTTCACGCTGTCCCACGAGATCATCAAACCGGACGACGTTGTGGCCATCGATGGCATTGCCACTAGCGTCATCATGGATCTCGAGTCACGCTCGATCGTCCCGGTTCCCCAATGCCTGGCTACTCACCTTCCCCCAAGGAAGTAGCTAGCGGCCGCAACCACTAGCCCGGATTATTCATGAAGATCGTCGCGAGAGGGTTGTAAGTACTTTCGTGGCAAGGAAGGCGAGCAATTCTTCCGCAGGCGTATTGAAGCAATACGTCGAGGGAGAATTGTGAAGCATGACGAAGCCACGGATGGACTTACGACCTCGCAGTAGATCGCTCATGAATAATTCGGGCTAGTTACTCTTTCAAAAACGTCATCCTACCGTTCTTCGATTTCGCCCAGCTCAACACAGAGTCCTGCGCAATTCGCCACTGGTACGCGGCGACTTGTTGACCAACCGGCTTGCTAGCTGCCTGTTGAAAAACGCCTTCCTGGCGTTTTTCAACCTCACCAAGCTCAGAACAGAGTTCTTCGCGGCTCACCAGTTGAGAAAATCAACAGGCTGCTAGCGCACGATTCGCTGGTTGTTCAGATCACCGCCTCCGACACGATGCTCGATCATGGCGCCATTGTATTCGCGAATCTCCAGCTCGTGAAACGCGTTGACGATCATGTACTGGGTCGGCAGGTCCTCCCAACGAGCTGGATGAAACGTCACTGTACCCTCGCCCCGCAAGAGTGCTTTAGGTTGCGGCCGATCAGCCGGCTCAGGACTCAACGTGACGTAAGTGGTGTCGGCCTCGCCCCATTGCCCAGTCTTGGGAACGTATTTGTAGTGAAGCGTGCCGTGGTGCACACCGTCATTGTTAGGTTTGGTCGGAGTGGGAAGGTCTTCCGCAGCCACCGCCGTCATGTTAAAGAGCTTGATGTCAAGAAAACGGAAGCCGAGCCAGCTGGCAGTGCAATGTGTTTCGCCGTTGTAAACGACGGGTTCGGGCAACTCGCAGTAGATCTTTGAAAATCCAAGTTGCTCGCGGCCGGTTAGGATCGGATCGGTCAGGTTCTCCCACAGCACCAGCAAGAATGGCCCCTCGGCACGGTCCTGCACCCCGCTAAAGGTGACGGGAATCGTCACGCCGAGGACGTTGTAGCCGCGGCCCGCCAACCAAGCGATCTCTTTCATGAAAGTCTCGAAAACGGTCACTACTGGATCGCCACGGAGCTCGAAACCCGGCGGAAGAAATGATTGCAGTTGCTCGGCGTTGGTCGTGAAGCTGACCGAGACCGTCATCGTCTTACGCTGATCCTGAGCGAACATGAACTTCCTACCGCCGGGTCCCTGTCTCGGCCCCGCCATAGGACCGAAGTGGGTGGGCATCATGTACATCAACTCCGATTTCAGCGGGTAGTTCATCGAATCCTCCTTCGACTCTCGATTCTGCACCGGCACAAGCCCGAGTGATGGCGAATCTCCGGGTCAGCGTTCAACTCCCAGCCTCGATGACAGGACTGTCCTTCCCAGCGCCTTGATGTGGCTCCCATTCAAAACGAAATGCGTGACTTTGCTGGGTGACTGCTGAACCGGCACGGCTCGGCAAGGATGCGGTCTCTTGCCGGTGCTGCGGGCCATTGTCGCTGAGCGGCAAGGCGAAATCCAGCGGTCGGTTTCGGGAGCGGAGAACTGCTACGGCCGAGTTCGACCTCCTCTACTAATGGCCCGCCGACTCGACTAGTATCTGTTTCTACTCTCGAGAGCTTGTAGCTCAAGGTCGTTGGCGAACGATCGGCGCAACCTCGCGCAACTGCAGGCAATCATGCGAAAGAAACTTCTGAAAGGCGCGAATATGAAGGTAGTTCACGCGATCGCTCAGATACTCAAGAAGGAAGGTGTCGAGTTTATCATCGGCTACCCGGTCAATCCGATCATTGAAGCAGCCGCTCAAATTGACATTCGCACCATCATCGTTCGCCAAGAACGAGTCGGTTTGCATATGGCTGACGCGGTGAGTCGACTGACGTCGGGAGAGCGGTTGGGTGTGTTTGTCATGCAGCAGGGTCCCGGCACCGAGAACTCTTTCGGAGGTGTCGCCCAAGCATTTAGCGAGTCAGCCCCGATACTCGTGATGCCGGCCGGTCACACTCGACGCACCGCGAACTACTTTCCGAATTTCAATTCAACGTTGAACTACCGCCACGTGACGAAGCACGTGGAGCCACTGAACGTGGGCCGATTTCTGCCAGAGGTGATGCGCCGCTGCTTCGCCCAACTTCGAAACGGTCGCCCGGGTCCCGTGATGATCGAGGTGCCAGCCGATGTCTTTGGCGAGGAGATTGACGAACCAGTTGACTATACCCCCAGCTTTCGCACGCGTTATGGGCCTGACCCGGCTGCGGTCGCCGAGGTGGCGCAGGTCCTGGCGGCCGCCGAGAAACCTGTGATCTATGCTGGGCAAGGTGTGCACTTTGCCAAGGCCTGGCCTGAGTTGAAGGAGCTAGCCGAGTTGATGCAGATCCCTGTTACGACGAGCATCGAAGGAAAGAGTGCCTTTCCAGAGACGCATGCGCTGGCGCTCGGTTGTGCGGGGCGCTCGTGTCCCCAAACGGTGGTTGAGTTTCTGACGAACGCAGACGTGATCCTGGGCGTCGGCTGTAGTTTTGCGGCCACCCCGTTTTGGGATTCGTGTTCCGGAGACGCCCACCCTGATCCATGCGACCCTAGACGCCAGCGAATTGAACAAAGATGTGAGAGCTGACTACGCCCTGGTGGGTGATGCACAGCTGACTCTGCAGGCGATCCTCAACCACTTGAAAAACCAATCGCTCGACGGCGTGGAGCGACGAAGAGAAGCGGTCCCCCAGAAAATCCAAGCAACTCACACCCAGTTCCTGTCCGAATGGTCACCCAAACTGAGCTCCAATGACACACCGATCAACCCTTATCGCGTGATCGCCGAGCTGAATCGGCAGGTAGACAAATCGAACACGATTATCACGCATGATGCAGGTAGTCCACGCGATCAGATGACGCCGTTTTGGGAGAGTATTGAACCACAGAGCTACCTTGGTTGGGGCAAGACCACGCAGCTGGGTTATGGACTCGGACTAGCGATGGGGGCCAAGCTCGTTCATCCGGAGAAGCTATGCATCAATGTATGGGGCGACGCCGCCATCGGTTTTACTGGAATGGACTTTGAAACAGCCGTACGCGAACGGTTGCCCATCCTCACGGTCCTCCTTAACAACTTCTCGATGGCTATCGAGATACCCATCATGCAGCAGGCGCAAGCCAAGTATGGATCGACCGACATTTCTGGCAACTATGCTGACATGGCCAAAGCGTTCGGCGGCTACGGTGAGCGGATCACCGATCCCGGCGAGATCGTGCCGGCGATCCAACGGGGCATCGCAGCTACGGAGAAAGGGCAAGCTGCCTTGCTGGAGTTCATCACAAGCAAGGAAATTGAGTTTGCAGTCCCCAACGAACTGGCCTATCGCGGCTAGCAGGCCCTGAGACCGTGAGAATCCTCGTCTGCATCAAACAGATCCTCGATCCGGAGATTCCGTCACGCGACTTTCGTGTCGACGCCGAACGTCTGGAGGCCGATGCGAGCCGTGGCAAGTTGGTGACCAACATCTTCTGCGAGAATGCGCTGGAGGTGGCATTGCCAGCTGCGGGGCTCCAGTGGAGATGAGATTACCGTCGTTTCCATCGGGCCAGTCAGCGCTGAAGATACGTTGCGGAAGGCGCTGGCGCTGAAGGCGGACCGTGCCTACCGCGTGGACGACACGGATCAGGCCCAACCGACGCCGGGTATAGCTGCCAAGGTATTGGCGGCGACGTGCAAACATCTCGGGGACTTTGACTTAGTCATGGTGGGGCGCGAGTCCGGCGACTGGGGTGCCGGACAGACGGGCGGATTGCTGGCAGAAGAACTAGGCTGGCCGTTTGTCGCCTTTGTCGACACAGTCGAAAAGAGCGACACCGGTTTCCAGCTCCGGCGGCAAACCGACAGAGGGTGGGAAGTCGTGCAGGCTCGACCTCCGCTCGTCATTTCGATCACCAACAACGACCAAAACGTTCCTCGGATTCCCAAGACGCGCGACATCATGATGGCCGGCCGGACCACAATTACGACGATCGAACCGGCGGAATTTGGTCTGTCGGCCTCCGTTTTCGCTTCACCGGAAACGGAAGTTGTTGAACTGGAAATACCCGAGAAGCAAATGAACTGTGACTTTATCGAAGGCAACTCGATGGAAGAGAAGATAGCAACCTTGGCTGAACGGTTGGCAGAGGCCGTGAGGTGAGTTTGCAGGTCGTTTCCGCAGCAACAGGGCCGGGACGGGCTGGAGGGTGATGGACGACATGACGCAGACCGTAGTTACCTGCCTACTTCCGAGCTTTGAGCTGGATCGAAGCACATATGGGCTATTGGGTGCTGGGGACCGTTATGCAAGTCAACTCGGTGGCCGGCACGTGATCGTCATCGCAGGCAGTTGCGACAACGATTGCGTCGAGGGGCTGCGGCTGCGGGCAGATGCCGTCTGGGTGGCTAGCAACGACGAGTTAGCCGAATACCAACCGGAATGCTGCCTGGCTGCTGCGGCGGCACTGTGCGGCGAACTGGAACCAACCGCCGTGTTCTTGTCGGACGACACCTACAGTCGGGAGATAACCCCGCGGTTGGCGCATCGCTTGGGCGGTAGTTCGACGAGCGACGGTCAGCGGGTGAACTGGCAGGACGACCGGGTATGCGTCACGCGACCAGCCTATGGCGGCAAGGCCATGGCTGTGGCGCGACTGAACAGGCTACCGGCAGTCGTCTGGCTGCGAGCCCGGTCTTTCGAACCGGCGACTCCCCGCCGAGACCCAGGCCAGTTGGAGCGGCGCACTGTCGAGTTGAGCTCGACGCTCGACCAGACGCAGATCGTTCAACGCCACGAGGGCACTGCTCAAGGAACTCGCTTGGAAGATGCCAAAGCGATTGTCTCTGGAGGTCGCGGCTTGGGAGGTCCCGAGCCGTTTACGGAATTGAAACGGCTGGCCCAGGCGATGGGCGCAGAGGTCGCCGCTTCACGAGCGGCGTGCGATGCTGGTTGGGTACCCCCCAGCTGGCAGGTTGGGCAGACAGGCAAGAAGGTTGCGCCCCAGCTCTACTTGGCGATCGCGATATCTGGTGCCAGTCAGCACTTGATGGGCATCGCCGACTCGAAGGTGATTGCGGCGATCAACACGGACGCAGAGGCCCCCATTTTTCGTCATTGCGACTTTGGGCTGGTCGAGGACTATCGTAGCGTCGTCGGCCCATTGACTGTCCGGCTGGCCGAGCTTCTTTCGGAATAGTGCAACCAAGCGAAGCAACGCGTGAAGTTCTTTGGAACATCCAGCATGCCTGGGTGATGTATCTGTTGCTAATGCCGACGTTGGCCATTGCCGGCTACGGCATTTACCGCCGTGCACGCAGCTGGCAGCAGGGTCAACCGGCATCGCGTTTCGATCAGCCAGCGCGACGTTTGATGCACGCCTTGAGGCATGCTGTGTTGCACCAGGCCATTTGGCGGGATCGCTACGCCGGTCTGCTGCATGCGCTGCTCTTTTGGGGCATGATCACACTGACTATCGCAACGACGGTCGTCCTGGTGCACCACGACTTTAATCTGCCGATTATGCAGGGACGTTTCTATCTTTACTTTCAGTCCTTGTTCGTCGACTGTCTGGGCGCGCTGGCGATGGTGGGGGCGGGTTTGAGCGCCGTACGGCGTTGGCTTTGGAGGCCGAAGAACCTGTTCTGCAGTGCCGAAGCCAGCTGGCTGCTTGTGCTGATTTTCGTGATTCTGGCGACCGGATTCTTGATAGAAGGTTGGCGAATTGCGGCGACCGACGATCCTTGGGGTTACTGGTCCCCCGTGGGAAACACTGTCGCACGTTGGTCGATGGCTGTAGCAGACGCCGAGTTCTGGCGTCAGCTGCATCAGTATTGTTGGTGGTTTCATCTGTTGTTGGTGCTTGGCTTGATCGCCTGGGCTCCCTACACAAAGTTGCTGCACGTTCTGACTGCTCCGCTCAATATCTACACATCCAACCTAGACAATCCCGTCGGAACTCTGAAGAGCATCGACTTCGAGACGAGTGCTTCGTTAGGCGTCAACAGTCTCGAGCAATTCACGTGGAAGGACTTACTGGACATGGACGCCTGCACCGAATGCGGCCGCTGCAGCGCGGCGTGTCCGGCCCATGCGGTGGGCAAGCTGCTGTCACCTCGGGACCTCATTCTCGAGATGCAATCACTTCTACGGCGAAGCGATCCCACTTCGGATGTTGTGACCGCCAAGGGTGGTTCGTATCAACCACGTTTCCCTGTGATTGACAGCTCGGCCGCTCTTTCGACGGAGGCCCTGTGGCAATGCACGAGTTGTGCCGCCTGTGTCGAGGCCTGTCCGGTGGCTATCGAGCAATGGCCTAAGATCACTGATCTGCGCCGCTTTCAAGTGATGGAGCAGGCGGATTTTCCGCAGACCATGCAGGCGGCATTGGCCTCGCTTGAGGAGCGTGGACATCCCTATCGCGGAACTCAGTTTTCCCGCATCGATTGGACATCGAACCTGGAGATCCCAAGGGTCGGCAACATCGAGAACCCGGAGGTGTTACTCTGGGTCGGTTGCGGAGGGGCACTGCTTGAACGAAGTCAGAATACGACACGAGCCTTGGCCCAGCTATTGACCAGGGCTGGAGTACGTTTTGCGATCTTGGGCCGTGAGGAAACGTGTACCGGCGACCCTGCCCGCCGGATTGGCAACGAGTACCTTTTCGAGACGCTCGCTTCCCAGAACGTGGAGACCTTTCGCCGCCACGGGATCAACAAAGTTGTCACGGCCTGTCCACATTGTTTTAATACTATCAAGCATGAATACCCCCGGCTCGGCTGCCAGTTGGAGATTTCACATCACACGACATACCTGGCGCAGCTGATTGGTGCAGGCCGCCTGGAGTTGAGTGCCGAGTCGGCCGAGGCGATCACATTCCACGATCCTTGCTACCTCAGTCGCTACAACCGCATCACCGAAGAGCCGCGCTCGCTCGTCCAGCGAAGCACGCGAACGTCGCTGATCGAGATGAAGCAAAACCGTCAACAGAGCTTTTGCTGCGGCGGGGGAGGTGGAATGAGCTTCGTCGACGAACCGGCAGGCCAGCGCGTTAACCGAGAGCGGGCGCGTCAGGCGTTGGAAACGGCCGCTGACACCGTCGCCGTTGGTTGCCCGTTTTGTATGACGATGATGGAAGACGGCATTGATGCTGTGCGCGAAGAGCGAACGATCGTCGTCAAGGATGTCGCGGAGATCCTGTGGGAAGCCGTGGCCGATCGGGACGTTTGAGAGGATCGACCAGGGAGGTGGCTCGCAACAACATGGATCTTCATCTCACCGCCGAAGAACGTGCCTTCCGTGACGAGCTGCGCGGTTGGCTCAAAGGCAACCTGCCACCACCTTATCCTCGTCCGCGCCGAGAGGAAGGTTGGAGCGAGACAGACTACTACGACTATCTGCGCCAGTGGCAACGAACGCTCTATGAAGGGGGCTGGGCCGGCACGGCTTGGCCGCAGGAATATGGCGGTCGGGGTGCAAACCCGATCCAGCAGTCCATTTTCTCGGCCGAGCTCGTTCGCGCCAAAGCGCCCGAGAGAGTTGGCGTGCTGGGCGAGGCTCTGGTGGGGCCGACCATTATTGCCGCGGGCACCGAAGCACAGAAAAAGCGCTATCTACCTCGCATCCTCGCCGGCGACGACATCTGGTGTCAAGGATTTTCGGAACCGGACGCAGGCAGCGACGTGGCTTCGTTGGCCTGCAGGGCAGTACGCGACGGCGACGACTACGTCATCAACGGGCAGAAGATCTGGACCAGTTTCGCTCATCTTGCCGACTGGTGCCTGTTGCTGACTAGAACCGATCCTGCGGCCCCCAAGCACAAGGGCATCACCGTAGTCTTGGTCGACATGCGATCGCCCGGCGTCAGCGTAAGACCGTTAAAACAAATCACCGGTGACGCAGGTTTTAATGAAGTGTTCTTTTCGGACGTGCGCGTCCCGGTCGAGAATCAGTTAGGCGCAGAGAATGCAGGCTGGCGCGTCGCGATCACGGTTCTGATGAACGAGCGGGCCAACCTCGGCGCGACCATCTACGTGAGGATGAAACGATCGCTGGACGCGCTGATCGAAAAGGCGCGCTCGACTAGACGCAACGGTCGTCGCCTGGCCGACGATCCGCTCAACCGTCAGAAGATCGCTCAGATCTATCTTGAACTGGAGGTCTTTCGACTCAATACAGACCGGGCACTCTCTAAGCAGAACAAGAATGAAGTGCCCGGACCGGAAGGCTCCATCGGCAAGTTGTACTGGAGCGAGCTCAACCAGAAGCTGGCCCGTGTGGCGAGCGAGATTCTGGGAGATGTCGCGCAACTTGAGAGTTTCGACGACGGTCGCTGGAAGTACGACTACTTGCGATCGCGAGGAAACACGATCGAAGCTGGAACCAGTGAAATCCAAAGAAACATCATTGCGCAACGCGTACTTGGACTTCCGCGGAGCTATTGACTCGCTTGGCGTGCGGCCGATCTGCCTGCAGCAGTGGGGACTAACTGAAACTCGACGAACAACGACAGCTTGACCATGGACTACGATCTCTCAGCTACTCAGAGGCTGCTGCAGGAAGCAGCTGGTGCGCTGGTTGCGCAGGAGTTTCCGCTGACCCGTGTACGCGAGCTGCTCGAAATGGGCTCCTCGCTCGAGTTCGGCTGGCAGTCGATTGCCGACCAAGGCTGGATCGGCATGCATTTGCCCGAACGGTTTGGCGGCCTGGATCTCACGGTGGTCGAGCTAGTGGTCGTCGCCGAGCAACTCGGCATGGGGTGTGTTCCGGGGCCTTTTCTCTCCACAAACTGGGCGGCGACGCTGCTGGCAACCAGTGGGAACGAAGAGTTAGCCAGACACTACCTACCCCAGATGGCCGACGGTACTGTGAAAGCCGCGGTTGCCCTGCTTGGCGAGGAGCTGAATTGGAACCAGCCGGCTGCAGGCCTGAAGTGCAAGCTAGATGGCAGCGTGTTGCGGCTGGATGGACAGAAGGTGCTGGTTATGGACGCAGCCCACGCCGATGTCTTGGTCTGTATCGGCGCGAAGGCCGATCGCGCTGTGCTCGTCATTGTTCCGTGTGGCGCTGATGGCCTAACCATCGAAGGCACACCCGGGATGGATGCCACGCGTCCCCTCTCCGCAGTGCGCTTCGACGGCGTCGCGTGCTCTGCGAACCAGCTTGTCGCCGAGGGAGAGGCTGTGGTGCGTGCGGTCCGTCGAGCCGGTCAAGTGACGGCGACGCTGGTGGCAGCGGAGCTCTGCGGCGCGGCCCAATGGATGCTGGACACAACCGTTGAATATGCCAAGACTCGCAAGCAATTTGGTAAGGAAATCGGTTCTTTTCAGGCGGTCCAGCATCAGTGCGCCGACATGCTCTTGCTGACAGAAAGTTCCCGGTCGGCGGTCTACTACGCCGCTTGGGCGCTTTCTGAGGAGGACCCTGCCGCAGAAGCTGCCGTGTCGATCGCCAAGGCCTACTGTTCAGATGCCGGGCGCGAGGTCGGCAACCACGCCGTGCAGTGCCACGGTGGCATCGGTTTCACCTGGGAGCACGACCTGCACTTGTTCTACAAGCGGGCTAAGGCAGCTGAATACCTATTGGGAGATGCTACGCTCCATCGCGAAGCGTTGGCGCGACAGGTCCTGGACAGCCAGGTGGGTGAGCAAGTCGAGGTGACTGACGTTCGATAGTAAGGCGGACCGGCTCGCTTAGAGAGTTCCAACTCGGGAGACTCATCGCATGGCAACGGAGCCGCTTCGGCCGGGCGACTTGCCCGACATGGAAAAGAGCTTCTGGCGGATGACCGGGCCGGGCGCCATCATGGTTGGCTTGGCGGTGGGCTCTGGCGAGCTAGTGCTCTGGCCCTGGATCACTGCCAGGTTCGGCGCGGTGATGGCGTGGGCGCCGTTGTTGGCGGTCTTTCTTCAAGCTTGGATCACCATAGAAATCGGCCGCTGGGCGATCGCCACTGGGGAGAGTGCAACGCGCGGTTTGGCCCGCGCGTGGGTGGGCATCATCTATCTCTTCTTAGGGATCATGCTGCTGCTAACCATGCTGCCTGGTTGGGGCCGGCTCACCGCAGCGACTGTTCGTTTTCTTATTTTCGGTGCCGACGAACCTTGGCCGGAGGGTTCGGTCTTGGGATCCGACTGGTTGTGGTACATTCCCGTCACCCTCGCCGTCTGGGCCGTGCTGCTCGGCCCCACAAAGATCTACAACGGCGTAGAGATGGTGGTCACGATCATGGTGATCGTGATATTTCTCGGCTTGATTGTGGTGGTGGCGAGAATTGGCACGATGCAGGACGCGAGAGAGATGGCAGCCGGAATGCTCAGACCGCGAATTGTGTTGGATGAGGACTTTGAGTTCTTACGGTTCTTTGGGGCGCTGGTTTTTGCGGGAGCTGGCGGATTCGGGCTGATGTTCTATGCCTACTATCTGCGCGACAAGGGCATCGGTATGGGACAACGATTCCCCATGCTGGAGGTTGAAATACGCGGCAAGTCAGAACGGGCGAATGAAACCGGCTACGTCTTTGCAGATACTCCGGCCAACCAGCAGCGTTTTCGCGACTGGCAGAACTATGTCATCTACGATACGACGCTCTTTTTCGGGGTCGCCAGCATGATTACGCTGTTGCTGTTCATGTTTGCCGCGCTCGTTACACTCTACCCGCAAGAGCAAGGCTTTGGTAACGATGATCTGATTTGGTCCCTCTCCAACATCCTCGGGGCCGCGATGGGAAGATGGGGGCAGTACTTGTTTTTAGTTGTGGCGATCGCAGCGCTCTTCAGTACCATCGTTGCCAACGTAGACGGAGGTGTCCGAATGTGGACG
The DNA here is from genome assembly GCA_965223305.1 of Pirellulaceae bacterium. Lineage (GTDB taxonomy): Bacteria > Planctomycetota > Planctomycetia > Pirellulales > Pirellulaceae > CBDCWT01. Next base: position 168,727 of record CBDCWT010000061.1, on the reverse strand, counting down.
GATCTCATTCACACCGGATTCCCTCGTACGACCAAGTGGCCCAGCGGCTTGATGTATGTGACGCTCATGATTGGCACGTGGCCGATCGGCTTCTTCAGCTCGTGGTATTTCGAAACGCACGAAGTCAGCATCCTCGACTTCTTTTTTATCAACGCGGCGCTCAACGGAGGCGCAATGGCCATCTTCACACCTACGATCCTCTATCTCAACCTGCGGTTCTTGCCGAAATCGGCCAGACCAGGCACAGTGAACATCTTCTTCGTCCTTTGCGCGACGTTGATGTACGCTGGTTTTTCCGTCTACTTGGTTGGAGATAAGCTGGTCGACCTGTTGGAATGGTGAGTGTCCTGCGGAGCCGAGGTAGATCGGAGCGCTGGTTACCGTGCAAACCGTGGGCTAACGCCCAGCGGCTGATTTGTCACGGTCGCCGGCCATCCTGCTGATCCTGTGGCTCCTCGTAGCCGAACTCGCCAGAGTTTGGCGGGTTGCCGATTCGTCCAAATTCTGGCGAATTCGGCTACAAGAAATCCTCAAGAGCAGCGCGGACTTTGGCTGATGTTCGCGCTGTGCGTGACGTCAGGCACCCGCCTCGCGACGACTCACGCAGCCTGCTAATTTGATAGCGTCTCTTCCGGCCCGAAGGAGGCGATCGTGCGGCCCCGCGCTGCGAACATGGCTTGCGTCGGGGCTGTCACCACCACGACATGAAATGACTCGAACGGCGGAGGCCGACATGGTGAAGGTTAGCGATTCGGTCGAACTGGAAGTAACGGATGGAGTCGCCATCATCAGCATCGATAACCCGCCGGTGAACGCCCTGAGCGAATGCGTCCGCAACGGGTTGCACTCGGCGGTGATGCAAGCCAGTGGTGACGATTCAGCCGACGCCATGCTGGTCGTTTGCAAGGGGCGCACCTATTTTGCTGGTGCGGACATTCGCGAGTTTGGGCTTCCACCGCGCGGCATATCGCTGCTCGATGTGCACGATACCATCGAGAGCGCGCCCAAGCCGATAATCTCCGCCATCCACGGAACAGCCCTGGGTGGTGGATTGGAAACCGCGCTCTGCTGTCACTTCCGGATTGCCGTCGATTCCGCCCAGTTCGGTCTGCCGGAAGTGAAGTTAGGTCTGCTGCCGGGCGCCGGAGGCACACAGCGGTTGCCACGGATTGTCGGCGTTCAGAAAGCGCTCGAAATGATGACATCGGGCGAACCGGTCGATGCAAAGTTCGCATTGGAGTGCGGCCTTGTCGATGAGATTGTTGAGGACCTGCTCGAAGGCGGCTTGGCCTTTGCCAAGAAGGTAGTGGTTGAGGGCCGCCCACTAGTCAAAGTCCGTGATCTAGAGACGAAGATCGAGGGCAGTCAGCAAGCCGCAGATCTGTTCAACAGCTTTCGCGCGACGATCGCTGAGGAAACACGCGGCTTCGAGGCTCCCGAAGCGATCATTCGGTGCGTCGAAGACTCGGTGACTCTACCCTACGACGACTGTATTCGCAGGGAACGAGAGCGTTTCCAGGTGTTGGTGCAAGGCGATAAGTCGGCAGCGCAGCGATATTGCTTCTTTGCCGCGCGGCAGGCGAACAAGATCCCGGACGTCCCCAAGGATACGGCTCGGATTCAAATCCACAGGGTCGGCGTGCTCGGTGCCGGGATGGCAGGAGGCGAGATCGCGATCGGTTTTCTGGATGCCGGCCTGGCCGTGAGTTTCGTCGACGTAGATGGTGAGGCGCTCGATCGAGGCGTGGATGCCGTTCGCGAAAAATACGATCAGCGAGTAGAGAGTGGAAGTTTATCAAGGGTCGAGGCAGATAGGCGTCTGGAGAACTTCGTACCGTCACCCAGCTTGAACAACCTCGCGGACTGTGACCTTGTCGTCGAAAACGACGTCGAGTTCCTTGGTCTGAAGAAGAAGATCTTCCGACAGCTGGACGAAGTGGTAAAAGAGGGAGCCATCCTTTCGACCAACACTTCAGCGCTCGATATCAACACTCTCGCTGCTGTCACAGGGCGCCCGGAACTCGTATTAGGCACACACTTTTTTGACCCTGTTCATACCACGAAGCTCTGTGAAGTGGTGCGCGGCGAAAGGACTTCGAACACGGCGTTGGCCACGATCATGAATCTGGTCAAACGGGTGGGCAAGGTGGCCGTCGTCGCCAAGGTTGGCCCGGGACTGATCGGTGACCGAATGATGCTCCAGTGCCGCACTCAGGCGGAGAAGATGATCTATGACGGCCCGCTACCCTGGGACGTCGATCGGGTCATCTATGAATTTGGAATGCCACTGGGGCCGTTTGCGAACGACGATCTTGCCGGGCTTGACGTCGGCTGGAACACGGAGCCATCGCAAACGAAGTCGGTGCGTGAGCGTCTCTGTGAAATAGGCCGGCGCGGCCAACGAGTGGACGCCGGCTACTATGACTACGATCCGAAAACTGGAGCCAGGAGCCCGGCGCCCGCAGTCCAAAAGGTGATTGAGAAACTCTCCGCGAAAAGAGGTGTCGTGCGTCGGCCATTTAGCGACGAAGAGATTCTCGAGCGGGCCATTTATCCGCTGATCAACGAAGGAGCCAAGATCCTGCAAGAAGGGATCAGCTTACGCCCCAGTGACGTCGATGTTGTCTGGGTTCATGGCTTCGGCTGGCCGATGTATCGAGGTGGCCCGATGTACTTTGCCGACACGATCGGGTTGCCCAACGTGCTGGCCAAGTTGAAAAAGTACCAACAGCAAGATAGAGACGACTTCTGGCAGCCAGCACCACTGATCGAAACTCTCGTTGCCCAAGAGCAAGGATTCGGGGCGTACTATTCATGAAGCTGGAACGCAAACGATGTCTGGCTCCGTTTTGGCATTCCGGGCACCCTGGTAACAGAACCTGTCGCAATCGCCTTCGGTGCGCCGTTTGGCAGAATGGAGCCGGGCGTCGTTTTCTCTTTTTGCTCGCGGCGATCATCTGTTTAGGATGCCGCCAGCAGGACCCACCAGCCGCTCTGCCAACAGAGCGGTTGGAGCTTCGTGGTTTGGGAGATTTGCCAGGCGGTGTCTTCCTGAGCCAAGCCCACGGGATCTCACCAGATGGCGCGTTTGTGGTCGGAACTAGTGAGTCCACATCTGGTCTGGAGGCCTTCTGCTGGTCGGAGGCGGACGGGTTGCGGGGCTTGGGCGATCTTCCGGGCGGCGACTTCCGGAGCGAGGCTCGGGCGGTTTCGGCGGCAGGTCTCGTCATCGTGGGGGTCAGTGAGTCGGCGTTGGGGCGAGAGGCGTTCCGTTGGACGGCACAGCATGGCATGCAGGGCCTCGGGGATCTGCCGGGCGGAGATTTCTTCAGCGTGGCAACCGCTGTTTCGCGAGATGGCCATGTCGTGGTCGGTACCAGCCGATCGGCTCGGGGTGAAGAGGCCTTTCGCTGGACGCCCGACCGGGGCTTGGTAGGGTTAGGGAACCTGCCGACCAGCACAACCGAAAGCCAGGCGTACGCGGTTTCGCACGATGGGACGATTGTCGTGGGACAAGCAAAGTCGGCTCAAACGACTACGGCCTTTCGCTGGACTGAGGACGAGGGGATGTTGCCAGTCGGGAACTTCGATCAGGAGATCGTCAGTCAAGCCACTGCAATTTCGGGGGACGGTCGCACGATCTCCGGGGATCTTTACTCGGTAACCGGCGAGGAGGCGTTTGCCTGGACGGCTGATGGAGGGACTTTTGGCCTGGCGCCGCACCCGGACTGGCTCTACAACTATCCTGCTGCCGCATCGATCGATGGAACCGTGATCGTGGGGCGGATGTACGCGGACGGAGTGCCTGATGAGGCATTCATCTGGCAGCAGAGTACCGCAATCTTGAGCGTTAGGTCGCTGCTGCCGCCGGCCGAGCAGTCAGAGTTGGACGCTATCTGCGGCAGCGGGCATCTCTGCCGATGGGCAGCTGATTGTTGGCAGCGGCACTAACCCGAGCGGCCAGGCCGGAAGCCTGGCTGGTCCGCCGGATTGCTATCCCGCAACCTCAGCTGGGCGTCCGCTAGCCCGAATTATTCATGAGCGATCTGCTGCGAGGTCGTAAGTCCATCCTTGGCTTCGTCATGCTTCACAATTCTCCCTCGACGTATTGCTTCAATACGCCTGCGGAAGAACTGCTCGCCTTCCTTGCCACGAACGTACTTACAACCTCTCGCGACGATCTTCATGAATAATCCGGGCTAGCCAACCGTGATCGGAACCCGCTCGATTGCTGCATGGCCGGACTTTCTGAACGGCCGCGGCATCGGCTGGGCATGCCCTTTCTCGTCGACCGTCCCGCGAGCGGAGGATGTACTTGCCTGCGGCCAGCCCCGGCAGCATGACTGCCCAATGCACCTTCGTCAGTCGCAGAGGCCAGTTAAGCGGTCTCCCGGCATCGTCAAATCCATACGTTCGGCGCGGGATGGAATCCTCAGGCAGCCCACCCACCCCAGGCAGCTGGCGGAGGCAGGACCTCGGCATCGATCCAGGGCGCTCGCGCAAAGTGTTTATCGCGCCCGGTCCCCACTCCTCGTCCTCCGCTTGTACCCACAACCTGGACCTTCTTGAGCCCTGAGATTCCTGCCTGAGCATAGCCGGTGACTGCGAACGGTTTGTCTGGCTCCAACTCTTTAGGAACACCGAGCGTCGCCGCAAATGACTTCAACGGGCTGTCCACATCGTTGTTCTTGATTGCATAGGTGTCCGTTGGCATGCGCGATGTTGGACAACACCACATGTGTGAGCCACTTGATCGACTTGAAGCCATAGGCCTCCGGGGACCACAATCCGGACCGGGCCACCCCGCTCGCTGTTCAGCCACTCGCCATTCAGCTTGTAACAAAGAATGACCGGCGGGAGATCGAAGGGGTCTTCCAGGATGCGGGCCTGACCGGCAGCGAGCTGCGGAACATCTGCTTCGAATCGTCGTTGTGGTAACCGTAGTAGAAGACGCGCCGCAGGTTTTCGGTGGGTTGGGCCAACCACAGCAGATGACGAAGCGGGACTCCTTCCCAGACACCCATTCCCAGTGGACAGCCAATATTTAGGCAGGTCATCACCTTGGGAAATCGTACTGCGTGCTGCTTGGCTAGCTCCATCAAACTCGGAAAGTCGAACGCGTTCACCTTTTTGCTCAGACAGCGGCGAGCGCAAGCGAGCCGCGGTGCTCTTCGTCACTAATTACGTTCAACTTCCAGCTATCCCGAGTCAACCCGACCTGCTGTTTGGTCTCTGCCGGCAAGGTGTGCGGTAGCGGTCGGCCCCGCGAGACGTCACGAAACTCCGCCTGCGGCGTCATGTACGACTCGATGCGCGAAACGGCTGCCGCCAACTCCGACGGCCGCTCGGCGGCATTGAGTGGCCACGCTTTCAGCGCCATCGCGCCCAGCGCACCGGTGCCAAGCAACCAGCGCCGCGTAACCGTTTCGTGTTCGACGAGTAGTCGTTCGCCTTCTTCCGACATCGCATCAGTCTCCTGGTCACGTCAAGGGGAGGGTGGGGCCGACCATTGGATTGTAGATGAAAATCGTCGCGACGGGTCACCGACGCAGCGCCGCACGTGCTCCCCAACCAGCGACTCCGAGGAAAAGGCAGACACCCACGACTCCCAGCGCCCACCACGTTCTGGCCGGGATGGCCGCAGCACGGCGCTCCCGTTCCGCCTCGGGATCTTTGTAGCCATAGCAGTACAGGTGATTTGCGGTCCGTAGATAAACCCGTCCGTCGAGCAGGGCAGGGGTGGCGTAGATTTCTTCGTCAAATTGTGTGTGCCCGATCTCCCTCCACTTGGGTTGAGCACTAACCACACTCACATCCCCTTCAGAACTAGCAAAATAAACCTTGCCGTCACCAGCGACTGGGGAACTGTAGAAGTCGCCCCGACTAGAAAGGCGCCCTTGTTTGGTCTGTTTACCAGACTCTGCGTTCACACAGTTGACGATTCCAGAATCTCTGACCGTAAACAGATGGCCTTGGAAGTAGATAGGTGATGTTACGAAAGGCAGCGATTTCGTTTGCGTCCAGGCTACGTGTGAGTCGGTGATGTCTCCTTCGCCACCAGGCTTGATTGCCAGCATCACGTTTTGCGAGTCGGTCCAGAGACGGTTGATGTAGTCGTATTCCTCCCGCACAACGAGCCCGTCTTTGTCGCGATCGAGTGTGGGAAAGTGGTTGGCACGGGGACCGAATTCCTCAAATTCGTCTCGGTTGAAGGCCCCGTCACCGTCGCGATCTGAGGCCGCAAGAGCCTCATCAAAGGGTTCCAAAATGATGACCCCCTCTCCCTCGCCTGGCGACGTTGCGTTGACGTAGAGAACCCCGTCACCGCCGACGACCGGCGTCGACACGACACACCAAGAGAGTCCTCGCACCGACCATGCTTCGGCGCCGGTTTCCAAATCGTAGCCCGCAGCGCGCAAACTGCCGGCGACGACGACCTGGCGTTTTCCAGCGTTGTCCCAAATCACCGGCGTGGCAAAGCTGGAGCTGACCAAGGGGCGTTGCGTTTTCCAGATCTCCTCGCCATCAGCGAGATTTACCGCCATCAGGAACGAATCGGTCTCCGAGTCCTGGCTCACAATTACCCACTCATCGACCAAGATTGGCGAACTGCCGGTGCCAAATTGAGTGTTAATGGGTGGGATTTCCTTGTGCCAGATTTGGCTGCCGTCCCGGTCGTAGCAGATTAGCCCCGAGGAGCCAAAATAGCTGACAACATATTGATCGTTGGCGGCGCATGACGACTGCGCCTGACCACCATTGAGCGACAGGGCGAGCAGCTTGGTAATTGGAGCCGGTTGCTCCCAAAGTACTTCCCCCGTTGCCTGGTCTAGGCAGATCGTGAACAGATCGACCCGATCGCGCGCGGCCGTCAAGTAGATTCGGCCGTTGGCGATCACCGGAGAAGAACGGCCGGGCGGCAACGCGGTCTTCCAGAACAGAAGCTCATCGTCAAACTCTGTGGGTAACGGCTGGTCTCCGACGGCGACGCCCGTTGCATTGGCGCCGCGAAACTGCTCCCAGGACCCAGCGCACAGCGCGCTCGCAGACAACATCCAAACAAGCACGATCCGAAAGGGAAGGGCGGTTTTGAAGAGACCCATGAGCTTCTTCCTGGCGCAGTCGGCCGTTGAGTTCGATAGATTCAATGTAACAAAACCCCCATCACTGGGAGAACGCGGTCCACGCTTTTTGAGGCGAACCGCCATCGGCTGTTGTCTATTGCCCGGTAGCCGTTTCAGTATCCGCCCTACTATGTCGTTTTCGCAATAACTTCCAGAGGACCCCTCCAGCGCAGGCGAGAACGCAGACTCCGCCGGCGAACAGCAACCATCTGGTGGCCACCGGCAGCGCAGAAGCTCTGCGTTGCCGCTCGGCGCCGAGGTCTTGAAAACCGAAACAGAAAAGCTGCTCGGTGGTTCGCACATAGAGACGACCGTGAACAACGGCGGGAGTCGCGTAGATTTCTTCACCCAATGCGCCCCCGCCAATCTGTTTCCATTTGGGGCGCGCGGCGATCACGCTCAGGTCTCCCCGCTCGCTCGCCATGTAGATCTTGCCGTCCGCCAGTACCGGTGAACTGTAGTAGTCTCCTCGCCCTTTGACTCGCCCCTCTTTGACCCGCTCACCGGTGGCTGCATCGACGCTGGTCACAATGCCGGCGTTCTTGACCATATAAAGATGCCCGTCGTGAAACAACGGAGACGGAGTATTGGGCAGCGGGCGGCGGTAAGCCCATTTGACATGAGTTGCAGTGATGTCGCCGACACCACCGGGCTGAATTGCCAACAGCCCGTCCCGCGATTGACTCCAGAGATGGTCGATGTAGTCGTACTCCGGGCGGACAATTTCCCCGTCTTTGTTGCGGTCGACTGTGAGAAAGAAGCCCGAGCGGGGCCCAAACTCCTCGAATTCCTCCCGGTTGAATGTGCCGCTTCCGTCGCGGTCCGAATTGTCCAGTGCCTCGTCGAAAGGAGGTAGCGGAATCGCGCCTTCTCCTTCACCAGGCCCGGTCGCGCTGACGTACAACGTTCCATCGTTACCAATGACCGGCGTCGAAATGACGCTCCACGACAGTCCGCTGACCGACCAGATCTGGCTGCCGGTTTCGATGTCGTAACCGATCACCAGCAGGCTACCAGGAACCACCACTTGCCGCTCTCCAGCGTTGTCCCAAACAACTGGTGTGGCGAAATTGGCAATGAAGTCCGGGCGCTCTGTCTCCCAAATCGTTTCGCCGGTGCGCATGTCGATCGCCATGATAAACGAATCGGTATCGAAATCTTGGCTGAGGATAATTCGGTCGTCGACGATGATTGGTGAGCTGCCTACGCCGAACTGTGTGTTGAATGATGGAAACTCCTTGTGCCAAATCTGTTCACCGTCCGTGGCGTAGCAGATCATGCCTGCTGAACCGAAGAAACTGATCACATGCTTGCCGTCGGTTACACAGGTGCACTGCGCATAGCCACCACCATACGCCAACTCTCCTGCTTCCTGCCGCGGTGCCTGTTTCTCCCAGAGAAGCTGGCCGCTTGACGTGTCGAGGCAGAGCGTCGTGGCATTGTCGCCTCGCATTCCGGTCAGGTAGAGACGACCGTTGGTCACGACCGGCGAAGAACGCCCCGCCGGCAAGGTGACTTTCCAAAGGAGATGATCGTCATCGAGCTGGCTCGGCAGCGGTTCATCTCCGACGGCGATCCCTGCACCGTTGGGCCCGCGAAAGCGAGGCCACTCGGCGGCCGCGACCACGGATGAACAGCAGAGTAGGGTCAGTACCGTGGCGATGGCTGCCATTGAGTTCGTTCGCTTTCTAGCGGCCTGGAAAGTGAGCTTCACGCTAGGACCGGTTCCGCCGCCGGACCGGGGCAGATCGTGCCTGGTGCGTACTACGCAGCGGCAGCAGCTTTTGTTTCGTGGTAAGATCACTCCAGCGTCTATCCTCGCGGTAGACAGTTCAGGGCGTGAGCGGCCACGCTCGGGCACACTCACTTTGAGGCCTGGGAAGCACGATAGGGAGACCAAACATGGGTACGAGATTCCCACTTTTTCTACTGCTATTATCTCTGACCGTGCCTTGCTCGGCACCGGCCCGCGAGGTCCAGACGTTAGGCATCGGCGCCTCCGCCCCCGATTTTTCCCTGCCGGGAGTCGACGGAAAGACCTATTCTCTTGCCCAGTTTGACGACGCCAAGATCCTGATGGTGGTCTTCACCTGCAACCACTGTCCCACCGCCCAGGCATACGAGGACCGGCTGATCCAGATTCAGACCGATTACCGGGACCGCGGTGTCCAGCTCGTCGCGATCTCGCCCAACGACCCCCTGGCAGTGCGGCTCGACGAGCTAGGTTATACCGACGTTTCCGATTCGCTCGAGGACATGAAGATCCGAGCGAAAGACAAGAAGTTTCCTTTTCCGTATCTGTATGACGGGGAAACCCAAGAAACGTCTGCAGCCTACGGGGTCCGGGCAACGCCACACGTCTACATCTTCGATTCGGTTCGGAAGCTACGCTACGTCGGGCGGATCGACGACTCGGAAGTCAAAACGGTCAAAAAGCACGACGCCCGCAACGCCTTGGAAGCGCTGCTTGCCTCAAGGCCCGTTCCACGGCCGCAAACGCCTGTCTTCGGCTGCTCGACCAAGTGGGCTGATAAACGGGAAAATGCCAAAGCTTCCCTGATCAAGTGGAACCGGGAACCTGTCGCCCTCGAGTTAATCGACGAGGCCCCCTTGCAGGAGCTGCTCAGCAACAACACCCCCAAGTACCGCTTGATCAATGTCTGGGCCACTTTCTGCATCCCGTGTATCGACGAACTTCCCCAGTTTGTGACGATGAATCGCATGTACCGCCGCCGCAAGTTTGAGTTAATCACCATCAGCGCCGACGACCCAAGTCAGCGCGACGACGCTCTGAAGGTGTTGCGCGAGCAGCATGTGGCGGCCAAGAATTACCTCTTCAACTCAGACGACCGGGACAAACTATTCAACAGCATCGACAAGAAGTGGGAGGGAGGATTTCCCTACACACTCCTGGTTGCTCCAGGCGGCGAGGTCGTCTATCGACGACACGGTGAGATAGACCCGCTAAAGCTAAAGAAGGTCATCGCCGATCGGCTGGGCCGCACGTATGCCAGCCGTTAAGGTAGCAGGCACGCTCCGCGTGCCGTCCGCCCTTTCTTGAAACGGCACACGGAGTGTGCCGACTACATTCAAGTTGTTGATGATGGTAACGGCACACGGAGTGTGCCTACTACTATGAGGTTGTTCCTGGTGGTGACGGCACACGGAGTGTGCCTACTACTTTGGGGATGCTCATCGCCGACGGAACAGCCGCCAGCGGGGGCGGTAGCACCGCGCCGTTGAGACGTATCGGTACGTAGGTGCTGGATCCAGCAACGTGAGCTCGAGACCGCGATACCACACCTCGCTATGGTGATCGGTAAGCATGATCCTACCAAAACGGTTCTCGCCGAATCCGTGTACCTCCGAGAACTTGCTCTGCGACTTTCTGTCGTACCACTCCCAGCCGCCCACGTCCGCTGACACGATCAAGTGCCCGTTCAGCCAGTGTTCTAAATGACAACCCTGAACGACAATTCGGCTCGTGTTGTACTCGCCGACCGCCTTGAGATACTTGTTGGCGTTGGGTGGGTAGACATCATACAGTGATCCGGTACTTTTCTTGGCCGTTTCGGCATCGGAATGACGGTCGTCGTCCAGGATCTGAAACTCGCATCCCAAGAAACTGTTGCCGAATTGGCGGACTCGATATTTGATTCCGCTGTTGCCGCCCTCGGCAATCTTCCACTCGAATTGCAGAGAAAAATCTCCGTACAGCAGCTCGGTGACGATGTTCCCACCAGATCCTCTATCCGTGGCTAGATGGATGGCTCCGTCCTCAACTTCCCACGCCTCGGGAACGGGTTCACCATCGGTAGTGGTCCAGCCGTCGAAGGACTTTCCATCGAAAAGCGAGACCGTCGTCTGCGCGAAGGTGGTGGCGGAGAGCCCGAGCACTAAGACCGAAATGGCGACAGCATCAGACAGCGGCTTCATGAAGGCTCCCGGGAAAGATTGGCTGTTTCAAGAGGTTACAGCCTAGACGGAACAGCGTCGCTAATCAAGAAACTCGCAGCGTGACCGGCGGCCAGATGCGCGTGTCATCACGGCAGTCCGCCAAACTCTGGCGAGTTCGGCTACTCTGCAATCAGCCGCTGGGCGTTAGCCCACGGTTCCCCAGCGAAACCGACGCGTAGCGGCCGGGGAGGGCTGCCCCCTCACCGGCCCTTCGGGCCGACTCTCCCCGGGGGGGAGAGTGAGGAAAGACGAGATGACGCGCTAAGTTAGAAGCTCCCCGAGGGGAGAAGTGAGGAAAGAGGACACCACACAGATTGCAGCTATAGCCGCGTCCTTCAGGCGGGCACACGAACTAGCGCGAGCGCTTCTGTGCGGTCCGAACACTGCCGCCATAGTCGATCCAGATTGGTCACCTTCAGGATCTCCCGTTCCATGTCGGAGACGCCGCAAAAGACCATCTGGCCACTCCTCGTCTTGACGCGTTTCCACAATTTGACGAAGAAACTAAGGGCTGTCGAGCCACAGTAGTTGGTGTTGTGAAGATCAATCACCACGTTCACAGCCTCGCCCGCTTCGAGCAGCTGAAAGACTTCCGCAGCGCCCGCCTCAATCCTGTCGAACTCCAGCTCACGCAGGTCGGATAAAGGCGTCACGACCAACGTCTGCTCCTGCTGTTCTATTTGGAAGACTCCGCGGTTCATCTCTGAGCGTTCCCCAAGAAGTACCCTGACGGGAACAAGAACGGTCTATTGGGAATCGGCGACCGACTTCCAGCCGCCGTCATCGACCTGGGGCAATGGAGCCGCCGGTACAAGAGGCTTCCTCACGCGGACGAGCGTGTCTTTCGTCGCTGCCGTCAACTGTTCAGACCCTTCCTCATTTCCCAACCTGTGCTGAAGCTCGGCCACCTGCTCACTCAGCTGCACGGCTCGCTGCGCCGCCTTTTCGAGCTCTTCGTTCTGCGCCTGCAGTCGTGCCACCTTGGTGCGTAGCTCTTCGGCATCTTGCCAGGCTTGGTCGCGTTCTTGAATGACACGATCGTGATCCAGTTCAAGTTTGCCGCGACTTCGCCGCACGTCGCGAACTTGGACCTGGAGCGCCTGGGACGTCTCCTTCGTCTCGTTCAACTCGCTCTCCAGGTCCGAAGCCTGCGTCTCGGCGAGCTGTGATCGTTTCCAGAGCTGAGCAATCGATACGCCGCAACCGAGCAGAGCGCCCGTGCCCAGAAACATCGCTGCAATAGTAAGCTGCTTCATCTTTGGCAAAGCCTCCCCCCAAATTGGCGCTGGGGATGTATCACCAGTATAGCCTGCCGCCAGCCCTGGGAAAGGGAGTGAGGATTCGGAATCAGTGGGACCTCTGCGGTCGAATTAGCTCGCTAGCACCGTCAGCGGCTGCCGTTGGCGATTGGCGGCAATCGCTTCCCGCTCCCGCTCCTGATCCACCAGACGATACCGCACGTCCCGTTGCCGGGGGACAAACCCTAACTCTCGAATCGCCTCGCGGATCTCGTCGAGCGTCAGGTAATGGACAGTGCCGGCCTCGGCGACGACGTTCTCCTCGATCATCAAACTGCCCATATCGTTGGCACCGAACAACATCGCCAGCTGTCCAATCTTCAGACCTTGTGTCACCCAACTCGACTGAATATTCGGAACATTGTCCAAGTAAAGCCGAGCGACTGCCTGAGTTTTCAAATACTCCGAGGCTCCCGCCGGGGGGACATGCGCCATTTCGGTGTGTTCGGGCTGGAAGGTCCAACAGATAAACGCAGTGAAGCCGCCCGTTTCGTCCTGCAGCTGACGCAGCCGTTCGAGGTGTTCGACTCGCTCTGCCAACGTCTCAACATGGCCGAACATCATGGTGCAAGTGCTAACTCCTCCCAGTTGGTGCCAGACTCGCATGACGTTAAGCCAATCGTCGGTCATGACCTTGCCCCGGGTGATCGCCGTTCGGACTCGATCGACCAAGATCTCCGCACCGCCGCCCGGAATACTACCCAAGCCCGCATCTCGTAGACGCTCCAACACCGTTCGAATTGGTAGCTTGTTAACCTTCGTGAAGTGATGGAGCTCTGGTGGACTGAATCCGTGCACATTAACCTGCGGAAAACGGCTGGTGATGTCCCGCAGCAACTGCTCGTACCAATCCAACCCGAACTTGGGATGCAGCCCACCTTGCATCAGAACTTGATTGCCGCCTAGGGCCACCGTCTCCTGCACCTTCTTCAACAGCTCCTCGCGGGGCAGGACCCAACCCTCGGCGCTGTTCGGGCGCCGGTAAAAGGCGCAGAAGTCGCACACGGCAGTGCAGATGTTGGTGTAGTTGATGTTGCGATCAATGTTGTATGTGCGAAAGGGCTCCGGATGCATTCGCCGCGCCACGGCATCCGCAGCTTGACCTAAGGTGGGGAGCTCACCGGCGGTGAGCAACTCCAAGCCTTCGTCAAAGCTCAACCGCTCGCCCGACACCGATTTGTGGATGATCTCGCTGACCATGAGGTACCCGTCTTGAAGTTGTGCATGGGCCACCGGCCTGTGCTTAAGGAGTCGGCTTTGATGTTGCGCTCTTCACTGTTTGGCGGGTGCAGGCTAGCGAATTTGCTGGTTTTTCGTAACCCGAAGCGTGAGCGAGGCAGCGTTGATGTACCATCGCAAGTTGTTCCCTCGCTGACGCTTCGGGTTCCGACTGAGCCGAAAGCTCAACATCAAAGCTAACGCTTCGCGCTTACGATTGCGGCACACAGGACGGTACTAGTTGCAGCTTTTTCGCATGATGTTGAAAAAGCTGCAGTCCCCGCCATTCGCGCTCGCCAAGGTAATAATACAGATTGTCTCGTAAATAGTGCAGGCACTGCGCGACCTCGAGCTGCACCGAACTCGCCTGGTCCCGCGCGATCTCCTCTAGCCGCCTGACGCCCTGATCTCGGGCCCCCTCCAGCGCGGCGCCAAGTTCCCCAATCCTCACATTTGGACGAGCCGTCCACATGGCGAAAACAAACGGGAGCCCTGACCACCTGCACCAAGCCTCTCCCAAGTCCAGGACCTCAGTAAAGCTACCACCGGGTGGATGAATTGCGCGATCGCCAATTAACAACACGGCATCGGTCTTCACCTCAGCGGGTTGGGCGCCGATCGGGAGCGGTTCCAACCGCGGCGACAGGCCGTACTGCTCGCTGAGCAGGATCCGGGCGAGCGCGACGCTCGTCCGGGAACCCTCGTCCAACGCCAGCGACTCGATTTCGCTGCACGGCACGCGGCTCAACAGCTTGACGCTGAGCACAGGCCCGCGGCAGGCGATGCAGGCGTCGGAGACGATCGTGTAGGAAGGATCCTGCAGGTACTCGACCGACGGGATCAGGGCCACATCCAACTCGCCCGTCGCCAGACCGTCAGCCAATCGGCTCGGCAGATCAAACACCAGCCGGATTGCCGGCGCCCTCTCCTCTAGCTGGTAGACAAGCGGCTTGGTGTTCAGATATGAGACCGCACCAACCTTGAGCTTACTCAAACGACTCATCCCGCCAGTTCTAGGCCCCTCACCCAACGCCGTTAAGGATTTCTTTGTAGCCGAATTCGCCAGAATTTGGACGAATTGTAGTCCACCAAACTCTGGCGAGTTCGGCTACGCTCCAAATCAGCCGCCGGGCCTTAGCCCACGGTTTCAACAAACCGGATGCTAACGCATTCCGGCTGATGGTCGTCACCCAGTGACCGAGCGAAATCCTGCAACATCAGCCGCTGGGCGTTAGCCCACGGTTTCAACAAACCGGATGCTAACGCATTCCGGCTGATGGTCGCCCAGTGACCGAGCGGAATCCTGCAACATCAGCCGCTGGGCGTTAGCCCACGGTTCCCCAGCGAAACCGACGCGTAGCGTCCGGCGAGAGCTCCCCCTCGCCGACCCTTTGGGACTCTCCCCGAGGGGAAAGTGAAGAAAGACGAAATCACGCACTTACTTATAGGGCTGCACGACCGGCCTGCGACAAAGCCTAGGATTCCATCCATCAGCGCCGATTATACGGAGCTCACAGGGCTTCGACTAGGAGCGACCGGCTGTGATCACGATCGCCATCTGCTTTCCAATCGGAAATGGCTAGCTCCACGAAACACCCTAAAACCAGTATTTGCGTCCACCAATGATCTTCACAGCGGGAGGGGCGGACGGCACGCGGAGCGTGCCTGCTACGATGGCCAGAACTTTGCAGGCGGTGCGGTAACACAGATCCGTTCGTGTGTTGACGGGTGGTGGAACTCGAGCTGGCGGGAATGCAGGGCAATCCAACGGCGGCGGGCGTCCTCGGTAACCGGGCCGAAAGGGACACTGGATCCGTATTGAACGTCTCCGAAGATCGGATGTCCGCGGTGCGCGGCTTGGACCCGGACTTGGTGTGTGCGACCGGTTTCCAGCTGGATCTGCAGCCAGGTTCCGCCAGCAAACCGCCGCAACACTCGGTAGTGAAGGATGGCGCTGCGACCGTCGGGATGGCCGTCGTGGACAATCTCTGCCCGCGCTTCTCCAGGCACCTTTCTCAGCTGATCGCTCCAGCTGCCCGACTCGGGCGTTACATCACCTTCCACCAACGCCCAGTAGGTTTTGGCAATCGTACGGTCCTCGAATTGCTCGCTGAGCCGGCGAGCGGCCCGCACGTGTTTGGCCAACACGAGTGCCCCCGAGGCGGGTCGATCAATTCGATGGGGCACTCCCAAATAGACGGGATGTATGAGCCCGTCCCGCGCCTGTAGGAAGTCCTTGACGCGAATCTCCAAGCTGTCGATGCCCGGTGGGGACTGCGTCAGGATCCCCCCCGGTTTGGCGATCACCAGGCAAGGGCCCTGTTCCCATAGCACATCGAAACCGTTGGGCGTGACCATTTGGGCATTCTGCCGCATGCCTCGCCTCTGCTCCGCCACGTTCAACCGCCGCGGCGTGGCAGGCGGCGTTGAATCGGGCAGTGACGCCGCGTTCACACGGCAGCAGGCGATGGAACGACGAACGGAGGCCGATAAGCCCGGGATAACAGCTGATTCGCCCGCTCGTCGTCGCAGAACGTCTCGGATTCCGAATCAAAACGCAATCGCTGTCCGACGCACAGCCCACTCTGCTCGAGCGGCACTTGTTGGTTCTTCAGATGCGCTAACGTACGGGCAAATGTCTTTTCCATGTCTTCGGCGCAAGCAAACGAAGCCACCTCGCGCGCGGCCGCCAGTGGCGAAACGACTCGCCCGAGACGGTATGAAATGTTGCCCATATGACAAAGCGTGCTCGACAAGTGACCTTGTTCGACATCGGCGCTCAGGTCGGCCAGCGCGCGGCTGCGAACGGCACGTAAGAAGTTATCGAAGTGATTGCCACCACCACTGAACTCGCGCAGCTTGTTCCCGGCAAGATCGAACGACGCACCCTTGTCATAGCTGTGCATCACCAGATGGCCTTCGCTCCCTTCAAAGATCACACCGACCTTGGCGCGGCGGTAGCCAGCAGTGGGCAAACCGCGGACCTCCAGGACGAGCGCTTGATTGCCGTAGCGATGGACGACGATCTGAGTGTTCGCCGAATCCGCTGCGTCGTCGCAGTTGAAGCGTCCGCCATACGTGATGACCTCGCTGCTGTGGCGGTTCATACCCAGTCCCCAGCGGGCAATGTCTAGCTGGTGCAGGGCCTGGTTGCCGAGCTCACCGTTTCCGTAGACCCACTGCCAGTGCCAGTCGTGATGAAAACGTCGACGGGTCACCGGTGTGTGCGGGGCAGGGCCGAGCCAGAGGTCGTAGTTGATGTGGCGAGGGGGAAGGCCCAGAACTCGCGGTCCGATCGACGGACGGCGTCTAAAGCACAAGCCACGAGCAACGCTCAGCCTACCGATCTGTCCCGTGTGCAAGTGCCGCATCGCCGCGACCATGCCGAGATTCGAGCGACACTGCGTACCGACCTGGCAAATCCGACTGTACCGGCGGGAAGCCCCGACAATAGAACGGCCTTCACGGATGTTGTGGCTGATCGGCTTTTCAAGGTAAACATCCTTCCCCGCCTGCATCGACCAGATAGCTTGCAGCGCGTGCAGGTGATTCGGAGTCGCGATGCTCACCACGTCCACGCGCGGATCGTCGAGCACGCGACGGATGTCCTCTACAAACTCAGGTCGCCGACCTTGCCTCTTCGCCGCCTCCTTAGCCCGCCGTCTGCCGACTTCTTCGTCCACGTCGCAAACATAAAGGACCTCGGTGTCCCGGCGCCCAGCAAAGGCGCTGATGTGGCTGCTGCCACGTCCCCGGACCCCCACCACCGCAATTCCCAGCCGTCCATTGGGACTCTGGTCATGGGTCGCCGCACCGAACAGCTCCTGGCCGGTATTCGCCGTAACAGCCGCCGCAGCTGCCAACATCGAGTCTTCAAGAAACTCTCGACGATTGCGATGAGACATGGGTTAGGGGATTAGGAGTTTAGGGGTTTAGAGTAGCAGGCACGCTCCGCGTGCCGTCCGCCTCTCGAAGGACGGCCGGACGTTTTACGGCACACCTACTACGTTGTTTCAACCTATTGTAGCCGAATCACGAACGCTCGTCGTTGTTGATGCGGCGATCTTCGCCAGACCGGCCGCATCCGACGCGCTGGCAGACGACGCAAGACACGTCGTGATACAATGTGCTGCTAACCGTCTATGGACCAACCATCCGCTCAGTAACGCTCATGAGGCGACATGCTCTAGGAATTGTTGCTCTGCTGTTTCTGATTGGCTGGGCGGGACTGCTGGCCTTCGCGCCCGAGACAAGTGCAAACCAACTCGTCGCTGGCTCCGCCATGCGAATCGGCTTGGTGCTGGGAGCGCTCTGGCTGGCCCTGCCGCAACTGATCCAAATCAAAGCCAAAGTACCAGGCTGGCTGCTGGGGTCGTTGGCAGCCGCCGGCTTGATCATCGCCGTTCGCCCCAGCCTCGCCGTCTACGTGCTCGTGGTACTGGTCGTTTTCGGAGTGATTCAAGCGACCGGACGGTTCCTGAGCAACTAGTAGCCGCAATCAGCCGTCCGCGTTTGCATCCGGTTTGGTAGGAACCGTGGGCTAACGCCCAGCGGCTGATTCTGATCGTAGCCGAACCAGAGTCGTAGCCGAACTCGCCAGAGTTTGGTGAACCGCCAAATTCTGGCGAATTCGGCTACAAGATCCTTAACGGCGTCGATTGCGGCTACGATCGAATCGGGGCGCGGAACGAACTAGACGGCAAGTTGCTGCTTGAGCTCCTGAAGCAACCCCACGGCGTGGCCGATTTCTGCCTTTTGCCGTTCGGGCTCCTGGGCGATCTCACGTTCGATGGTCAACGGACCGCAGTAGCCGATCTCGTCGAGCGCCCGCAAATAGGCTTCCATGCCAACATCTCCCTGACCCAGCGGTACTTCGCAACCCCACTCCTCTCCAGGATTGGCCGCCCAGGTACCGTCTTTGCAGTGCACGCTGCGAACATACTTGCCGACCTTCTTCAAGGCCTCGATGGGTTCGCCCGTTCCATACAGGATCATGTTGGCGGGATCGAAGTTGATGAACAAGTTGTCCCGCTGTACGTCGCCAATAAATCGCAACAACGAATCGGCTGTCTCCTGGCCAGTTTCCAGGTGCAACGCCTGACTGTGAGCACCACAGTGATCGCATAGCTCGCGAGTGACCGCCAGGACTTCCTGGTAAAGCGAGCTCGTCGTGTCGTGCGGCACAAAACCCAAGTGAAGCGCCACGACCGAGCACCCAAGCAGCGCGCTGAAGTCGGCAATCTCCTTCATTTCCTGAGTCCGTGCTGCACGCGTTTCCGGAGGCACCAGCCCCACCGTTTTGCTCACCGTGGGAATGTCCGCGTAGCTCTCGCCTTCGAATCCACCGAATACCGCCGTCAACGTGATGCCGATCTCGGCCAACCGCGCCTGAAAGCGGTCCGCGTTTTCCTTGGTGCGGGTCGCCTTGGCGGGCGCGTGCAGCTGAATCGTAGGTACCTTCAGCTCCTGGGCCACTTCGAGTTTGACGCCCAGACCCGCGTCGATGCTGGTAAAGACCCCAATCGGCCACTTTTCCATCTGATTGGCTCCTGTTCGCTGATCAATCCTCGCAGCGGCGCCCGCCGCCGCGAACCACGCCCACCCTAGGCGTTCATCCGCTTCCGCTCGTCTTCCACGCTGCTTCCGTCGGGCGTTTCATCGTTGTGGATGTCGAACCACTCCTCGTTGAACTGGACGAATCCCGATTCGCCCTGGATCGACCGCCGGATCGCCACGTTGGCGGTCAGGGCGATGATGCCGTCGCCCATGGCGACCTCGGGCTTACAACGAGGTTGGGCTTGGGGATCTCGGGCATCGTGATTTCGCACCAGCCACGCCCAGTGTTCCAGCTCCTCGGTGTAACCGCGGCTGACCGGTCCCGAGTCGGCGGCGACGGCCAGCGCCGCGGCCGCGGAGGGACCACCACTGGCTTGGGTATCCATGACCGGCGCCCCCTTGTCGTCCTTGACGTTGATCCTCGACGACTTGTCCGAGGTCCGGTAGAGCATCACTTCCTGCTCTCGTTCCAGGATCAACGTGCCCTTGGTGCCCATTACAACCTCGCCATACCCTCCAAAGCCGTTGCCGTTGATCGACGAATAGCTAACCACGATTTTCTTGTTGTTATCTTCCTGATAGCCAGGAATGCCTCTCTCTGGATCGGGGACGTTGCTGGCTCGGTCGAGATAGCCCACGTCAAAGTCCGCGTCGTACTCAGGACCGGGGAACTCGAACAGGCAGTAGACATGGTCTTCTGCGTCGCGATCCATGCCGAAGATATGGCGACCACCCACCGCATAGACGGTCAGCGGATGGACCTTCTTTTTCTCCTTGCTGAGCGCGCTAATGAAAATGCTGGCTGCGTCTAGCTGATGGCTGCCGAGCTCAGCCATCAACCCGCCACCCGTCCTTGCCCAGAGCCGCCAGCGGCAAAGTTCTTCAAGAGCCGAACGTGGGCGGCCGTTGCTGAGTGTCGTCGTAAGATAACCATGCCCTTCGGCATTCACCTCGCGATCCGAATTCCATGCTTCCCATTGCCGGATCTTCTTTTGCAGCAGATCGAATTTCGCAGGGTCCTTCTCGCGATCCAGTTGTTTTTTGAAGCTGGCCAGCTGATTGGCAATTCGGTCGTCGAGGACCCGCTCGCCGTTCCGCGAGATCTCCTCACCGCCGGGCAAGGCTTGCTGCCAGCTGTCTCGGCCCGGCAGATTACCACGATGCCATTGGGCCCGAATGTGATGCACCTGACCCAAGATGCCCCATTGCAGGAGGTTGACGGCGTTGTCGTAAAGCACACTGTAGTGACGTTGGTGACCAGTGGCCAAGTAAAGCCCAGTCTCTTCAGCAACCCGCGACATGACCTTACACTGGGCCACGTTGTGCGCCATCAGCTTTTCGGTCAGGACGTGCTTGCCCTTCTGCATGGCTTGCACGGCCACTTCGGCATGCAAATGCAGCGGCAGCGCGATGATCACCGCTTCGACGTCGGGGTCATCCAATAACTTGCGGTAGTCGTCTTTGTAGACTTTGACGTGGCGCCGGGCCTCGTCCTCGCCGCTCCATCCGTACTTTTCGATTAACCCGGTGCGCAGGCTGTGCGTAAACGCCGGATTCGATCCGCCCCAGTCTCCGTGGAACGCGCGGTGGATGTTGTAGGGACGAATGTCGGCGATCGCCACTACCTGGAGATAGTCCGGCGAGATGGCACCGATCAAGATATTGCCTTCGTCCCCGGTACCGATGACGCCGACGCGCAACGGCTTGTCGACTTTCTCGTAGCCGAAGTACATGGCGCCCAACCCGCCACCGGTCACCGCACCCGCAGCCACGACTCCTTTGAGAAAGTCACGCCGGGAAACGCCGGACGCCTCGTAATAGTTGGCTCGCCCGATTTCGCGTTCTTCTTGCGTCAAGCTGTTCATCGTTCAGCCCTCATTTTTTGAACCCCCCGCCTAGCCGCACCTGAGTCGAAACCTAGGCGTGCGAGGTGGGTCAACGTGGACCTGGCCTGCTTTCTCAGGTGGCCCCCTATTATTCCATGACTCCGCTTCTGACTCCAACTCCTGTTTGAAATCCGCCGGGCCGGCCCAGCACCGCTTGGCACGGTTCTATCCGGACGGGTTACGCCACTGACGGAACGATCCGATGACGAAGTCCAATCCGGCGAAACGGCCCGCTCCGGTCGCCGCTAATACGAACAAGCCGAGTGCCTCGATCAACTGCGACCAAACCGGAATCGCGCCGGGTGAGCCGGGCCATTGGGAAGCGATTACCGAGCAGAGAAAAAGTGCGCCCAGGGTGGCGGCAACTCGAGTGAACAGGCCCAAAAACAACAATACACCGATGGCAATGTCGAAATAGCGAACCACGCTATCAATAGACTCCGAATCGATCCACCGCCTACCAGGCTTGGTGATTCTCAAAGGACCGCCAGCCGGAGCACCACCGATCCGGTGCAGATCTTCCGGATAACCCTGCCACAGCTGATCGATGGGGCCGGTGAGTTCACGGCGTTTCGAGTCGAGCTCGGCGGCCAGTTTGTCAAGCTGTCCTTTTAGCGCAGCAACCTCCACCCGATTCACGTCTGCGTAGTCGCGAGCCCGCCGCTGTAACCCCTGCTTGTATTCCTGGATGTCGGATTTATTGTCAGCCAGCCAGGTGTTCAGCTGATCAAGACGGCGCTCGTAAGCCCGCTGCGCCTGTTTTC
Source organism: Pirellulaceae bacterium (assembly GCA_965223305.1). Taxonomy (GTDB): domain Bacteria; phylum Planctomycetota; class Planctomycetia; order Pirellulales; family Pirellulaceae; genus CBDCWT01. The sequence goes on along the minus strand of CBDCWT010000061.1, from coordinate 146,924 downwards.
GCTGGTTCTCGTTGAGCCCATAGCGGTTGGCTGCTCTTTCGCGATAGCGTTCCCAGCTCGCCTCGGTTGCCTTCCCATCGAGACGAGCCAGGCCATCCGCGTCCCAAACCAAGCTGCGATACAACGAGGCAAAACGCCCCTTAGCGCTGCGGAAGAACGGCTCCGAAAATGGACGCGGATCGCGGACTTTCTTGATGCCTTCTGTGTAGAAGTGTACACCGATGCCGATCCGCAGTGCGATGAGTGCGATGACTCCAAATAGACTCAGCTGGCGAAACGCGTTGATAAGTGTAACTCCTGGGCGGGATGGCAAGCCGCGATCGGACGCGCGGCGAAATGACAGTTGTGGTGGCGAACTTGTTGGCGAAACACCGATTGCAGCCCGGTCGCTGCTGCCAGCGATGACAGCACTTCGATGCCATTATAGAACCGGGCGGCGGTGACGTGTAGGCTAACGACATGCGAATTGTCCTGTGCTACCCGGTCCAACAGCACCATTGTCAGCAAATCGCCGCCGCAGCGCCTGGTTGGGAGGTGATCGATGCCGGGCAGGAACGAGTTGCCACCGAGTTACTGAATGCCGACGTCTTTTGCGGACACGCCAAGGTCGAAGTGCCGTGGCACGAGGTTGTGGCCCATCAGCGGCTGCAGTGGATCCAGTCTTCCGCGGCTGGTCTGGACCACTGCTTGAGTTCAGCGGTGGTCCAATCCGAGGTGGTCGTAACCAGCGCATCCGGGCTGTTTGCCGACCAGGTAGCAGAGCAGACGCTGGCTTTGCTGCTGGGAATCCTGCGCGGTTTACCGACCTTTTTCAGGCAGCAGCAGGGGCGGATCTTCGAACGGCGGCCAACTGACGACCTACACGGTAAGACCGTGGGCATTGTAGGTTTTGGCGGCAACGGCCGCCGTCTTGCTCAGGTGTTGGCCCCATTTCACGTCCGTCTGCTGGCAACCGACGTGTTTCCAGAAAACAAGCCGGATTATGTGGAACACCTCTGGCCCGCCGATCGACTGAACGATCTGCTGGAAGTCGTCGACGTCCTGTTGCTCAGTGTTCCGCTGAACGAGCAGACGCGGGGAATTCTCGATGCAGAGGCGTTGGCACGGATGCGCGCCGGGGCCGTGCTGATCAACGTCGCCCGAGGTCAGGTGGTGGTTGAGCAGGCGCTTGTCGCAGCCCTCAAGAGCGGCCATTTAGCGGCGGCAGGGCTCGATGTTACCGAGACGGAGCCGCTCCCGGCAAATAGCGAGCTGTGGGACTTACCCAATGTCCTAATCACCCCTCATGTGGGAGCGCAGTCTTCACGTCGCATTGACGATACGACCGACCTTTTCTGCGAGAACTTGGTCCGCTTTTTGGCAGGCAAGCCCCTCTGGAACCGTGTGGACAAGCAACTCGGATTTCCCCGTCCGGCTTTTGTCTGGACTCCTGCGGCCGACAGGCGGTAGATTGGAATCGAACTCGAACTCGGGTTTGGCCTGCTGCCGGGCAGCCTCGTCGCTGCAGCACGAAAATCCGTCGAGACAAGTGTGCGTCGGCCCCAGCTCAGAATTCTCCCCCTGTGGATCCAAGATGCCAACCACCACTCTCTTCGATCTCGACATCACACTGACCCACGGTGGCGGTGAGAGAACCCAGGCCTGCGAAGACCTGATGGACCGCTACAGTCAGATCCTGGACGACCAACGTCTAAGCTGGACCAACCATATTCGGCTGGAGAAGCTGCTTGGTGCCGGCGGCCAGGGTGTGGTTTTCTTAACCCAGCGACGAGGAGCCGATGGTTTCACGTTACCAGTCGCCTTGAAGATCTTCTCGCCGGAAAGGTACAGCGACGCCCGCACCTATGACGACGCCATGGCGCGAATCGCAAACGTCGCCTCGCTGGTAGCCCAAATCCAGCACGACAATCTGTTGGCCGTTCATAATTTCGTCGACCGCGACCGCATTCGCATGATGGAAATGGAGTGGGTGGATGGATACGACCTCCATCGGCTGCTTGTACCGCGGATGCTCGATCGAGTGCGGACGCGGGTCAGCAACCGGCGCTGGGACTATATCAACCGTGTGATCGTCACCAAAGGCCCCGTCCATCCCCGCGTTAAGCCGGGCGTGGCAGTCGCCATCGTGCGCGACTGCCTCGCCGCACTCGCGGCACTGCACCGAGAAGAAGTCGTCCACGGCGACTTGAAGCCTTCCAACATCATGCTGAAGAGAACGGGGAATGCTAAGATCGTCGACATTGGCTCGGCGTTCGAAGTCGAGGACCCACCACAAGCACGCACTTGCACACCCGCCTATGCAGCGCCCGAGGTTCTAGAAGGCAGCGAATGCACGCCCCGGAGCGACCTCGCCTCGCTTGGCTATGTCTTGATCGAACTGCTCTCGGGCCGCCCACTGTTCTCCGGGATCGGCAAGTGCCGCGAGCTGCTCGAAGCAAAGCGAGTGCTGCCTCAGAGGCTGACCGCCATCCTGCCCGCCGAAGTGACTGTTAACGAACTCCTGATGAACTTCTGCCGCGGTTTGATCGCGCCTGACCCGATGCGCCGGTTCCCCAGCGCTGAGGCCGCCGATCTACTCAAAGAAGGCGCCGCAGCATTTCACCGGCAGCTGGTGATCGGTGATCTGGCATCCGAGTACGAGAACGAAATCAGACTATGGCTCGAAGAACTCAAAGAAATGGATGAACGGACCGAGTTGGATACTACGGAATAACGGAGATCCAAATCAGCCGCTGGGCGTTAGCCCACGGTTTCCAGCAAACCGGATGCTAACGCATTCCGGCTGATTGTGGCCCGAGGGCGTACGCGGATGGTGATAGGGTGTGATGAGCGAATCCGCCAAACTCTGGCGAGTTCGGCTACGATCCGAAACCGCGGCTGGGCGTCAGCCCGCGGTTTCCATCAAACCGGATGCTAACGCATTCCGGCTGATTTGTGGCCCGGGGGCGTACACGGTTGGTGATGGGGTGCGATGAGCGAATCCGCCAAACTCTGGCGAGTTCGGCTACGGTCAAATCGTTAACCCTGGGAGTCGCAGTTGAGTTCTACGCGCTCGCCCGTTTGACCGCTATGCCGTGCCACCAGGACGGTTTGCAGCGCCTGATAGACGTCTTCCGAGTCCCCCGAGCGGCGGACGAGACTTGTGACCGCTCGGTGGAATTGGTTTAACAGCTGCTCGCCCACCGGACGCTCGCTCTCGAGCGACTCGAGGTGCCGGCCCGCGTCGTCGAACCAGATGAGCGTCGAAGGGAGATCGACAAAAGCAATGCCCCGTTCGCAGGCAATCTGCAACGCGGCAGGGGGGCGAAATGTGATGGCTTCGTGCCAGCGGGCGGGCAGGTACCCACCGCAGCTGATCTGGGCCAAGACACCGCCTCCTGCGCCATCCGGGGCAAACTCGAGACTCATCATCTCGTAGTCATCGTTCTCTGACGACTGCGACACCCGGTGTTGAACCCCCACCACCGACGTAGCGTCACGCCCGACGACATAACGGCACCAATCGACCTGCTCCATCATCTCGCGAAGTCGCACCGAGTCGTGCTCCCCGCTCTGAACACTTCCGTTTTCACTGGGGACCGGACAGCGGGCGTGGCAAAAGAGCAAGCGAGCTGGACCCAGCCTGGTGGCGATCAGCTCCTTTAACCTCAACGTGGCCGGCGCGTGACGGCGAGGAAATTCGGCCATGAAAGCGATCCCCGATTCTTCGACGCGGCACTTAACGTGCTGGGCCTTGGACAAATCGGTTTCGAGACCTGCCGCACAATAGACCGCCTTTCCTTGATCGCAGGCTGCCAGGATCGGTAGGGAACCGTACCAGTTCGAGGAGAGTAGCAGTACGGCATCGATGTCCGGTCTGGCCGCTAACGCCCGAAACCCGTCTACCGGCGTCGCCCCGAACTCTCCGGCGATCTGTTCGGCCCGCTTCGCGACCTCGGTGCAGATCGCGCGCACTTCAAATCGGTCTGCTAGGCTGCGCAGCGCGACCCGATGCCTGGACTCCCAAGCGTCACCCAGCCCAACGAGGCCGACTCGGATCTTCATCGAGCTCTGGGGACTCCCTTACCGCCAAATGCTAGCCATGCCACACAACCGCGGGCTTCCACCGTGCTACTAAGCCAAAGTCCTCGCGCTCCCCCCTCATCCGGCCTTCGGCCACCTTCTCCCCGGCGGGGAGAAGGGACTTTGGTGGCGGCTACGCCGCGCTCTGCCTTTAACTATAAGGAGTATACCGAGGTCGAATCAGTCCGAAAGTGCTGCTGGCCACACTTTCACGTCAGTGAAGGACTTCTGTAACCGAATTCGCCGGAATTTGGAGGAATCGCCAAACTCTGGCGAGTTCGGCTACGGTTCCGAATCAGCCGCTGGGCGTTAGCCGGCGTTAGCCCACGGTTCCTGGCGCTTTCCGGCTCGGCAGGAGCCTCGCCCTCCCGGCCTGGTGACGGATGACCTCAAATGTGCGCCAAACTCTGGCGAGTTCGGCTACGATCACGAGACCATCCGCACCGCCTAGCGAGGCTCGCCGGATCTTGAGGTCCGACGACTGCCGCCCGGATCGCCACCGTCATGCCGAGGATAGAATCGGACGAGCTGGTGCGGCGAAGCGCCCATCCGAAAGGCGCTGGCCAACCACCAGTTACGGGCTGTCTGGTGAAGCACGCCGTACTTCTCCCAGCGCCGTGGACTGACGTAGATCGGCCCCGGCAGAACTGTCGGCCAAGCCAACTGGCGGCAGCTTTTCATAAAGGCCAGATCCTCCATGATGGGGATTTCGGGGAACCCGCCGAGCTGCTGGAAGGTGCCGCGCCGAATGAAAATCCCCTGGTCGCCGTAGGGAAGCCCCCACTTTTCCGCCCGCAACGCATTTCCGTGCTCCAACAACCGGAACAGGAGCCCTCGCCCTTCGATGCGTTGCCGGAAAGCGCCCACCACGACGGCGGCCTGATGTATCGATTTTCGCACCTGGGCCAGGGACTCGGCTCCCAGGCGGCTGTCGGCGTGCAAGAACACCAGGATGTCGCCCTGAGCGCGTCGCGCGCCTCGGTTCTGCTGAGCTGCGCGGCCCGCCGGACTGGACTCGACCACCGCGCCGTGGTGCGTCGCGACCTGAACGGTGGCGTCGTGGCTACCGCCATCGACCACCACGACTTCGTCGGCTCCTGCTTCCCGGGCGCTGAGAATTGCCGCTGAAATAAAACGTTCTTCATTGAGCGCCGGTATGATGACAGAGATTTCCACGTGTTCCGACTAGGTTGTCTGGAGAACTAGGTTGGCGGGCGAGATGTCGTTGGCATGCTGTCTCAGGTCGTCTACCTCAGAGGATAAGGATATCGCACATCTCGATGCTGACAACGTTTGGTAGCGCGTGACCCCGTCCGACGTGGGTGCTGAGCAAGCTTCCATATCTTTCCAACAAAGCAGCTAACTGGGACAATATCCGGTGGCCAGAATCGAAAGAAATTCGGAGATCCGCCATGCAAGCGTCCCCCGTTAACCCGCTCGAGTATCTGTTGCTAGTGCTGCTGGGAGGTGGATTCGGCCCCACGGGGATCCCGCCGGCACAAGAGGACCCGGTCATCGCCAGGTCCGCGCCCGCGGAATGCCTGCTTTTTGTCTCGTGGTCCGCAACCACGGCACCCGATCCGACCAGCTCCAACCGCACCGAACGACTGCTGGCGGAACCTGAGGTCCGCAAGTTCATTGAACACAGTAAGGACCTTTTTGTCTCTGCCGTCGAAGATGTGGACGGTCACGACGAGGCGAAGCAAGCAGTCAAAGAGATTCAAGCAGTGACCGGCATGCTGCAGGATTAAGGCGGGTGGGTTCTTCGTCTCCGATGTTAAGCTCGCCGGGGGCGCGCCGGAGATTCGTGGAGGCGGGTTGATCCGTGTCGACGGCGACGGTGCCCAGCTGAAGGAGCGGCTCGAGCGGCTGCAAAGCCAACTTACTGAAGCCCAGGTGACGGAGGTCCAGGTGGACGGCCGCCCGTTTTGGCGGATTCAGTTCGACCCTCCGATTCCCCCGATCACCTGGGGACTGGGCGGGCCTTACCTCGTCTTGGGGATCGGAGACGGCTCCGCCGAGGAAGTGATGCAACGTGCCCGCACACCGGTGCCAGATTGGCTGCAGAGCGCCCGCAGCAAATTGTCCGTACCACGTGTCGCTTCCTTTGGGTACGTCGACATCGAGCGAATCGTCGAGCTGGGCCTGCAGGCTGCCGGAGATCCTCGCTCCGCAGAGATAATCGCCGCCCTGGGCGTGGACAAGATCAAAAACGTCACCAGCGTTAACGGCCTAGATGAGCTGGGCTGCATAACCCGCTCGCTGGTGGCGGTGGATGGCAAGGGAACCGGAATCTTGTCGTGGATCGACGGGACACCTCTGGCGGCCGATGAACTGGAAGTCGTGTCGGCCAACACACCTGCGGTGGTCGCCTTTAAGTTGGACACTCGTGACGTGTTTGACGTCTGGATGGAAACGGTCACTCGGCTGGCACCTGATCAGGCCGAGCAAATGTCGACAAATCTGACACAGCTCGAAGATCAGCTGGGGTTCGAGATTCGCGACGACGTACTCTCCTCATTGGGCGACGCCTGGCGGATCTTTGTCCGCCCCAGTGGGGGCTTGGTGAATGGTTGGACCTTGGCCATCGAGGTCCGCAACCGCAACCGTCTCGAGCAAGTACAGACGACGCTATTAGAAATGGCTCAAGCGGCGCTGGCAGCGGCACCAGAAGGAGGTCCCACGCTGCAGACATCGGGTCAGGGCGCCTATACGATCCGCACGCTGGTTCTGCCCGGAGTCCCGTTCACCCCATCCTGGTGCTTGACCGACGATGAACTGCTGGTGACGATGACGCCGGATGTAATGCGGCAGCTTCTGACAGCCGGCGGCTTGCGAACTTTTGCGGACCAGGCAGACGTTCAGCGGATGGTGACGCGCGACTCCAGAACGCTGGGACTCGCCTTTATCAACACGGGAGCCGTCGTCAAGCAGTTGTTGCCAATGGCACGCATGGGGTTGCAGGCGTTGGCTGCGCAACCTGGCGCTCCGCCTCTGGATACCTCCAATCTTCCCCCTGCCGATGCGATCGTCCAGCACCTGCAGCCAACTCGGATGACGCTGCGACGGACGGAGGATGGGATCGAGATGGTCAGCCACCAGACGCTGCCCGGAGGCAATGGCGGCGCCATCACAGGGCTCGCCGTGGGCTTGACGTTGCCTGCCGTCGCCTCGGGACGCGCGGCTGCCCAGCGGATGCAGGGAGTGAACAATCTCAAACAAATCGTGCTAGGGATGCACAACTATCACGACGCCTACAAGGCCTTTCCAGCCTCGCACAGCGCCGACGCGGAGGGCGAACCCCTGTTGAGCTGGCGCGTTCATCTCCTGCCATTCATCGATCAAGCTGCACTCTACGAGCAGTTTCGCTTAGACGAACCTTGGGACAGCCCCCATAACAAGGCACTGATCGAACAGATGCCGGCCGTCTATCGATCGCCAAGATCGAAAGGCGAGCCGGGGATGACACATTATCTGGGTGTCGCCGGTGCCGACGGCGTCTTTGTTTCACCCGAGCCAGGGAACAACCTTGGTGCCAGCATCCGCACCATCCGGGACGGCACGTCGAATACGATTGCGATTATCGAAGTTCCCGACGAGACGGCGGTAGTCTGGACCAAGCCCGGAGACTTTTCACCAGATGCCGACAACCCCATCCGCGGATTGCTCGGCCTCCATCCAGGCGGCTTCCAGGCAGCTCTCGCCGATGGCAGCATCCGATTCTTCGCCGAGCAGGTTGACCCTGGACTGCTGCAAGCCATGTTCACCAAAGCGGGCGCCGAGCCAGTGGCTCTACCATAGCGGACGATGCCCTTGCGGAGCCGTTTGCTGACACAGACATGGGGGGGCGGAGCACGTCGGGAGGGCGACGCTCCTGCGGAGCCGCGTCTTTCACTCTCCCCTCGGGGAGAGTCGGCCCGAAGGGCCGGAGAGGGGGGAGCACTCGCCGGGCGCTATGCGTCGGTTTCGTTGGGAAACCGCCGGCTAACGCCCAGCGGCTGATTGGCAGCGTAGCCGAACTCGCCAGAGTTTGGTGGATTGCCAAACAGCTAAACATCAGCCGAGCCGCGTTAGCGGCCGGTTTCCCTTCACCACACGAGCCGATCATCACTCACGCCTCGGCAAGAACACCCTGACCTCTTTCTCCGTGATCTCTGTGCCTCTGTGTTTCAAAGAAAAGCCAGTTAGAAACACAGAGACACAGAGGCGGCAGCACGGCTCGCGCGGCCCGGAGCGTGTTGACCGACCAACCGTCGTCCGACGGCGGAAGGTCCATCACCCCCACTGCAGCAGTCATGTACGACGCTCGGGAGGGCGAGGCTCCTGCCGAGCCGAGATACATCGACTTACGGTGGAAACCGCCGGCTAACGCCCAGCGGCTGATTGGCAGCGTCGCCGAACTCGCCAGAGTCTGGTGGATTGCACGAAGCGTAACAGCCGCACGACCTCCGAGCGGGTGAGGTGGAGCGGGGCGGTGAACTTTAACGGTTGCAGAAACTGTAGCGATTATTCCGGTCGTCTGGATCGTGCCGGAAATCATGGCTGAAGCGGTTATGCGGTGTCGATCCCCCTGCCAGGGGAACGCTTGTTGTCTTGCGCGACCATAGTCGGCCCCCCAAGCTCGATTCCACTTTCCCGGCGATCGGACGGGGCAGGGTTCGCTTATCTCACCGTTGGTGCCGAGCAAAACGATGCGCGCCGCAGTCATTGTGACCAGTCCACTGATCCGTGCCCCAGTCGCGGTGTGTCTGATGCTGTTTTCGTCCACTGGCTGGGCGGTGCCCTACAGCGTGCGCGAGAATCCCCAGCCGTTCGATCCAGACTGGCCTCGGGTGCTAACCATCCTGGCGGAGAAATGCACTGCCTGCCATCGGCCAGGGACCGACCAAACCGACCTGACGAGCTACGAGGCGGTCATCGCCGCGGCGCATGACGGGGAACCGATTGTCGTCCCGCACGAACCGGCCAACTCGTCCTTGCTGACCTTGGTCGAATGGGACACTGCAGGGAAAGGGCTTTCGCCGCATCTGCAGACGCCCGAGATGCCTCCGGACAGCGACGAATGGCTGACGGAGCTTCAGCTAGAGACGATTCGCAGCTGGATTACCAACGGAGCTCACCAGTATGTCTGTGATCCGGGCGCCGGGCGACCGCTGATCGAGTCGGACTTTCCTCCGGCCAAGCAATGCGGCCAATGCCACCCGAAGCAGTACCGTGAGTGGTCCCGATCGATGCACGCCTATGCGCAGCACAGTCCGGTGTTTGAGGCGTTCAATCTGACCTTGATTGAGCGGACTGGAGGCACGATTGGTACCTTCTGCACCCGCTGCCACACCCAAGTTGGAACGGCGCTCGGCGAGAACGGGTCGCGCCGCAACGTCCATCGGGCTCGCATCTCGATGGAGGGCGTCACCTGTGTTGCCTGCCATCGAAGGAAGTACCGCAGCTACAAGGCCAGTACGAGAGTTGCTATCGAACCCGGCGGGCTCTACGAGGCGTGCCTGTATGGGCCGTTCGAGAATCCCGTGGCCGCGGACCTCCAATCGCACGACGCAGGCCAGCAGCCTTATATCAAATCGTCGCAGTTCTGCGGCGAGTGCCACGACGTGACCATTCCCGGCGGCGTCCGGCTCGAAGAAGCATTCAGCGAGTGGCAGAACAGCCCGGCGGCAGACGGCGGGGTGACGTGCCAGCACTGCCACATGGGCCCGCAGCAAGGTGTTCCAATTCCAGACTGCGAGCGACCGCTCGGATACGCCGCCGTAGTACCCGGCGTCGACCCTGCGGCGCTTCCCCTGCGGCGTTTGACGGACCACACCTTTGCCGGCCCCGATTATTCTCTGCTGCCAGACACAGAGTTCCCGCACAAGCTGGATTGGATGTATGAGCAGGACTACCGGGACGAACGGCTGCTAACAGCCTACCAACGACAAACGCTCACGAAACTCAGAAAGAAGAACCGGATTCAGCTTCGTATCGCTGACGCCAAGCGGCTAGAGTTGCTGCAGAACGCGGCCGCACTTTCGGTCGACCACCTCCGAACTGCAGAATGCGGAGCAAAACTCCGTATTCGCGTCAACGTTCACAGTAAGTTCGCGGGACACCACTTCCCCACAGGATTCACGGCAGAGCGGCAGGCCTGGGTTTCTTTGACCGTCTGCTCCCCGTCGGGAGAGGTTGTCTTCAGAAGTGGCGACCTGGACGACAATGGTGACCTGCGCGACGAGCACAGTCACCAGGTGCTGGCAGGAAAGGTTCCTTACGATCGCCACCTGTTGAACCTACAGAGTAAGTTCATCGCCTTGTCGCACCGGGGTACGGAACGTTCAGTCGTGATTTCAGTGAATCGGAACCTACAGCCTCTAAATGTACTGCGGCCGGCAACTGACATCTCGGTCGCCCTCGGTCATCCCGTCGCGTTTCGGATCGCCAAAGGCAGTTTACCGCCGTTGCAAACGATCGGTCGAACCTATTCAGTGGCGCTCCACGAACGGGGACGGTACGTGGTCCGAGCGGCTCTTAATTTTCGTCACCTTCCCCCCACACTCTTGGATCACATCGGAGTCCCCCACCTGAAGCACCTGCTGCAAGTCGTCGTCATCGATGAATATGAGTCGGAGATTCACGTCCGGTAGCAACACGTTGTGAGATTCCTCGGTAGGATTTCGTTGATCGTATGCTGTGCGCTGCTATGGGCGGTACCGCAAATGGTCTGCGCCGCCGAGCTCACGGAGAGCTTGAGCCGGCCAGTCTCGAGCACCAGCAGACCAGGCTCTGTCTCGAAACAAGTAATCTGGTCGCGTGGCGACTCCCCAATTGTTCTTTCCCCCAGCGAGTTGGGGGAGAGAGTCAGCGAGAGGGGGCTTTCGAGACAGAGCCTCGCCGAGGTGCCGCCGCCCGACGCGGAATTCAGCAACTCGTCTTACCGCCTACCGCCGGCTGAGGCGGGGGACAGAAACGAATTGGAAGGAACCGCGGCACTGCTCGATGATTGGCTGGTTGTAGACGACGAGCCGCTGCCACCATTGGATGAGGAACTTTGGCTGCACGGAGGTTCCTATCTTTATGCAGCTGAGGGTGACCGGCTGAACTGGCCAGCTGAAGAATGCTCTCACTACGACCTGCTCCGCCTGCCCGAGTGTTGGCAGGAGCCGAGGCCGCTGACCGGCTACCGCGAGTTCCTCGGCGCAGACCCGATCCTGCTCAACCCGACCTGGCGCTGGTTTGGCCGCGAAGGTTATGTCTGGGAGCCGCGGTTGGTCGCCTATGGCGGCTACCAATTCTTCGCTTTCGCTCGACGAGAAGGCAATCGCCGCCAGGATATCTGCGGTCACCAGCTGCTGGTCGATCTGGACCTGCGGCTGACGGGCACGGAGAGATTTCACGTCGAGTATCGCCCGATCGGCCGCGAACGGACGGGAGGTTCCTACTACCAGCTCAACCATCCCCGAACGTATGTTGACAATTCAACTGGAGAACCCGATCAGTATTGGTTTGAAGGTGAACTACACAGCCTCCTCGGGACAGACTTCGATCCGTTCGCCGCGCTGGACTACAACCTGACGGCGGGCCGCGTACCGCTGCAGCTGCACAACCAGTTGCTTATCAACGACGAGCTGGTGGCAGTCATCCTCAGCAAGAACACGCTGAATTTCAAACAGGTCAGCAACCTCAACATCCAGGCTATCTATGGATTCAGCGATGTGAGCATCATCGAGCCGGGCGGGGGTTTTGGGAGCGGCGAGCTGCTAGCCGCGCACGCGTCGCTGGACCGCCACCGGGTCTTCTATGAGGCGACCTACGCCTACGTCGCGCACCGGCTCGGTGCCGCACGGGACTCGCAGTACGCGGCCTTTAGTCGGACCGCGCTTTACGGGCCGACGACGCTTGCCCTTCGGGCGCTGCTGAAGTGGGGCGACCGGGCGGGGCTGGGTGAGGGTCAGTTGTTTGCCGCTGAGGCACAGCGGGTGCGGGTCTTTGACCACAAACCTTGTGGATTCGAGCACGGTGTCTTTTACTGCAACACGTTTGTGGCCACGCGGGGCTGGAGCCCAATTGCTGGAGGGACTTTGAACCGCTTGACGCTCGCTTTCGAGGTCGATCCCCTGGTACGGATTTCGGCAGCTGCCGCGGACGAGAGGGTGTGGGGGGCAGCCATCGGTGCCCAGCTGTTCCGCCATCACGAGGACGAGTCGCTGATTCCCGAGATCGCCTTCTCCGACCGCGGCGGGACAGCTGCAGTAGGAATCGGACTGCGCTGGCTCCGTAAGATGGGTCCCCGTTGCTACCTGGAAGCGACCGGGATCATCACCGAGTCCAAGGACCCCGATCGGGATCGCGACGGCGTGGCGATCCGGCACACGACGCTGTTTTGACTACCCAGCTCGGCATTTTGAAGTCATCCGTCACCAGGCCGGGAGGGCGAGGCTCCTGCCGAGCCGGAAGCGCCAGGAACCGTGGGCTAACCCGAATTATTCATGAGCGATCTGCTGCGAGGTCGTAAGTCCATCCGTGGCTCATGCTTCACAATTCTCCCTCGACGTATTGCTTCAATACGCCTGCGGAAGAATTGCTCGCCTTCCTTGCCACGAACGTACTTACAACCTCTCGCCACGATCTTCATGAATAATCCGGGCTAACGCCCAGCGGCTGATTTCGAGAGTAGCCGAACTCGCCAGAGTTTGGCCGCACGACTTCCGAGCAGGAGGGTAAAGTGGATGCGGTGTCATTTGATGTGTCGCCGCAGCAACTTTCCGCGTTCGTCGTGCCAGGTGAATGTGAGGCTGGCATCGCGCTGTTCGCCGCCTGCGGTGACCGTAACCAGCAGGAAACCACCGGATGGCGGCGATTGGTAATAGGGCTGCTTGATCAGTCCTTCCGGATCGGTTGATTGGGGGTCTCCAGGCTTGCGACCAAGCCTGGAGTTGGCATCGACGAGGGCGCCACAGGAGAACTCTTCAATACCAGTTGGGTGAATCGAATGGTATTGCCAGTGGCGGTCGCCACACAGGATGTAGAAGTTGTCGATGCCCGCCTCGCGCAACCAGCTGAAGAACTCATCCCGCTCGTGGCGGAAGCCATTGATGTTGGTGTGATTGTCCGTCTTGCGGAGGTCGTCCGGTCCCACCATCGGAGTGGGCGATACCAGCAACTTGAACGTAGCCGTGCTTTCCTGCAGAGTTTGCCGCAACCAGTCCCGCTGTGCGGCTCCCCAAATCGACTTGCCAGGACCGTCTGGCATCTTGTTGGGCGAGCGGTACATCCGATTCTCGGGAAACCAGATCTGCAAGTCATGGCTCACGCGATGTGTCCGGTAGGTCTTCGCCTGGTCGTCGTCTGCGGGGGCCAAGGGCAGCTGTTCGAGCATCATCTGCCTGCCTTCTTGCGGGGTCGGCAAGTAGTCTCCCGTGTTGTCGCAGTCATCAATCCGATAGTCATGATCGTCGACCATCCAGTAGGTGGGTACTGCGGCAAACAGATCTCGATAGCGAGGCTGGGCAAACTGCTCGTGCCACTTTTGCCGCAACTCGGGGATCGATTGAGCCCGGGGTTCCTTGGGAGTGTCGTAATAGATGTTGTCACCGGTTCCCACAAAGAAATCAGGTGCCGTCTCGAGAATTGAAGTCAGCGCTGGATAGCCCAGATGCTTGTCCGGACCGGCGTAGGGCTTAGGAACGGCAGCGTTGTTTTCAACCAGGTGACGGGCCAAGTCGATCCGGTCGTCACCATGAAACTTCGCATAGTTCATGCCCGTTACCACCACGAAACGCACGTCGTCGTTGCCTTGAGGCCCCGGCAGTGTTTTGAATTCTGCCACAGGCCCCTGCTTTAAGGATCCGACGTCACCGCCAATGCGCGTCGCGCAGCGGTACCGTTTACCTGGGACGAGTTGCTCAAAAGTGGCACGGGCAATGAAGTCTCGTTCCGGCTGTGAACGAATCTGCTGAGTAATGCTCGCGCCGCTGCCGTCCACTGGCCCCAAGACGAACTCCACAACCCCCTCCTGACCGGGGAGCTTCCGATCGACAAGTTGGTCCCGCTGAGTCAAACGCACTTGCACTAGCGCTGATGTCGCGGTTACTTCTCCAACCATGATGCCCATGCCTGCGACGGGGCCGGCGGGATCATCCGCCATCAGGAACTCGACGTTCAAGACGGTCGCCATCAAAGCGATCATGCGTAGCGTGTGCTGTGTGATGCGATACATATCGTTGGTCCTTCTGAGTCAAACTAAAGTCGCGACGCGGGCGGTGCAGCAATGGCCTCGTCGCACCTGCTCGATCAATCGGGCGCAACGCTGCCCGCCGTTTCCGGTGGATAGAGGCCCATGACCCGTTGCGAAAAGTCGATATTTGAGCCGGTCAAGATTCCCGATTCATCGCTTAGCAGGTAGAGGCACAATCGGGCGACGTCGTCGGGTTTGAGCAACCTTCCAAAAGGCGACGACTTCTCGGCGATCTCCAACCAGTTCTCGGGGCTGCCTTGCTTGACCTGCACGGCGTGTTCTGCCGGCGTATCGGTCCAGCCTAGATTGATACCGTTAACACGAATCCTGTATCTACGCAGGCCATTGGCGATGTTCTTGGTAAAGGTGCTGAGCGCCCCTTTCGTCGTGCTGTAGGCAACAAGGTTTTCTAGGCCGCAATACGCGGTCACCGAGAGCATGTTGACGACGGCGCCGGCGATCTTCTCGCGGCGCATGATGCGCACACTTTCCTGAGTCAGGATCATCGGTGCACGGACGTTGACTGCGAACAGATAGTCCCAGAATTCGACCGTGGTTTCATCCAGTGTGCCGCGGTTCGTATCGGCCGCGGCATTCAAGAGCCCGTCGACGCGGCCAAACCGCTCGTCACACCGCCTCACCACTTGCCGACAATCTTCGACGAGTGCAAGATCCGCACGCACGAACTCGGCGGCGCAGCCTAGCGCCTCGACTCTTTCCTTTACCGACTTGCCTCGTTCTTCGGATCTTCCACAAATCACGATGCCCGCAGCACCGTGACCAGCAGCTGCCAAGGCAACCGCCTCGCCAATTCCTTGCGTGCCACCAGTCGTAATGATGACCTTTCCATCGAGCCGAGACATCGCGTTTGATCGCTCCCGAATTGCTGCTTAGTTGACAGTCCGTGCACCACTTTACCCCATCACTCATAGTGAGTCTAACAGCCCGACGGTTCGTCGATCACCGGGTTCGTCAAGGAACCGATCTTCTCGATCTCGATGGTGACTTCATCGCCAGACCGCAGGAACACGGGTGGCTGACGGGCAAACCCGACACCGTGCGGAGTGCCGGTCAAGATAACGGTGCCGGGCACCAGCGTGGTGCTGCCGCTGAGAAACTCGATCAGGGCGGGCACGTCGAAGATCATATCGTCCGTATTCCAGTCCTGCACCGTTTCACCGTTCAGGTGCGTTTGGATCCGCAGCGAGTTGGGATTTGGGATCTCGTCGGCCGTCACGATGGAAGGCCCCAAAGGACAAAACGTGTCGAAAGTCTTCCCTTTGCACCACTGCGATCCTCCGTACTTAATCTGCCAGTCCCGCGCGCTGACGTCGTGCCCGCAGGTATACCCGAACACGACCTTGAGGGCGTCGTCGCGAGAGACATTCTTGCACTTCTGTCCGATTACGACTGCTAACTCACATTCGTAGTCGACCTCTTCGCTCTTCAAGTGAGTCGGCACTTCGATGGGATCGCCTGGATTCTGAACGGCGGTCGGAGACTTCATGAAGACCATCGGCCACTTCGGAATCTCAAGGTTGCCTTCCCGCGCATGTTGGGCGTAGTTGAGGCCAATGCAGTAGATCGTCGAGGGCTGGAGCGGCGCCAGGAGCTTCTCGACAGAGACCTGCCGATCCGTGACATCGTAACTGCCAAAAATGTCCCCCTCGATCTCAACCGTCGTACCGTTCTCTCGAGTCGATCCGAAGCAAGTGTTACCGTTCGAGTCGATAAAGCGAATGATCTGCATCTCGTTCGTTGCCTCTTGTTGGGTTAGCTAGCATTGCTGAGGATACTCGCAGTGCGAAAGCAGTGACAAGTAGTGGCAGACAATGTGGACAGGGCAAGCTGCGACAGGCGTCGCTGCAAAAAAGCTGGGCGACCGTCAGCGGCAGGCCGATAAACACGGTAGGCAGGCTGTTCACTTTCAATTTGCTCCCTTGGGTGGCCTGTGTCTGAACTGCTATCTGCCCCGCTCTCGGTGCTCCGAGTTGGCGCCGTCTTGCGCTTTCCGATCTTTGACGCCAGCGACTACGAGACCAAGATCCTCGGATCCGGTGTGGTCATTAGCGAGGGGCTACTGACCAGCCTCCGCATTCGAGGCATCGACACGGTTGCGCTCAACCCGCTCGATCTGGCCAAGCTAGAGAGTCTGCGGCCACAGGGCACAGAAACAACCGTGCCGCCGCCGCACAGCTACGTGCAGTCGCAAAAAGAGACAGACGGCACCCGTCAACTAGACCGGGAGATCGATAACGGTCCAGAGTCGGTCTTCGGCTCGGATCCCCCCTCTCCCAGCTCCGACGCGCCTCCGACCCGTTCCTACGATGAGGAAACTCTAGACGAAGTCGTGAAGAGGCATCAAAACGATTTGGACGACATGAAAGTCGCCTACCGGGGCCTCTCCAGCTCGGCATCCTGGGACCCGGCCCGCTTGGCTTCAATCTGTCAGGGGGCGCTGGATGCGGCGGCCGAGGATCCGGACCTGTTTGCCTGCCTGGGAGCCAACCCCACCTCGACCGACTATCCTTCCCGGCACGGCCTGCACGTCGCCAAGCTGGCGATTCTGATCGGCGGAAAGTTGGGCTATGAGAGCAACACGTTGAAAGAAATGGCCATGGGATGCCTAGTCCACGATGTTGGCATGGCGCTGCTGCCTGAAGAAGTCTACAACACCGACCAACGTCTCGGGGCCAAGGAGATTGCTGCGCTGGCCGATCATCCGGTCCACACAATTGAACTGCTCGAATCGCACCTCGACATGATGCCCTTCCCGGCGCAGATCGTTGCCTTTCAGATGCACGAGCGCTGCAATGGCACCGGCTATCCGCGCGGGAGAAAGGCGCCCCAGATACATGAACTCGCGCAAATCGCCGCGGTCGCAGACGCTTATGTCGGGCTGGCAGCACCGCGGCCGCATCGCGCCGGCGTGCAACCCTACCACGCCATGACCTCGCTACTGCACGACGTTAAGGCCGGACTGTTTGGCGCAGCGGCCGTGCGAGGGTTGCTGCGCGCCGTCTCGATGTTCCCGGTCGGCTCGTATGTTGCAACCAATGACGGGCGGTCCGGACGAGTCATACGGGCCAACAACGACTTCTACGACAGGCCGATCCTCGAGCTTTGGTCGGAGAGGAACACCGAGGGCGCTCCCACAGTCGTGAATCTGACGGCAGAGCCAGACTTGAAAATCGTCAGGCCACTCAGCTCACTCCCTCATGCCGCTTGAGCACGGCTCGAATCTCAGGTTGCGCTCCATCTCGGTGGCCTCATCTTTCGCCTATTCTGCGAATTTTGTGCATTTCGCCGCTGTGCAGCTAGGCAACTGTAGTATATCTCACCAATTCTCCTAGTCTCGCCGAGCCAGAATCGCTACAACAGAGTAGGCGTTTCTTTGGAACAGGAATCGCCTCAGAGGGTGAGACTCGTTGTGTCACCTGCCCGCTGCACGGTTGTGTGGACGTTCCGTGCAGCGGGCTCATTTAAACTACGTTCTGTTCAGCGGTATTTTTTGGCGAGGAGCGCGAGTCGGTATTTCCCGCGCGGAGACCGCCTGGAAGAGGGTCTCGTTGAGCGGCCTGTCTGGTCAAGGAGGAAGACGTGAAGCCGACGTTGCTGTGGCTGCTACTAGCTCCGCTGTCCCCGGGCCAAGTGACCGATCGTATCGAAACGGGGCCTCCCACTTCCGTCATCGAGCGGGCACGACAACACATCCGAGACTATGACCGTGGCCGGCGGAGGCGTCACGAACACAATCTCCGCCGTGGCCGGCCGCCCGTTCTCCTATCGGACCCCACCTTGCCCCCCACCACGGTCATCCCCCGTGGCCGGCTCACGGTCAAACTCCACCGTTTGGCCGACCGCAAACAGCAGCTCGCCCAGCGGCAGGGCGGGGCGGTCGCAGCAGCTACGGAGGTGGTTTTTCAAGTCTTCGACGTTAAGTCGGTGTCGCAGGTTGAGATTCCTCCTGAAGTGGCTGGCCATTTCGAGATCGAGTTGCTGTTGCGAACCGTGCCGGCGCCCTCCAGCGGCACTGCTTATCGACAGCTCGAAAAAAAGCCGCATTTGCGTAAGTTCACCTGGCAAGCCCAGCTAAATCCCGACGTTTTCCGCGACCGCGACTTGCTGTGCATCTTGGTAGCGCGCTCCAAGAGAGACGACACGCCCTACGTCTTAGATGCCAAGGTGTTTAGGCCGATTGTGAGCGAGCCGAGCACAGCCCTGCTTCAAACCGCGGGCCGGCCTTGAAACGGGGCCGTCGTTTCCCGTTTTGATGGATTTTCTGGCGTCCTTGCTGTACGTCCCGAGCCGCAGTTGTTAAGTTTAGCGTACCTTTCTGCTCTTTCTGCTTTCGTAGTCTTTCTTTTTAATCGAGGTCATATTCATGTCCGCAAAACGTGTACCCGTTTCCGCTGACCGTGACGATGACACGACGGCGGTCGAAGGTCGGCAGGTGGAGTCAGGCCAGGATGCCACCGTCGCGCGTTCAGTCCGCTTGGTTCAGGGCAAGCCCTCCAGCAAGACGCCCGAGCCGGAGTTGACTCCAACAGAAAACCTGTTTGATGACATCATGAAGCTGGTTCGGAATTCCTAGTCCGGACTGGCCGCGTTGGCTGTCGCATGTTGAGATTTGGCCTTGTCGGAGCCGGTCGGATCGGCCGGCTGCACGCCTCAAATCTGCATCAACATCCAGCCACCAAATTGACCTGCATTCACGACATTCGCAACTCAGCGGCGGCCGAGGTTGCAGCTGCCACCGGTGCTCGGGTGGTGGATCACGAGCGGGAAATCTTGCAGTCTTCTGACGTCGACGCTGTTCTAATTGCGTCGCCGACTGGCACCCATGCCAACCTCGTCGAGCGGGCAGCGCTGGCGGGCAAGGCCGTCCTTTGCGAGAAGCCGATTGACTTAGACCTGGCCCGCGTCGAGCAATGTGCCGCCGCGATCGAACGCGCAAAGGTGCCGATCCAAATCGGTTTTAACCGGCGATTCGACCCAGGACATCGGTCGCTGTGCCAGGCCGTGAACGATGGCGAAGTCGGTCGTTTGGAAAAGTTGATCATCACCAGCCGGGACCCGTCGGAACCTACGGTCGAGTATCTGCGGGACTCCGGTGGTCTCTTCCGTGACATGATGATTCACGACTTTGACCTCGCCCGCTTCATCATGGGGGAGGAGCCGGTCGAACTCTCTGCGCTCGGCCATGCTCCCACAGGAACGGCAGCGGCTGAGGTGGGAGACATGCACTCTGCCATGGTCATCATGAAGTCAGCGGCCGGGACCCTCTGCCACATCAACTGCTCCCGCCGCGCGTGCTACGGATACGATCAACGAGTGGAAGCGTTCGGCCCCGAGGGAATGGTGATTTCCGACAACCGCTCGGCGACGGGTGTGGCTCGGTTCGGCACGGATTCCGTTTCCGCCCGCGAGCCATTTCTGCATTTTTTTGTCGAGCGTTACCGGGAGTCGTACGTCGCCGAACTGACCAGCTTCGTCGACGCGGTCGTGAACAACAAACCGCCTGCGCCGTCCTTCGAGGACGGTCGCAGGGCATTGATTCTGGCCGCTGCGGCCGAGGAATCGATGCTGGCTGGACGCGCTGCACAAATAATCTACTGAAAACCTGGCATTTCACGGTCTCTTGGACTACCGTGTTGGATTGCACGCACTTGGGCCGTCTCTAGACATCAGTGAGAGTCCGAAGTCGACATCGTGACTATTGAGGGTTACTACTTGTGGACACCCGAGTCCTTTGCTGTTTGTTAGCGCTGTTGGTGCTGGCCCGGCCACCTATGCCAGCGGACGCTGCGTTGATCGGGTCGGGTGACCCGGGCGAACTCGCGGCTCCTCTTCTGGAAAGTCTGGGAATGCCGAGAGCGGTCGAATCGGGTCTTGCTCCGCAAGCAGCCGACTTCCAGGTGGCCGCGGGGATGGGGTGGGTTTCCCCAGCGAGACGCCAACGCCCTCCCACAATTGCGGCAGACCTGCATGCTTACCTGCCAGCCCGAAGTGCTGCGAGCCACGTTTATCGACGGACGGCTGAAACCGAGCGGTTGTTGGCACACACTGACTTGGCGAAGGATGCGATTGCAGATCTTCGCTGGCGAAAGGGCGTCTTCATCACCGAAGCTGTGAACGAACTGCTCGGGGAGCGAGAACGCCGTTTTTCGCAGGAGTTCGAGTGGTCGATCCAGAATCTTCGCAAGAACCGGCGGGCACATTCGGGACTGATCAGCGCCTTAGTGGTTGTCGGCCTGATCGCCGTCGCCATGGGGATGGAGGTCAAACGCCGAACCCAACTTGCCGAGTAGCCCGTCGAAGTGCTCACATCTCAGTGGCAACTACGGCTCAGGCGGAGCAATTTTGCGTCCACGCGGACGTTCTTGCGCGCGAGGCTCTGCCGCAGCAGTTCGAAGCAGACGGCCTTGCCCTCGACGAAGAAAACAACTGAGGCCCCCAACTCCGCGAGTCCGGCGCGTTCTCCGACGACGATCGTGTTAGGAGACAGTCCTCGAATCACCGTCACGACCTGCTCGTTGGGAACCTCCTTGGGAATGAACAGAATGTGACAATCACACACGCTCTCTGCGGAGCTAGCCACGGTGACCTCCAGGTCGCGACCCTTCACATCGTGTTCGTCCGCGAAGCGTTTGAGCCGCTCGCAAACTGGCGACTTTCCCAGCACTGCGATCTTGAAACCACCAACTTTTGTGGTTGCACTGCGCCAGGTGATATAGCGGCAAAACCCGCACAAGAAAGCCGCCTTGAGCTTGTACTCTCGGTCCTGGTCGATCACCTGTGCGGAGGCCGCCTCGCTCAGGATCAACGGCGTGATCGCCAGCAGAACAGCAATCCGCCCGTGGAAGAACCTCGTCGATCTGCCGGGAAGGCCAGCCGGATATCGGCCGAGCCCTACGTCGCGCGCCAAACCCATGACGTCGCCTGCCCCTTTCGCACTACGGTCAATTGAACACCGTTCGCCCCGTGCGTGCTCTACATATCGGCCCTGGATGTCGGCATACATGATTGCCACTGCTGAGAGAACGAATCGTCGGTTTCAGCGTACCGGCTTCGCTAGGCCGTTTTTTCTCTCCAACCCGTATTGTCACGACCGACTCGAAGGCGCGGATTCTTGAAGTTACGCTTTCGCCTTTTTGCGGGGACAAGAACCGAATTCGCCGCGCTTTTCGGAACCCGAAGCGTCAGCGAGGGGGAGTTGGTGTACCAGCGCAAGTCAGTCCCTCGCTTACGCTTCGCGCTTCCGATTGAGGCGAACGCGCAACTGCGAGTAGGATGCGGCTAGCCCGGATTATTCATGAAGATCGTGGCGAGAGGTTGTAAGTACGTTCGTGGCAAGGAAGGCGAGCAATTCTTCCGCAGGCGTATTGAAGCAATACGTCGAGGGAGAATTGTGAAGCATGACGAAGCCACGGATGGACTTACGACCTCGCAGCAGATCGCTCATGAATAATTCGGGCTAGGCCAAGACGAATCGTGCCAGACCGAAGAAAACGGAGATCACGATTCCGCACAGCATGATGATGGCCTGAATCATGCCCAAGACCATACCCGCTTGCGTAAGCCCCCGACCGCTCGGATCCATGTGACCGGCGCGCATTGCGCGTAGGTCTGAGGATCCCATAGCCCAGGCGACGATCCCAAACAGCGGACAAAATCCCACCCAGCCTAAAACGCCCAAAACCAGCACCAAGGTTCCGCGGTGAGGGGCAGTGTACCGGTAGCTGCTGCTCTGCTCTGCCGTCGGTGCCGGCCGGCTGGAAGTTCGCGCCGCCCCTGCCAGGCTGCCCAGCGCCGCGTAGACGCGGTCGGCCGTCTGCCAGGCCGTAGAGTCGGAGGCACACAGCTCGCAATCCGCGGTGACGCGCCCGTCGGCAACCCACTGATCCAGCTCTTGCTTGCCGACCGGTCCGTAGACCTGTCCTTCCGGGGTCCGCATCCTCCAGCTCGGGTCCGCAGTCTCTACCTTCTCAGCGACCTCAGCCACCAGTTCCGGCGCAGCCTGCGGTCCCGCGGGCACTGAGTAGATCGTGCTGCAGACCGGACAGCGCGCCTGCTGACCAGCGTGCTCGCCCGACACCCGCAACCTGCGCTGGCAGCCCGGGCACTCCGTTTCAATGGACATAAATCATGCTTACCAGGTTGGGTAACCGATCCGACACAGCCGCTTCGACTAAGGTTTAACCCCCTTTTTTCGGGAGATCAACCAACACCTGCCCGAATCTCCCAGCCGAACGACCTTTGGCGACCGCTCAAGACTCACCAGGACAATTCCTCACTCACTCTGCACGTAGGTTGCCCAGAATTTGCCGGGCGAGTGCACCCCGCCGTTCTGTCTGATCAAATGTTCATGCCGCCTGTTTGTGAGGATGTATACACAGTTGCTGCAGGTGTGAAGGAAAATTGCAAACCGCAAGGTGCACACCCTGCCGGGCCGAAACCGATATTCCCTTGCTCAAAATTATCGCACCCGGATAGAATGAGTAGGAAGCGTTAAACCCGGACGGATTCATGGCAAAGGTCCCAGCTGCTTGCCCATGAGTCGTTCCGGTTCAGAGCAGATAATCGCTGTTCTCTTTCCGGCCCGCGCAGGAAGTTGTTTCTCATGTCGGAATCTTGGTGGGTATTCGCAACCGTCGTGGCGATCTTGGGAATCACAGGCCTCTCTTTGTGGCCGCTCGTCCATAGTCGGCTACGGTCGAAGTTCTTCGCACGGGCCAAGCAGCGTTTTTTTCGCAGGCGGGAGTGGCTGGAGGCGCGCTTCTTGACGCTGGCTGAGCAAAGTGGAAAGCCGCGGGGGCTGCGCTGGGCCAACTGCGAATTCGACAATCCGGTCTCGTTTGCCCGGGATCGAACGAGTGGCCACCTGCGGGCCCTCGTCGGTGTCACAATTCAGTTCGAAGCCGTTGTCGGCGGCGGCATGGAAGATGTGGAAGCGGTGAGCAACCTCAGAGCCGCAACGGCTGTCTTTCGCTTGGACGGTCCCGAATGGGAAACGGATGGCCGAGCCTACTTTAACCTCAGCCCAGCTCAGACGATCGAGCACTATCATCAAGAGCTCGAAACGGTTGACGAGCTCTAGCTAGGATCGGTTTCAACACCTGCCTACACAAGTCCGCGCAGCACGGTTTGTAGGATTCCCCCGTTTCGGTAGTAATCGAGCTCTACTGGTGTGTCAATTCGCACTCGGGCTTGAAAGGACTTCGTGGTGTTATCAGCAGCTGTGGCGCGCACGGTCAGCTCGCCTAGCGGCTGCAGGCCGGCATCCAAACCATCGATGTCGTAGCGTTCTTCACCCGTCAGATCTAGCGAACGCCAAGTGTGCGGCGCGATGAACTCCAGCGGCAAGACTCCCATACCTACCAAATTGCTGCGGTGGATTCGTTCGTAGCTAGTCGCGATCACAGCGCGCACACCTAGCAAGTGTGTCCCCTTTGCGGCCCAGTCACGACTACTGCCGGTACCATACTCCGCGCCTGCCAGCACGACCAAAGGAACGTTGTCTGCGCGGTACTTCAGTGCAGCCTCGTAGACCGACATTTGCTCGCCATTCGGCAGCCACCGCGTCCAACCGCCCTCGGTCCCAGGTGCCAGCAGATTTCGCAGACGGATGTTGGCGAATGTGCCGCGGACCATCACTCGGTCGTTTCCGCGTCGTGAGCCGTAGCTGTTGAATTCCCGAGGCGCCACTCCCCGTTCCACCAAGAACTGGCCAGCGGGGCTATCCTGTGCGATCGACCCGGCTGGGGAAATGTGATCGGTGGTGACCGAATCGCCCAGCAACATCAGTACCCGCGCTCCTTGCAGGGGTTCCAGGGGAGGTGGTTCTCGATCTAGGTCAACCAAGAAGGGAGGCTCTTGAATATACGTGCTGACATCCTCCCAGTCGTACAGATCGCCGTCGCTGGTCGAGATGCGATTCCAAGTCTCATTGTCGTCGAACGCGCGGCGGTACCGGGCAGCAAACATCTCCGGCTGTACTGCAGCATCCAGCGCCTGCTGCACCTCGTCGCGCGTGGGCCACAGATCCTGCAGGAACACATCTGCTCCGGCATCATCTTGCGCTAGCGGCTCCGTGGCCAGGTCGATGTCTGTGGTGCCCGCCAAGGCGTAGGCCACCACCAGGGGAGGGCTCGCCAAGTAGTTGGCCTTGACCAGGGGATTCACACGGCCCTCGAAATTGCGATTGCCGCTCAATACTGCGGACGCAACCAGATCTCCCTCGCGGACGGCGGTTGCGACCGCCTCGGGCAGCGGCCCGCTGTTTCCAATGCAGGTGGTGCAGCCGTATCCCACCGTGTGGAATCCCAGCTCCTCGAGGGGTTCTGTCAGACCCGCTTTATCCAAGTAGTCACTCACCACACGGGAACCTGGGGCCAGGCTCGTCTTCACATACGGCTTGACCCGCAGACCGCGCGCGACCGCCTTTTGTGCTAGGAGTCCGGCGGCGATCATGACCGAAGGGTTGCTGGTATTGGTACAGCTAGTGATCGCGGCGATGACTACCGCACCGTGGCCGATCTCGGAGGATTCACCGTTGTTTTGCAACGTGCCGCTGCGCTGTAGCGCTTCCTCGTCCAGGGCAAATCCTCGTTGCTGAATCGGTGCGCGCAACGTCTGCTGGAACTGTCGCTTCATCGCGGAAAGCGGCACGCGGTCTTGCGGCCGTTTGGGTCCGGCGAGTGAGGACTCGACCGTCGTGAGGTCTAGTTTCAGAGTCTTTGTGAATTCCGGAGTTGTTGCGTCGTTCGTGCGAAAAATACCGAGCTCCTTCGTGTATCGCTCGACGAATTCGACGTCTTTTTCCTCGCGCCCAGTGCGCCGGAGGTACGCCAACGACTCCTCGTCGAATGGGAAGAAACCCATCGTGGCACCGTATTCAGGCGCCATGTTGGCGATCGTGGCGCGATCCGCCAGCGCCATCGTGCCGACTCCGTCTCCAA
The DNA here is from genome assembly GCA_965223305.1 of Pirellulaceae bacterium. GTDB lineage: Bacteria > Planctomycetota > Planctomycetia > Pirellulales > Pirellulaceae > CBDCWT01. The sequence continues at coordinate 121,676 of CBDCWT010000061.1, read as the reverse complement.
AGAACTCGACGAACTTGCCGACGACTCCTTCCTTTCGCAAGAGCTCAGTCACGGTTAACACCATGTCGGTGGCCGTGGCGCCAGCCGGCAAGCTCCCGACAAGTTCCATCCCTACCACCTCGGGCATCAGCATGTAGAGTGGCTGTCCCAGCATCACGGCCTCCGCCTCGATTCCCCCGACGCCCCAGCCAACCACCCCCAGGCCGTTGATCATGGTGGTATGGCTGTCGGTTCCAACCAACGTGTCGGGAATCGCGACCGGACCAATGTCGTCCTGGCGGAGAAACGCGCCCCGTGCCAAGAACTCAAGATTCACCTGATGCACAATCCCCACATTCGGTGGCACCACACGGAAGTTGTCGAACGCCTGCTGGCCCCACCGCAGAAACTCATACCGTTCGCGGTTTCGCTGAAACTCCAATTCGACATTTTGTTGCAGCGCAGCGGCCGAGCCGAACGAGTCGACTTGAACCGAATGGTCGATTACCAGGTCAACAGGAATCAACGGATTGATCTTCTTGGGGTCACCCCCCAGCCGCTGCATGGCGCTGCGCATTGCGGCAAGGTCCACGACAGCGGGCACGCCGGTGAAATCTTGCAGCACCACGCGAGCAGGTTTGAAGGGGATCTCGACAGCGGCCGGTCGATCCGCCTGCCAACCTGCCAGATGCTGCACATCGTCGCGAGTAACCACCGTGCCGTCGCAGCACCGCAGCACCGATTCGAGTAGCACACGAATCGAGTAGGGCAATCGCGCGATGTTGGTGATCCCGCGGTCCTCCAGGCGGCGGATCCGGTAAATTCCGACGGGGCCGTCAGCTGTCTCAAACGTATCACGGGCGCCAAACGGGTCGATCTTGTTTCCACTCATACTCTGGCAGTCCTAGTTTGCGAAGTAACCGTCGTCGTCGATTCAGCAGCGTTTGCCGAGGATTCTAGCGTATTAGGCCTCGTTTCTGTAGGTCGCTAGCGGCAGCTGAGTGCCCTCTTCCCGGCAGTCCGGGCGGTTGACATGGCGTGGCTACGGCGCGGCGGGCGGCGGGCTGCCTGTGACATGAGCCGAGCGACGTCGGCTGTCGATTCCAATCATCACATCGCCACAGGGGCGGTTGCGTCGCCGAGCGACAGGCGATAGTTTTTCCGCATTCCAGCCGGATCACAGGGGTACCTCGCATGACCAACATCGATCAATTTGAAAGCGTGTTCAAAGCGGCGGACAAACCGGCTTTTGTCCCCGAGCAGGTCGAGTTGCGATCGATACTCGTCGTGACCACGCTCGATTCCAGCAGCGCCAAGGTGTTCGAGCAAGCGGCACTCAGTTTCCTCGGGTCGTCTGCCACCAACGGTCCGTTCTCTACCCGGCTGGTTCAGGACAGTGATTTCCTGGAAGTTCGTCAACTACTTCAACTCGTCGAGGATTTCAGTCCGGACTTGGTCTGTACCTACCGGAATCTCAAGCGACCAGCTAACGACTACCCGTTCAGCCTGGGTGTTTTCGTAGACGTGCTCACCCAGGCCACGCAGCAACCGGTCCTTCTGCTGCCGGCACCGGCAGCGAATCCGGATCCACAAACCACGTTCGGCTCGCGCCAGCGGGTGATGGCGATCACCGATCATCTGAGCGGAGACCACCATCTAGTCAGCTTTGCCGCTCGGCTCTCCGAGCCGGGCGGCCGCTTATGGCTGGCACACGTGGAAGATGAGGCCACCTTCGAGAGATACATCGAGACGATCTCTAGGATTCCTACGATCGAAACCGACGAAGCCCGGGAGGCCCTACTGGAGCGACTCATGAAGGAACCGCGGGACTATATCTTATCCTGCAAAGAGGTACTCTCGGCGGCAGCAGCTCACGTCGAGATCCACGAGTCCGTCACGCTGGGCCACCAGCTGGGCGACTACAAGCGGCTGATCGAGGAACACCAAATCGACTTGGTGGTCATGAATACAAAAGACGAAGACCAACTGGCCATGCACGGTGCCGCCTATCCCTGGCGGTCGAGTTACGTCAGACGCCGTTGCTGCTGCTGTAATTCGCAGTTGGAAACGCCCCAGATGCGTCGCGGCTGCAAGGCACAGCCGGCATAGCCGTAAGAAGGGAATCACAAATGAGCAACCTGCCACTCGGCGCGCACGAGGTCTCCGCCGCAACCACCGCACTTTTCGCTGTCCTCCTGGTGGGGCTCATCGTCTGCCTCGCCCTCGAAGAAAAAATCCACGCCAAGAAATCCCTGATCGCCGGTTTGTTCGCTGTTGGCTGTTTGCTGCTCGGCGCTGCCTTTGATGTTTTGCCTTTTGATCGCGTCGTGATCGGGAGCCATGAACTCGTGGAAGTCGAGCGGGTCGATGGCGAATACGTTCTTGATACCGAGCCGGACTACGAGCATCCGATTGAAGTGCATCTGCCAGCCGAGCCGGACGCCGGTGCAGACGAGACCGAGACGGTTCATGTAGGTGGGCACCGGTTGGACATGCCGGTCTACATTCCCGGCATCAATTGGAGCGTAATTGCCATCATTCTGGGTTCTAGTTTGTTTGTCGATGTAACGAGCAAATCAGGTCTCTTCACCTGGATCGCCATCAAGGTCACCAAGGCGTCGCGGGGAGATCCGCTTCTGCTGCTTTGGTTTTACGGCATCATGACTGTCGTCTTCTCGGCGGTACTGAACAACGTCACTGCAATGATCATCGTCGGTTCGCTGACCGTGGTCTCGCTCGAGAAACTTGGCCGGCGAGACAAACTGCTCGGTTTCTTGCTCATCGAAGGGTTGCTGACCAACATCGGGGGGCTGCTCACACTTATCAGCTCTGTGCCCAACATTATCGTGGGTACGACGGCGCACATCAGCTTCGTGATGTTTTTTGTGAAGGCGTCGCCCTACGTGCTGGTCGCCACCGCGCTGACGATCTGGATGGGGGCGCGGTTGTTTGCTGTGCGCAGGTTATCGTCTGCCGCAGACCGGGAAACCGCGGCGCAACTCGTCTCGAGTTTCGACGAAAATGACGGCGTCGAGAGTTGGGGGTTTTTCTGGTTCGGCGTCGTGATGCTCGTACTGTTTATCATCTGCATCGCTACCGCGTCTATCTTGCCGGCCAACATCAAGCATCTTGGCATGGGGTTCATTGCGTTGGCATTCGCGAGCCTCATGCTGGTCCGGTACAAAAGCGAAGTTGATCAGTTCTACAAGTCTGTCGATTGGGATCTGCTTGGTTTCTTTATGGCCTTGTTCGTGGTGATTTATGTGATGGAGCACGCGCAAGTGTTGACGGCCATCGGCAGCGCCGTGCAGGCAGCTGCGGTCGACATCACCGCATCGACGGCGAATTGGCGGGATACTGTCATGCTGTTGATTGGCGCAGCCACGCTGAGCAGTGTGACCGACAACATCCCGTTGGCCGCCATGCTGGCGAGTATTCTGGCCGGTCTGGGGGCTCCGGTGGCCGACGGGGCCACCGTCGAGTCGGGCCTCTGGTGGTCGGTTGTCTTTGGCGCCAACCTCGGTGGAAACCTGACCCCAATCGGATCGGCCTCCACGCTGGTGGCCGTGACGATCATTCACAAACACAAGCTGCCACTGACTTTTGTCGCGTTCGTCAAGGCGGCCATCCCCTTCGCAGTCGCCCAAATCGCCCTGGCGACGATCTACGTGTTGCTGTTCCTGCGCTAGAATCGCCGTAGTCCTTGCAATCCTCACGATCGTCGCCTTGGTGGGCTAGATTGTCGTCTTCTTTGACGGTAAATGCAGCGGAACCTACGTTTGATTACCGGTTCTCAGCGCAGCTGCTATCCGCCGGGCCTGTCGCCCTCACTGATCGATGAGAAGAAAAACGGAAACGCCGATGCCAAACCTCGACGACGACAAATTGCTGGAGCGACTCGCCGGTGCAGGCCAAGAACCCGACGCTGCAGATTGGCAGGCCGTCGAGGCCACCCAACCCGGGGGACCGGCGGACGACGACAAGCTGGCCTCGCTGCTGGCTCGCATCCACCGGCTGGCGGGCGACTCGCCTGGAGAAGTGGAAGAGACTCAGTGGGACGAGGAGCCCGCCACAGCTGAGACTGCGGCCACGAGAGCGGATGAGGTTATCGAGCAAACTGCGCAGCTGCTGCAGCAAGAGGATCCTATGGTGCCATCCGAGCCGGCTAGGCCCGCGACGATAAGCCCCGTTGCCGGGGAAACGGCCGAAGAGTTCGTGCCTCTCGAACCCAGCTGCCTGGCTGAGAGCGGTCTCGGCGAAAGCGAGGTCGAAGCGCTGCTCCTGAAGCTGCTGCTGGCCCGCGGAGATGCCGCCGGCAGAGTGCTCGCCGACCACGTCAAACTGCCGTTTGTGATGATCGACGACGTGCTGCAACAACTCAAACAAGACCAACTGGTTGTTTACCGGGACACAGCTCCCATGAACGACTACGTCTACCAGCTGACCGATATCGGCCGTGAGCGAGCGCGGCGGCTGAACCAACATTGCACCTACTTTGGTGCCGCTCCGGTTTCTTTGGAGGACTACATCGCGAGCGTGGAAGCCCAATCTCTAGCGGCCAACACCCCACCGCGGACGACCTGGAGCGCGCGTTTTCGGACCTACTCATCAACCCTCGTATGCTGGACCGGCTCGGGCCGGCAATCAACTCGGGCCGCGGCCTGTTCCTGTTTGGCGCGCCCGGAAACGGCAAAACCAGCATCGCCGAACGGGTCACGAGCGCCTTCGGCGAGCATATCTGGGTGCCCCGAGCGATCGGAGTCGACGGTGAGATCATGCGGCTCTTTGATCCGATGAACCACGAGGCGGCACCTCTCAAAGAGCATACCGGCTTACTGGACTCGACGAAGGTAGATAAGCGCTGGATCCGCATCAAACGGCCGACGATTGTCGTGGGTGGTGAGTTGACGATGAATAATCTCGAAGTCAACAAGAACGACGCCACCGGCATCAGCGAATCTCCGATGCAGCTCAAGAGTAACTGTGGAACGTTGGTGATTGACGACTTTGGACGGCAGCGGATGAGCACCGATGAATTGTTGAACCGCTGGATTGTGCCGCTGGAAAAGCGGTATGACTTCCTCAATATGGGCAACGGCAAGAAGATCCAGGTTCCTTTCGACCAACTGATCGTGTTCTCGACCAACCTTGAGCCGAAGGATCTCGTGGACGAGGCGTTCTTGCGACGAATTCCTTACAAGATCGAAGTGATCGACCCTTCCGAAAATGAGTTTCGCAAGCTCTTCGAGATCTTCTGTCCGAAGCTGGGATTCGAATACAATCAGGAAGCGATCGACTACCTGATCGAGAAACACTATCGAGCTGTCAACCGGCCGTTTCGGAATTGCCAACCGCGAGACCTGTTGCAGCAGGTTCTCAACCATTGCTACTACCAAGGCTGCGAGGCGGAGCTCACCCCCGAGGCGTTCGACTTCGCCGTAGAAAACTACTTCGCCGTAATGTAACAGTAGCAGGCACGCTCCGCGTGCCGTCCGCTTTTGCCAGTTACGGTAGACGGAGCGTGCTGACTACTTGAGCCCAACGGCCACGGAACGGGCGGTGTGCCGACTACGTCGTTCTGAAACTGCTACTGGATTCATGGATCTCCAAACGGACACCTCTATCGCCCCCCCCACGATCGCGACCATGCCCTGTGACCTGGCCGAGGTCGCTCCATCGGAAGACAGCGCTCCGGCCAAGGTGCTGCATGTGATCAACGGCGAGTACTATTCGGGCGCCGAACGCGTGCAGGACCTGTTGGCTGGCGGACTTCCCAAAGCCGGATTCGCGGTAGGGTTCGCGTGCGTCAAGCCAGCTCGTTTTCCCAAGGTGCGCCTCTCGCAAGCGCCGCTGTTCGAGACTGCCATGCGGCATCGCTTGGACTTCACACCCGCCTGGCAGGTGGCCAGGATCGTGCGTCGCGAAGGGTATTCGCTGATTCATGCCCACACTCCGCGGAGCGCTTTGATCGGTCGGCTGGCTGCTCATCTCTGCCACGTGCCGTTCGTCTACCATGTTCACAGCCCAACCGTTCGTGACTCGACAAATCGGGTGCGAAATTGGCTCAATGCAGCACACGAAAGACTCTCTCTGCGGGGAGCGAACGGACTGATTACCGTTTCGCGAAGCCTCTCGGATCATATGCAGTCGAGCGGCTACGCAGACGAGCTGATCACAGTCGTTCCCAACGGCGTGCCTGCACCCAGCCAGTTTCGCGGCGCGACGCCACCCGCTGCGACCTGGACGATCGGGACCGTCGCCTTGTTCCGCCCGCGTAAGGGGCTCGAGGTGCTATTGGAGGCTCTGAGACGACTGCGGGTCGCAGGCGCAGACGTCCGTTTGCGCGCTGTGGGACCGTTCGAGTCCGAGGATTATCGGCAGAGTATCTCGGCGAGTGTGGATGCAATGTCGCTTGGCGACGCGATCGACTGGATCGGTTTTACGGACAACGTCGCGGCCGAGTTAGCACAGATGGACATGTTTGTACTCCCCAGCTTATTCGGCGAGGGGCTGCCGATGGTGGTGCTCGAGGCGATGGCCGCAGGTGTGCCCGTGATTGCCACGCGCGTGCAGGGGGTCCCGGAAGCGATCGAGCACGGGGTCAGTGGTCTGCTCGCCGATCCGGGTGACGCCGAACAGTTGGCTGGCCAGATGCAGGACCTGGTAACAGGCCGCCGGGACTGGGCCACGATCCGCGAGCAGGCACGGCGGCGGCAGGCGGAACACTTTTCAGACCAGGCAATGGCAGCCGGTGTGGCGGCTGTTTACCGGCGAGTGCTGTCAAAAGAGCAGAAGACAGGATCAACATGATCATCAGGATGGAGGGCACGGCGTTTTGGGGGGGAACCGTGGGCTAACTAACACCTGCGGCAGATTTGGAATGTAGCCGAACTCGCCAGAGTTTGGCGGACCCGATCGTGGAAGTAGGCCGAAACAAGCGGCGCAATAAGCTATCCATCCGCGTCGGACTCCCTGCCGCGCTGTTCCGGCAGGTGCTAACTGACGCTCGGCGCCGGAATACACCGTTCCGCGAGCGCCGGAACGGCGCGGCGGTCACGCCGAGCTAGAAAATCGTCATCTCTCCCGCCGCTTGTTACGGCCTACAGCTCTAGCCATGCACGCCCTCGGCTCAATCAGCCGGAATGCGTTAGCATCCGGTTTGGGGGGGAACCGTGGGCTAACGCCCAGCGGCTGATTTTGGACGTAGCCGAACTCGCCAGAGTTTGGCGGAACCGATCGGAGTAGAAGTAGGCCGTAACAAGCGGCGCAAGAAGCTATCCATGCGCGCCGGACTCCCTGCCGCGCCGTTACGGCAGGTGCTCACCGACGCTCAGCGCCAAATACAATCGCTCCGCGAGCGCCGCAGCGGCGCGGCGGTCACGCCGAGCTAGAAAATCGTCATTTCTCCCGCCGCTTGTTCCGGCCTACAGCTCTAGCCATGCACGCCCTCGGCACAATCAGCCGGAATGCGTTAGCATCCGGTTTGGGGGGAACCGTGGGCTAACGCCCAGCGGCTGATTTGGAACGTAGCCGAACTCGCCAGAGTTTGGCGGAACTCGATCGGAGAAGTAGGCCGTAACAAGCGGCGCAATAAGCTATCCATGCGCGTCGGACTCCCTGCCGCGCCGTTCCGGCAAGTACTGACTGACGCTCAGCGCCGGAATACACCGTTCCGCGAGCTACAGCTCTAGCCATGCACGCCCTCGGCTCAATCAGCCGGAATGCGTTAGCATCCGGTTTGGGGGGAACCGTGGGCTAACGCCCAGCGGCTGATTTTGGACGTAGCCGAACTCGCCAGAGTCTGTCGTGCGAACCTGCTTGTAGTAAACGATCGTACCCGTGGTACGATTGTGCGTATCATCGGCCGGCTCGGAGTCCAACTGCCCCGAGCGTCGTTCGGCCATTTGAATCGCAAGCGGACTTTCGCTGGGGGCTGAAGACGGGGTGCACCGAGCAGGCTTGCGCCAACCCATTGCTGTTCCCAGTCAGCCCTGCAGACGTACACAAGTAAAGGGGTAAGACATGCCAACTTGTGTTGGGAGGACGAAAAAAGGCGAAAGATGTCGACAACCTTGCCGTGTGCTTTTCTGCCATCGCCACCGAAGCCAGCGCAGGGTCCTGTGTTGGTCGGGGTTCGTCGTGCTGGCGGTCGTTGCCGGGGCGTACAACGACATCCCGAAGTTCTTCGGGGATGCAGTCAATTTCGTCCAGTCCTGGTTGGATTTGGATGGGATCACGATCGTCTGGAACGAGACGGAATGTAGCTGCGAACTTGGGACTGAACAGCGGACCGGCTACGAAAGGGAGTGGTTACTCTCGCCAGGCGACAAGCTGAGCAGCGTCTCCAAGGCGAGCCAAGTTGTCGCCTTGACGCTGGACGGGCTGAGCACACTTTCCCCCGAGTATCTTTCCGAAATCGGCAAGAAGTTTCCAAAAGTCAGGTGGCTAAAGGTCAGCCGTTGCTCACTGTCTGATCGCGGTCTTGAGGCGATTGCCAGGGAGTTTCAACAGATCGAGTTGCTCACGATTGATGGAGGTTCTGTGACGTCTCACGGGGTCAAACACCTGAAACAACTACGGCAGCTTGCGAGCCTCGATCTATGGTACCTCGACATAAAGCCACCGTTTGCGTCCCTGGGAAAACTCTCACAGCTCGCCAAGATAAGCATCCGAACTGGAGGCAAACGCGAGTTCGAGGGGAACGATCTGGCGAAGCTGTCATCGGATATCACTCATCTGAACCTCGTGAACTGTGGCCTGGGAGATGAAGATCTTCGCGCCCTCGAGCACTTCTCGCAGCTCCGGCACTTGAACCTAAAGAACAATCCGGTCACCAGCAGTGGTATGGTTCACGTCAGCAAGATTGCCTCATTGAGGAGCCTCGTGCTGACGGAGACTGATGTCGACGAGAACGGCCTTGCGAACCTAGCGAGCCTGAATCTTCAATGTCTCAATGTAAAGAACACCTTCTGCGCGCCGGAGGACGTCGCACGGCATGACTTCGCTGGAGCGGCCGTCTATGCCAACTAAGGGTGTTGGAATACGAGGCGCCTGCAGGCAACGCTAGCAACGCTTCCGGCGTGTCGCGCATCGTTGTTGACATGAACTCGGTTGGTGGAACATAACGACGCTTTGGATCGGATGCCAACGCCCCATCAACCTATTGGCAGGAGGCCAATGTGCTACGAAGTGCCCTTGTACTGCTGTTGTTCGGATTGGTAAGAGTCACATCAGCAGCAGAGTCAGCTGGCGCCACCGCCGCAAACAAGAACTTTATTGTCCGAGCGCCGTCGAACACTTTGGCTCGAGAGGTTCTGACTTCTGCCGAAGACCTTCGACTTAAGCTCGCCAAAGAGTGGCTCAGATCTCCGCTGCCCAAAGGAAAAGGTCTAGCGCTGATCTGTGTGAGTATCTCTGCGGACAGGGATGAAGGGCTGGCTTGGGTGGCTGACAGTCCGGACAGCCTTTCACACATCGTCTGGTTGACCACATCTCACGAACGAGCCGTCGGATCAACGCTTGCTCATGAACTGACACACGTGGTGCTCGCTACCGAGTTTCCAGGGCAACTACCGCCATGGGCGAGCGAGGGTGCCGCTGGCATGTACGACGACGCTCGGCGTCAGCGCATTCGCGCCGAAATACTGCAGGGATTTGTCAAGACTGGAAACTGGCCCTCGCTAGAGCCAATCCTCTCTGAAAGTCACATCAGTGCATCAGAGCAAAAGAAGTACGCTGTTGCCTGCGGATTCATGGAATACCTGCTTGACCAGGGCAGTCGCCAAGATGCGATCGCGTTCGCTTTGGCCGGCCGTGCAACCAGTTGGGACCAAGCGCTAGCTGAACACTACGATTTCCGCAGCATCAAAGAACTAGAGGATGCGTGGCATACGTGGATGGACTCTCGTCTGAAAAATGGCGGCCTCGCAGCGAAGCCCTTGACTCGACTTCGCTAGCAGCCTGTTGATTTTCTCGACGGGCTGTCGCATCACAGGGATGTGATGCCAAATCAACGACGCAAGTCGTTGATTTGCGAGCCGCGAAGAACTCTGTTCTGAGCTTGGTGAGGTTGAAAAACGCCAGGACGGCGTTTTTCAACAGGCAGATAGGCGAGCTGGAGCACCTTATCGGTCCGATCGTACCAGAATGAGCAACACCGCCTCGTTAGGCTCACCGGCTCGAGGGTCCTGAAAGTAGTTGCGCGCCTTCTTACTGATGCTCTGATGTGGAAAAATCCACTCGCTCACTTCGTGGTACGTACCTTTCGATTGACGACTCACGTCATACCAGGCTTTGTCGAGGCCCTGGTCGTTGTAGGACAAGACTTGTGTCCAAACCCGACCGATGGGAGCCATTGTGCGGGCCACCTTCTGTTTGTCTATCTCCAAGTACTCCGAGTTGACCTTAACCCGCACGGCATGGTCGGTCAGATTGCGAACGATGACCTTGCCTTGCACAGCTTGCACTAGCTCTTCGCGAAACCTCCGAATGCTCATACTGGGCAGGATGCTGGGGGTATTGTCATCTGTCAGGGCCGTCCTTAGCCTGCTTAAGATCACATCCAGCTGAGCATCGAGGTTGTCAACTCGTGTCGACAGGTCGCCACAACAGTCGTCTTGCACCTGATCTGAGGCTTGCTTCGGCACGGGCGTTTTTGCAGGATCGGCGACGGTTTCGTTTGCCGGTGCGCCAGATGCGGGGCGGGCTGCAACGTCAAGGTCATCCAGTAGCTCCCTCACGGCCGCCACGAAGGCCCGGGCGTCGCTAACCCGGATTATTCACGAAAGCGGGAATTCTTGAGCCTCCAAACGCATCTAAGAAGTGATGACTAAAGGACTTCTTTCAACGCTTGGAGGCTCGAAATGATTTTACACGATGTTTGGAATGTGGAACTGGGTTTCTCGACAGAATTGCCTATCGAAATTGAACCGGTACAGGAACATCTTTCCACGGATACCGGACTGCTGTTGTTTCGGCAGTTCGACGAAAAACTGAAGCTGACAGAGGGGTTTGCCGCTCAATTGGGTGACACTCGAACCGACCCAACTCATTCGGTGTTGGAGATGGTTCGAAGTCGCGTGTTCGGCATTGTCGCCGGCTACGAAGACCAGAATGATCATGATGCGTTACGCAGTGACGCCATCTTCAAAATGATCGCGGACCGCTTGCCGGACGATAAAGATTTGGCAAGTCAACCCACGTTGTCGCGGTTTGAAAATGCCGTCACCCCAGCTGACTTGTTGCGGTTGGAAGAGTGGTTCCTTCAACACTTCGTGGACTCCTTCGACGAGACGCCCGTCGAGATTACTTTGGACATTGACGTTTTCGACGATCCCACTCACGGTCAACAACAATTGATCTTCTACCACGGATACTACAAGCAGTACCAATACCTAGTGCGTGCGATCACCTGTGCCGACAACGACTTGGTCGTGCTGCCAGCGCTGCTGTACGGCACGGCGGACCCGGCGCTCGGACTGGGACTTGATTTGGAACGTGTCGTCGAGGCTCTGCGTGAAAAATTTCCTGATGTTGTGATTCACGTACGGGCCGACTCGGGCTATGCCAAACCTTGGTTTTATCGGGTCTGTGAGCGGCTGAGTGTCCTCTACTCGATTGGCGTTGGCATGAATAACGTGTTGAAGCGAAACAGCGAGGAATTGCTGAAAACAGCCGTCGAAGCGTGCGAAAAGAGCGGCCAGCCGCAACGGCTCTTCACGGGCTTTGACTACCAACCCGGCACTTGGGAGCAGCCGCGGTGGGTCGTCGTCAAGTGCGAAGCCAACTCGCAGGGGACGAACCGCCGAGCCGTTGTAACCAATCGTCCTGGAGCCCGCACGTTGCCGCACGGCGCTTATGATGAGTACAGCGAACGCGGCGAAAGCGAGAACCGCAACAAGGAGCTGAAATGTGATCTGTGCGCAGATCGGCTGAGCGATCATCGCTATATGGCGAATTGCTTCCGCATGTTTCTGCACTGCGCGGCCAACAACCTGCTGGTGCAGATGCGTCGACGAATCGCCTCGCCGCCACTGGAACCGACGGTCAAAGTGTTGTCGGAGCAAGGATCGGACCCGTTGCAAGTGACACATGAAATTCCGGCTGAAGCGTCCACGGGTCGCACGCGTCGCGGCCAGTTCAATCGCCGCCGCCAAGCCGATCCTTTGGGTGAAGGCCATGCGAACACTTGGCGGATGATGCTGATCAAAGTAGCCTCACGCATGAAGATCACCGCACGTCGCGTGCGTGTATTTCTTTCAGGCTCCTGGCCATATCTGCCCTTCTTCCGCACCGTGGCTCAAGCCTTGGCTCCTGGCACGTAGCCGCCCGCCCTTGTCCGTCTCCCTCGTCAAATCTTCACCGTCACCTGCCCTCGCAAGGGGGAAAGGGGGAACTCTGCCCGTTGGCGGTCGCGAACCTACATCAAAAGCTCAACCACATATCTCTGCCCAATCTTCAACCCCTCGTGAATAATCCGGGCTAACGCTCTGCGCGCGCTCGTCACCAAGTCCAATCGAAGGCAGACATATCAGCAACCAACATACCAACCACTTGAACCCGACTAGCCTGGACATTTTGCCACCCTTCTTTCGACGCTCTACTGTGATTAGTGACCTATACTTTAGCTAAACTGCGCAGTGCCTCGGTGATGTTTCTAAACGACGCCTCAAAAGTACCCGAACCGTTAAGGATGAGGCTGTCGACAGACACTTCACATTCCTAACTTCCCGCCAAATGCGAGGCGACACCCGCTTTACAGTTGACATCCGGAAACATCGCGAGTCTAAGAGAATAAGCTTTACGTTGTGTAACCGTTTTGGGGGCTAGATGATGAGGTTTGCCGACTTTCGTGTCGCTTTGACGCTTTTCATGTCGTTTGTAGGTTCAACACAAGCGATGGGACAAACCCCGCTTTGTGTGTGCCCACAAGGCACAACGGCCACGCGTCCTTTGCAATACGTTCCAACCACCACCTACCAGCCGACAACCACCTATCAGCCAACAACTACCTACCGGCAGGTAACCATGAGCCAGCCGGTGGTCGCGTATCGACCCGTGTCAAGCTGGAGCTTCCTCGGCGGTACACGGACCACGTTCGTGCCGTACACCGCTCTTCGTTTTCAGACCGTGACGGTGCCCGTTCAACAGTTCGTACCGCAGCAGGTCCTTCAGCCAACCACAGCTCACTATCTTCCGAACGCGCACTGGTCCCACGGCCACCTCGGCAGCACGCCGTCAGCACCCATGACTACGAATCGCTGGCCGACTAGCAACAGCTACTATCCAAAACAAGTGACGGAGACAGACGTTCGCAAGCCAGTTGCGGCTCCATCCGGACGGATGCCCTACGCTCCTCAGAGGCCAGCATATTCCGGTCAGAGTCCTCCGCCGAATATTCGAACCGAGAGCATGAAGTAGCTCGGGAAGGAAACTCTGCAAAGCCGGTCGGCAGGGCACTACCGGCCATGCTAAGCAATGCTCTGACCGCTGGCAAGCAAACTCGACCGTAGCCTAACGCGCGGTCATGGCCGGACAAGTTGACCCCGACATGGTGCATCAAGCTCGCCAACCCACGGTCAACTTTGTGAACTCTGGTTGGTGCACTGCTGGACGCAGGTGTTGTCGTTGCGCCGGTTACGCTCCCGGCTGACCTGAACTGCACGCAAGTAGATCCAGCCGGCCAGACCGAGATACCCGCCGATGGCCGCCGAGGCTGCCACGGCAAGGCACCAGGCAACAATGTGCGCCACGAAGAGATGCGGTTGGCCCGCTGGAGCCCCGGCGCTGATCAACCAGCCGACGATGAAAAGTATCGTCAGCGGGACGCCAGCCAGCAGGGAGCCTCCCGCCGCCCCGCCCAAGACAGTCACGAAAAAGTTGTTCGTTCGAGACCGTTTGAACGCGACCGCCGTTCCAATGAGTGCACCGACGGCCACGACACCGAGAAGGGCAAACACGGGGCCGAATCGTCCCAGCCAACTCAGCAGGCACACGACGGTGATCGCCACGAACAGCGACCGCATCGTGAAGCGTCTGTTGCTCACGTCGGGCTCCATTTTTGTCGGTCTAGACAAGGTGGTTTCTTGCCTACCGGCGCCGATCTCCGAGGAAGCCAGCGCCCCTGTTTTGAAGTTGCGCACTTTGCCTCAATCGTAACCCGAAGCGTAAGCGAGGGGAATGACTCACGTTGGTACGCCGACTCCCCCTCGCTTACGCTTCGGGTTCCGAACAACGCGACGAATTCCACCTGCTTTTCACCTGCAACACGGCGAAAGCGCAACATCAAAACTAACGCTTCGGGTTACTACCAGCCCAGCCAGCCGCGCAGGAAAAACCCGCCTGCGGCGCCGACTAGGAGCGAGACGATGACGACCCAGGCTTCAGGGCCCGCGCGTTCCGTCGGCGCGCGCTGCACCGGCAGAGGTGGCGGCGAAGGCAGGCTTCGTTCCGGCTCGACCTGCCCGGTCTCTTGGCTCCCGGCGACCAGTGGCTCCGTCCCTTGCGAGGCTTGTGTCGAGCTCTCCTGGGCAAGGTCTTCTAGCTCGGCAACGTCCTCCTGGGTTTCGCCATCGGTGGGCAGCGGTGGTGGTGCCCAGCGGGACTTGGTGAGCTGGTAGGTGGGTATCGGCCCAGCGTCGCTGGCCCAGGACTCCAACCGGCCGACAACTTCTCCTGCTGTCAAGCGTCCTGCGGCTGGGTCCTTTTCCATCATGTCGGCGATCACTTCCACAAACTCTTCGCTGACCTCTGGATTGAAGCGTCGCGGATGCCAGGGAGTCTCTTCGAGGTGCCGTTTGGCCTTGCTGCCTGGCGTTCCCCCAGGAAAGGGAACTTTGCCGGTGACCGCGTAGTACATGGTGCAGCCCAGCGAATAGACATCACTAGCTTTGTTGACGTCATGCGGATTTCGGATCTGTTCCGGGGCCAGGTAGTCGGCCGTGCCGACAATCTTGCCAGCCCGGGGATCGTCGTCTTCGTTCATGAAGTTGGCCAGGCCTAGATCCGATACCTTGGCGACCCCTTCGGGGGTTACTAGGATGTTCCCCGGTTTCATATCCCGGTGGATCAGGCCGCGCTCGTGGGCGTACTCAAGCGCCAAAGCTGCTTGCATCACAATGCTCGCCGCTTGCTGAACTGTCAGCGGTCCCTCCGATCGAACGAGCCGACGGAGATCTGTGCCGGGCACAAATTCTGTGACGAGATAGTGGACGTTGCCGTCGTGCCCCGCGTCATACGCGTGCACCAAGTTGGGATGGTCGAGTTTGGCTTGAGTCCTGATCTCGTGAATGAAGGTCGCGATTGCTTCGGGCGTCGAGCGATGAAACGGCAGCACCTTGACGGCGCATTCGCGGCCCATGACCTTGTGTTCAGCCTTGAACACCTGTCCCATACCGCCCTGACCGATGAAGTCGGTCACGATGTAGGGACCTAAGTTGAGCTTCGTTCTACCGGCACGCAGCTGGTCGACCTGATAGGCGGTGATCAACTCCGAGTCGACCAAGTACTTGACCAAACTCTCCTCGGAAACCTCTTCATCCGGATCCGATCCATCCACGGCCCGAATCGCGGACTCGGCGCGTTCCAGTGCCTCTCGGTCGACCAAGCCGGAGAGCAGGGCCCGATTGCGAAAAGCAGTCTCAGTCGAACTGGACACCGCTGGATTCCCTCAGCAGGTTGAAAACGGCGAATGCCTTTGGAGGTGCGAACTGCCTACTAGGGTACCGACTGTGCCCTGCTGGCGCCAAGTATTTGCTGGTGAACGGTCGATTCGCCACCGGCTTATGACTCGATCTGTGGCCATCCTGGGGGCAGGGGGGCGGTCAGCTCCAGCGGCTCGTCGCGGACCGGATGCTGTAACGCAAGGTACCTGGCGTGCAAGGCGATTCCCGCGGCAAATTTCCGCTGCGCACCGTACTTGCGGTCACCCAGAATGGGCCAGCCACGGTCCGCCAGCTGGACCCGTATCTGATGTTTCCGGCCGGTATGCAACCTGACCTCTAGCAGTGTAGCCCTCGCCACCTGCCGCAGCGTACAGTAGGACAAGTGTGCTTCCTTGGCTGAAGGATGCGAGCTGGTAGCGATGTGCACGCGACGGTGCCGCTCGTCGGCCCGCAGCCAATCGTGGCAGTCAGCGGCGACCGGATCCGGCACACCTTCAACCAGAGCCCAATAGAGTTTCTCGACTGTACCGCGGCGAAACTGGTCAGTCAGCCGCGCGGCTGCCTTCGACGTACGTGCCAACAAAACCACACCTGTAACCGGCGCGTCGAGCCGGCTGACAATGCCCAAATAGACATTACCCGGCTTATGGTACTTTTGCTTAATGTACTGCTTGCTGATCGCCAGCAGGCTGGGACGACCCGCTGGCACACCCATTGTCGCTAGGCCAGGCGGCTTCACAACGGCCAGTAGGTGATTATCTTCGTAGAGTACCTCTAGCTGCATTCTGGTCTTTTGTCCCTTCGGCTTTGAACTAGCTGCCTGTTGAAAAACGCCTTCCTGGCGTTTTTCAACCTCGCCAAGCTCAGAACAGAGTTCTTCGTGGCTCGCAAATCAACGACTTACGTCGCTGATTTAGCATCACATCCCCGTGATGCAGCAGGCGCGTTGAGAAAATCAACAGGCTGCTAGGGGTCCCCGCCACGGCGTCGGGCAATCATCATTCTACGGGGCAATCGCGATTCTATGGTTCGCTTCTAACCCCCAAAAACAGCGCATGAAGCGGCTGCGACCGTGCTCGTTCAGTCGGTCGCGAGTTCGGAATCCGCGAGCAAAGAGTCTGGTAGCCGACCTGTACGGTGGCAGCAAACTGGTGATACGGCTCGTTCAGGCATAAAATGACGCCCAGCGCCGAGCGTTCCGCCAAGCTAACGTCCCCACCCATGCAATGACGTATGGACGACTGAGCCGGCCGAGCGGGTGGTCACCGCAGAGATCAGGCAGCTCCCTATCACAGATCCAACAGCTGGGCATTCCGCCGGCGGGTTCATGAATGCAGAAAAACTCATCTTGGCCAGCCAGTCGCCGAGGCGGCGCCAGTTGCTAGAGCAGGCGGGCTACGACTTCGAGGTGGTCATCCCGGACGAGTCGGCCGAATGCGGATTCTGTTCTAACGAGACGCCGCCAGAGTTGGTCAGCCGGCTGGCTCGGCAAAAGGCAGCCGATGTGGCTAGGCGGGTCACCGAGGGCCTGGTGCTGGGCTGTGATACAGTGGCGGAGTGCCGTGGTCAAATCCTGGGAAAGCCACACAACATCGATCACGCGCGCCAGATGCTGACGTTGCTTCGTGGACGAACTCATCATGTCTATAGCGGCGTTTGCCTCTGGCGGAGACCTGGCGATCAAACGATCAGCCGAGTGGCGTCGACGAAGCTCTACATGGAACCGATCTCCGCGGAGGCCTTGGAAGACTACCTGGAAACTGGTGCCTGGGAAGGCAAAGCGGGGGCGTTTGGCTATCAAGATCAGTTGGGTTGGATTAAGGTCTTGGCTGGCAGCGAGTCGAACGTGGTCGGCCTGCCCCTGGAGTTACTAAGTGAAATGACCACGACGTTTCGTGGCCCACGTCCTTCATCGGGAGTCTGAATTGAATGAGTGACCGTAAACCGCCCCGTCTATTGGTGCTTGGCGCGCACCCCGACGACGCCGAATTCCACGCGGGGGGCCTGATCGCCGCTTACTGCGACAAGGGTTATCCCGTGAAGATCGTTTCGGTCACCAACGGCGGCTCCGGCCATCACGCGTGCGAACCCCAAGAGCTGGTCGCGCGACGCCGCGCGGAGGCTGCTGAGGTGGGCCGTTTGGTGGGAGCCGAGTATGAGGTTTGGGAGTTTCCCGATGGTCAGCTGCTGCCCACGCTAGAAGTTCGAGCACAAGTCGTGCGTACCATTCGCACCTTCAAACCGGACTTGGTGCTCACGCATCGGTTGAATGACTATCACCCCGACCACCGGGCAGTGGGTCAGGCCGTCCAGGACGCGTCCTACCTGGTGACAGTGCCTCTGGTCGAGCGGGAGGTGGAGGCCCTTCGTGCAGATCCTGTAGTGGCGTATATGACCGACTTCTTCACCCGTCCCGCGCCGCTACGGCCGGACGTGGTGCTGGACATCGGCGACTATTTCTCGACCGTTGTCGACATGCTGGACTGCCACCGGTCGCAGGTGTACGAGTGGCTCCCCTACAACCGGGGGCGCGAAGAGGTGCCGGCGGACGATGATGCCAAGAAAGAGTGGCTTGCCCGTTGGTTTGCGGAACGTTCGCGCGCGGTGACTGACCGTTTTCGGGACGCTTTGTGTGCGGCCTTCGGCGCCGACCGAGGAGCCCAGGTAGAGTTTGCCGAAGCGTATGAGATCAGCGAATACGCCTCGGCGTTAACAGAAACCGAACGAACTAGACTCTTTTGCTGCTAGCTCATGATGACATATCGCATCGGTGTATTAGGACTGACTCACGACCACGTGTGGACGAACCTTGCGGATCTAAAGCAGTGCGCTGACGCGACTCTGGTGGCCGCAGCTGACCCGCACCAGCAGCTGCTGGGCCGCGCCGAAATGGAGTTCAAAGCTCGCCCATACAGTAACTACGACACCATGCTGGACAGCGAAGAGTTGGACGCCGTCTACATCTTCGCGGACAACGCCAGCGGTGCCCGATTGACCGAGATGGCCGCTTCCCGCGGTCTCCACGTGCTGATTGAAAAGCCGATGGCCGCTGATCAAGCGGGCGCCGACCGGATGATCGCTGCAGTCGAACAGGCCGGCACGCGGCTCATGATCAACTGGCCGTTCGCGTGGTGGTCGCAGATGCAGCACGCGATCGGACTGGCGCAACAAGGTGCGATCGGTGAAGTTTGGCAGGTCCGTTACCGGGCCGCTCACGCCGGGCCCCGCGAGCTGGGTTGCTCCGAGTACTTTTGCGATTGGCTATTCGATCCTCAGCGCAACGGAGCGGGCGGCGCCTATATCGATTACTGCTGTTACGGTGCCGTGCTGGCCAGTGTCTTGCTGGGACTGCCCAGTCAGGTGACCGCTGTTGGAGGCCGGTTCGTCAAATCCGAGATCGCGGTTGATGACAACGCCGTGCTGATCATGAAGTATCCACATGCCTTGGCGGTCTCCGAAGGCTCCTGGACTCAGATCGGCAAGCTCTCCGCCTATTCGACGGTGATCTACGGGACCGAGGGCACGATGATGCTGGAACCGCGCGACGGAGGCGCTCTGTACCACGCGACCGCTGACTGCGAGGAGGGCCAGTCGGTTAGCCTTCCCGCGCAGCCCGAGTCGATGCGATCGGCCACCAGTCACTTCCTGTCGTGCCTACAGACAGGGGATCCGTTCTGGGCACTTTGCCATCAGAAACACGGCCGCGAGGCGCAGGTGATCCTGGAGGCCGGTGTGAAGTCGCTGGCCGAGGATCGCAGCGTCACGATTGTCCAGTAACCACCAAACTCTGGCGAGTTCGGCTACGCTCCAAATCAGCCGCTGAGCGTTAGCCCACGGTTCCATTGCGCTTCCGGCTCGGCAGGAGCCTCGCCCTCCCGATCGATTACACGGCTGTTGCATTGAGTGCGGTGGACATCCCGCCGTGGCGCCGTCCTCTCCATCCTGCTGATCATGTTGATCCTGTCTTCTGCTTGTTGGACAGGATCTACAAGATCAACAGGATGCCCTTTTGTTCTTGCAGAAACCTCTCGTAACCGAATTCGCCAGAATTTGAACGAATCGGACAATCCACCAAACTCTGGCGAGTTCGGCTACGCTCCAAATCAGCCGCTGGGCGTTAGCCCACGGTTCCCTTGCGCTTCCGGCTCGGGTGGAACCAACACTCTCCTCTCTTCCTCACCGCTCGACCCAAATCGGAGAGAGCCAGGCCCACTGGCCGTTGACTTGCGCGACGCGCAACCGGTACCGGTCACACTCCTGGTCCGGCTCGTCAGTAAATTCACAGTCAACAACACAATCACTCAAAGGCTCTAGCGGACCCACGCGGATGGCCTCAGAGAGCCAACCTCGCAGATAGGTCGCTCGTCCTCTCCGTAAGAGCTCATGCAGAGAATAGGCGACGGTGCGGTCGTTGACTTGCAGTGACAGTGTGGCGTTAAGCGGCGCGTTCAGCTCTAGAGTGAGCGCCTGGGTTGTAGAGTGTCGTGTCGATCGGTTGCCCGTCGTTACGGATCTCCAGGCGACCGAGCTGGGGCTGCTGGCGACGACTTTGTGGGGCAGATCCTGCTGGTCCGCTGCTTCATCGTGGCCGCCCACACCCCGTGGCGCGACAATCGATTGACCGGAAAAACAGGACTCTACGTCAACAATCTCGCCCTGGTCTAAGGAAAGCTCAGCCTGCCAAGCGACCGCCTCGTCCTTGCGTCCCCAACCCCAGGTGATTCGCAGCCGAAACCGGGCTACGGCATCACCGGGTTCCAAACGGGAAGGATGGTATCTTTTTAGCACCCGGTCGTTCTTGAGAATCTCGACGCAGTCGATAGCTGCCGCGCCACAGACTTCTGCCCGCAGCTGGCGCCGCCCTGAGGAACGAATTTCGGCGCCGGGCCAGGCGTCGTCCACCAACAGCTTGGCCTGAATCTTGTCGCCGGTCACTGCATAAACACGCCGACATTTGATCGCGTCCCAAATGGCTTGCCGCGTCAACGCAGTCGCGTAAATCGCCGCTCGGCCGTCCCCAAAGCTACCCGGATAGCCACCATGGTGGTCGGTGGAGCCGATGACCCCGAACCGATGACCCGCTTCCCAGCCCGCAGCCGCGGTGCTGCGTTCGTCACGGGGGCCCATGTCGTGCAGCAGCGGGTACGGTGCCTGCTCACTCTCGGAGCAGCCGTGCAACGAATGGATCTCGACGATCGGGGACGTCTGTCCGTCAAAATACTCCCAGTCAATTCCCCGATAGCCCGCAGCGTAGCCAATGTGATGCGGCACAACGATGGCATCGCGAGCGCTGGCCCAGTCGCGCAAAGCAGGCAGGTCGGGGGCGTCTTGCAACGGCAACTCCGGGCCCGCGGCATAGACGTTGTGATCGCCGTACTTCAGCGAGTGCCATTCATAGCTGGGCAGTACCAGGAACTCGCCTTCTACAGAGCTCTCGCGGGCCTCGCCGATCAGCTGCTGCCAATGACGCGCCAGCCGTGCAAACCCCTCGCGGTGGTAATCGATGATCTCCCCGTAACGCTGCCGGTCACTTGGCATATCGGGCCAGAACGCATGCCCCGTAATCGAGCAGAAATCGAGCTGCTCGCGGGCCCGCAACACCGCCTGGCGAACCGTTCCTTCTCCATAGCTGATCGAACAATGGCTATGCAGGTCTCCCCAGTAGAGCTGATAGGTCACATGCTCACCGCTTCTGAATTACATGCGTAGATGACCGAGCGTCGTTCTGCGAGATCAGCCGCTGGGCGTTAGCCCGGATTATTCATGAAGATCGTCGCGAGAGGTTGTAAGTACGTTCGCGGCAAGGAAGGCGAGCAATTCTTCCGCAGGCGTATTAGAAGCAATACGTCGAGGGAGAATTGTGAAGCATGACGAAGCCACGGATGGACTTACGACCTCGCAGCAGATCGCTCATGAATAATTCGGGTTAGCCCACGGTTCCTGAAAAACCGGACGCTAACGCGTTCCGGCTGATTTGTATGTCTCGAGATCAAACTCGTTGATTTAGCAGGCTGGCGTACTCAAGCCGGTTTTCCCTTGATGGGCTCAGCTACTCGTGCCGGAAAGAACAACACCAGCAACACAACTCCCATGGCGGCGATCACAGCGCACGTGAACCAGATCTTCGTCCAGTCGCGGACCGCCTCGGCACCCTCGCCACCGATCAAGTAGTAGTCGCCAATCCAGCCGCTGATCACTCCGCCAACCAGAAAGCCGAGGGCGATGACAAAAGTACCATACATGGTTTGCATGCTGCCACGAACATCGCCCGGAGCCACGCGGTCGACGTACATGTAGCCGGCGGCGAGGAAACAACCGAAGCAGAAGCCGTGCAGGGCCTGTCCTGCCAGAGCCATCAACAACTTGCCGGAAAACGCGGGATCCAGGCTAAAGACAAGGCTGAAGAGAATACACCGCAGCGTATAGGCGCTGGCCCCGGCGATGAGCGTCCACTTGAATCCGTAGCGTTTGATGGCGAATCCCAGCACGGTCATAACCGCCAGTTCGAACACCTGCCCAATCGAGCTGATGATTCCCTCATATGCCCCTTCGATTTGGCCACTGTCCAAAATCGCCCGCAGGAACGGACTGTTCCAAACAAAGAAGAACTTGTGGGCGATGGCGATCAGAAAACTGACCAAGATCAACACCAGAAAGTGGCGCTGTCCAATCATGCCGATGATTACGCCTGGGGCGTAGTCTCGTTTCTTACCCCGGGGAGGCGTATGTGGCAGGGTCAAACAGTAAAGGGCCATCAGGATCCCCGTCACCCCAGCAAACGCGAAGACCACACCCCGGCGCTGGTCCATCTCGGCACCCACCAGACCGCGCAGCCACCAGAGCTCGACGACATACAAGGGGACAATGAAGCCCAGCGTGCCGAAAGCCCGAATCCAAGGAAACTCGTAGTCCTGATTCCGTAGGTGCTGAAAGGCCAAGGAGTTGGAAAGCATCATCGTGGGCACATACAAGACCGAGTAGACCAACGCCAGCAGAATGACCGGCCAGGTCCTCGTCTCGAAGTACAGCCCCAACATCAACAGCCCGCCGACCAGATGGCAAAAGGCCATCACCCGCTCGGTGGCAAACATCCGATCGACCAGGTGCCCCAGTACAAACGGAGCAACGATCGGCCCTACCGAAAGGGCGGCACCGAAGAATCCCATCTCCGTCGCGCTAAAGCCAAGCGCGTCTTGAACGTAAACCGAAACGATCGGCAGATAGCTGCCTTGAATGAAGTACTGTAGGAACATCATCACGCTCAGCCGCGTGAGGAGCTCCGGGGAAGACCACGTTTGCGAATCGCCGCCAGCGTCGGTAACTTGAGTCATGATTAAGTTTCTATCACAAGCCGAAAGATACTGCCAACTCTGCCGCGGTAGCCTAGTCGTGTCTTAAGCAGTTGTGGCAGTAGCCGAAGCCAACAGACTGGGGCGCGCCGCGGGAAAAGCCAAACTCTGGCGAGTTCGGCTACCCCACTAATTGGGACTTTGACGCGCCGCAGCAGAGAGGCAAACTGGCAAGTTCGACTACCCCACAATCGTTGATCGTCGTCGCCCGATTGAAGAAGAGAACAACCAACCCATGATCCGAATCGGCATTGTCGGCTGCGGCCGCATCCTGGCCGCTCATTTGCGCGGTTATCAGCTGTTGCGTGAGGCGGGAGTGGACCATTTTCGCATTACGGCGTTGTCCGCCCGGAACGAACCGGACGCCTGGACGTATGTCAAGCGTGGTGCCGGCCCAGCGCAGCGAATGCCGGTCGGCTCCAAACCAGGTGATCCGCTCTCGGCCGGCGATATTTATCTCTCCGACTTTCAGGACGACGTCGAGGTCCAGGTCTACTCTGACTATCGTCAGATGATTGCCGACGGCCCCATCGATGCAGTGAACGACCTGACCACGCATGCCCTGCACCACCAAGTGGCGGAAGTGGCGTTCGCGCACAACAAACATCTGCTTACCGAAAAACCACTGGCTATCTCCGTAGCCGCCGCGCGGAGGATGTGCGAACAGGCAGAGGCCTCAGGCGTCGTCTTGGGTACCTTGGAGAACGCCCGCAATCGGCCAGACACTCGTCAACTCGAGTGGCTGTTTCGAGCTGGCGAGTTTGGCCAGCTACAGCTGATCATGATGGCCAATGTGGGTAATTGGTGGGCACCCGATCGCATCGTCGCGGAAACTCCCTGGCGCCACCGCCGAGCCGAAGGTGGTGGCATCACTTTGGACATCGGCGTGCACTTATTCAATCACATTCGCTACGTCGCTGGTGAAATCTGCTCAGTCCAGGCCCACACCGACGTGTTGGAAAAGGTCCGTCACACACCGGCGACACCGGGAAATCCAGCACGCTCAATCGAGTGCGACGCGGACGACCTCCTGTTGGCGACCTTTCGCACAGAACGGGGTGCCACAGGGAGCCTCTCGGCCAGCTGGTGTGGGCGCGGGGAACCGATCACCCTTGGCGGCGGGCGAGGCCTCGCCTACTACGGCAGTCGAGGCCGAGTGTTGGACGAACAGCTCAGCTGGGACGACGGGCGCCGCGAGTCGTTGGACGAAGTCTATTGCCGGGACTGCGCCGCCGCTGAGCGCGAGGCCCATTTTCCGTTTGGCATCCAAGATGCATTTGCCTTGAACCAGTACGACTGGTTGACCGCCATCGACGAGCAACGCGAACCGGAGACGAGCGGCAGGGACGGGCTGCAGGACCTGGCGGTAGCCTACGCGGCGCTCGAGTCGAGTCACGCCGGACGGCGAGTGGAAATCGATGAGGTGCTATCAGGCAGCCTGCGGGAGTACCAACGTTCGACCGACGAGAAGTACGGATTGTAGTAGGGGGAGTGTCCCTCGCATCCGTACGCCAACTCCCCCTCGCTCACGCTTCGGGTTAGGATTAGCTGCATGGTTGTTTTATCTCGCAATCCGACCCGTGCGGTCCAAATTGGCTCGGTGACGATTGGTGCCGGAGCCCCCATCGCGATTCAGAGCATGACGGCGACTCACACGCAGGACGTTGAGTCGACCGTCGCCCAAGTGACCGACTTGGTAGCCGCAGGAGCCGACATCGTGCGAATCGCGGTCGACAGCCGGCGTGATGCCGAAGCGTTGATCGAGATTCGCCAGCAGACGACCGCCAATCTGGTCGTTGACCTGCAGGAGAATTATCGCATGGCGGAGCTGGTCGCGCCTCACGTCGACAAGCTGCGCTACAACCCCGGGCACCTTTATCACCATGAAACCGCTAAACCCTGGCAGGAAAAGGTGCGTTACTTGGCGGACACTGCCGCGACCAACGAATGCGCAATACGGGTGGGTGTCAACTGTGGCAGTGTCGACCCGGCCAAGAAAGAGCAGTTCGGAGGGGCGGATTCAATTACGCCGATGCTGGAGAGTGCCTGGGACCATTGCGAGTTCTTGGATTCACTGGGATTCACGCGCTACTGTGTGTCGCTCAAGGACTCCGACCCGCTCCAAGTAATCGAAGTGAATCGCCGCTTTGCGGAGAAGCGGCCAGAGGTGCCGCTACACCTTGGGGTGACCGAAGCGGGCCTCCCACCCGACGGAGTGATCAAGACCCGAATCGCACTCGAGCAGCTGATCAGCCGCGGCATCGGCGACACCCTGCGTGTGTCGTTGACGGTGCCCAATTCTCGCAAAGCAGAAGAGATTGCCGCCGGCCGTCAAATCCTGAGCGACATTGCCGCGGGTCGGGTACGGTCCGTGGTCGACTACGGCTCTAAGTCGCTAAACATCATCTCCTGCCCCAGTTGCTCTCGTGTGGAGAACGAAGCATTCATCGAGCTCGCGGAGCAAGTTCGTGAAACGACCCGCTACGCAAAAGACCATCAGCTGACGATTGCCGTGATGGGCTGCCGCGTCAACGGCCCGGGCGAGACTGACGACGCCGATTTAGGCCTCTGGTGCGGCCCAAACTACGTCAACCTAAAACGAGGTGCCGAGACCCTCGGCTCCTATCCATACGACGAAATCCTGCAGCACGTTCACCAAGAGCTCGACAAACTGATCGCACAGCGAACCTCCGGACTGTGAAGTTACTTTCAAGAACCTTAGACTTCACCCTCCCGCTCGGAGGCCGTGCAGCTTTTACGGCATCACAGTTAAACAAACCTGCGGGACATTCACCGTTACCCTCCCGCTCGCGGGAGGGTCGGACGCGTAGCGTCCGGGGAGGGCGGTCTGAGAGTGACCGCCCTGAGGCGTGCCCCCTCTCCGGCCCTTCGGGCCGACTCTCCCCGAAGGGGAGAGTGACGAAAGACGAAATCACACACTAGCAATGAAAATCAGCCTCAAAGCAACCCGCCTTGGCCTGCGGAATTCGACTACTCGAATTCCGTTCCGCTACGGGAAAGCCTGCCTCACGAGCTGCCCTCAAGCGGTCTTGCAAGCCACCGTCGAAACCTCTGGAAAAACAAGCCATGGCTACAGCGCTGACTGTTTACCGCCTAGTTGGTTCGACAAGACGGCAGGCAAAACGTACGCGCGACAGATCGAGGAAATGCTGGATGCGATCGCCGTTGCCGAAGAGATCGTAGGCGAAGAGCTGGCTGCGCCAGGCGACCTCTTTCCGGCTTGGCTGACGAGTTACGAGCGGGTGCAAGCCCGTGGTGCTGAGTTGGGCTATACACCGTTGCTTGCCAGCTTCGGCTTGAGCATGGTGGAGCGAGCCTTGATCGATGGCCTCTGCCGGGTGGCTGAACTCCCGTTTGCTAAGGCGCTGCGCCAAAATCTCTTCCAGATCGCTGCCGGCCAGGTCCACCAGGAGTTGGCTGACGTCGCCGTCGCCCAGTGGTTACCAGCACACGTAGCGCAGACGATTCTGGTCCGACACACAGTCGGTCTGTCCGATCCTCTGACCAGGGACGAGATTCCCGCCGACGAGCGGCTCCACGACGGCTTGCCTCAGGCTCTAGAGGAGTACCTTGCGCAGTGTGGCGTACGTTACTTGAAGATCAAGGTCTGTAACCAGTTGGATCATGATCTCGACCGACTCACCCGCGTCGCTGAGATCGTTGAGCGTCATCGGGGAGCTGATTACCGAATCACTCTGGACGGAAATGAGCAGTACCCGAGTGCTGCTGACTTCGAGGCACTGGTCGAATCGCTACAGCGTGAGCCGGCCCTAGCGACACTTTGGAAGAACACGATCGCAATCGAGCAGCCGTTGGAGCGCGGTGTTGCTTTGAGTGCAGCTGAAACGGCAGGTATCAGGCAGCTGTCGACCAGCAAGCCTGTGATCATCGACGAATCCGACGCAACGCTCGACTGCTACAAACAGGCAGTCTCGCTGGGGTACCGCGGCGTGAGCTCGAAGAACTGCAAAGGACCGTTCAAGAGCATCCTGAACGCAGGACTGACTTGGTTGTACAACGAGCGTGGGAAGCGAAGTGACTATTTGATGACGGGCGAGGACCTTTGCGCCGTGGGTGGCGTGGCGCTACAGGCGGACCTTTGTCTCGTCGCCACACTTGGACTGCAACATGTCGAACGCAACGGTCACCACTATCATCGGGGGCTGTCCTACATGGAACCGGCCGATCGGCTGCAGATCGCCGCTGCACATCCAGACCTCTACGCTGTGAACGGCGAGCTGGTAACACCGCGGCTCGTCGATGGTCGGTTTGAGATCGCGTCGCTACAATGCAGTGGATTTGGATTCGCTGTAGAACCCAACATGAGTTCCATGCAGGGTCCGGACGAGTGGACCCGCTGTGCGAGTAGTTGATAGTTGGCAACCCGCTGCGCGGCAGTAGCGGTAGGCCGGAGCAAGCGGCGGGAGCGATACTGTTTGTTTTCAAAACGTGACTGCCGCGCCGTTCCGGCGGCACCGGTTTCGCTTGGTGGAATGTCAGACTCAAAACACCGCGTGCCGGAACGGCGCGGCGGAAAACCGTACATTGATGGACGCTTTGGGCGCCGCTTGTTCCGGCCTACCTGCTGCGCGAGTACCAACGTTTGACCGACGAGCAGTACGGACCGTAGTGGGGGGGAAGCCACCTTCGTCCCTCGCCTTCGTACACCAACTCCCCCTCGATGACGCTTCGGGTTAGGATTGGCCGGTAGGCCGGAACAAGCGGCGGGAGCGATGCTGATTTCTCGCACCAAGGCGACCGCCGCGCCGTTCCGGCGGCACCGGGTTCGGTACGTTTCGTGTTCAGTGCTAGTTAGCGAGCAATTCGCGAGGAGGCGGCCAGACTTGATTCGAACCACGGTTGTCGGCAGCTACCCCGTCCCGCTTTGGTTGCGCGTGATGAGCACTCGGGAGAGTCTCCGCGATGC
This sequence comes from Pirellulaceae bacterium, assembly GCA_965223305.1. Taxonomy (GTDB): domain Bacteria; phylum Planctomycetota; class Planctomycetia; order Pirellulales; family Pirellulaceae; genus CBDCWT01. The sequence continues at coordinate 93,738 of CBDCWT010000061.1, read as the reverse complement.
CATGCTGGCTGTTCTGAAGACGCAGGAGCTGGCCGGAATCGACGTCGTGGCCGACGGCGAGCTGTACCGTTGGGACATTAATCACAGTGAAACCAACGGGATGATTGACTACTTTGTGAAGCCGCTGGGCGGAGTCGAGCCCGAGTTGACCGCAGCGCAGTTGGCCGCCTGGAGGAGCAAACCGGGGAATCAGTTTCGGGCAAAGCCGCCGGGAGTCGTGGTCGACTCGCTCGACAGCGGTCAGCTCGACCTGGCCAGCGACTATGCACTATTTCGGGACCTGACAGAACGTCCCAAGAAGTTCACGGTCACCAGTCCGTATATGTTGGCAAAGATGCTCGCGGACGAGCACTACCAAGATCTCCCCGACCTGGTACTGGCATTGGCCGACGTGTTAAAGGCCCAGGTGGCCGAGGTTGATGCAGAAGTCGTCCAGGTTGACGAGGCGAATGTCACCGGCCACGCCGAGGATGGGGCCATCGCGGCTGCCGGCATCAACCGGGTGCTTGAGGGAGTGCAAAACGAACGAGCGGTGCACCTGTGCTACGGCAACTACGGGGGCCAGCGAATTCAACAGGGAACTTACGAACGCTTGATCGATTTCCTCAACGAGCTCCAGGCCGATCACCTGGTACTCGAATTGGCCCGACGCCCGGAACACGAACTGCAAATGCTGAAGCGCGTTAAACCGACACTCGGACTGGGCATCGGCGTGATCGACATCAAAGACAATGAAGTCGAGAAACCAGAGTTGATCGCGGGTCGAATCGAGCGGGCGGCAAATGAGGTGGGCGCCGACCGGATCCGATACGTGCATCCTGACTGTGGATTCTGGATGCTGCCGCGCAGCGTGGCAGATGCAAAGATGAGGGCTCTCGTTGCTGGCCGCGACCTCTTCAACGGGAACTCTGTCGAGCCGCGTGGTACATGAACTTGCGTTGACTGAACGAATTGTCGTGGCGATGATCCTGTTAATCGACAACTACGATAGCTTCGTCTACAACCTGGCGCGGTACTTCGAGCGGCTGGGCCAAGAGACTCTGGTCTGTCGAAACGACTCGATCGACGTGGCGCGGGTTCGCCGCCTGGCTCCGCAAGCGGTCGTCCTCTCGCCGGGGCCGTGTACTCCCAAAGAGGCGGGCATCTCCACCGACGTCGTCAGGGAGCTTGCAGGCCGCGTTCCACTGCTGGGCGTTTGCTTGGGACACCAGGCAATCGCCACGGCTTGGGGTGGTGAAATCGAACGAGCCCGGCTACCGATGCACGGCCGGACCAGCGCGATCCAGCACGATGGAAAAGGAATCTATGCACAGCTGCCCAATCCTTTGACAGTCTGCCGTTACCATTCGCTGGTCGTCGCACGGCGTTCACTACCGGCTTGTCTGGAGGTGTCTGCGGAGACAGCCGACGGCACGATCATGTCATTACGGCATCGCAGCCAGCTTTGCGTGGGGGTTCAGTTTCATCCGGAAGCGATTTTGACCCACGGCGGTTACTTGCTGCTGGCCAACTTCCTCACTCTGGCGGAGATACCTCATGCTGCGATCCCCGCGGGGGAGACCGAGCAGGTCACCCCAGCGGGGACGGTCGCCGAGCTCCCGCAGAAACCGGTTACTTTCTAGGTTGAAATGAGTGGCCCTCAGTAAGAACTCATAGGCGCTTGCCTGACAGAAAAGTGCTTGCCCGACAGGAAGCTTGTTCAGCTGTCCAAAGTCCCTTCTCCCCTCGCTGAGGGGAGAAGGTTAGGATGAGGGGCAATTCTTTCCGGTCCTCCGAGCCGCTCTTAGCTCACGTTCCAGTTCAGAGGTTAGAGATATTCAGATGCTAGAAAGCCGCCACATGAACTCACTGTCTAGACAAAGCCCGCGCTGCATCACTCGCTCCTTGTGCCTACTGTCGAGTGGCTTCTGCGCGGTGATCCTCTGTGCCGTCGCCGCACCGGCACAGCTGGGTCCTCCGGCGCCTTATTACGACCTGGGCGGATTCCATCACCGCGTTTCCACAGGGTCGGAGAAGGCGCAACTCTGGTTCGATCGGGGGCTGGCGATGTGCTACGGGTTTAACCATGAGGAAGCGGTGCGCTGTTTCGAACGCGCGGTGAAAGAGGATCCCTCCATGGCAATGGCATATTGGGGCCTCGCTTATGCTTGGGGGCCAAACATCAACAACATGGAGATTGTTGCCGATCAGATGGCCCAAGCGCAGCTCGCTATCCGGTTAGCAGAGTTGCACTCCCATGGAGCCACCGAGTTGGAAACAAAGTTGATCGCCGCGCTGGCGAAGCGCTACGCTATGCCGGTGCCTGAAGATCGAGAGCCATTGAATCGCAGCTACGCCGAGGCAATGCGCGAGGTGTATCAGCAGCACCGGGACGACCCGCTGGTGGCCACGTTGTTTGCCGAGTCGCTGATGAACCTCCAGCCGTGGCTGCACTGGAGTCCAACCGGCGAACCCGCTCCAGCGACCAATGAGATCGTCGCGGTGCTCGAGGATGCGCTGCATTATCACCCGGACTACGCAGCGTTATGCCATCTGTATATCCACACGATGGAGGCCTCGCCCACGCCAGAGAAAGCGTTGCCGGCAGCCAACCGCCTGCGGAACGCCATGCCGGGCGTTGGCCATCTAGTGCACATGCCAAGCCACATTGATGTTCTAGTTGGTGACTATCAAAAGGTCATCCTGGCCAATCAACAGGCGATTGTGGCCGACACGGAGTTCTGGCGGCGCGAAGGTGCTGAGAACTTCTATACTCTGTATCGTATCCACAACTATCACTTCCTGGTGTACGGAGCCATGTTCGACGGCCAAAGCGAACTGGCCTTAACCGCGGCCCGTGAGCTTGTCCAGCAAGTGCCCGAAGAGATGCTGAAAGGGCAGACCGATTTCCTCGACGCGTTCATTCCCACAGCCCTGCATGTGCTCGTACGATTCGGCCAATGGGAAGATATCTTGGCCGAGCCGGAGCCGGCCGACTATCTTCCGGTTACCCGCTCCGTTTGGCACTATGCGCGGGCTTTAGCCTACGCCACTACCGGACGAGTCGCGGCGGCCAAGGAGGAGCAGCGAGCTTTCGAGCAAGTCCGCGCGACGGTACCGGATACCAGCTTCTTGTTTCAAAATCCGTCACAGAACATCCTGGGTGTGGCGGAATCGATGATGGCCGGAGAAATTGCCTACCGCGAGGGTGAGTTCGAGGCAGCGTTCGAGCATCTGAGGGAGGCGGTACGCAGGGACGACGCGCTCAACTACGACGAACCCTGGGGCTGGATGCAGCCGACCCGACACGCCCTGGGCGCCTTGCTTCTCGAGCAGGGCAAAGCGGCCGAGAGTGAAGCGATCTATCGCGAGGATCTGAAGCGGCATCCACACAATCCATGGGCTCTACACGGTTTGGCCGAAAGCCTGGCAAAACAGGGCAAGGCCGAAGAGTCTGCAGGCTGGACAAAGAAGTTCCAAAAGGCAACCGAGCGTGCTGACGTGACGATCGACCGATCGTGCTTTTGCCGGGTCAGGTAGGTGTTGTCTGCCGCGTTCATCGACGGCGCGGCACGCGGACGACGCAGTTGTCGAAGGGACCGGTTCGGTCCGGGTTTTCGGGATCCTGGATCCAAGACTCTCCGTCGAGCACGAACTTGTACTCGTGTTGGCCCTTGCTAAGTCGGATGGTTGTCACAAAAAAGCCGTCCTGGTCCGGACCGCTCATTTTGTTTTTGGACCGATCCCAATCGTTAAAGGTACCAGCAACGAACACCGTCTTGACGCCCTCACGGTCCGGCCGGTAGCGAAAAGTGACCTGGTACTGGTCGTTCTCCAGCAAGGTCACTTTGGGAAACTCACCTCGGCGAGTCGACTCCGGTAAACTGATCAGAAACGAGCCGAGCATCATTTCATCCCACGTTTGATCACCCCACCGAACCTCAGCAGTCGGGTCGGGATTCACCAAGTTGCCGGCCGAGTTATCGAAGCGGCCAGTGCACAGCATCAGCGTTCCCTTAGGCATCAGTTTTGGTTCTTGGAGTACGTAGGTGTTCTGCCAGTTGAAGTCATAACGCGGCACATCGACCAGGACCTCCTGGGTGCCGTCGGGGTACTTGGCAGTAAAGCGGAAAGACCGCCCCCGGTAGTGCATATGGGGATTGAGAGAGTGGACGAAGGTATCCTGAGTGAATTGGTATCCCGCCTCAATTCGGTAATCGGGCGCACCGGGTGGGATGCGAAAGTCCAAGTTCAACGCCGCTTGGACCTTGATTTCTTTGTCGACGTCGTCGGGTTCGGCGAAGACCAGTCCGACCTCGCTGACATCAACTTGCTCGCTTCCGTTCGGAGTGTAGTGAACTTGGAAGGCCAGCTTCGAGCCGGCAGGAATGCGTCTGGAGAAGCCTTCTTGCCCGACGCCAGCGGGGACGCCGGGCGCGTAGGCGGCGACGGCGTTATAGAGTGGATCTTCGGCGCGGGGCTCGTGCTGGCCGGGAGGCAGAAAGAACAGGAAGATGTGATGCACGACCGAGCGGTTCCCCGGCCGCACTTCGGAAGCTCTGACCCAAACGTCTTCTTCGAATTTCGGATCGAGATAGAAATACTGGTACGGCACGAGCCCCTTCGCCGGCACATGGAAAGGCTCTGGCATGCTAAATACGGCATCTGGCTTGCCAATTTGCCAACCCTCGTCGTATTTCACAGCCGCGGGCAACTGCCGCGGATCACCTTGCGGTAGCCCATTGTCGACCCACGTTTGAAACAGTTGCTTCTCGTCAGCCGTCATTCGCGCGTCGTTCGCAAATTGACCATAAGCGGGATTCGCGTGCCAAGGCGGCATTCGTCCGTCATCCATGACTTCGCAAATCGTCTCCGCCCAACCGATCACCTCGTCGTAGTTGGTTAACGAAAAAGGTGCAATTTGGCCGGGCCGGTGACAGCGCACACAGTGTTTTTGCAGGAGTCGCGAGATTTGTCGCGAGTAGGTAATGTCTCCCTGTGGAGGTTTTCGATGGATGCGGCCGATGTGGCAGCCGACCGCTTCAGTAATCGGTGTCGAGACCGGCTTTCCGGCGAGCAATTCGTCCAGCGCCGTCGCCAATTCGCTGGTCGTCCAGTTAGCGCGCGAATATCCCACTCCGTACTGATCGTCGATTCGTCCCCAGTAGCGCACCACGCGCCCCTCGTCGAGCACGAATGCCTCGGGAGTACGGACAGCGCCAAATTGGTCAGCGATTCGATTGCCGGCATCTTTGAGAAGCGGGAATTCGATTTTGTGGACCCGCGCGTAGTGCGCGATTTCAAGCAGCGTATCCTGCTGGTTTGAATTCACTCCGATAAACTGCACTCCTTGAGGCGAGTAGTGTTCTGCCAGTTCAACGAGCCGTGGCCCATACAACCGCGCGAGGGGACATTCTGTGCCCAGGAATACGACGACCAGCGCCGGTTTATCTTCCCATTCGCTCAGTGTGTGCTTGGCCCCCAAATAATCCTGCAGTGTGAAATCACCAATCTGTCTGCCGATTGGCGACTCTTCGGCTCCAAGAGCAAGTGCCCCAACAGACATCCACAAGAGCGCAGCGAGTAGCTGGACAGCTTTCACGTTCTCTCCCCTAGGTGAGTTTTGGCGGCCGATTGTCGCAGAACGGCTAGCTCGGCATCACATCTCGTTATTTCCGTTTCTAGGGTCGAGCTTGCAAAATCGCAAGTGGCAATCTCAAGAGTAGAAGACAGAATCAGCATGATCAGCAGGATGGAGGGGATGGCTTCACGGTGGGACACCCCATCACTCCCACCGTAACAGTCGCGTAAGACGCTCGGGAGGGCGAGGCTCCTGCCGAGCCGAAAGCACATCGAGTACTGGTTCTTGTGAGAACCGTGGGCTAACGCCCAGCGGCTGACTTGAACGTAGCCGAACTCGCCTGAGTTTGGCGGATTTGCTGACTCGTCCAAATTCTGGCGAATTCGGCTACAAGAAATCCTGCAAGTCCTGTCAAAAAAGCAGAAGACAGGATCAACATGATCAACTGGATGGAGGGGATGGCTTCACGGGTGGGACACCCCATCACTTCCACCGTAACAGTCGCGTAAGACGCTCGGGAGGGCGAGGCTGGGATGGTGAAACGTTCTTCACCACATGTGGTAGTCGCCGAGCGAACTTGTCCCAACATCTTCGATGCTATCGGGCGCAGTATAGGAGTTTGCCTCGAATTGCATTGGTTTTGTGACAACTAGCATGCATTGCTCCCACCAAATGTTGCGATAGCAATTGCTTTTTGACACTGCCTGTTGTGGTCCAAAGTTTTCGTCACCCCAGGGCGAGGCTCCTGCCGAGCCGAAAGCACATCGAGTACCGGTTTTTGTGAGAACCGTGGGCTAACGCCCAGCGGCTGATTTGAACGTAGCCGAACTCTCCAGAATTTGGCGGACTGCCGACTCATCCCAATTCTGGCGAATTCGGCTACAAGAAAATCATTAACGGCGTGGAGTGCAATGGCGACGAGCCTTCATTGTAGCTTCCGTCGCAGATAGTCCTGCAGCAGGGCGAACGCCTGCCGTTCCTGCTCCCCCGCCGTCTTGTCGACGATCACCGCCAGCTTCTTGAGCTCGGCCAGGATCACACGGGAGGGCACGAACTCGATCCTGGTCGCCAAGATAGCTGCCTCGACCACGGCGTGCTTGGCTCGGTTGAACCCGAAGAAATCTCGCTGCCGGCCCCGGTCGACGACCGTACAGCCAATCGTTGTCCGCGGCTCGTGGTCGTTCAACGAGTCCGTCCGAAACGCGTACCAGCGGCAGGCGTCCTGCAAGATGAGGCCATCCACCGCCTGGGCAGGCACAAGCGGGGGTAGTGGATCCAGCCGCCCCACCGCCGCCCGCGCCAGCAGCTGAACGTCGTCGGTCACGTGCAACACTCCCTCACCCGTACGCTTCAGGTTCCGATAGGTCGTGGAAGTCTGATAGGGCCGCAGCACGAATGTCTGCAGCTGGGCCGACTTGTCGTCCACGAGCGGTCCCATCGGTGATATGTTCGGGCTTCGATCGGGATTAAGCGTGGTGACGATACCTTCGAGAATCATGTCGGTTGCTCTCGCCGGAATGACGGATTAGCGATCGCCTGATTCAAACACTACCTTAGGGCCCGAATCAATCCCTCAGCTTTATGCCAAGTTTCCTCGTGCTCTTGAGCCGGTGTGGATTGCGCGACGATGCCGCCCCCCACGGGTAGCTGCCACCAGCCACGGCCGGCCGTGATGGTGCGGATCAACACGCTGAGATCCATCGATCCGTCACCTCCAATGTAGCCCAGCGAGCCACAATAGGCGCCTCGATTGGTGGGTTCGAGTTCCGCGATGATCTCCATCGCCCGTACTTTGGGAGCACCGCTGATCGAACCTGCGGGGAACGAAGCCTGCAGCAGGTCTGCAGCCGCCACGCCGGTCTTCAGCCGCCCTCGAATCGCCGAGACCAGATGCTGGACGTAGGCGTAGACCTCCAGCTGGCAGAGCTGTGTGACCTGCACGGTGTCCGGCTGACAAACCCGAGCCAGGTCATTGCGCATCAAATCGACAATCATCACGTTTTCGGCTCGGTCTTTTTCACTGGCGAGTAAGTCGTCCGCCGCGAACAGATCCGCTTCGGGCATCGTCGTCCGCTGGCGCGTACCTTTGATCGGCCGTGCTTCGACCTCGCCGCGCTGTAACTTCAGGAACCGCTCCGGCGAGGCGCTGACGACCTGCCACGCTCCGAGATCAAAGTAACCCGCAAACGTAGCCGGGTTCCGCTGCCGCAGCCGCAGGTACAGGGCCACGGAATCATCGACGGCCGGATGCAACAACCTCTGCGCGAGGTTGACCTGGAAGACGTCACCGGCGTGGATGTAGTCAACGGCCCGCTGCACCGCCCGCTGGTATTGATCGGCGGCAAAGTTGCTCGTCAACTCGGTGGCTCGTGCGACCGCAAACTGGGGTGTCAGTGCCGCAGGAGCAACTGGAGCGCCCGGCGGTGCGGGCAGCGCCCGCGGTGGTGCTTGCAAATAGTGCCGAAACTCGCGGATACGTTCGACAGCACGGCGCTGGCGGGCTGGGCCGTCCTGCTGCGGCCAGCCTTGCGAGATCAACCAGGCGGCACGGCGAAAATGGTCGAAAGCCAGCACGGTGTCGTAGAAGCCAACAGCGAGCGCTGGCACACCAAACTCATCGAAACGCGGGGCCGGGATCTGTTCCAGACTGCGGGCCAAATCGTACCCGAACAGACCGGCCGCCCCCCCTTGAAACGGAGGCAGCTCCGACCTCGACCGACTCTGCAGGAGTGACAGTCTCGGCCGCAGCTGCTGCAACGCCGCCGTACCGTCCGCCGCGACCTCCAGGAACTCGAACGGATCAGCTGTCAGGAACGAGTATCGTCCCAACTCGTGATGATGAAGCGCGCTGTCCAGGAAAAGGCAGTGTGGAAGCGGCGCGAGCTTGCGAAACGCAACTTCGGGGTCAGGGGGTGGAGAGAGTTCTTCAACGATCGGGAGCTGCATCGTCTACCGGCCGCCCAACCATTCGCGTACAAACCGCTCGGCCATGACGCGGTTAGGAAACTCGCTGATTCGCGTGCGAACCTGGTTCCGCGGCTGGCCGATGATCTCGATACGCTCGGAAACCCACTTCCTGGCAAGTTCGCGCGTGTGAAACAGGTTCGCATCTCGATTGGCCCCTGAAGCCGCCGGCAGTGCGAGCGTGGCTACATAGTGAGGCCGTTCCGCAAATGGATCGTTGTAGGGAAGCCGATTCAGGTGACTCGCCCAACGACGTTCCAACCCCGCCAGGTCTGCGCCGAAGTGGCTGGAAAAAGAGTCTAGGTTCGCTGGAACAACTCCGCTCGCCGACAGTTTGCCGAGCGTTTCGAAGGGTCCCAGCTGGCTGGCTTGCTTGACGTACTCGTTGAAATCTGCCCGCCGTGTCGTCGCCAGGAAATGAGTCAAAGACCAGGCCGATGCATAGCCGGCCGAAGTCAGCCGCCCCGCTTGGACGGTCTCCTCGATCAGCCAGGCATCCGTCCTGCGAGCCTCCTGCGACTTGATGTATATCTCGAGCTCGAACATCCGCAAATCGTTCACTCGCCCGGCCCCCATCCAACGGAGCTTTCTACCAAACGAGGTGGGAGCGTAGTATTCGGCCAACCCCTCGCTGAGCCACATCGGCCATGTCGAGAGTCGCGTCTGGACGCCGATGTTGTGCAGGATCTGGTGAGCGCCCTCGTGAGCGATCGTCGAAATCGACTGCTGGATCGCAAGCTCGGCCTTGATCTTCGCGAGCGGGGACTGCTCGTGCAGAACGACCCAGTTGGAAAGCGGATGGTAGTAGGCCAAGACACTCTCGGGGACGCGGCGAAACTCCTGAAACTCTTTCTCCGTCCGAAACATAATCACGACCAGTGGCACTTCCGGCTGATGGACATCAATCCGTTGCGACTTTGCATGGGCCATCATCCCGCGGATCATCGACTCCAGAATACGGCTGGTGACTAGTGCAAACTCTTCACTCGTGTTGTAGGCGTATACATAGTGGCGCGTCAGTTTGGTGCGAAAGCCACGAAGTGGCCCGCTGCCGGCCAGCCGCTCGGCTAGCGATTCTTTGGTTGCGGGCACGAACTTGCGGTCGGTGGCAATGAAGTCTCCGCTGGACCGCGCGACGAGTTCGCCGTCAGGGAGCAGCACCACGACGTGCTTGCCCACCTGGGCGAACAGCTTAGCGACAACCGGCGCGCCCGTAGCGTCGTGAGTCATCACCCGCTGGCCGGCGCCCGGCGAGACCGGTCCCGCTGGGATCGCCAGACCGTGTGAGGAGGGATCGACCAGCAGGGGCTTTTGCGCGGAAGCATCGCGTTGCCCGGCCAGAGCCAGCCAGAGGACCGAAGCCAGCGACAACGCCCCGAGACGCCGAATCACAATCGTGGGCATACTTCGTCGATCTGTGGTTCTATGGTACTTGTCAAAACGCAAAGGCCTCCGGAACCCGGCGCATAAATCTTGAGGTTACGTCGGCATGAATCGGAACCCGAAGCGTAAGCGAGGGATAACTTGCGATGGTACATCAACTCGCCTCGCTGACGCTTTCGGGTTACGAAATACTCCGGCCAGTTGGCCTGCCTTCACCCTGTCCCGCTGCGAAAAGCGCAACTTCAAAACTAACGCTTCGGTCACGAAAAAACTGGCGAGTTCGGGATCCGCCTGCCCGGGCTGCCCTCAAGAGTTGCCTGGAGGCTCTCCCGTACAAAGACATCGACGAAGCCCTCGAATTGCGGGTCCTCAGCGGCCACTGGGCGCTCAGCCTTAATCATACCAGAGCGAGGCAAGTCGGCGAGCTAGTTCAGGGGCTTGCGGACTGGCCGGAGGACCGTTTTCTCTAGAGTACAAGGGACTTTACGATTAGGATGGAGGAACGGTCCCTGAGCACCTTTCGACAACTCTGATGGAGAGGCAGCCTGTTTACTGCGCGGCTCGTTTCCGGTATCGGGGTTAGGTGGGTTGTTGTTTCTCCCACCTCCCACGAAGTTCTCTAGCTGCCGATTTTCAAACGAAATGTCAAAAAACTCCCTGCTGGTGGGCCGCTTGCTGGTCCCTTCGCTGCTCTGCCTTGGCTGGTTGTCTGCGGCCCAAGCTGCTGATGCGACCTTCGTCGGGATGCTGGCGTTGGCCGTCGAGGAGGAGGGGGTCCGCCGGTTGGGTCTGAGCGAAGACGTTCGCACCAGATTAGTCGAGCTGATTGATCGCCGCGAGCGGCAGGCGCTCGGGTTGGCGTTAGAGATCAAAGACCTGCCTGCGGACGAGATCCGCGAGCGGTTGGCCCCCTTCGTCGCGGCGTCGGAGCGGCAGGGCCTGGCTTTACTGTCCGCCGAACAACGGTCGATCCTGCAGCAAATGCAAGTGGCGCATCGGGGAATGTCTTCGCTGGCAGATTCGGAGATGGCCCGTGCTTTGGGGCTGTCACAGGAACAGCAGGGGGCAGTGAAACAGCTGATCGACGACCGCAATCGTGCTTTGACGCGCGGTGGTGCCATCGAACGTCGGATGACGGCTGACCGCTTCGAGCGTGAGATGAAGCGGCTGTTGACGCCAGAGCAGCGGGCCAATTGGGAGCAACTAGCTGGACTTACCGCGCCCGGAGAACCCGCTGAGACGGGCAGCCCAACAGGCCAGCCATCGTCAGACTCTGAGGCTGACGCACGCGGCGCCCGTTCGGCGCCCAGTGGCCCCGCGGAGTCCACCGCCGAGTTGCTGTACTTCAACTTCCAGCACGCGGCGTGGGGCGACGTGCTGGAGTGGTTTGCCGCTGAAGCGGATCTCTCGCTGCAACTGGACGTGCTCCCCAAAGGAACATTCAACTATCGGGACACGCGTGGCTACACCCCTGCCCAAGCACTGGATTTGGTGAACGGCTTTCTGCTATTCCGCGGCTATACCTTGGTCCGTCGCGGACGGCTGCTGACCTTGCTGAACGTCGAAGATGAGATTCCCCCGCAGTTTATCGAGTTGGTGCCGCTCGAGGAGCTGGACAGTCGCGGTGAGTTTACACTGCTCAAGTGCCTCTTCAAGCTGGCCAGGTTATCGGCGGAGGATGCCAAAGCCGAGATCGAATCGCTACTCGGACCACAAGGCGAAATTGTGGTCTTACCGAAGTCGGGACAGGTGATGGTCACGGAGACGGCAGGCAAGCTGCGGATGATCCGGTCGGTTATCGAGTCGATCGAAGACTCCAGCGGTGGGTATCACGAATCGGTCGTGGAAATTCCACTGCGCTATGTGACTCCGGAAGACGTACTTACGGTGGCCCGACCGCTGCTCGGCTTGGCGGAAGGCGAAAATGTCAGCGCCGACGACGCGGACGCGCCGATCCGTCTGGCGGTTGATCCGTTTTCTCCTCGCATTTTGGCCTCCGGTGACCGTGCCAGCATCCGGCGATTGCAGGAAATTGTACCGCTGGTCGACCGTTCGCTCGGCCCCTCCGATCAGCCGATGGCTACGCTGCAGCAACCACAGTTCGCGACCTATCAGATCGTCAAGGCGGACACGAATCAGGTCAAGCAGGTGTTGGAGACCTTGCTCCAAGGTCTCCCCGACGTACGGATGTCGATCGACCCTTTGACAAACAAGCTGATTCTCCTCGCGCCGCTCGCTGAACACCGAAAAGTGCGAGAGACACTTCGGCTGCTGGAGGGCGAAGCCGAACAGATTGAGGTCATCTCCCTGCGGAAGCGAGATCCTCAGCTCGTCATTCAAGCCATCAATCACTTTTTCGGCACCAGTGGAGAGGAGGACACGACGGGTCCAAAGGTGACGGGGGATCCTGGCACACGAAAACTATGGGTGCGGGGGACGACCGCGCAGATCGAACAAATCAAGGACCTCGTCGAGAAGCTCGAAGGACCCTCGGGTGGGCTCGCTGACGGTCCACGGCAAAGCATCCGAGTACTCCCGTTTAGCGGAAGTACCGCGCAACAGGCGCTACAGAGCATCGAAGCTCTTTGGCCGCAGATGAGGTCGAATCGGATTCGTGTGGTGACACCCTCCGCAGTTGGCAGCACGCTGCGCGAGCGGACTCCTTCTTCGGCAGTGGAACGCACCACGCGCCCGGGCAGCTCTGTTCCGCAAGAGCAGCCGGAACGTCGCCGGCCTCCTCGACCGCAACGACAACCCAGCGCCGCCGCGGGGCCGGGCGATGCGGCCGACGCGCCCGCGGAACCTGTGACCTTTGTGAGTTGGCTGGAAGAAGATAAAGACGACCAATCCCCTCCGCCAGAGGGAAGCCCGTCGGATCAGCCCGTCGAGGATGCCCGTGACGCCCGTTCGTCCGAACAGGTCAGCCCGACCGGACAGGCAGAGATCATCATCACCGAGACGCCCAATGGGCTGATCATCGCTTCGGAGGATCTGGATGCGCTGGATGACTTCGAGCAGCTGTTGCGGTCGCTGATGGGGCCCAACGGGGCCAGCGGAAACGAGCCGACGGTCTTCTGGCTCAAATACGAAAAAGCCGAAGTTGCCGCCGAATTAGTGCGACAGGTTTTGACCGGAACGACATCTACGAGCAGCAGTCCTTCCGTGCTGGGCGAGGTTGGCGGCGAGCTCTTGGGCGGACTGCTGGGGCTGGGCGGCGCAGCATCAAGCGTGGCCACTGGATCGGCGATCATCGTACCCGACGTGCGACTGAATGCACTGATCGTTCAAGCCAGCCCAATAGATCTGGGCCTGATCGAACGGATTCTACCGGTGATCGATCGGGAAGCCGGCCCGGCGGGTGTGGAAACCGGGGGTGTCCCCAGATTGATCCCGGTCAACTACATGGCGGCAGAAGAAATGGCGGAGATCCTGAAGCAGGTCTACGTGGGAAGAATCAACGGCGGCGGCAACGGTCAGCAGCAACAGCGGCAGCCATCTCCGGCCGACTTTTTCAGGCAGGCATTTGGTCGCGGGCGGGGCAGTGGCGGTGGTGGGAGCAATAACCAAGCCCAGCAAGAACCGCCAAAAATGACCATCGGTGTCGATGTCCGTAGCAACTCGCTGATTGTCACCGCTTCCGAGCCAGTGTTCCGCGAAGTGAAAGCACTCGTTGAGGAAATCGACCAGGAGGGGTTGGACACCGGGGACGCGGTCAGTGTCGTCACGATTAAGCAGACGAATCCGGAGCTGATCCAGCAGGCACTGCAGTCCATTGTCGGAGACGCGGTGCAGACAAGTGGTGCGACCAGCTCCAGTAGTTCCGGCGCAGCTGGGGGCTCCGGCACCGCTCGAACACCTTCGGCGTCCGGCGGCAGCAACCCCGACGCGGCCGCTCTGCAGCGCCGCATCGAAGCGATTCGAGCGCTGCGTTCAGGTGGTTTCGGGCGTGGCGCTTTTGGTGGCGGTGCACGCGGCACGGACGGTGGCCGGGGCGCCGGCGACGCGGGCCGGCAAGGTTTTGGGGGCCGCGGCGGTTTGGGTGGACAACGGGGCGGTGGAGCAGGGAGAGGGCGTGGTCGATAGGGGCTGTTGCAACCGGGCGCCGAGATGACCTCGCAGCGGCCCGGCTAGTCACACTGGTGGCCACTGCAGTTCGCAAGGGGGCAAAGGGGCTCGTGCGACGTGAAGAACTACTGAGAGGCAACCTGTGTATGGCGGTCCTACCCTGATAGACGCTCACGCTCACCACCGCTTGCCGATAGCTATCGCCCTGACGGCGTTGGTCGTCTCCACACCTGCGAGCGGCCAGCAGCGGGCATTGAGCATGCGCACGACGGGACCGCTTCGAGTCGGCTACCCTCTGGAACTGCTCGACTTGCTAGCTCGCCAGGATGTCCGCTCGGAACTGGAGTTGATCTCCGACCAACTCGACCAGCTAACGAAGTTACAGCGCGCATCGCGTCGCATGTTGAGAGAACGATTTGTGACACTTCGTGTCGGAGGCGTGGAAGGTGTGAGGGAGCGGATCAGGCAGATGTCCACGGAGTTGCGCCGCCAACTGGATGACAGCCTAAGTCAGATCCTGCTGCCTCACCAAATGCAGCGTTTGCGGCAGCTACAGATCCAGCACCGACTGCGGGGCGGGCGGGCGGAGGTGCTGTTGTCTGCAGAGGTTGCCAAACGGCTAGGTATTACTGAAGATCAAGAGAGGGCCTTGCGCCAGAAAGGGCGTCAACTGGAGATCGAGCTGGAACGCCAGGTGTCTGCATGGCGGGCCGCTGCCCAGAAACAGTTGATGGCCGTGCTGACCAGCGACCAGCGGGAAAAACTCGGTGAGTTGATTGGCCAACCATTTCGCTTCGATGACGAACCCTCTGTGGGCAGGAACCAGCCCAGGGTTGAACAACAAGACCTACAGCAGGAATAGATGACGGTATGGAAGCAGGAGAGATCTTAGTCCGCCGCGGGTTACTTGATCCCCAGCAGCTCGAAAAGTCGCGCCTGGCCACCAACGACGGGGGAACGCTTGTCGATTCGGCGGTCGAGCTGGGCTACGTCCGCGAAGAGGATGCGCTCCGCGCCCTGGGCGACGAGGTCGGATTGGACTTTGTGGATCTAGGCGAGGTCGACGTCGACCTGTCGCTGCTCAAGGACTTCCCGCACAAACTGATTCACCGCCAGTCCCTGTTTCCGATAAGCAGGCAAAATGGCGAGTTGATCGTGGCCACCTGCGACCCGTTCGACCTCTATCCTCTGGACGAGGTCAGTGCCAGCACGGGTCTGTCGGTCACACCTGTTTTGGCTGGCCGGGCAGAAATCTCGAAGCTCGTCAAACAACATCTTGGCGTGGGTAGCGAGACCGTCGACGGCCTGGTCGCCGCGACAGAAGAAGAAGATGCCGTCGAGTTGTTGAGCGACATTGAGACGGACGGCTCCGAGCTCTCCGAGATGGCTCAAGAAGCTTCGGTCGTGCGGCTGGTCAACGAGATCCTGCTGGAGGCGATCGAGTCGCGGGCGAGCGACGTGCATATCGAGTCGCAATCCACAGGCCTGCGGATTCGGTACCGGATCGACGGCATGTTGCAAACGCAACCCGTGCCGCCCGAAATCAACCGCTTCGCGGCCGCGATCGTCAGCCGCTTGAAGATCATGGCGCGCTTGAATATCGCTGAGAAACGACTGCCCCAGGATGGCCGGATGAAGTTGAAGATCGCCGGTCGGGAGATCGACGTCCGCGTATCGGTCATCCCAATGATTCACGGCGAAGGGATGGTCATGCGTATTCTGGACAAGAGTGCCATGATCTTCGACTTGAAGCGTCTGGGAATGGAAGCCGCCACCTATCAACAGTGGCGTGACCTGATCGACTTGCCTCACGGCATCATGCTAGTGACCGGCCCGACCGGGTGTGGCAAGACGACAACCTTGTACAGCTCTTTGATTGAGATTAACCGGCCCGACCACAAGATCATCACGACCGAGGACCCGGTCGAGTACCAGTTGGATGGAATCAACCAAATCCAAGTACATACCAAGATTGGCCTGACCTTCGCTCACTCGCTGCGCAGCATTTTGCGGCACGATCCCGATGTGGTGTTGGTCGGCGAGATCCGCGACATGGAAACTGGCGAGAACGCCATTCAAGCCTCGTTGACCGGGCACTTGGTGTTCAGCACCTTGCACACGAACGACGCGGCAAGTGCCTATACACGGATGGTCGACATGGGCATCGAGCCATTCCTGGTGGCCAGTACAGTCGAGGCAGTGATGGCTCAGCGGCTCGTTCGCCGGCTATGCCAACAATGCAAGGAACCGTATGTCCCGGACCAGAACGATCTGCCTCCCGATTTTCCTTGCGAATTGCTGGAAGACCGGCAGCTGTTTCGTAGTACGGGTTGCCGCGAATGCCGCAATGCCGGCTATTCCGGCCGGATGGGTATCTACGAACTGCTGATCACGACCGATGATGTCCGACAGCTGGCACACGATCAGGCCAGCAGCTGGAAGATCAAGCAGATGGCGGTCCACAACGGCATGAGTACTCTGCGGGATGATGGCTGGATGAAGGTGGTCAGCGGCCAGACATCGGTTGACGAAATTCTCCGAGTAACCAAAGGTGACCGCCAGGTGGCTCGGAACGCTCCTAGTCTTGCCGCAGCGAGGGCCGAGTAAAGGGAGAGACTGCACACGAAAATCTTGGATCTGACCCATGCCCGACTTTGAATACGTAGCCCGCAACCTGAGCGGCGAACGGCTCAACGGTACACTGACTGCGGCCAGCGAGGCGGATGCTCTCTCGCAACTCGCCAACCAGTCTCTATTCCCGGTTACTGTCTCTCCGCAAAAGGCAAACAGCGGCTTTCAAATCACGCGGCGGGTCAGCGGCCAGATGATGGCGGTGTTTTACGGCCAAATGGCAGCCCTGTTGCGCAGCGGTGTTCCGCTGCTGCGGACAATCGGCGTGCTCCGGGACCAGACATCTCATCCGACGCTCAAGGTCGTCATGGAGGACGTCTACCGTCGCGTCGAGGACGGCGCCACGTTGGGTGACGCGATGGCCCGCTATCCACGCGTTTTTTCCGAGTTAGGGGTGAACATGGTGCGGGCCGGCGGTGAAGGGGGTTTTTTGGAAGACGCCCTCGATCGCGTCGCCAAGTTCACCGAGCAATATGAAGACCTCAAGAGCCGCACCACAGGAGCGCTCGCCTATCCGGTGTTTCTCAGTGTCGTCGGGACGCTTGTGGTCGGGGTGTTGATCATCTTCTTTGTTCCCAAGTTCGCCACAATCTTCGAGAACCTGCGGTCGCAGGGCGAGTTGCCAGCGCTGACCGATTGGCTACTGTGGTTCAGTAATTCCGTACGCCGCTGGTGGGTTGTGTTGTTGATCGCAGTCGCAGTCTTGGCAGTTTTGCTGCGGGCACGTTTGGCGACGAACTCCGGCCGCCAGTTAGCCGATCGTGTCAAGCTCCGTCTGCCGATGGTAGGGGGGATATTCCAGAACTTGGCAGTCGCCCGTTTCTGCCGCGTCTTGGGTACGATGCTCCGCAACGGAGTGCCGATTCTGAAGTCGTTGGAGGTCAGCCGTGATGCTGCGGGAAACCGCGTCTTGGCAGGCGCCATTGAAAGAGCATCGGAGAACATCTCCGGCGGACAGTCCCTAGCAGCACCGTTGCGCGCCAGCGGTTACTTCCCAGTCACAGTCGTCGAGATGATCACGGTGGCCGAGGAATCGAACACGCTGGATACGGTCCTGGTGGAAATTGCGGACAACCTCGAAGTACGCACCGAACGGCGGCTAGATCTTTTCGTACGGTTATTGGAACCCATGATGCTGTTAGCGCTGGCAGGTGTCGTGCTGTTTGTCGTTTTGGCGTTGCTGTTACCGATCATCAAGATGAGTTCCACGATTTAGTTGCGCGTGAGTTTTAGAAGTTGCGCTTTTCGCTGTCCGACGGATGCAGGTTGGCGGACTCGCCGCGTTTTTGTAACCCGAAGCGTAAGCGAGGGAGAGTTGGTGTACCAACGCAAGTCAGTCCCTCGCTTACGCTTCGGGTTACGATTGAGCGAAAAGCGCAACTTCAATACTCACGCTTCGGTTACGATTGAGGCGTGAGGCAAATGGCTGAGACAGGTCGATCCGGTGTTCTTTTTTGAGAGCTAACCAGCAAACCACCTTCACTGGAGAAAAAAGATGAGACGATCCTACCGCCGGCGTTCCCGGCACGCCTTCACGTTGCTCGAAGTTCTATTGGTGCTGGCGATCTTAGTGATCCTTGGCTCAACCGTGACGTTCTACTTTGCCCGAACTCAAAACAGTGCCAACGTTAGCGCCGCGCAGGTGCAAATCAACTCAATCGGCCAGCTACTTGACCAGTACCTCATCACTGTTGGCACTTATCCGAAAACCGAACAGGGTCTCGCCGCGCTGCGGGAGGCGCCGTCCGGGTTGGCCCAACCAGAACGGTGGAAAGGTCCCTACGTCGAAAAGGACATTCCGCCCGATCCGTGGGGTAATCCGTACCAGTACCAATGGGTATCGGCCGATCAGTTTCGTGTTTGGTCGTGGGGTCCCGACGGCCAAGACAACAGCGGCGATGAGGTCGAAGCGTTGTAAGCCCACGTGTTTTCGGAGTCCATGGTGCTTCCGGAGTGAAGCGTAGGAGCAAGTAAGATCGTGGCAAGGCACAGCCGTGAACGCCAACCAGGTACGTCAATCCGGTCCGATGTCACTTCGGATCGTCGCTCGGCGTTCACGATGCTCGAGCTGCTATTGGTACTGGCGTTGCTGGTGACGGTGGCGGCGTTAGCGATGCCCAGTGTGGGTGTGACGCTCGACAACCATCGCTTGCGCGCCGCCGGCGAGCAGATGCGGACCGCATGGGCGAAGGCCAGGGTACGCGCCATGGACTCGGGGAAGACCTATGCCTTTCGTCACGAGCTGTCAGGCAGCCGTTATGTCATTGAGCCATGGCTGCAGCAAGACGACTACCTGGAGTCGTCTCAGCTGACGATCAACGGAGCCAGCCCGTCTGGCGCGAACGACGCAACGAATGCACCGATCGGGTTGATTCAGGACGAGTTACCGGAGAACGTCTCCTTCGTCTCCAGCCAGTCGGTGGAGGATTCGCGGAGTCTCGTGACGGCTCAGGTTGGAAGTTCGATGTTGGCTACTGACGCCCAGTGGTCAGCACCTGTATTCTTTTACCCGGATGGAACCGCTTCGACATCCCGTTTGCGGTTGATCAATACGCGAAATCACGCCCTTGAGATCTCGTTACGGGGATTGACGGGGGTGGTTTCGGTGAAGGAAGTCGCAGCGGGCGATTTGGTATCGCCATGAGCGGGCAAACCGTTGCATCCGAACGGCCGCCATGCTGGCGGCGGACTATGCTGGCGTGTCGCGGTCGCCGCGCCGCAGATTGGGCGGGTAACGCGCTCGCGCAGCCGTTCTTGGCGGGGTCCGGCTCGGCAGGAGCCTCGCCCTCCCGTGTCACGATACCGTCCCACCACACTGCCTCGCCCTCCCGTGTCACTGCGCGGCCGAGGGCTGGTCTTTCGCTGCTGGAGGTTTTGCTCGCGTTGGCCATTCTAGGTGGATCGTTGGCCGCCATCGGCGAGTTGATGCGAATCGGGGCTCGCAGCGCTGCGGCTTCCCGCGATCAGACGACGGCGCAGATACTCGCTGAAACGGTGATGTCTCAGATCGGGGCGGGGCTGATTCCACCCGAGGCGGTCACTTCGGCGCAGGTGGACGATCCCCTCTACCAATACGAGTGGAGTTACTCGATCGTCGTAGAACAAATCGACCAAGCGGGGCTGATCGCGGTATGGGTCACAGTCGCACAAGATCCTCAGGTCGCAGCGCGCCCTGCCAGTTACTCTTTAGCCCGCTGGATGATCGATCCTGAGGCACTACTTACAGAGACCGGTTTTTAGCATGCAGGACGTTATCAACACATCACGATCGACACCGAGCTGTCGGCACGCGACGGCTGCGCCCAGGTTACCCGTGGCGGGCGAGGAGCCAGGTGGCGGGTTCACCCTGCTCGAGTTGATTCTTGCCCTCTCCCTGTCCGTGCTGATCATGCTGGCAATTGGCATGACGGTCCAGCTCCATCTGAAGTCCTACGATTCTCGGCAGGAGATCCTGGAGGAGTCACAGCTGGCGCGGGCAATCCTGCGAATCATTGCCGACGACATCCGGGGCGTGGTTGTGCACTACAAGCAGGATGTTTCAGGGGTGGAGGCCATGCTGGCCAGTATCCCCTCAGGGGAAACAATTGGGGGTGGGTCGGGAGGCCAGGACCAAGGAGACGCAAACGAAGGCGACGGACGTGAAACGGAGGGTGGCGATAGCGGTGGCGGCGGCGAGGGTCTAGTCGGCATCCAAAATAGCGGAGACGACGACTCGACTCTTTCCGAAGGGGGCGGGCTGAGCTCCGGCTCGGGTACGGAGGATTCGACAGGCACGATCGACCTCTCCACGACCGCCACATTCCCCACAACTCCCGGCATCTACGGCAACCAGTCTCAGGTACAGATCGACGTCAGCCGGCTGCCACGGTTGGACGAGTACCAGGCGATGATGGGCGCGGGTCCGGCGGGAGAGATGTCCGACATTCCCAGTGACGTGAAGACGGTGAGCTACTTCGTGCAGACCGACTCCGACGCGGCGACCGCGGCGGCACTGGACCCGTTCGCCGCGGAGGGCAGCAGCGGCGCACAAGGAGTGGGATTGGTGCGGCGAGTTTTAGATCGGGCTGTCACGCAGTGGGCCATGACCAACGCCTCGGCAACATCTTTGATGCAAAGCGGAGACTTGCTGGCGTCCGAAGTGGTCGGGATCGAGTTCCAGTACTTTGACGGCATTGAGTGGCGAACCGAATGGGATACTGAATACAACGAAGGCCTACCCCTGGCGATTCAGGTGGTTTTGTATCTGGGAACTGCCCACCTTGCGGATCCGAATGTGAGCGACGAAAGCGCCGAAGTCGCCGAGCAACCGTCAACCCGCTACTACCGACTGGTTGTCGACCTGCCGGTAGGTACTCCGACTGCTGCTGAAGGAACAACGGGGGAAGAAACAACCGAGTCCGGAACAACGGAGTCAGGAGCAAGCCTGTGAGTTGGCAAAACGATGTACGTGTGAGGGCGACGCTCCCGCGGAGCCGTTCCTTGCGCCCCGTGGTTAGCCGCCTGATCGATTGGGCGCGCCACATCACATGCAAGGGCGACACACGGGACGACGACACCGCGCGGGACGACGACACCGCGCGGGAGGGCGAGGCTCCCGCCGAGCCGAAGAGTGGCAGAAACGGCTCCGCAGGAGCCTCGCCCTCCCGAGCGCGGCGTGGCGCGGCGCCGAAACAAGGCGCGATCCTGATTCTGGTCTTGGTCGTGGTGACTGTCTTGGCGCTGTCGGCGTACACGTTCAGCAGCCTGATGACGACACACCACCATGCAACCAAGCTCAGCGGCGAGCAGCTGCAGGCGAGGTTGCTAGTCAGCTCCGGCGTGGAGATGGTCAAGTACTACTTGATGCAAGATGAGGCGACCCGTGAGGAGATGGGTGGCCACTACGACAACCCGCCTATGTTCCAGGGAATGACCGTCCTCGCGGAAGCCGAACTTCGCTCGCGGGGTAGTTTCTCCGTCATCTCGCCGCTGCCGGATCCGTCCGGAACTGGCATGGAGAGCGGCATTCGCTATGGCTTGGAGGACGAGTCAACTCGCTTGAACCTGAACCTCGTGCTGTTGGCCGACAAGCTGCAGGCAGCTCGCGATCTGCTGATGGGAATTCCGGGCATGAACGAGGAGGTTGCCGACGCGATCCTGGACTGGATCGACGAGGACGACGAGCCGCGCGACTACGGCGCCGAGGGGGAGTACTATTCGAGCTTGAATCCACCTTACGCGCCGCGGAATGGACCGTTGCTGACCGTCGAGGAACTTCTGCAAGTACGGGGCGTCACGCCCCAGTTGCTGTTTGGCGGCGACCAGAATCGCAACACGATGGCCGATGCACATGAGCTAGGTGCGACAGGTGGATCCGGCGGCGCAAGTGTGATGACTGGCGGCGAGATCACTCACCGCGGCTGGTCTGCGTACTTGACACTCTACAGCGCCGAAAAAAACACGAACGCTGAAGGAGCGCCCCGCATTCATGTCAACGGCAGCGACATGCAACAGTTATACGACGAGCTGACAGCGGTCAACTTCAACGAGGAGTGGGCAAACTTCATCGTGGCCTACCGCCTCTACGGTCCCTATGAGGGAAACGAGGCTGGGCAACCGGCAGAGGACCTCGAACTGGACCTCAGCCAACAGCCAAAGGCGCAGATCACTCAACTGCTCGACTTGATCGGAGCCAAGGTACAGGTCGGCGGCGGGCAGGAAGGGCAGGGCGGCCAGCAAGGGCAAGGTGGCGGCCAACAAGTCGTGCTCGCTTCGCCCTTTCAAGACGACCCAGTCTCGATGCTCAGCTACATGCACGTGTTGATGGATAACTGTACGACAACCGAGGCGGCGGTAATTCCGGGGCGCATCAACATCAACGAGGCTCCCCCCGAGATCATGCTCGGCATACCTGGCATGACTGAGGAAATTGTCCAGCAAATCGTCGATCAGCGAGAGAGTCTCGCGAACGATCTGGCCACCAGAGACCACGAGACATGGCTACTGTCGGAGTCGTTAGTCGAGTTGAGTGACATGAAGAAACTGGTTCCCTTCATCTGTGCGGGAGGCGATGTATTTCGTTCCCAGGTGGTGGGTTACTACCAAGGTGGCGGTCCATCGGCTCGCTACGAAGTGGTCTTTGACGCTTCCGAGGCGGACCCTCGCATAGTACTCTGGAGAGATATCAGTCACTTGGGCCGCGGCTACGCGCTAGAGATGCTGGGAATTGACTTGACACAGCAATGACAACATCGAGGAAAGGGTGAGACATGCCCAAACTGCTAGCTCTTGAGTGGGACGCCCGCGAAGCGCGGGTCGCGGTCGCTCAAACGCGTGGCAAAGAGATCGCGCTGGAGGAAGCGTTTGCGGTAGACCTGACGACCCCAACCGGTCAGTTGGAAGACGGCGACGTGGGCGAGCGAATTGCCGCCGCTCTGGCCGCGCATCAGGTCGGTCGTGCCGAAGCGCTGGTGGCACTCGGCCGCGCCAACATCGAGCTCCGTCAAATGACCGTGCCTCCGGCGCCCCCGGATGAGTTGCCGGAAATGGTCCGCTTCCAAGCGCTCCGGCAGTTTACCGCAATCAGTGCAGATTGGCCGCTGGACTACGTTCCGCTGCACAGCGGCGAAGATGACAACGTGCACGTTTTGGCGGCTGCGATTTCACCCGAGCTGGTTGAGCAGATCCGTACGTCCTGCCAGGCGAGCGAGTTGGTACCCAAGCGACTCGTCTTGCGTCCCTTTGCAGCCGCCTCGCTCTTATGCCGGCATGACCGCGGCACGCGCCAACCGCCGCGGTTGATGGTCGACATCCTCACCGACGAAGCAGACCTCACAGTGCTGGTCGACGAGCAGGTCGTCCTGATGCGCACGGTCCGCTTGCCAGCAGGTGACAGAACGGCTAGCGGCGACGACTCAGTTGGCACCGTCCAGAGCAAGTCGCTCATCGGTCAGATCAGGCGGACGATCGCCGCCGCGCAGAACCAGATGGGCGGCAGGCGCGTCGAGCAGATTGTCGTCTGCGGCGACGGCAGCGATCAGGAAACACTCAGGGCGCACCTGCAGAGCGAGTTGCCGTACGACGTCGAGATGTTCGACCCCTTCGAGCAGGTGCAGAAGCGCAAGGATTTGCAGCGGCCGGAACACGCGGGACGCTTTACGCCGCTGATTGGAATGCTCCAGGATGAAGCAGCTGGCTCCGCCCACGCTCTCGATTTCCTACATCCGCGCAAGAAGCCGGAACCGCCGAGTCGAGGTCGGCTTCATGCGCTGATCGGCACGGCAGCGGCAACCCTCTGCGTGGCGGCTGTAGTGTTGGTTTGGCTGCAGTTCTCGGCAAAGAAGGAGAAGATCGCCGCCCTGACCCGAAGATCCGCTGAGCTGGTTAAGGAGGTGGAACAGGCCAACGGTCAGATCGCCGACTTCGATCGAATCAAAGCTTTTCGAGACAGCGACTACGTCTGGCTCGACGAACTCTACAAGCTATGTGACACGCTGCCGCAGGCCGAGGATTTGCTCGTTTCGAGGCTGAGTGTTGGCACGCGAACTCCACAGGGAGGTCAGATCGACATCAGCGGTTTTACGGACGAGACGAGCGCCATCGGCCGCATCGACGACGCTTTGCGATCCGAGGGACGACAAGTGGTGAGCGCCAGTAGCGGCAGAGACCTAAGGCGAACGGACTATCAATGGGCCTTCAAGAAAATGGTCGTCCTCAAACCCCATAGCGAACTGGTTCCAGCGGACGCAGCGGACGAAAGTACCAACGAAGAAGGCGAATAACAGGTTGTTCGAGCGGCTTGACCCGCGGCAAATCTGCAGACAACTGCATAAGAAAGAGACCGGGACATGACAAAACGTGAAAAGGTTCTGGCGATCGCAGTGGGCGGCTTGGTCGCGGTTGTAGGGATCGTCTACGGGCTGAACAAACTGACCACGGCCTACACTAGCCGCGACAGGCAGCTGATTGAGCTCCAATCTAAGATCCGCCGCCAGGAGCGAACTGTGATGTTCGGCAAGCGGGCCCGACGTGAAATGGAAGCGGAGATGGTCAAGTCGTTGCCCTCGAACCGGGATCTGGCCCGCTCGACTTATCAAACGTGGTTGCTTCAGCTTGCACACGACCAAGTGAAGTTGGAGCAGGTCAGTGTGGACCCCCGGGCGGGACGTCCGGTTCGCAGCGCCCTGCAGTCCTCCGCCGGCCAAGCGGAAGACCTGTACTACGAGCATTCCTTCATGGTCAACGGCAAAGGCGGGCTGAACCAGCTTGTCGAGTTCCTCTATGAGTTCTATCGCGCGGACTACTTGCATCGCATCCGTCGTCTGGACATGCAACCACTCAGCTCAAACAAGCTCAACCTGACGATCGCTGTGCAAGCACTCTCCTTAGAAAACGCACCTGCCCGTCAACAGCTCAACGAAACACCGGCCGCCAAGCTCGCGCGGGAGGACATCGAAGAATACGTCCAGAAAATCGCCCATCGCAACCTCTTCTCGCCCGCGAACAAGCCTCCGAAAATCGCCGCGCTGAGCAAACAGACGGGCAACCCCAACAAGCCACTGCAGTTCAAAGTAGTGGCGAGTGACCCAGACAAGGACAACACGGTGTCGTATGACTTGGTTGGCGATGCCTTGGAAGGAGCCACAATCGATCCCAAGTCGGGATTGTTCCGCTGGACACCGAGCGAGAATGGTGAGTATCAGGCGCTGGTACGAGCCACCGACAGTGGACTGCCGGCACTATCAGTCGAGGCGACGATCCAGATCGTGGTACAGGACCCGCCGCCTCAAGCGGCCAAGCAGGAGTTCGATGCGGCGACGATGGCCCAAGTCACTGGGATCACTGCCGGCAGCGACCAATTGCTATGGGTCACCGTGCACACCGAAGGACGGGTTCTCAAACTACGCCAGGGGGACGAAATCGAAGTCGGCACCGTCAAAGGCACAATCGCGGAGATCG
The DNA here is from genome assembly GCA_965223305.1 of Pirellulaceae bacterium. Classification (GTDB taxonomy): domain Bacteria; phylum Planctomycetota; class Planctomycetia; order Pirellulales; family Pirellulaceae; genus CBDCWT01. The sequence goes on along the minus strand of CBDCWT010000061.1, from coordinate 68,198 downwards.
ACCCGCCGAGAGCCAAGATCAAGACGGAAACCGGCGAGCTCATCATCCATCTCGGCAAGAACCTCGTCGAGATGTAGGACCGCCCCGCGGGCTAGGGGCGACGCGCTGTTCTCCGTCCGGCGCCCGCTTCATCCGGGAGGGCAACGCTCTCGATCCGGGAGGGCGACGCTCCTGCGGAGCCGTTTCGTCGCCCTTCAGCTCGGCAGGAGCCTCGCCCTCCCGTTTGCGTTGCACGACAGAACATCGCGCGGGCACTGGTCTTTTTTCTTACTCTCCCCTCGGGGAGAGTCGGCCCGAAGGGCCGGAGAGGGGGGCGCGCCTCGGCTCGATCACTCGCGGGCATCCCTCCCCGGACGCTACGCGTCCGACCCTCCCGCGAGGAGATCGTGCAGCTTTTGCGGCATCATGCAATCCGCCAAACTCTGGCGAGTTCGGCTACGCTCCAAATCAGCCGCTGGGCGTTAGCCCACGGTTCATCCCAAAACCGTTCGTGCGAAAGTAGAAGGCCGGAACAAGCGGCGGGAGAGCTCTGGCTTCACGCTCCGTGAGCGCCGCGCTGTTCCGGCGACGCATCAAACCGGTGTTGCCGGAACAGCGCGGCGTGGAGAAGTCGTAGGCACAGGGATGGCTGTTGGCGCCGCTTGTTCCGGCCTACCGCTCTAGGAGGCGACGCTCTCAGTCCGGGAGGGCGACGCTCCTGCGGAGCCGTTTTGTCGCCCTTCGGCTCGGCAGGAGCCTCGCCCTGGGGTGACGAAAACTTTGGACCACAACAGGCAGTGTCAAAAAGCAATTGCTATCGCAACATTTGGTGGGAGCAATGCATGCTAGTTGTCACAAAACCAATGCAATTCGAGGCAAACTCCTATACTGCGCCCGATAGCATCGAAGATGTTGGGACAAGTTCGCTCGGCGACTACCACATGTTGTGAAGAACGTTTCACCATCCCAGCCTCGCCCTCCCGTTCCTATTGCACCAAAGCACTTGTGATAACCCACGCTTGCCTCACGCGAGACACCGGGGCACTGCTCTATGACCGGCTCTGGAAAGAAGTTACGACGATTCGAAAGACGACGGTTTTTGCGGTTACATTCACTCTACTGAAGCTGCCGGTCGTGCCGATGTCCCTTAATACACCGACTTTCGCGACCGCATAGGTACTGCGGCTTGGATAGCGCGAGTGTTTTCGAGGAACGACTTCGTTTGGAATTGAAACTCATGATGAGATTGGTCGCGTCGTCGAATCGTCATTCGTTGCGATGGTCAAGCTGTGGGGGTTCATTAGCACTCCTGCTGATCGGATCTCTGCTTGCCACGGCTCAGACTGTTGCGCCGCCCGGCTTTAGACCCTATCCGGTGATCAACATCAGCGTCGACGATGCCGCGACGCGGGTTCGCTCGTTGTTGGCTGAAGCGGGCAACACTTCAGAGGTGCTTGTTGATCGGGCGCAGGGTCGTGTACTGGTGCAAGGTCCCCCGGCCACACAGCAACTTGCCGCACAGATCCTCCAGACGATTGATCGTCCCCACGCTAATCCGGCGCCGGCTGGCGCTACGCCCGAGCGCGTGGTGCGTGGATATCGCGTCCCGGCCGGCGAGCTGGAGCAGATCGCCACGGAACTACGGAACGAGTATCCGCGCAGCAGTGGTGTGCGCGTGGCCACTGATCCGCGTACCAATCAGCTCGTCATCGTCGCCGAGGCCGCGGTGCAACAGCGAGTGACTCGCTTGCTGCAGTCAGCGGGGAAGCTCATCGCCATGAGCCAGTCGCCGGAGAACCAGGCGTCTCCCCCGAACAACCGCAACTCTGCCGCACCTGCGACCAACCACCAATTGCAACACATCAGCTGGCAGGATCTCGAACAGCGCCTTAAACAGATTGCGAGCAACAGACTTACATTTTCCACGGACTCGAACGGCGCGCTGGCGACTTTCTCCCAACAAACGGCAGCAGGACCTCAACCGGTGCTGCAAGTCAACCGCTCGAGGAACCAGATCACTTTCTTTGGTCCGGCGCCCCTCGCGCGAAGTTGGCGGCGTGCGGTCGAAGCGCTGGATCAACCCTCCGCGGCAGGAGACCGCAGCGCGACGCAAGTAGTGCCGATCCGCAAGGCCGACCCGAACCGGGTCCGGCTAGCCATGGCATCACTCCGCAGCAGCGGAGACGATGGGACCGCAACCACGGTCAGCGCCCCGCCCGCCTGGGGCGGCAGGTTGGTCTCCAGGATTTTCCAAGATACGAGCCAACCAGGAGATGCTGCCGCGCAGCCTGCCCCCGCCGCAACGGCAGCCATTCCCGCAGACCTCGGTGGGTTAATCGGTTCGGTCCAGATCGAGTACATCGAGGGACTGGATGTGATCATTCTGCGTGGCCGACCGGAAGACGTCGCACGGGTGCAGCGGATCATCGAAGACATCGAGAAGTTCAGTATCGAGACGCAGCCGATCGTCGAGGTCTATCACTTAAAGCACGTCGATGGGGGCGTCTTAGCGACCCTCATCGAGGAGATCTACGATGAGATCTTATCTTCGAGGCAGGGTCCGGTCGCGATCCGTGCTCTGGTGGATCCCAACGCTTTACTTTTGATCGGACGGGAGGAGAGCGTCGCGGCCGTCAGGAAGCTGGTCGATGAGCTGGATAAGCCGGCGCCACCCGCCAGCCAATTTCAGGTGTTCCGGCTGAAGCATGTCGCCGCGGTCGACGCCCAGCAGACCATTCGCGACTTCTTTGTGAGTCGACCCGGTCCGGAGGCTGAACCTCGAGTAGGCACGGGAATTCAGGTCCGGGTGCTGGCCGACTACCGCAGCAACTCGCTGATCGTGCAAGCCAGCCCACGTGATCTGGCGGAGGTCAAACGGCTGATTGACAGCATCGATATCAATAAGACGGACAATCTCGCGGAGGTGCGTGTCTTTCGCTTGAGGAACGCGCTCGCTGAAGACTTGGCCGAGGTGATCCAGACGGCCATCACTGGACCTAGCGAGGTTGGCCAGGCGGCCGGCCAGATACAGTCCACCCTGCCGTCGGCGACGCTGCAGTTTATCGACCAGGAAGGCGGTGAGCTCCTCCGTAGCGGGATTCTGTCGGACGCACAAGTCACGGCCGACCCGAATATCAATGCGCTGGTGGTCCGGGCCCCAGCCGACAGCATGAAGCTGTTTGAGGCTTTGATCGGCCAGTTGGATCAACTTCCCAACGCCGAGGCCAAGATCAAGGTCTTTACGGTCCTGAACGGTGACGCGACCAGTCTGGCGGGGATGCTCCAGCAACTGTTCGGACAACAGGTCACGGTCGGTCAAGGAAACGCCCAGTTCGCGCTGGGAGGGTTTGGCGGGTTCGGCGCACAGCAGCTTCAAGCCGGAACAGCCGGTGGCGAGACGTCACTGGTTCCACTGCGGTTCGCTGTCGATATCCGCACCAACAGCATCATTGCTTCAGCTTCGGATGCCGACTTGTTGGTCATCGAGGCCATCCTAGCCCGGCTGGACGAAGGCGATGTCGCCACCCGCCGGCTCAAGGTCGTGCGGCTGAAGAATGCCATCGCCGCCAGCGTCGCCAACTCGATCACCAACTTCTTGACCAGCCAACGCACATTGATCCAGCAGCAGTTGCTGTTTAATCAGGCCATCAGCCCATTTGAACAGATTGAGCGGGAAGTGATCGTCGTCCCCGAAGAGATCACGAACAGCTTGATCGTGAGTGCGACACCACGCTACTTCGACGAGATCTTGAAAGTCATCAAGGACCTCGACTACCGAGCGAAGATGGTCATGGTCCAAGTGATCATTGCGGAGATCGAGCTCAGCGACGAGTTCGAGTTTGGTATCGAGTTGGGGCTGCAGGATTCGCTGCTCTTCGATCGGGGTATCGTGCTCGACTCGATGGGCGCCATCCCGCCCAACGCGATGTCGACACCGGGCTTTAACTTCAACAACATCACTCAGCCGTTGCCCAACGTTAATTCGATTGGGCGTAGTGTGGTGGCTTCACAGGGCCTCACCAACTTCGGAGTCGGCAGATCCAACGGCGGCTTGGTGCTTTCGGCAGCCAGCGAGTCGGTCAATATTCTCGTTCGCGCGCTGCAAGAGCAGGGCCAAGCTCAAGTTCTGGCCCGGCCTCAAATCATGGCACTGAACAATCAGCCAGCCTTCGTGCAACTAGGTCAGAATGTGGCCCGCATTACGGGCTCTGCGATCACGCAAGGGATCGTCCAAAACCAGATTGAGGACGTTCAGACCGGGCTCCTGCTGACACTTCTCCCCTTGATCAATGACGACGGGGTCGTAGTGATGTCGATCGCCGCCGAGCGGTCGCGCCTCGGTTCGGACGCGGAAGGGACGGTCGTAGCTTTTGACCAAAACGGCCAGCCCATTCGGTCGCCACCCATCGATCTCACCACGGCGGAATCCGTGATCAGCGCCAAGAGCGGTCAGACCGTGATCATGGCTGGCCTGATCACCTCGGACAAGATGCTCACTCTCCGACGCGTTCCTTGGTTGGCCGACTTGCCGGTCGTGGGAAGATTGTTCGAGTTCGAGGACAGCTTAGACCGCCGTACCGAACTGCTGATTATCATGACGCCGCATATCATCGAGTCCGATGAAGACTACGAATGGGTCAAGGCGATGGAGTCGGAGAGGATGAGTTGGTGTTTGGCGGATATCGTCAACTTGCATGGCGACGTGGGGCTGCAAGGCAACAACCCACTGTTCTGCTGCGACAACTTGCCGGTTATCTATCCACACACGAACCCGATTGGAATCGAAACAGCTCCGGTGCCGATCGAAGAGTATCCACCCCCGGTTGTGGACTTCTCGGACAGCGGGGAACCACGGTACGACGAAAACGGGGTTGTGCGCAGTGGTTGGCAACGGCCATTGCCGAATCAAGCGGGTGGTCCGCCGCCGGCACCGCCACAGTGGGCCAACCCAATCTACGAAACGACGGTCACCTATGGACCTCCACCCGCCGGATCCCCCGAGGCAAAAGGGGCGGCGCGGCTACGGCGGCTCGTGGTGGACGAGGGTGAAGTAAGACGGCTTCCCGACACTCAACCGTAAGCTCGCCGAGTAGGAGACCAGAACATGTCGACCCGCTGCGTGGCGCTCGTGGTGACCGGCAGCTTGTCCGCTCTGCTCGTGACAGGTTGCCAGTCGCTCAAGCCCAGTTGGATAGATCGGTTGCCCTGGAAATCCGAGAACAAGGTCCAGGAGAGCGAGTTTGAAGAACCGACTCGGATGGCGAGTTTGTGGTCTCCCGACGTTCTGACTCAACCAGGCCACCCGCCTGTGAGGGGACTCGGGGGGCGGTTTTTCTTTTACGATCTACGGGGGGACACGATTCCGGTCGAAGGTCAACTCGTCGTTTACGCGTATGACGACGGAGAGGCAGGCAATAGCCAGACGCCGACCCGGAAGTTCGTGTTCACTCCCGAGCAGCTCACTCAACACGTCGGCAGCACCGAGCTCGGAGTCTCCTACAGTGTGTGGCTGCCGTGGGACCGAGTGGGAGGTGATCAAACCAGTCTCAGCCTAGTTCCCGTCTTCACGGCGACATCGGGGAAGATTGTGATGGGCAAGCAAGCACTTGCTGTGCTGCCGGGACGCGTCAAGCCATCTTCACCACCGGAGAGCGCCCCCGAGCAGGTACAACCGGTGGTCTACGACCAAACTTCGCCCAGCCAACGACCGTCGATCCGCGAGCGCCGTCCACTTCAGATGAGGACGACCACGTTCGACCTAACCCCATCCTTGCGGCATCGAATCCAAGCTGCGGGGGACTCGCGGGTGTTGGTAACCCCGCGCTCAGCGGCAGATGTTGCTGCTGCCGCCGCGGCACTTGCAAGCAGCCCACCAACGGCGACTAAGGCGCCGGCAACGGGTTGGGAGCGGCCGACACCTGCAAGTCATTTTGAACGTCCGAGATACCCGGCTCCAAGAGCGCCAAAGTGGCGATCAAGGCCTTCTGATGCTGGCTGGATACAACCCCTTCCAGTACCGCCGTCCGTCCCACCAGCTTCACAGCCACCCCAGGGGCCACCCTATTCACACCCGGGAGTCGGGCAAGTCGGGCCTGGAAACCAGTACTGACCGTGGCGGCGGGAATCGCCGAGGGGGTGAAACCGAGTCGCATGGGAATACGTAGCTGTGCCTCCCCGCCTTGCTGCTGAAACCCCTGGTTGCCAAAACCACCTCGTCCAAAGCCGCCGCCAAAGCCGCCTCCGAAACCGCCGCCAAAGCCTCCCCCGAAGCCACGACCGAAGCCGCCCAATCCTGAGAGGCCTCCTAGCAAACTGCTGCTAGTTTGGCCTCCAACGCCGCTGCTCCCCTGATTGCTCAAGAATCCACCAGGCGAAGCCCTGAGAAAGTTACTGGCGCCGCGCTGTGTCGAGGCAGAACTGGTGATCTGTCCCGTCTGCTGCAGTCCAGCCGAGCTTGCCGTGCCGCCGCCGAAACCGCCCGTATTCAGTCCGCCGCCCGTGGTGTTGCCGAATTGAGCCAACACCGTCGTCGTAGGAAGCGCCGCCAAGGCGAGCGAAAACAGCAGTGTTTTTCGGGGTGTCATGTTCGACCTTTCATTGTGGCCAACGAGGGCAGTAAGCACACTCGGTATGCCGTAACCGTCACCTGCAGATAGCGGCCAGCACGCCGAGCGTGCCAGCCACCGTGGAACCGCTCAATCCTCTTGAAACAAAGGCCCAGAAGCCATCTGTTCATCGGCAGACGGCGGCAGAGGGCATTGCTTCCCCACAGCACATTCCGGTTATAGTACCGATTGTACCAGTTTCAACTGATGTACATTATCGCAACATCGGCAACTAAGCTCAACTGAAATCCCCCCAAGATAGAAGTGCCAGCAGCGAACTAGGGCTGAACAACCGGTGAAACCGGCGGCCTCGGGACGGGGTATTGCCGAACGGGTTCGGGGAACACATCCCCGTGTTTTCAATCAGGAGAGTCTTTCTATGTGGCGGTGTTCCCTTCTGCTGTCGGCTGCTCTGTTGTTCCCCTGCGCGGCAGCGTCTGCCCAGCGTCCTTCGGCGCCCCGGCTGCTTCCTGAAAAGACAGTGGCCTTCGTCCGTGTCGCTGACGCACGCGAGCTGGCGGCGCGTTATCACGAAACAGCGTTTGGCCAGATCACCGCAGACGAGCAGATTCGGCCCTTTGTCGAACACCTATACGGGTCACTGCTCACAGCCTTCGAGCGAGTCCAAGATGAGGTCGGCGCCTCCCTCGACGAGTTGCTGGCGATCCCCCAAGGGGAGCTCTGCATTGCGATCGTCTTGCCCGAGGCCGGCCAACCGCAACTGGCGGTGATTGTTGATACCGGAGACAAGCTGCCGGTCGCCCAGACGTTGCTCGACCGCGGGGATGACTTGCTGGTTTCCGCGGGCGCGTCGCGCAGCACTGAGGAGGTCGAGGGCATCGAGCTGGTCTGTTACGAAGCGCGACAGGGACCCGCCCGTGAATTGACGTTTTTCGAGCGCGAAGAGGTGATCGTGATCACCAGCGGCCGCGATCTGGCCAAGCAGTTACTGGCGAACTGGAACGGCACTGGCGACTCGAATACGCTCGCGCAGAATCGCAAATTCACTTCGATCATGAACCGGTCCCGTGGGCTCAAGGACGAACCACCGCAAATCACTTGGTTTCTGGATCCGCTGGAGTTCGCCACACGGGTCACTCAGAGAAACCTGGCGGGTCAAGCGGGCCTGGCAACCATCAAGGGTCTCGGTCTCGAGGGCCTGAAGGCACTCGGTGGCGGGATCGTCTTGGCGACTGAAGAGTTCGACAGTGTTGCCCAGTCGCATGTCCTGATCGGTCATCCCAGAGAAGGCGTCTTGAAAATGCTGGCACTTACCTCGGGGGAACTGACGCCTGAAGACTGGGTACCGGACGACGTCGCCAGTTATTCGACTTTCCATTGGGACTTTCAGCAAACCTATGACGAGTTGGTCCGCCTCTACGACTTCTTTCGCGGCGAGGGGGCTTGGAGCAACGAGATCCTCCAGCGGGCCACGAACCGGGTGGGTGTGGACGTCGAGCAAGCGATTTTCCAAGCGGCCGCCGGGCGTGTGACGCTCGTCAGCTGGATCGAGAAACCGGCGCGGGTCAACAGCCAAGCGACGCTGTTGGCTTTGCAGCTGAAGGACGCCGACGCCTTCACAGAGACCTTGGAGACGGTTGCCCAGAATCTGGGAGACCGATTCGAGTCAGCCAGCTACCGCGGCATCGACTACTATCGGCTCAATTTTCCGAATCGCAATCGCAGACGTGGGCGCGAACTTGACGAAGAGTTAGCTCGTCGGCCCGAACCGTGTGTGACGGTGCTGGGTGACTACCTGTTGGCGAGCGATAGTCGTAAGTTGCTGGAGGAGGTGATTGCAACCAAGGGAGACGCGAGTCGTACGTTGGCCAATGAACTGGATTTCAAGCTGGTGTTGAACAAGATTCAACGTCAGCTGGGAAGCGCGACTGCCGGTAGCATTTCCTTTCAGCGGCCAGAAGAGGGTTTCCGGCTGCTCTACGAGCTGGCCACTTCACCGACGACGCGCGATCGGCTGAGCGAGGTCGATAACCCAGTATTGAAGGCGCTTCGAGAGGCATTGGACGAGCAGCCTTTGCCTCCCTTTGCGGAGATCGCCAAGTACCTCGCCCCGGGCGGCGCCATACTGACCTACGATGAACTGGGTCTGCACCACATCGGATTTGGTCTTCGCCGTTGATGCAAGCTGGCCGGGCAGCGGGTCTTAATCGCCAAGGCAAGGCGCGCGCCAAGGTGAGCCATGTCACCCTACGCCGTTAAGGACTTTTCCCGACTCCGCGCTATCCGATCGCGACCGAACTCGCCAGAGTCGTAGCCGAACTCGCCAGAGTTTGGTGGACTGCCGATTCGTCCAAATTCTGGCGAATTCGGCTACAAGAAATCCCTCACGGCGTAGCACGTCACCTACGCGCCGTGTTTTCGTAACCCGAAGCGGGAGTTTTGGTGCGGGCTTGGCTCCATCGTAACCCGAAGCGTAAGCGAGGGAATATTTACGTTGGTACACCAACTCTCCCTCGCTGACGCGTCGGGTTACGAAAACGCGACCAATCTCTTGTCCCCGCCAGACGTCGAAAAGCGCTACATCAGAACTGACGCTTCGCGCTTGCACCGAGGGCGCCACTTCAAGAGCGTTAGAGAGAGACGCCCCAGCTCGATTGACGTGACAACGCCTCGGGATCGGCGTACAATCGTCCCCACACTTATTCACTCCACCCGAGATCTCGACCGATGACGCACTCTCGAAGCAAGACGCGCGCCCTGTTTGCGCTGTTGATCCCGCTGCTCTTCAGCGACCTGGCTCTGGCGGCCGAGCGACCGAACATCCTGTTTGTCTTTACAGACGATCACGCCTACCAGGCGATCAGTGCCTACGGGTCGCGAATCAACCAGACGCCCAACATCGACCGGCTCGCCCGCGAAGGAACGCGATTCGATAACTGCTACGTCACCAACTCCATCTGCGGGCCCATGCGGGCCGTGATTTTGACGGGCAAGTACAGCCATGTGAACGGGTTTATGGTCAATGGCAACCGCTTTGACGGAGACCAGCAGACATTCCCCAAACTCCTGCAGCAGGCGGGCTATCAGACCGCTGTCGTCGGCAAGTGGCACCTTTCGTCTGCACCGACTGGGTTCAACTATTGGGAGGTGCTGATCGGCCAGGGAACTTACTACAACCCGGTCATGAGACGAAGTGACGGCCAGAAAAAATACGAAGGCTACACGACGGAAATCGTCACCGACCTCGCTCTCGACTGGCTGAAAAACGCGCGAGACACTGACCAACCGTTCATGTTGATGTTTCAGCACAAGGCGCCTCACCGGGCATGGGAACCAGGCCCGAACTACCTGACCATGTTTGACGACGTGACGATTCCCGAGCCGCCCACGTTGTTTGACGACTACGCCGGACGAGGCAAGCCGGCCCATCAGCAAGACATGACGATCGCCGAGACGATGGTCGATCGAGACCTGAAACTTGTTCCGCCTCCGAACCTGACGCCGGACCAGCTGCAGACTTGGAACGCGGCCTACGAGCCTAAGAACCGAGCCTTGCGCGAAGCCAACCTCGAAGGCCGCGATCTCGTTCGTTGGAAGTATCAACGCTATATCAAGGACTACCTGCGTTGCGTGCAATCGGTCGACGACAACCTAGGTCGCGTGCTCGACTATCTAGACGAGGCCGGGCTTGCCAAAAACACCGTTGTTATCTATTGCTCGGACCAGGGGTTCTATCTGGGCGAACATGGTTGGTTCGACAAACGTTGGATGTACGAGGAGTCACTACGAACGCCGTTGCTGGTACGCTGGCCAGAGGTCATTGAAGCTGAAACGATCAATGAAGATATCGTCTCGCCTCTCGACTTTGCCTCAACGTTTCTCGAGCTGGCGGGGGCTGACATTCCGAGCGACATCCAGGGCGAGTCGCTGGTCCCCGTACTTCGCGGCGAGACTCCTAGTGATTGGCGCAAGACGTTTTACTATCACTACTACGAGTATCCTGGCTGGCACTACGTGCGGCGCCACTTCGGAGTCACCGATTCGCGCTTCAAGCTGATCCGTTTCTACGAGCCGGATGTCGACGAGTGGGAGTTGTACGACTTGAAGTTCGATCCCAACGAGTTGAATAACCTGCACGGGCATCCCGCCTACAGAAGAGTACAAGAACGCCTGGAGCAAGAATTGACACGTTTGCGGCAGCACTACGGCGACGATGGCGAGGACCCACCCTCTACCTACATCAGGAAGCCGCCACGACGAGTCCGAACACCGTCCTGAGCGTTGCATAGTAGCCGTCACACTCCGTGTGACGTCAGTGGAAACAATGTAGTCGTCACACTCTGTGTGACGTAGCCGGAACATAGTAGCTGTCACACGCCGAGTGACGTAGCCGGAGACAATGTAGCCGTCACACTCCGTGTGACGTAACCGGTGCTCGTAAATGGCGGACGGCACGCGGAGCGTGCCTGCTACTTTGGACAGCACGCGTAGCGTGCTGTCTGGAATACTCGATCATGTCTGATTAACTACGGCCGCACACAAGTCTCCCCTAAGCCACCCGAAAAAAAGATGTTCCGCACCCTCCTTTGCTCATGCTGCCTCCTCTTAACCAGCACAATCTCGGCTACCGAGTCGCGTCCTCCCAACGTCGTGGTGATCTTCATCGATGACATGGGGTATGCCGACATCGGTCCGTTTGGTGTGCAGGGGATCGAGACACCTCACCTGGACCGCATGGCGCGCGAAGGCCGGCGGTTTACCGACTTCTACGTCACCCAAGCTGTTTGTTCGGCATCGCGAGCGGGCTTGCTCACCGGCTGCTACAACGTACGGGTCGGAATCATGGGGGCACTCGGCCCAGCTGCGAAGCACGGAATTCATGAGGATGAGGTGACCCTTGCCGAAATCTGCAAACAAAAGAACTATGCGACCGCCTGCTATGGCAAATGGCACTTAGGGCACCATAAGAAGTTCCTGCCAATGCAACACGGCTTCGACGACTACTTTGGACTGCCTTATTCGAACGACATGTGGCCCAATCATCCCGAGATTGTCCACCTACCTCTCAGGCAAAGACTGAAGAGGTGGCCGCATCTGCCGCTGATCGACGGCAACGAGATCATCAACCCACGGGTGACCGGCGAAGACCAGAAGCTGCTCACGACTCAATACACTGAAAGAGCCGTCGAGTTTATCGAGCAGAATAAGGATCAACCGTTTTTCCTGTACCTTCCTCATAGCATGGTCCACGTGCCGCTTTATGTTTCGGACAAATTCGAGGGCAAGAGCCAGCGGGGGTTGTTTGGCGACGTCGTCATGGAGATCGACTGGTCGGTCGGCCAGATCCTCGACACCTTGCGGAAACATGAACTGGACGACAACACTCTGGTCGTCTTCACTTCGGACAACGGTCCCTGGCTTAGCTACGGTGATCACGCGGGTTCGGCAGGTCCTTTGCGCGAAGGCAAAGGAACCATGTTCGACGGCGGCTGCCGTGAGCCAACGATTATGTGGTGGCCGGGAAGAATTCCGGCAGGGAGCGTCTGCAGCGAACCAGCGATGACCATCGACATTCTGCCTACGGTTGCTCATCTGATCGGCGCCGAGCTGCCGGATCACAAGATCGATGGCAAGGACATCTGGCCGCTGTTAGCAGGAGAAGCCAACGCCACCAGCCCGCAGCAAGCGTATTTCTTCTACTACGGGCAGCAGCTGCACGCGATGCGGATGGGGAAATGGAAGCTGCACTTTCCTCACAAGTACCGGACCCTCTCAGGGCGAAATGGAGGAACTGGCGGCTTCCCGGTGCGATACGACACAGCGACGATCGAGCTGGCACTCTTCAACTTGGCCAACGACGTCGGCGAGACGACCAATGTTGCGGCCAAGCACCGGGACATCGTGCGCCGGATGCAGGCACTGGCTGACGTGATGATCACGGACTTGGGCGACGCCGGTTCAGCGCGGGTCGGCCGAGGCAAGCGGCCCGCGGGCCGGCTGTAGCGAAGCCACATCACAGCAAGCACTCCCCCGTGCCATCCGCCAAAGTAGCAGGCACACTCCGTGTGCCGTCCGCAAGGTAGCAGGCACACTCCGTGTGCCGTCCGCTCTTTGAGTGCCCTCACAAGGTTACGGCACACGGAGTGTGCCTACTACTTTGAAACGGCACACCTACCGTACCTACTACGTGCCCCTAATTACCAGTCGTTCAGTGTATAATGCCCTAACGGTGTACTTGCCGCGTTCTGCGGCCGAGAAACACTGTGACGCGGGACAGAAAGATGGACGACCAACGGTTCTCTTTAGCATTGCGCGCCGCCACCCACAGTCGCAGCAAAACGCGACGCCGGATGCGTCGTCCGCGGCAGCGCCGTCTGCTGTTAGAACCTCTGGAAGATCGCAGGCTGTTGACGGTCCTTTCGATCGACAACCCCTCCCAACTCGAGCGCAGCGGAATCGGGTCAAACGACCTGATCTTTACCGTCACGCGCAGCGGCGATACCACCGACCCGGCCACCGTTCGTTTTTCAACGCTCGATGGCACCGCGACGGAAGGCAGTGACTACCTCGCTCACGCCGGCCAGCTGACGTTCTCGCCCGGAGTGACCGAGCAGCCGATCCGGGTGACGATCAAGCGAGATGATCTCGGTGAATTCGACGAGCACTTCTTTGTGGACTTAGCCGATGCTGCGGGAGCGGCGCTGGCAAACGCGCGCGGACGCGGCACGATCATCGACGACGATGACATGGAGCTAACCGACTTTGCCTCTCTTGCTCCACTAGGCGGTTTGGTTTACGAGAAACACGAGCAAGCAAGTCTGGCAGCGGACGAGACAGCGAGTTTTCTCGTTCCCCTGGACGCTGGCCAGACGATCGCTCTCCTCCTCGTCCCCACACCTGGCTTGATCCAACACGCAGAACTGTTCAGCCCGGGCGGCGAATCGGTTGCAGAAGCTGCCGCTACGACAGCGGGAGAGCAGTTAGTTCTGGGACCGGTAACGGCCACCACCTCGGGCAACTATCGATTCGCAATCAACGGCGTCGCCGGGACAGAGGGTGACTCTGCGATCCGCCTCTTGCTGAACGCCGCGTTCGAAACAGAGACCTACAGCGACACAGCTAACGATTCCTTCGCCTCGGCCCAAGACATCACCGACAGCTTCATTTCCGTTGGAACGCTGGGAACACAACGCGGCGCCGCGGTCGGCCTGGCTGACCGTTCCGCGGACTCGGTCGGGCCCGACTTGTCCGGCTACTACGCGACTGCAACGACCTTTGAGTTTGAAGATATTCAGTCGACCGGTACTGCTCTACTAGCTGACGCCGACGACCGTAGCATCCTGCTGGACAGTGACATGCTGTCGGGGTTCTCGTTTGACTTCTACGGCGAAACGTACACCGATCTGTATGTCAGCAGCAACGGTTTGCTCTCCTTCGGCGCTCCCGAAAGCTCGTTCGCCAACTCAAGCTTGGACACTTTTCCGGCCGTGGCGGTGATCGCGCCGCTGTGGGATGACTTGGACAGCCGTTCCTCAGGAGGTGCAACCTATTGGGAAGTTCGCGGAACCGCGGATCAGCAACAGCTGATCGTGCAATGGGATCAGGTGGACTATTTTGACAGCCGCGACGCAGATCCGATCACGTTTCAAATGGTGCTGTCCGAAGTCGACGGCTCGATCCAGTTCAACTATCTCGATCTGGCGGGTGGCAACGCGGCCCGCACTGGCGGTGTTTCAGCGACAGTCGGTATCAAAGCGGCTGGCGACCAGATAGGCCAGCGTCTTCTTGTCTCTCATGATGGGCAGAAGAGTACGCTCGTCGAATCAGGGCGGAGCATCAGCATCCGGCGTGTTACCGAAGCGGAGCTGGCGGTGCCCGACTTCTATCGGTTCCCACTGACCGCAGGTAAGGCAGCGACATTCGTGCTAACAGCCGTGGATGAGGGAATGCCGGCGCTCGACCTGTACGACACCCAACAAAGACATGTCGCGACAGGTCTCTCCGAGCAAGCTGACAATCAAGTGATCCGTGGTTTCGTGCCGAGCAGCACGGGTGACTATTACGCCCGCATCACGGGTAGCGGCCGGGAATACAGTCTGGTCGTGATCGACGACGGCGATCTTAGCCCGGCATCAAACGATGCCGCCACGACTGCCCAAACCTTGCCGCACATCACAACGGCGCTAGGGCATTTGAGCTCACCGGCACCGGCCGACGTCGTGCCCAGCGTCGCGTCAGTTGTTGCGGCCCAGGGTCTCTCATTCACCAACAGCACGTCCCTGGCGGCAGCCGAGCATCTACCGCCGTACAAAGACGGCAAAGCGATCGCCGCCGAAAGCTCGACCATCCATCGTGCGACCACTCCGACGCGCAGCTACAGCACTGCCGAGGACGACCTGTCGACCCACACTGCTGCGGATAGTGCTCCGCATATTTCGGCGCTTCTGAACGGCGAGTACGCCACCGACCGGGTGATCGTACGCTTTGCGGATACCGTTTCCCACGAACAGCTGTCCGAACTGCTCGCCCGGTTCGAGGGCCAGCTCGTTCGGGAACTGCCGCTGATCAACGGAGCAACGGTCGAACTCGCCGAGTCCGGCGTGGATTTGGAAGCGCTGGCGGCCTGGAACTCCGATCCTCTGATCGCCTACGTCGAGCCTGATTATGTGGTGCACGCCGGAGCCACGCCAAACGACCCCTCCTTCAGCCAGCTCTGGGGGTTGCACAATACAGGACAATCAGGCGGCACAGTTGACGCTGATATCGATGCGGTCGAGGCTTGGGAGACTTTGATCGGTTCCGAGTCGGTGGTCGTGGCCAGCGTTGACGGGGGCGTGGACTACACACATGTCGATCTGCGGAACAACATGTGGGTCAACCCCGGTGAGATCGCTGGAGATGGGATCGACAATGATGCGAATGGCTTTGTGGACGACGTTCACGGCATCGATACTGCCAACGATGATTCCGACCCGTTCGACGACAACGGCCACGGTACACACACTGCCGGTACGATTGGCGCAGTGGGGAACAACGAGCGCGGCGTGACCGGTGTCAACTGGAACGTCCAGATCATGGCACTCAAGTTTCTCTCCGCTGACGGGAGTGGGTTCGTCTCCGACGCCATTGATGCGCTGAACTACATGACGATGATGAAGCGAGACTACGGAGTCAACGTCGTCGCGAGCAACAACAGCTGGAGTGGCTCCGGACCGTCGCTGGCGTTGCGGGAGGCGATCGAGGCCAGCAACGACGCCGGAATCATGTTCATCGCTTCGGCCGGAAACACGGCGAACGACAACGACGCCTCGCCATCGTACCCTAGCGGCTTTGAGCTGGAGGGCGTGATTGCCGTTGCCGCCACGGACCACAACGACCAATTGGCTTCTTTCTCGTCATTCGGTGCAACCTCAGTCGATCTGGGCGCACCCGGCGTCGGGATTCTGAGCACTCGTCCCGGCGACCGGTATGGCATCTCGAACGGGACCTCGATGGCCGCTCCGCATGTCGCTGGCGCAGTCGCGATGTTGATGGCCCACAATCCGGGAGCGTCACTGTCCGAGGTCAAGCGAGCCATCCTGGATGGGACCGACCCGGCGAGCTCGTTGGCCGATCATACGCTCACCGGCGGCAGGCTCAACCTGGCCAACTCGCTGGCCCTGATCGCTGACCCCGGCGACTTCTATCGCATTGCGCTCAGTGCCGGCGACCCTTTGCGGTTGACGACAAGTACCCCGTCGGCACTGCCTAGCGCCGCCGGACTGGACCCGGCAGTTGAGCTCTATTCGCTCAGCGGAGAGCTGCTCGGCTTTGATGACAACAGCCATCCGGATGGGCGCAATGCCGAGCTGCGATTCAGTGTGCCCACGACAGAAGATTATCTCGTGCGGGTCTTCTCCATGGCCGGACGTGGTGAATATGGACTGACCATCTCCGGTGAAACCGAAAGGCCGCCGCGCGATCTGGCGATTACCGACGTACAGCCTCGGAATGGCCAACCACTCGTTTCTGCCCCGACGAACGTAACCTTTGGCCTGGATGGCACCGTGCTGGCGACTAGCGTGGATGCTGCGGACCTCTTGGTCGACGGTGTCCCCGCTGTCTCCGCCCGGCTGATCGACGGGAACACGCTCAGCTTTGCGATACCAAATCTCACAGCGGGGCGGCACGTCCTCCAGGTGGCTGCTGGTGCACTCCGCAGTGTCGGCGGTGCGCCGGTCGAGGAGTTCTCGAGTGACTTCGTTATCGATCAAACACCTCCGCACGTCGTCAGCAGCTCGGTACTGACCGGAGATCTGCGGCCCACCGGAGATCTGACGTACGTCGTCCATTTCGACGAGCCACTCCGGGCGGAGAACCTCGACCGATCGGACGTCGAGCTGAGCGGCGAGCTGAGCGGCCGGCACGAGGCAACGGCGCTGACATACGATCCCGTGAATCACACGGCTACGATCGACTTCGCTGCGCTTCCCGACGATCGGTTTTCGTTGGTATTGAAAAGCCGAGACGGGGCGTTCGAGGATTTGGCGGGAAACGATCTGGACGGCGACGGGACGGACTTGCCGTCGGGCGACAGCGCGGTTGGCGGCGACTTTTCAGTCGCCTTCTGGGTAGACGAGGCGATCGCCGTAACAAGGCCATTCGCGCGCCTAGCGCCGTTTGGTGGCACGCTCTTCTCGAGCCGCCAGAACCAGGGCGTGATTCACAGCGCAACCGACATCGACGAGCACCGTTTCTTTTTGGAGTCGGGGCAGGTCATTTCGGCTACGGTGACACCGACGAACGAGGCGGCCCAAGTCACAGTCGAACTTCGCAAAGCTGGCGGTTTGCTCTTGCACCCACCGGTCGTGGCTGCGAGCGCCGGAGCGCCCGCGCACCTGCCGCCGCTGGCCGTCGATGATGACGGGCCGTATCACATCCGAATCACTGCTGATCGATCGACAGCCTACGAACTGTCGATCGACCTGAATCTTGTGCGCGAGGACCGTGAGTTCGGCGAGTCGCCTGTTGTGCTGGACAGATCTTTGAGCGTCGATCGGTACGCCGCTGTAGGAACGAGCGAACCGCAACCACTCGCGGCCGAATCCATTGTCTGGGGCGCTCAGCCCCAAACCGGCATGATCATCAGCCTGGATCCGCGCACTGGGAACGAGCTCTATCGCTTCCCGGCGCCTGGCGGAATGGCAGCAGCCGACACACAGATCGGCTTGAGCATTGCCGAAAACGGGAGGTCGCTGTTGTACGTCAACTCGGACGTCGACCCCACGAAGATCTATCGGCTCGATCCTCTGACTGGCAGCGTCATCTCGGTCGAGCAGCTCGACTCAGCTGCGGGGGATCAGATCGACGGACTCGGCTTCCAGTCAGCTCGACATGGCGTTTCGACCATCTATTCGGCGGACATGGAGACCGATCCTGGTTGGGTTCTGGAGGGTGGTTGGTCTTACGGCACTCCGACCGGAGCCGGCAGCGAGAACCACGATCCCTCTTCGGGTTTCACCGGTGGCAATGTCATCGGCTACAACCTATCCGGCAACTATCCCAACAGCCTGGCCATATCAGAACACGCGACGACCCCGGCCATCGACGCGTCGAACTACGACTACGTGACGCTGTCCTTCCGCCGTTGGCTAGGTGTCGAAGAGGCGAGGTCGGATCGAGCGGCTATCGAAGTCAGCCGCAACGGCTCTGAGTGGGTACAGATTTGGGAGAATCCGCGACTGACGGATGTCGGGGACATCGCCTGGGACCGCCAGACTTTCGATCTCTCATCGGTGGCTGACGGCGAGCCAACCATCTTCATTCGTTGGGCGATGGGCCCCACTAACGGTACGAACGCCTTCCCGGGCTGGAACGTCGACGACGTGTTGGTCACCGGCGTGCGGCGGGAGCAGCCGGCGATCGCCATCGGCCGGCGGGCTGGCACGGTTTTCGTGCAACATGGTTTTGGCGGCAATTCGACTCTCCTCCCGCAGGTCGTCGCCAGCGGTGCGTTGGGTGGTGATGACGCGGGACGGCAGTTTGCGGTCGGGCCCGGAGTGGGGATTCAAGAGTACTCGTTGGATTCTCCTCCAGCCGTAGTGCAAACGGTCCCTACTCCATCGCCCGACTTGGAGGGCCTGGCGTTCGATGGCCAGTATCTATACGCCTCGACCGCCTCCGGAACACTCTTCACGTTGGATCCTGACACCGGCGCAGTTCGCTATCAGATAACGGTCTCGGGAGGTGCTTTGTTTGGGCTCGGAGCGTCCCGCGCCAGGGGTGGTGCGACAACCCTCTTCCAGGAGGATTTTTCCAGCCTCAGCCACGGATTCACCTTCGACAATTCGTTCGGCGTAGGCGCGGGATTGTGGCATGTGACCGGCGGCCGCAATCAAGACGGTCTCCCCAACCATTCGGCACCGAAGAGTCTCTACTTTGGCAAAGCCGAAAAGAACTTCGGGGGTGGCAACTACGATCTGGGCTCCGCGGTCGCCGGCTTAGCTATTTCGCCGGTTATCGTCCTGCCCGATGCCGCACCGCTCACTCTCTCGTTCAGCACCTTAATCGCCACCGAGCGAGGTGCGGATCACCTGGAAGTCCTCGTCGACGATGGAGCGACTCGCACAGCGGTGCTGTCAACAGTGACCGACACGTTGACCTTCTCGACAGGCGGCACCTGGCGTCGAATAACCGCCGATCTGACGAGGTACGCAGGAAAAGAAGTACGGATCGTCTTTTCCTTCATGGCCAACAGCTCGAGCAACGCATTCGAAGGCTGGTATGTGGACGACATCGAGGTAACACAAGGTATCGACGAGTTCGACTTCCGTGTGCCTGACGTGGATGAGTACGTCGTCGATCTGACTGGTCGCGCCGGTCACACGATGGACTTTATCTTGGAAGGTCACGATTCGGTCGACTTCTCGTCAACCGTGTTGGAGCTGTTAGGCATCGATGGGAGCACCGTCTTGGCGACAGCAGCGGGGAAACCGGCCGGTTCCCCACAGGGCAATCATGATCTGGGAATCTTGGATTTTGCCGTTCCAGAAGACGGCGTCTACACGATCCGGACTACTTCGCTCGTCGCAGGCGAGTACTCGATAGTCGTGTTCGACGGGCAGTTTGACAGCGAACCCAATGACGACCTGAGCACCGCTCGGCTCCTAAACGGTGCCACGCGGGCTGTGGGCTATCTGGGACAGGGGGCAGGCGATAACCGGTTGTTCTTAGTTGCCTACGCGAGCTCGCTGCTGCCCGGCACGATTTACGAATTGGATTCGATTTCCGGCACCGTTACCAACTCGTTCCCAACCCCGAATCTACCTGGCACGACGCCCTTTGGCATCAACTTAGCGTTCGATGCCGAGAGCCTGTGGTACAACTCGGGGGCAACCTCCGGTGACAACTTGCTGTACCGGCTCAACCCTGACACGGGCGCGGTCGTGGATGTCCGGATCCCCTTCGGAAACGAACGCTTCGACGGGCTCGCCCGTGTTGGCGACGAGTTGTTCACAATCGGTGATTTGATCCAGGTCTACGACGCGCGACAGCCGAACTATCCAATCCTGAGGACCTTTCCGGCGCCCAGCCGCCGGATTGTAGGACTTGCCGGACATGATAGCCGCGGCACGTTATTTGTCCTGACTCAGGCGTCGGGTGCCGGTTCGATCTACGAGATTAATCCGCAGACTGGTGCCGTAGGACGCAGGGTCACGCTGGAGAGCAAGGCTTTCGAGCAGGGTTTGGCAATTGTCGGAGAAGAGCTATTTGTTTCCGAGACAGGCGGGGCCAGCGGCCCGAACATCATCTCGGTGTACGACGTGGAAACGCTGTCCCTTCAACGGCAAATCAACGTGTTGGTACCGACCGGTGCGGTGCTGGCCGGCTTGGGCAGCGATGGCTTTGCCTTCGACGGACCCGACAGTTATGCACTCGAGTTGACCGCCGGCCAGATGCTCGCCGCCGTCATCGAGCTGCCGTTTGCCAGTCTACCTGGAAACGAGTTGCAGGCTGCGTTGATGCTATGGGATCCTCAGGGCATGCTGGTTGCTGAGGCCGCAGCCGCCACAGATGGAACGAAAACTCGCCTCGTTCTCACAGTACCCACAAGTGGGACCTTCACACTGCAGGTCGTGGCAGAAGCCGGGGGCGGGGACTACGTGTTAGAGACCGAGATTATTGACACAACCTGGGTCGCTGGCCGCAAGTTTCATGACCTCGACGAGAGTGGAGAGCGCGAGTCGACAGAACCGTATTTGAACGGCTGGACTATCGAGCTACTGGATTCCAACGGCCAGGTCGTTGCCAGCCAAAAGACGCGCGACATCGACTGGAACCAGGATGGAGTCATTGACGAGTCGACCGAGCGAGGATGGTATCGCTTCGGTGTCGAGCCGGGAAGCTACAGCGTGCGAGAAGTGGTTCTGCCAGGATGGCGGCGAACGGCGCCGATTTCCCTTGCAGAACAGGCCGCTTTTGATTTGGACCGGACGTTAGACTTCTACACGGATGGCAACTTCTACCATAACTGGGGCGGCCGGGGCGAAAGGTGGCTGCGGGCGGCCGGCGATGGCGGCCGCTGGTACTTCATCACCCAGGACGGCACTGTCCAGCGGTGGGATACGCAGAGCGGTGTAGCACTGGGTTCGCCGCTGACTGGCACCGTCGTAGCGTCGCTCGCGCCAGTCTATCATGCCGACCCGGCGCGGCTCATCGACGCGCCCCCGCCGACGGGTACTCATTCGCTGACGCTGAGCTCCGGCCAACAGATCAACGATCGGGACTTCGGCAATTATCAACTGGCCACGCTGCAGGGCCGGACGTTTGACGACCAGAACGCCAACGGTGTACGTGACGCCGGTGAGTCGTTCTTAGCTGGCTGGCTGGTCGAACTCTTGGATGCAACAGGACAGATCATCGCGAGCCAGGAAACATCGGACCTGGACCTCGACGGGGACGGCAAGATCGATCCAATGACCGAACGGGGCTGGTACTCGTTTGTGGGACTGGCAGCGGGCACCTATTCCGTGCGGCAAGTCCCCCGTGACGGATGGCTGCAAACTTCGTTGATCCAACCTGCGATCCGCCAGGCCTTTGATCTAGATCAACAGTACGACTTCTTTACTGAGGGAAGTTATTGGGAGAATTGGGGAGGCGAGGAGGAGAAATGGCTCCAAGCGGCCGGCGATCAGTGGTTTTATGTGAAGCCTAACGGCGAACTCAGGCAGTGGGACCAGCGCAGCGGCACCACGTTCGGCACACCTTTAGCCGGCACGCTGATCGCGACCGTTGATACCGCCTTTCATGAGGACCCGGGACGGTTAATCGACGTGATCCCCTTCACGGTCACTCTTGCGGCCGGCCAACAGCTGGTCGATTTGGACATTGGAAACGCCCGCATCGTAGCAGGCTCACCCCGCGTGCCATCGTCAAAGTAGCAGGCTCACTCCGTGAGCCGTCCGCAAAGTAGTGCTAGTTACGGCACACGGAGTGTGCCTACTACCTTGCATCAATTAGGCGCATCTTCCAACCGGAACGGCTTTTCGTCGGCTAGTTTGGCCCCGAACGTCTGACGCAGTACAGCGGCTTGCTTTTTCACGACCTCATTGGGGCCGGACAGTTTCAAAAAGTAGTAGTCTTCAGCTTCTCTCTTTTTCGCGATCAGTATGACGTTGACGACCCGACTTCCGGGCTTGTCGATCGTCTTCCGCGCGATGGGAGGGCCGTCCGGCTTCTTCCAAGTCCCCGAAATATCGGCAACGATATAGCGTCCATCCCGGCACTTGCCGCTTGCCATCTTGACCTGCCGGCCCTGCTCGTGGAACTGCCCGATCCAGCGATTGACATTCGCTCGAACGCCGCCAGTGGGCCCGCCGAAGTAGTAGACGACGAATTCAGCACCTTCTGCCTCGGCCTGTTGGCTGGGAATGTCGAACTCCGCGATCCGAAATTGTGACGTCACTCTGACGGGCTTCCAGCTGCTGGGCACCTGCAGCTCGAGACCTCGTGCCTCGATCGTCTTCAGCTCATCCTCGGCGGCGAGCGCAGCAGTCATAACGAGAACGGCGACCGGAAACAAACGCGCGGACATAGTTGAGAGCATAGCGGATCTCCGCAAGGGTTCGGCGGCTGGCATCGGTGAACTGCCAGCATTATAGTGACTCCAGCAGCCCGATGGGGGAGCCGCAGTCGCTTCTCCTCACCGGGGTGGTGCAGCTTTTACGCTTCATGTTGACGAAACTTGCCAGCATCCACCTCACCCTCCAGCTCGCGGGAGGGTCGGACGCGATAGCGTCCGGGGAGGGCTGCCGGGGAGTGATCGCCCCCGAGGCGTGCCCCCCCTCTCCGGACGCTACGCGTTGGTTTCGCTGGGGAACCGTGGGCTAACGCCCAACGGCTGATTTGGAGCGTAGCCGAACTCACCAGAGTTTGGCGGATTGCATGAAGCGAAAAAGCTGCACAACCTCCTCCGGGGATGAGGGACCTAAACACAGCGGAAAGGAAAACCATGCGAAGCAAAGCAACAACCGTCCGAGCCTACCTTGCCGAGTTGTCTGAAGATCGGCGGGTGGCCCTGCAGACAGTCAGGGAGACGATCCTCAAGAATCTGCCCAAAGGATATGAAGAGGGCATGCAATACGGAATGATCGGCTACTACGTGCCACACAGCCTCTATCCAGCTGGCTATCACTGCGATCCGAAACAACCGCTGCCCTTCGCGGGGTTGGCCTCGCAGAAGAACTACATGTCGTTGTACTTGATGTGTGTCTATGGCAACCGCGAACACGAAGCGTGGTTCCGCCAGGCCTGGGAAAAGACCGGAAAAAAGCTCGACATGGGCAAGTCTTGTGTGCGGTTTAAGAAGGTCGAGGATATATCGCTCAAGGTTGTCGGTCAGGCCATCAAGCGCGTGCCAGTTAAGAAGTTCGTCGAGTTCTACGAAACTGCGACGAAGACAGCTGGGCGCAAACGGCACGCCGGTCAACCGCGACGCAGAAAAGGAACCACTGTTTAACCGCGACGCAGAGGGGGCCTGCCGCGCGCTGCCGTCCAAAGCACTATGACTACCAGCGGCAGGGCCCCGACGCCGAGCGCGTCGCCAACCGGACCACGTTAGCCGCAAGTTCCAACCGCAACTCACTCTGCCAACAGCAGCAAACAGTCAACGCGTGCTACGGCGAATCCGGCCCCGGTCGCGTCACCAACCGCAAGCTCCCGGCGCAGCGGCCCACTACTTGTCGACGACCGGTGCCCGCTGCTCCTCGGTGGTGATGCCAGCTGGCAACTCCAAAATGCGAATGTTGCGAAAGTGGATCTCGGCGCCTTCCGACTCGAGGCACAGGTATCCTCGCTTGACCGAAGAGTGGCTAACACCGTTGACGAACTTGCCGTTCACGGCCAGCTTGACGACCCCATCGACGAAGACCACGTCGTAGACGTTCCACTGACCTTTCCCCTTACAGCGCGATTCGAGCGACTTACTCCGCGGTCCGCGGGGATTGTCGGGCTTCACGGTCAGGCCACCGGCCCCGAATAGTTCTCCCTGGACATAGGCAATCGGCCGCAGCGTCCCGTCAGGGTTTTTGTGCTGATTGACCCAGTCGAGCTCGAGCATTTGTACTTCGAGGCCTTTGGGCAACCGCCGTCCCTCGGGAACCGTACCGGTACTCCAGGCAAAGACTCCCGAGTTACCCCCCGCCTCCATGTGTCTCCATTCGACGTGTAGCAGGAAGTTCTCGTACTGTTTCTCGGTGCGCATGACCCCGATTGGGTGCCCACTGCAAATCAACAGACCATCTCGCACGGACCAGGTGTCATCATCTGTGTTGACATTCACCCAGCCAGTGAGATCCTTGCCGTTGAAGAGATCTCGGAATTGAGGCACGCCGTTCTCCTGCGACCTTGCCTCGCTCCCCATCAATACTACAGCTGCACAAAACAGTGTTGAACACTTCATGTTACCACACCTATCAGAAACGGCCGCAATCTAAGAACGAATCGCTAACCGCAGGACATCAGTCACACTGTTTTCGGACAGGTAGCATTCTGGTGCTGTCGGACAGTCACATGCCGCGGTCAGGCGACCTGTACGGTAGCATACAGGCCGCCGAGTAGATAGTGTTGCGATTCAAACCGGCCGCTAAAGCGGTCCGGCTGATGTGACCCGCTGCGCAGGGGCTGACGCAGCCATGATCAGCCGGAGGACGTTAGTCCCCGGTTCGGAACGCTAGATCGCCCAGGGCGCAAAGGAGCGGAGCAAGGCAAGGAGTCACTCACCTTTGTAGCGTATCGCTGCGGACCAACGTTGAGCGGGTCGTTCGAAGCAGCGATACCAGAGATAGGCAGCCCAAAGGGTCATCGCGATTGAAACACCGAGCACTACGAATCTCCCGGTCAACGAGTCGGTCATGCGGACGCCGAGCCGGATGAAGCGGACGCCGATCGGCAAGTGCACAAGATAAAGGGAATAGGAGATCATACCCAAGAACGCCAGCCAAGCGACCTTCGGCGGGCGGACCACGGCAATCGTCACCGCGGTGGCCAACCCAACTACAGCGATAGTCCAACCGTATGTCACGACATTGAGCGCTGCAATCACCGCCATCGACACAGCATACTGCCAGTGCTGAATCAACCCACGGCGCATCTGGAATGTGACCATGCCAAGCGCAAACAGTCCCAGCCAAAAAAAGACGAGATTTCGTTGCGGCAACACCCAACCACCGAGCGCTAGTAGTAGGGGAAACAACCAGCGAAGCGCCGCTTGAGGATGGGTGAGCAACGGTACCGAGAGCGCCAGCAGCAGGTAGTATTGAAACTCGATGGCCAGCGTCCAATAGACCGGGTTGTACCAGCCAAAACCGACGATCGCGTTCAGATATCCCAAGTGACAGAGAATTCGAACAGGCTCAAGAGAGAAAGAGACCCCCTCGAAGTGAGGCACCAGCCCAGCGGCGTACCAGATGAACAGGACGAGTAGGATATTTGCCAGATAGGGTGGGTCGAGCCTAATGATTCTCTTGACAACAAATGTCCCGAAATCCGCTAATCGATAGTGCGCGCGGTGCATGGAGAACGGCAAAATGAAGCCGGAGATGACAAAGAAGACTTCGACGCCGAGCCAGCCTTTGCCGCCCAGCCAGGCTCCCAATGCGCCGTATTCCTCGAACAGCCCAGCTGGGCCGGTGAAGTGATACCACATCACCGAGATGGCGGCTAAGCCGCGCAGGTACTCAATGATCTCGATTCGTTCACGTTGAACCATCGCCATCTGCGTGCTGGAGCCAGTGTAGCCAACGAAGCGGTCCGTCACGTGTTACGAAAAACCACGACACCTTCACCGACCGGATGTCACTTGTTGGTCTTCAACCGAGTGAGGGGACCGGCTATGCCGAGCACGGCGGACCCCAAGAAGAGGAACAGAAATGCGAACGATCTCATTGCCTTGAACTCCCGGATTCGGGTCGTCGTACAACGACCTCTGTGCCCCCGGACCGTTCTATTATCGCAAGTCGCGGAGCGAGTCACCATCCGTCTCGGCAACCAGCAGGCGGCAGGCGCGATGGCAGTCTCAGAAACTGGTTCCCTACTTCGATGACGAAGTGGTTGACCGGTTGAGCATCTCTGCCATGAGCAGCAACCCACCAACCACCACGACACATAGCCCCCATTCGTCGACAACGCTGCGTCGCCTGGCATCCGGCATCGCCTCCGCCAGCGTGCCAGCCGAAGCCATGATTGCGCCCGAGAAGACCACGATACTAGCGGCGATGACTTTCATGTGACAGTTTCCTCTGTGTTGTAGCGATTGAACAACTCTACGGGCTGCACGTTTTCACAATCTACCTTCTTTTCGAATCTTTCGACCCTTTACCCCACGACTACAACCCACGAAGCCTATTCGTGAGCCGCCGTGCCCAACCAAGTAGGACGCTGGCAACGGTCGCCGTGAAAGCTGCCAGAACGTTGAACAGGATGTCGACCCACTCGAACACGCGGCTCGGTAGAATCGCCTGAATGCACTCGTCGAGTATGCCGAGCAGCGACGTGGCGAGGAAGGCAAGCAGGGCGGGTACAGGGACACGGCGCCCGTGACTCGCTCGCTCTCTGAGCGCTTCGTGGATGAAGACAGCCACCACACCGTACTCCATCAGGTGGGTGCGTTCCGCCACGGAACCACTCATCCGGAGGAACGCCAATGTGTAGGCAGCCGCGATGCCGAGCGCGATTCCAATCTCCGCGCCGCCCGGTCTCGCCTTCAGCCCTTGTGTCACGATGGTCGCCAACACGAGGAGCATGCAGAGAAGAATACCCGCTGCGAGCAGTTCCTGGCTCACCGCGCCCACGAGCGTCCCCGCCAAGCCGAGGGTCGAGTAGATCGCCACCACGAGGGCTATCGTCCAGGCCCAAAGGCGCCGCTCCCGATGGGAGGCAAAAAGAGGAACCGGCGGCGGGGATGAAGGTCCCTGTTTGCAGTCGTCGGTTTGCTGTTTGGTCGAATGGTCCATCGGTCGAACGGCACTGTCGTGGTCGTGCCGTTATTGATTCGGGATGAGCTGGTACAGGGTCTCATTTTGGCATTCCAGAACCAAAATGCTAGAAACTCGTGGCGCCAGCCGGTGTTTGAGGCGTCCCTTCCCCGAAGAGGTCGTGCAGCTTTAAGTTGGTACGTGATTTCCTCTCTCTTCACTCTCCCCTCGGGGAGAGTCGGCCCAAAGGGCCGGAGAGGGGGAGCCCTCGCCCGACGCTACGCGTCGGTTTCGCTGGAGAAACCGTGGGCTAACGCCCAGCGGCTGATTTGCAGCGTAGCCGAACTCGCCAGAGTTTGGCGGACTGGATGCAGTGTAATAGCCGCACGACCTCCGCGAGCGGGAGGGTGACGTCGATGTCCACCCCTCGGCAACATGGTAGAATTGTTGAGATGTTGCCCAATCGAAAACAGAAGCGAGTTTGTCTCCGATGGCGATTCAGGAACGTCGTGCTGGCTGTACCGTTAGCGTTGCTTTTGACGAGCTCGACCGCTGACGGCCAGCAATTGCGCTCGCGAAGTTTTGAGTCGAGCAACCGATATAGCCTGGACCTTTGGCGGGCGCGTCGAACAGCCAATTTCTGGAGGAGAACGTCGCCCTTCTATGGCGACCGGATGTACGACCCTCTCCGCACTTCACCACTCTCACCTTTTCGGTCCCCGCAGTATCACCCGTGGCGCTCGTCGCCGTTTCGTGGCGACCCACACTACGACCCGTACGCGCGCCGTCTACCTCGGTCACGTAGCTATGCTACTCCGCGCAGAAATACCGGTCCGGTACGCCGCGTACCGTCAGTGAATGGCCGATGAACAATCGGCTGCGAAGGTGAATGCACGGGCGCCGGGATCCAACAAGGTGGCCGGGACGAGTTGATATGCCGCGGATACGATCATTGGCTCGACGTTTCACATGTGACCTGCCGCAAACGACCAACTTCGTGAATCATCCTGGATAAAGCGTTCGACGAGGATACCACATGGCGCTGGTGCTGAGCCATTTTCGGTTTTTGCTATCGCAAGCTGACCTCTTCCCAACCGCGGTTGACGGCGGACGCGTGCTGTCCTTGGGCGTGCAAGATGTCCACGCGACCCATGACCAACTCACCAAGACCATCCACGCAGCACAACGACCAGTGACAGAAATCCCCGCCACTGAACGTCGCTACACCCATTCACAAATTGTCCGGCCAGAACAGCGACAGGCCCATATTTCCGATGTCTTTCGCATGCTGGGCTACTCCGAATTGCAGACCGTCGACTTTAGCGAAGCCGAGTCACCCGATATCATCCACGACTTGAATGAACCGGTTCCCGTCGAACTCTATGAAAGTTTCGACGTTGTTTTCGACATCGGGGTTGTCGAGCACATCTGCGATATCTTTCAAGCTCTCTCCAATTGCATGGCAATGGTCAAGCCGGGCGGGGTGGTTGTCCACATCGTGCCGCTGCACGGCTGGCACAACATGACGTACTTCAACTTCCAGCCGATGTTCTTGCAAGAAGTTTATGCGGCCAATGGATTCGAGCCGACCAGGACATTCATCAACTTCTACCCGCAATACAACGAGTGGCAAGACCAACGGATGGAGTACCGGGAGTACCGGTACGGTGACGAGATGATCTTCC
Source organism: Pirellulaceae bacterium (assembly GCA_965223305.1). GTDB lineage: Bacteria > Planctomycetota > Planctomycetia > Pirellulales > Pirellulaceae > CBDCWT01. Next base: position 39,518 of record CBDCWT010000061.1, on the reverse strand, counting down.
AGCAACCGCGGAAGCTCACGAACATCTGCTTCTTCGCTAAAAAGGCAACCAGCGCTCAGCCGTTTGTGAAACCAATCCAGGGATTCTACCTGCGTTATCACGGTGAAGCGGAAGAGACAGAATCCACCGCCGATTTGGACGGCCGCATGGCGGCTGGAGCCAAACGTCGGATTCCTTCTTGGCTGTTACAGCCACTGCTGGCGCTGAATCGTCGGCGTTTGCGCGTCGAAGAAGCTTTGCTGCCACTGGCTGTCCGAGAACGGCTCTACTGCTGGCGCCGACGGCGGCACATCGAGGCGCTGGACCGTGTGCGGCAGCGAAAAGTCTTCTGGATCTAGCTGCCTATCGCGGTGAAACAGCGGTCAGAGGCTCACCATCACCACGCTCCGAAGACCTCATCAAGGAGGTCCTCAAGGACGAGATCTTCGCTGGCCGCCTCACGGTCGCCGGCCAGGATCTCGACCTCCGTGTCTGCCATGCCGACGTCTGAGTAGTCCTCAAATTCGAGCAAGCTGGGAGCGGCAACTCGTTCTCCCGGGCCGGAGCTTTCGTTCTCCGGTTGTGGCAGGTAGATCCCCCCAACCTGGACTCCCAGAGGAATCGCGGGTATTTGAGGTACGCTGATTAACGCCGCGAACTGAGCCACAAGCGATGCGTCGGCAGCATTGACGCGACCGTTACCACTCACATCCGCCAAGATACCGGGATCGGACAGCGGAGTGTTCGCGAACCCCGTGTCCAACAAGGCCGCGATCCGAGCCACCTGCGCTGCGTCCGCCGCGTTGACTCGCCCGTTTGCCGAAACGTCGGAAAAGAAAGTCGCGACGTGCACCGCGTCGTCCTCGATCACCGGTGACTCGGTGTCGTTCCCGTCACTGATGACCACGTCATGGATGTCCAAGACTTGTTGTGTGCGGTAGTTCGCGCTCGCATTCGCGGTCGGTACCGAGGCCGTTAGGTTGATGACTGTGGCCGCGCCCGCCGGCAGCGGTGTCGAGCTGAAGTACACCAAGATCGCCAAACCGGGCGTCGAGTTGTTCAGGATCACCGAAGCACCCGCCGGAGCGTCCGGTCCAACGGTGGCCGCCGAGATGTCTAGCAGTTCCGGGTCGTAGCTAATCCGCGCGTCAATCGCGCGGACGTTGTTTCCTTCGCTAATCGTGAGAGGGATGCCCGTCGCGGTATCTGCGGGTAGGTTGACTTCCTGACCGGGACCACGTACAAAGTCGGGGATGCCGATGGTGACCGTGTTGGCGGCCGCTTCAGCAACCTCGAAGGTCGAGGTGTAGTCATCGCCTGCGGTCCCGTCGCCGTTTCCGTCGAGCAGCAAGCCGCCCGTGTCCTCAAAGCCATCCGCGGCACTGCGGAGAGTTACCGTATAGGTGTCCGGGGAGAGAGGACCACCTGTCTTAACGAACTCGACCAGACGATCCGAGACAATCAAGGCACCGGCCACAGGCCCACTGGACGCGCCGGTTAACGTGACATCTGCGGCACCGAGACTCGCCGTCTGCGAGTCATAGAGGTTCAGGTCCGTGGAATCGAGGTCATTAGTAAACGAGATCTGAAATCCCGCGCGCGTCGGCGTCAGCGCGGTTACCGACATTCCCGCCGGTTCATCATCGTCCTCAATCGTCGTCGTACCTTGCTGCGTGCCGGCTTCTGTACCGTTGGTCACGGCCGAAATATCAGCGATTATTGTCTCGTCAGCTTCTTCTAACTCGTCCTGTACCGCTGTCACCGTCACCGATCCAGTCGTGGCACCAGCGGCAATCACAATCTGTGTGCCCGACGCGTTGTAGTCGTCACCTGGAGTGGCCGTGCCCGTCAACTCCAAATCAACGGTTACATCGACTGTCGTCGCCTGAGAAAGCGTGGCTGTGAAAGCGGCGACTCCCCCTGCCTCTGCGATCGTGTCGTTGTCGACCGACAGCGTGACCGCTGGCACGACCAACTCGTCGTTGTCCAGAATCGTCGTCGTGACCTGTTGTGTACCTACTTCGTCCGCATTGGTGGTTCCCGCAACGTCGACGATGACTGTTTCGTCAGGTTCGTCCACCGCATCGTCGACAGCCGTAATCGCGATCGAGCCAGTCGTGGCACCGACGGGGATCACGATCTGTGCACTGGACGTCGTATAGTCATCGGTGACCGTCGCCGATCCAGAAAATCCAAGATCGACCGTGACCGCTGCTGTATGTGCTGCAGACAATGCTGCGGTAACCGTTGCCACTCCGGCTGCCTCGTCGATAGTGGCGTTGTCGATGCTGAGCGACACACTTGGCTGGAGGTTTTGGTTGATCATGATGCGGGCACCCTCCGCAAAGCGGTTCCCCTCGAATGCATCCAGATCACCATCACCATCGACGTCACCGAAGCCGACCCAACCCGACCTCTGGCCGGGAAACGGCAAGCTTTGACTCTCGGCAAATATTCCGGACCCATCATTCGTCCAGACTTCGGCCGCGTTGTACCAACCGGGGATATAAGCGTCGAGGTCTCCGTCTCCATCAATATCGCCAAGAGACACATCGTTGTTGGTTGTCCCCGCATTCAGCTGCTGACCGGTTTCCACAAAGATGCCGTTGCCGTCGTTCAGCCAAACTCGAGTCCCCTGGCCGCCTGCAGAGTTCGAGACGACGGCATCCAGATCGCCGTCGTTGTCGACGTCGGCAACGTCCACGGCGACACTCGCTTGGAATCCACCCAGAGCCTGAGTGCTGTCGGTGAAAATCCCAGTACCGTCGTTGAAGTAAACCCGGTTCGGCGGGCCGTTGTTGGCAACATAGGCGTCCAGGTCGCCGTCATTGTCGAAGTCGCCAAGCCCGATACCTTGGCTAGCCGCCGTTCCCAAACTCTGACCGGTATTAGAGAAGCTCCCGCTACCGTTGTTCTTCCACACCAGATTGCCGGCGTAGTTGATGCCGATCACGGCGTCCACGTCCCCATCGCCGTCGATGTCCCCTAGCTCGACCGCAGCGGCCCCTCCCGAGGGTGTCAGATCCTGGCCGGTGCCGGCGAAGACGGCGTTCCCGTCGTTCAAATAAACGTTGTTCTGTTCAGCAATGTCTAGATCGCCGTCTCCGTCCAGGTCCGCCAAGTCCCAATTCACTCCGCCAAGACGCTGGCCACTGTCGGAAAAATTCCCCGCGCCATCGTTGAGCCAGACAATGTTGCCTCCCTGCACGGCGTCGAGATCACCATCTGCATCGAGGTCACCGAATCCTATTTCTCCATCTTGGTTCGTGCCCAGCCGCTGGCCGCTGTCAACAAACACGCCGCTTCCCGAAGTGACCTCGGTACGGAATTCCCAGACGTGCGGAGTATTCGCTTCGCCTCCAGTGCTTTGGATGTCATCGGTCGCCGTGACGCGCACAATTTCACCTGGCCAGAGTGGAGTGCTGGGGTCGACAGAGACCGTCTGTCCGTCGGTGCCGATCGTACCCGTAGCCGCGTCAACCTTCCCGATAGATTCGCGGAACACGACGAAGCTATCGTGCGTTGCCGTGGAGGCATTAATCGGTTGGTCGAAGGTCGCCGAGATATCCGACGTCGCCGGGGCGCCAATTGTATTGGCAGCTGGATCGAGGCTCGTGATCGCCGTCAACATGAGTCGTCTTTCCAACTTCTCTGCCAAGAGACCGCGCAGCAACCTGCGGCGGGCGCCCTGCCTAACGTCTCGTGAACGGTTGCGAGTGTTGCGTTGCGAACGGCGAATTGGCATAGCTGACATAAGGGGAGACCTCGGTGCATGGACAAGAAGAGCCGTGAACGCATAGAGGATAAATCAGGTAGCTTTTATTGTCAAAATTTGGGGAACAAGAGTCGTAGAATGCCCCGAAATGTAGGCCGGAACAAGCGGCAGCAGAGGCTGTTTCTCGTAAGACGTGACGCCGCGCAGTTCCGGCAGTACTAGACGATGGCAGCAGGCTTGTGCCGGAACAGCGCGGCGGGAAAGTCGCTGGCTGATGGATGCTCGGCGCGCCGCTTGTTCTGGCCTACCAACTGAGAGCTCGCGATCCATGACGGGAGGGCGAGGTTCCTGCCGAGAGGTTGCGATCCAATACGGGAGGGCGAGGCTCCCGCCGAGCCGAGATCACAACAAAAGCGGCTCAGCAGGAGCTTCGCCCTCCCGGGAATGAAATCAATCGACCTTTGGAAGCCGATAGAGGTTTCTCGTGGCGCAGCGGAGCCGAAATGTAGGCCGGAACAAGCGGCAGCAGAGGCTGTTTCGCGTAAGACGTGACGCCGCGCAGTTCCGGCGGTACTAGCCCGAATTATTCATGAGCGATCTGCTGCGAGGTCGTAAGTCCATCCGTGGCTTCGTCATGCTTCAAAACTCTCCCTCGACGTATTGCTTCAATACGCCTGCGGAAGAATTGCTCGCCTTCCTTGCCACGAACGTACTTACAACCTCTCGCCACGATCTTCATGAATAATCCCGGCTAGACGATGGCAGCAGGCTTGTGCCGGAACAGCGCGGCGGGGAAATCGCTGGCTGATGGATGCTCTGCGCGCCGCTCGTTCCGGCCTACCAACTGAGAGCTCGCGGTCCATGACGGGAGGGCGAGGTTCCTGCCGAGAGGTTGCGATCCAATACGGGAGGGCGAGGCTCCCGCCGAGCCAAGATCACAACAAAAGCGGCTCAGCAGGAGCTTCGCCCTCCCGGGAATGAAATCAATCGACCTTCGGAAGCCGATAGAGGTTTCTCGTGGCGCAGCGGAGAGCCCCCTCTCTGGCGACCAGTGAGCTGCAGTCGATACCGACCACTTTCCAGTCCGGCAGCAGGCGACCGTAAAGCTCGATCGCCTCCGCGTTCTCCGCGGGTGAGTCCGGCCAGGTCGGTACGAGTAACACCCCGTTGGCGAAGACGACGTTCGTGTAGGTGCCGCCAAAATAGTCGTCGCCGCGAGCCGGCATCGGAATGCGATGGACTTTCAGCGGTCCAGCCGGCGTCGAGAGACCAGCAAGTTGTGCAGCGCAACGATCCAAAATGACGGTGTTTACCGGATCCGCGCCGCGATAGTCCCCGACGACGATGCTGTCCACTGCCGTGAAGGCCGCGAACCAGTCAACGTGCTCGGTCGGTTCGTCTACGAGCGTCTCGACATACTCGATTTGCTCCGCGCCGCAAAGCCGCTTCAAGGTGGTCGTGACGTGCGGCTCGGAGATCCCCAGCTCCGCGTTCCACGACAACTGACTTTTGGCGACGACACACAACCCCGCTCCATTTGTCAGCAGCCCGCCACCGTGTAAGAAGATCGGTGCCTCGACCACCGGTACCTCGAGCAAGCGAGCTAGTTCGGTCGGTACGTGGTCATCCCGAAACCTGGCAAAACGCAGGTTCGCTGTCGAGATAGGGTCCACCCATCTATGTGTTTCGGTGCTGGTCGAGACGATTAGCGGCCCCCAATCCCTGGCCCAGGCTGTCTCGGTAGCCAGCTTAAAGAAGAGAAGCCGAGTCGTGTCGACGTCGGTCCCTGCCAGTGACTTCCTGGCGGATCGCTCAAGCAGCTCGTCTTCTACAAGAATGACAACCTGCGTCTGTTGCCAGACTGCCGCCACCACCTGTGCCAGCACATCGGTCAACCAAGGACGATCGAGCCAGTTGATCAGCAACGCGTCCTGCCGCTCGAATTCAGCAGGCAACCTTGCCTTGACCAGTATGTCTGGGCGCAACGCCTCGCCTGGCATCGGATGGAGCAGTCTCCATCGCCAGCTGTTGACCGCACTGTGTTGACCTTCCTGGTGGCTGCCGAGCAGTTCCAAGTTGGCGGCAGCCAAGATACGGGCCGTGCCGTGCGCTCGCGAAGCTGGAGTGTAACCCATCCGGCTGGAAACGGATCGCACGTCCGAGCGGAGCTGGTCGAGGAGCTCGAGGCTGCGCCGGCAGGCAGCCGAGGCCGCCGAAATCTCCCCACACCGAAAGTACAACTCGGCCAAAATCTGATAACTATCGATCAAGAACTCCTGCGGCTCAACGCTCTCCTCCACGCGGCCCGAGTCTCGCGCCACCAACTCTACGCTACGCTTCACGTGGGCCGTTCCGTCGCGCCCCGCCGCAGCGGCGATGAGCCCCCAATTGCGGAGGGCGAGGGCGAGTTGAGCGCGCGACACACCGCTCAGCGAAGGGACCGCCGCTAGCTGTTCCAGCCGCTTCACGACCTCCACCTGGAGCGTCGCCGCAGCGTTCAGTCTGCCAGTATCCACGAGCAGGCAACTCAGGGCATTCTCCGCGATCGCTAACCCGAGCTGCGTCTCTGCATGATCTTGCCCGCCGATCGACCGAAGCAGGGTCCGCTGAGAGTCACGAAATGCCACTTCCGCGCGGTCCATCTGCCCCAATCTGCGATGGATTCTGCCGAGCAGGTGATGTACTCGCGCGCGCGTGGGCTCGCTGCGAGGATCTTCGGCGTGAAAGGCCACGAACCGCTCGAAGAAGCCGGCTCCGCTGCTCAGCACATCGACCATCGACGGCGTCAGCGGCTGTCGGAGATAACCCGTTTGATGAAGGACGTTCTCGACAGCCCGTTGGAAATCAGCGAACTCGAGCTGGTCCTCTTGGGCGACCCGCTCTAGTCGCTGGCGGGCCATCTCCAATTCACCGGAAGGCTGAGCACCTCTCTGAGTCCCGAGCCAAACAGCCCCCAGCCCCACGAGCATGAGGACAACCAACGCAATCATCCACCCGGCGGAGTGAGGGCGGGGAGGCACGGCCTTCGATGGGCGGACTGCTGAACGAGATTTACTGTGCTTGCTCACACGTTTCCTCCCTCAGCTGCAAGCTCCAGCTCATCTATGCCTTCAGCCTCAAGCTCGATTGGGCTTGCGGATCCTCGAGCGGCTTACCGTTGCCCGAGCTGCTGGGCTGCGCTCTGGGCTGGCTGCGACGTCCGAATAGCTCGTCGTAGACAAGGTAAAACGCTGGTACCAACAACAACACGAGCACGGTCGAGAACATCAAACCAAAACACAGGCTATTGGCCATCGGAATCAACAGTTGTGCCTGCATCGAGGTTTCCGTGAGCAGCGGCAACAGCCCCGCCACGGTCGTCAGCGATGTGAGCAGCACGGGACGAAACCTTCGCTGCCCGCTCTCAACAAGTGCCCGGTGCAGCGGGATTCCCTCCCTCACTCGAGTATTGATGAAATCGACCAGTACGATGGAATCGTTGACGACAACCCCAGAGAGGGCAACCAGGCCAAGCACGCTGAACAGCGTCAGCGGCAAACCCATGGCCGCATGTCCCCAGAGCGCACCGATCATACCAAAGGGAATGACCGCCATGATGATTGCCGGCTGCAAATAGGAATTAAATTCGAGCGTCAATAAGACGAACATGGCTGCCAAGGCAATCCCCAAGCCAAAAAACAGGCTCCGTATCGACTCAACGGACTGTTCCTGCTGCCCTTCCCAGCGAACCTCTAGCTGGGGGTGCTCGTCCAGCAGACCGTCTACGAAGTTGGCCTTCATGTCCGCAACAATCGTAGCCGCGTTGGATTCAGACTCGTCGACATCAGCCATGATTGTGATCGAGCGGAGCTGGTCCAGGCGATTGATTTCAGAGTACCCCTGCGAGATGTTGATATCGGCCAACTCCGTAATGGGCCTTTTGATCCCGTCTCCGGTGTCGACGCGCAGGTCGTTGAAGTCGGCCAGCGAGTGACGTTCCGCGGCGGGATAACGCACCATCAGCTTGACCTCGTGACGGCCTCGCTGCAGCCGCATGACTTCCTCGCCATAGTACGCTGCTCGGACCGATCGCGCGATGTCCTCGAGCGGCACTCCCATGCTGAGGGCACTCTCTTTCACTTGCAGCTGCAGTTCCCACTTGCCGGGCCGCGAGTCATCTGCGATATCCAGTACACCGGGATAGCTGCTCAGCTTTTCTTTGCAGGCGTCGACCGCTTGCTCGAGCACGTCCATGTGGCGAGCGGGAGCTAACAACTTGAACTCGATCGCCCGGCCTCCCGGCGACATCGCGACCGACTCGTAGGTCACACTCTCCGCACCAGCTATTTGACCTACCTCCCGCCGCCAGTTGTCGATGATCTCCTGGCTCGCGACGTCGCGCTCCGTGTTGTTTACCAACTCGACTTGGACGGATCCCACGTGCGATCCCTCCGAAACCCCGTTGGCGTCCCCTATACTCTGTCCGCTAATTTGACCTACCAGACGGTGAGTCAATTTCAGAATCGGGGCGTCGCGCTGCTGGTGATCCTCGCTAATCGCCAGAATCGAACGCTCGATGTGGCGAGTCGCCTCGTCCGTCACACTAGCTGGTGTGCCATCCGGGAAAACAACCGTCGCCTTGATTTGGGGGGTGTCGAGTTTCGGGAAGATCACCCAAGGAACGGTCCCGTTCTGCACCAGACCGAATGAGAAAATTAACACCGCGACCGCGGTGCTGATCGGGATCGCTGGCTGCTTGAGACAGAACCGCAAAACCGGTGTGTAGATGCGAAAGATTAGCCAATCCAAGAAATGGCTGAAGTGGCGATTGACCCAAGCCGCCGCGGCCCCCAAACGCTGAAACGGATACCAGAGCCGATCCGCTAGAAACGCGAAGAGCACCAGCAGCGGGCCCAGGATGTGGCGAGCGAATGCCATCTCCCGAGTTTTTCGCCAAGTCTGGGCGCGTTCAGTCAACGACTTCGGATCGGGACGGTGAGCTAGGTGGCACGGCAGGATCAGGGCGCTTTCGACAAGTGAAATCACCAGCATGGCGATGACCGCCAACGGCATCACCGCGAAGAATTTGCCCATCACGCCCGTGACGAAGAACATTGGTGCAAAGGCGAAGACCGTTGTGGTAACCGACGTTGCTACCGACGGGAGCACTTCGACCGTGCCGTCCAGTGCGGCCTGCACAAAATCCTTGCCTTGCTCACGGTGAGCGTAGATGTTCTCGCCGATCACAATCGCGTCGTCCACCACGATCCCCAAGGCAATCAAGAATGAGAACATGGACAGCATGTTCATCGTTTGATCGAATTGCCAAAGCACAGCGCAGGCACCTAGCACCGACACCGGAATCCCCAGGGCAACCCAAAACGAAAGGCGCATCTCCAAGAACAAGGCCAGCACGATAAAAACCAACAGCAAACCTTGTGCGCCGTTCTTTTTCAGCAACTCCAGCCGGTCGCGGACGTGGACCGACTTGTCATCGAACACCTCGAATCGATAGCCCGCCGGCAGTTCCGCTGATTCTACGTAGCGACGCACTGCCGCAGTCATCGCTAACAAGTCCTCACGAGCCGCCGCATCGACCGAAATCACCATCCCGGGTTGTCCGCTAATGCTGCTGATCGAGGTCGTGTCCACGAATTCGTCGCGCACAATCCCCAAATCGCCGACGGTCAACACCACTCCATCTCTTCTGGAGATCAAGGGAATTTCGGCGATTTCGGCACCGCTTAGCCGCTTGTGCTTGCCGCGCAGCAGAAACACCTGCGACTCGTCACGAATCTTGCCACCAGGTAGCTCCAGATTCTGACGGCGAATCCGGCGGGCCACCTCCTGCAGCGATAGATCGTACTTGCGGAGCGTCGTTTCCGAGATTTCGACGTCGATCTGATACTCACGCTCACCCAAGATGTCAGCAACCGATATCTCAGGGATCAGCAGCAACTCCTCGCGCACCTGCTCGACGACGTCGCGCAACTCCCTCTCCGCTTGCACCGATTCGCTGGGCTCCGCTACGATCCCCACCTTGATCGCCGGGTTGCGGATCGTGATCTGCTGGATCTCCGGCTCCTCAGCCAACTCAGGGAAACTGGGGATGCGGTCGATCTGCGACTCGATCTCGTTGCGGACCTTTTGAACATCTGGCACGTCCGACTGCAGCTCGATGATGACATTACCGGCTCCTTCCCCCGCCACGGAAGTCACCTTTTTGATGCCGTCAATCGACCGCACCGACTCTTCCACCTTCTGGCAGATGCCGCTCTCCACCTCGTCCGGGCTCGCACCCGGATAGGGGACTCGCACCAGCACGATCTCTAGCTCGAAACGAGGGAACTCTTCGCGCCGCAACATCACACCGGCGATCAGACCAACCACGAGGATGCTGGCGAGCGCCGTGTTCATGGCCGGGCGATTCTGGATCGCCCATTGGACGACGGATCTCACGGCCGATGCACCTCCGCCACAGCCATTCCCGTTCTCGGGTTGGGCAAGGGAGAGACCACCACCCGGTCGCCGGGGCGCAGCCGCTCCTCGAGAGGTCGCCGCAAGATCACCCTCTCCCGCTCGACCAACGCCGTGGTGACTGTCTCAACACGCAGAGCTCCGTCCTCGACGACCCACACCTGCCCACCGGCGCGGAGCGCAGCGGCCGGTACGGAGAGCATCGCCTCCGGTGCGCGGACCGGGATCCGAACCGTGACGTACATTCCGGTAAACAACATGGGCACCGAGAGTCCCCCCGGGCGGGGCTCGGAGCTGCCACCTATTCGCTTGACTTGCGTCGGCTCGTCCACTCGGACGCGGCATGGTACCAACCGTGTGTCGGCGTCCAATCCCGTCCCCTCGTAACGCGACAATCTCCCTTCCCACACATACTGCTGGCCGTCGAACTCAAACACGACTTCGACGTCCGTCTGCGGCACTTCGAAGACAGATTCCGGATTCCCACTGTTGCCCACAAAAGTTCCTGCTTGCAGCCACAACCAGTAAAGCTGATCGATCCTGAGACTACACTGAACCTCCATGTGTCGGGCGTCGGTCAACAAGTAGAGCGGGTCTCCCTTGTTGACAAAGTCCTCCTGCTCCACGTAGTCCTTGCTAATCGTGCCCGTCACCGCCGAATGCACACGGGTTCGCTGCCGGTCAACCTGAGCTCTCTGCAACTGCACCTCGACCAACTCTCGGGCTGCTTCCAACGTCTGTTTCTGCTGCCGGAACGAAGCCAGTTGGTTTTGCATCGTCTGAAGCCCATTGCGTGCTGCCAGCTCCAACCGCTGCGAGTCCTCCAATTCGCTCTCGCTGATCGACTTGCTCGCGAACAGCCTCTCCCGCCGCTGGAGCTCTTTGCCGCGCAGCACTAGCTCCTCTTCGGCCAAGGCCAACAGGGCGCGCGAGTTGGCAATGTCGACCTCGACTGACGCGACTTCTGCTGCTGACTTGGCCAGCTCCCTCTCGATGCGGGTCACCTCCAGCTGGTAATCCGTCGGGTCGATCTCCAGGAGGAAATCGTCCTGATCGACAAAACTGCCGGCGCGGCTGGATGTTTCTTTAGCCACGATGCGGCCGGAGACCTCAGCAGAAATAGTGACTTGCCGGTAGGGCACAGCAACGCCCTCGACTTCGAGCGTCAGCTCCTCCTGAAACTCGTGGACGGCGGCCGTCTCCACCGAGGCCGCAACGGCCGCAGTTCCTTCCCGCTGTGGCACCTCGGGCCGCTGACCAAATACCAGGAAACCGCCAACCCCAGCCGCTAAGATCAACAGCGGGATAGCAGTTCGCGCGATTTCTGCCCGATGGGGCCTCACCTGACTCATTGTTGCCATGACTCCTGTACCCCGCCGGTCACTCGCTCCCCGACTGGCAAGTAGGACTCGACAGCCTAGCCAATGCAGCCAGCGAGAAGTCCGTAATATGCTCTGCCAACTGATCCACTCCGTAGTCCGACGCAATTTCCTCTGCCGGTATTAACAACGACACAATCTCCCCCGCCACTCGATAATGCAAACACTGACCAATGATGCTGAACGCTGTCTGATAGCGGCGGGCGGGCGTCGTCTCTGCAGGTAGAAACTCATCCAAAATCTCGAGCAACTGGGCCAACTGGGGGCGGATAAAATCCTCGACCAACGACTGACAGGCAATCGTCGGCTGCAGCATCTCCCGCATCATCAGGCAGGTTGGCCACTGCAAATCACGGGTTTCCAGCATCCTAGTCAGGGTCGTGCGAATGAAAATCCGCAGTTTTTCAGCCGGTTCTGTGTCAGTGGGCCATTGGGCGGGCGGGACTTGCTCCATCCTCTTGGTATGAGCCAACTTGACGACCTCCAGGTAGAGTCCCTGCTTGTCGCCAAAGTGGTAATTCACAGCCGCCTGGTTGGTGTTCGCCGCCGCACAGATTTCCCGCACCGTCGCGTCAGCAAAGCCCTTTTCCGCGAAAATAGGGCCGGCGGCGTGCAGTACACGTTGACGGGTCGCGTCAGACAAGAGAACGATCTCGCTCGAATTCAAACATCCATTTGAAACAAGTGTATCATACAAATGTTTGATCGACAAGCGAGCCTGCTGTTGATCCTGCTGCCCTTTTTTTGACAGGATTTACAAGATCAACAGGATGACCGGGGAACCGTGATGCAACATCAGCCGCTGGGCGTTAGCCCACGGTTTGCCACCAGAACCGGCACTCCAATGTAGCCGCGGCTCGGCAGGAGCCTCGCCCTCCCGAACGTCTTACACGACTGTTACGGCGGTGTGATGGGATAACCCGCCGTGGGTTTGCCGTCCCTCAATCCTGTTCATCACGTTGATCCTGTCTTCTGCTTTTTGACAGGATTTACAAGATCAACAGGATGACCTGCGACCGTAATGCAAATCAGCCGCTGGGCGTTAGCCCACGGTTTGCCACCAGAACCGGCACTCCGATGTAGCCGCGGCTCGCGCAGGAGCCTCGCCCTCCCGAACGTCTTACACGACTGTTGCAGCAGTGTGATGGGATAACCCGCCGTGGGTTTGCCGTCCCTCAATCCTGTTCATCATGTTGATCCTGTCTTCTGCCTTTTGACAGGATTTACAAGATCAACTGGATGACCGGGGACCGTAATGCAACATCAGCCGCTGGGCGTTAGCCCACGGTTTGCCACCAGAACCGGCACTCCGATGTAGCGTCGGCTCGGCAGGAGCCTCGCCCTCCCGAACGTCTTACACGACTTGTTACGGCGATATGATGGGATAACCCGCCGTGGGTTTGCCGTCCCCTCAATCCTGTTCATCATGTTGATCCTGTCTTCTGCCTTTTGACAGGATTTACAGGATCAACAGGATGACCGGGGACCGTAATGCAAAATCAGCCGCTGGGCGTTAGCCCACGGTTTGCAAACCAGAACCGGCACTCCAATGTAGCCGCGGCTCGACAGGAGCCTCGCCCTCCCGAACGTCTTACACGACTGTTACGGCGGTGTGATGGGATAACCCGCCGTGGGTTTGCCGTCCCTCAATCCTGTTCATCATGTTGATCCTGTCTTCTGCCTTTTGACAGGATTTACAAGATCAACTGGATGACCGGGGACCGTGATGCAACATCAGCCGCTGGGCGTTAGCCCACGGTTTGCAAACCAGAACCGGCACTCCAATGTAGCGTCGGCTCGGCAGGAGCCTCGCCCTCCCGAACGTCTTACACGACTGTTGCAGCAGTGTGATGGGATAACCCGCCGTGGGTTTGCCGTCCCTCAATCCTGTTCATCATGTTGATCCTGTCTCTCGTCTTTTTGACAGGATTGACAGGATCAACAGGATGACCGGGGACCGTAATGCAAAATCAGCCGCTGGGCGTTAGCCCACGGTTTGCAGACCAGAACCGGCACTCCGATGTAGCGTCGGCTCGACAGGAGCCTCGCCCTCCCGAACGTCTTACGCGGTTTGCCGCCAAACCGGATGCTGACGCATTCCGGCTGATGTCAAAAGAACCACACCGGTCGGGCGTGGTCGTTACTCGATCCGCATCCCGTAGTGGATCTGCCTGGCGACCTCGCGAAACCCCAGCGAGGGATAGAGTTGCTGCCCGATTGGATTCTGCTCCAGCGTCTCGATCCGCGCGTACCGCATGCCCTGCGCACGAAAGTGCTCGATCGCTCGTTGAATCAGCTTGCGGCCAATCCCTCGGCCGCGTGCTTGCCGGTCCACAGCCAGATTGGGGATCATGCCGACCCCCGACTCGCGGTCGCACCAAGTCGTGATGTAGCCGACAATCTCTGCGGCGAGCACGGCGACGAAGACTCCTTGCGGGTCCCGCTCACAGTCCTCGTGAATTGCGCGCGCTTTGCGCCACTTCCAGTCGTGGCCCTGCATCACGCCGAACTCGGCCTCCAGGTTCCGGTCGATCGAGACCGCCTCAAACGCCTCCGTCGTGATCGACTGTAACGTCTCCAGATCGCCGCTGCGGTAGGTGCGAATCAGCAGTTCTTGCTCTGCAGGCATCCATCTTAGACTTCGTAGACGTCCCGAAAACATCTTCGCCCAGCGATACAGGCCGCTCGGTCGACGTCAGATCGATCGGGGCCAATCACATGCTGTGTGATATTGCACCAACAATAGTGGCTACCGGCCTCATCTGGATGTTCGGGATGCCGAATGTCACCTGTGGTATACATCGCTTTACTTCGCAAATGGACACAAGCCGGCTCACGAACGGGACGCGGCTCATCAATAAATCGTTGATGGGGCATACGGTGGCTCCTTGGATTCGTGTAGTGACTCGCGTGCGTTAGCTGCTGCCTCCGGTCGGCAGACCGCAGGCCAGCAACAAGGCCCGCTTGACCGCGACCTTGGCCAGCTGAACTTTGTACTCGTTGTGAGAGAGCGGGGTCGCTCGGTGGACCGCCGCCAGACCGGCGCGCTCGGCAAGATCGGCGTCGAGCTTGTGGCCCACAACGACTCGGGCCGCTTCCTCCGACAGCCACGGCGTCGGCGCCACCTGACCTAACACCACTTTGGCCTCTTGGACAATGCCAAATTGATCGAGGTTGAGCGCGGTAGCCGCAGCGGCGAGCGGATAGTCAGGTCCCGCTCCATGCCGAACTTCGTAGGTGGCACAGGTGCGGCCGGCGATTGGCGGCAACACGATATGCGAGACAAACTGATTGGGCAGCAGGGTGTGCTCCCGCTCGTTTTCCCGGCGCGGCAGGCGGAAGAAGTCCGCCACAGGAAGCAGCGATTCGGCGTCGCGCTCGGGGCCCAACACTCGCAGCTGCGCACCCAGGGCGATCAACGCCGGGGCAATCCGCGAACTGTGAACGAACTTGGCCGGACCGCTATTGCCAAAGATGGCATGGAAGTCGTTCGCGCCGTGCTCGACATCTTCAGATAACAAGCCCCTTCCGTCGCGATAGAACCAACAGCGAGGCCGTTGACACAACTCGCCGCCCAGCGTCCCTTGCGCTTGGAGCTGGATGCTGTTGATGCCGTTGATCGCCTGCTTGATCGCCGGATAGACATCCAGATACGGATGCTCGACCACGTCGTCCAGCGTGACGGCCGCGCCGATCGAGACACCACCGTCAGGCAGCGGGTCGATGGCCTTCAGCGTCGGCACATCCATGATGTTCACCACCCGATCGGGAGTGACAATCATCTTCTTCATCAAACCGACCAAGTCAGTTCCACCAGCAAGCACCTCCGTCTTGCCAGGTTCGTCCGACAGCAGCTGCAAAACTTCTGCCTCAGTTCGAGGCGCCGCGTATTCGAATGCTTTCATCGTTCAGCCCTCCGTTAGGCCAGCGCTTGAAGAACACGTTTGGGAGTCATGGGGATAACCGGCACGCGAACGCCGAGTGCGTTGGCAACAGCGTTGGAGATGGCAGCCTTAGGGCTGACCGCCGGCGGCTCGCCATTTCCGATGACGCCGCGTTGCCGCTCACTCTCCGGCTCGTAGAGGTCGACAATGATCTCGCCGACATCTCCGATCCGCGCCAACTTGTAGTCCGCCAGCTCGGCATTGACAAAGGCGCCCGTCGCGGGGTCGGTAACCCGATGCTCGTACAGCGCCGCGGCAATGCCCATGATCACCGCCCCGTAGATCTGGGACTTGCAGGTCATCGGGTTGATCACCAACCCTTGATCCTGTACCGCCACAAACTTCTTCATGGTGATGCCGCCAGTCTCTCGGTCGACTTCAACATGAGCCATCTGAACACCGCAGACTCCTTCGTTGCTAAGGGGACTCTTGGTGCCCCGCTGGTGGCTGGCGGTGAACTCCAATGGCTTCAAGCCGATCAAGCCGCAGACCTTCTTCCAACTGAGGCCTTGGCTGGCATTTCCACGGACCTGAATCCGGCCGTCGGCGGCTTCCAGTTGGTCAGCCGCGACGTCCAGCTCCCCGGCAGCGAGCTCGAACAGCTTGACTAGAGCGTCTTGCGAAGAACGGCGATGCGACTCACAAACCGCGCCCACTGTCGTACTGCCGCCCGACGCCCCGCTGTTCGGATACGTCGAACTGCCGATGTTGACCTTGACGTCGCCTACTTGCAAACCAAACGTTTCGGCCAGCACTTGAGCGATGATGGTCCTGGTGCCTGTACCAAGATCTTGGGTCCCACAGAAGGCCTCGACGGCGCCATCGGGATAGATCTTCAACAGCGCCGTGGAACTGTTGGCCACGCCTCCCCAGGTGTGAAGAGCCAGGCCCAAGCCGTCCACAATCGCGCCCCTCCGCTGGCCCCTACCGTGGGGATGCCAGAGAGAGTCCCAGCCGATCAGCTCGGCTGCCCGTTTGATTTCAGCTTCGTAAACTTCTGCCGCGTTGGGATGCCTCGAAGCGACATTGCCGGCTCGCAGATTGGCGAGAAACACCTCCACGCTGCTCTTGCCCATCTTCGCGGCGAGGTCGTCCAACGCCGTCTGCGACATCGCGCAGGCCTGCGGATGGTTCGGAGCCCGCCAGGCCCGCGACTGAGCGGTGTTGGACTTGATGCTGGTCTGAACGCGGCGATAGTTCTTCGGCACGATGACGTAGGGAATCTGCCCATTGCTGACGCCGCCTCCGCGGTAGCCCGAAGTCCCCCAATGATGTGAGTCCCATACCTGCACGACACCGTTTTCGTCGGCGCCGAGCTTGACTTGGATGTAACCAGACGGTCGGTTCCCGCCCAGCTTGAGTTCCTGGTCCCGGGTCAACATAAACTTGACAGGCCGGCCCGTGGCCTTCGAGATCTTGGCTGCCGCTGTCCCCCAGTAGTCGGGGGCAAACTTGCTGCCAAAACCCCCACCGATGTAGTCACACTTGACGTGCACATCGTCGGCGGTCAGCTCCAAGTCACGCGCAAAACCGTCGTCAGTTCCCGACACGTTTTGCGTGGAAAGATAGGCGGTCAGCTGCCCATCGTTCCATTCGACAGTCGAGCCATGAGGCTCGAGACAGCAGTGGGTGATCGAATCGATTCCATAGTATCCTTCGACAACGTGAACTGCTTCTTCGAACAGTCGAGCGATCTCTTTTGCCTCGAACTCTTCTTCGTCCTCTTCTGAGTCGTCGTCCAGCTCTTTTTGCAACTCGACGCTGCCGCCACCGGAACTAGTGCGGCCGGCAGACTCTGCCGCCGCCAAGTCCTCACCAGCGACGAAAACATCCAGCTCTTCCACATCCAGTTTGATCTTAGCGATGGCCTCGCGTGCGGCACCTTCGCTCTCCGCGGCGACGACGGCCAGCAGCTCGCCCTGCCATTGAATCTCACTTCCCGGCTGAGCGTGGTCGAAGACATGAACGTGTACCACACCGGGAACTTCCTCGGCATCACTAACGTCCATCGACTTGATGCTGCAGTGCGCGTGCGGGCAGCCCAACGCCACCGCATACAACTGGTTCTTCAAGTTAACATCGTAGGTGTACTTGGCGGCACCCGTCGCCTTGACCAGACCGTCAAGCCGCTTGTGGTCCTTGCCGATCACCGACGATTTCTCGCGTGTTGGCCAACTATATTCCGCCATGATCAGCCTCCCTTTGCTACCTGGATTGCAGCCTGAACGATATTCGCATAGGTCCCACAACGGCAGATGTTGCCATTGAGTCCGCCCGTGCGAATTTGCTCGTCCGTCGCATTCGGATTCTTGTTCAGGAACGCACGTACGGCCAAAACGAAACCGGGAGTGCAGAATCCACACTGCTGGGCATCGTTGTCGACGAATGCCTTGGGTATCGCATCGTTTGCCAGACTCTCGACCGTCTCGATCTTCTTACCTCGCGCCTGCAGCGCCAGCGTCGTGGAAGCCATCACCGGTTTGCCATCGATCAACACCGTGCTGGCCCCACTGCTGCCGTCGAGGCTGACAGGCTTGGCTCCTGTCAGATCCAGCTCGTTGCGGAGCACTTCCAGCAATGTGGTGCGCGGAGCGGCTCGGACCGCGTGGTTTTGGCCGTTTACGTTTAACACGATGCTCTGTTCTCCGCGAACAATGGCGGCGTCCTGGTCTTGGGCCGCCACCTCGCTCTGACCGTGCAGCGCCGTCGCCGCTGCGACGGCACCAGAACCGCGGAGAAAGTCGCGGCGATTAAACCCTGCCTTCTCCGCCGAGTGATTCTTCGAGTCCGTCATGAGTTGCACCTTCGGATGGTTAGGAGCAAATAGATTCCATACGACACGCGAACCGGCAAACGCCCGAGGCCGGCAAAAAGCACCGCCGATTATACGCCTTCCCAAGGCGGACACAACTAAACGGACAGAAATTCGGCAGGAAGAGTCAGCCAAGTGCCAGGGAACCATAGTCGCCGATTCAAAGTAGCCGAGACCGGGGTTCACCAGGCGGCTCAGTCGCGACAAGAATGACGTGAGGGCTTGGCCCTCGTGTCGAGTTGGTCTCGCTTTTGGCGGACGGCACACGGAGTGTGCCTGCTACGTTGATGCAGCGGCTTGTGTTTCGGGAGGGCGAGGCTCCTGCCGAGCCGGTCGCCCATGTGTCGGATTGGTCTCGCTGTGGCGGACGGCACACGGAGTGTGCCTGCTACGTTGATGCAGCGGCTTGTGTTTCGGGAGGGCGAGGCTCCTGCCGAGCCGTGGAGTCACCGCTCAAGGTGCCTTACGTCGCCGCAACTCGATGGGACCCTGACAACAATCGCAGGCTTTCAGCTCAAACATCGCAATCGCACAGATTTCACACCAATAGTCCAGCTCGTACCGCTGGTCGTCCTGCAGCGCGAAAATCTTGATCACCTGAACCAGCGGCGATCCGACATGCTGCCTGACCAACAACTCAACTGGAATCCCCCGCAGCCGTGGGTCACGACGAAAAGAGCGGCCGCGTTTGTCCTCGACCAATGGATGCAGCACGCCAGCACCGGTTTCCAATGCCAAGATCCGCTGCTGCGACTCGGGCACTGACTTGACGCCGTGCTTCCGCTCCAGCGCTTCGGCGAACCAAACCACTTTGCCCCGCAAAGAAAAGACTCGGTAGTTGCGGGGCTGTTGGGCCGCCAGCGGCCCGACCAACAAGACGGCAATCAGCGAATACAAGAAGGCTTGCCGGGCCGAAAGAACCGCTGCCGTTAAGCCGGGCGAGCAATGACTCGGTGCGGATATTCTGGGACTAAAATGCAAGCGACTACTCTTCGCCAACTCCCACCACAACCAGCCGGATGACAAGCGGGCTTGCCTTGTCGCCAGCTTTCGACCGGCCGTTCAACGTCAAAATCCACCAATCGTGGTCTTCGTCATGGTGCATGCGAGCGTGCTCCGCGTCAGCGGCCACCCGCTGCATTGAGAGCAGACAAGGGTGACTACTGCCCGCCGCCTCGGCGCTGTCCTCGGTCAGCCGGTCGTACTCGAGAGGCTCGACGGATTGGTCGTGTTCTGCTTGCACCAGCAACAGAAAATCGCGCGTCAGCGAAGTTCCCACATGAGCACCATCCACGGGCTGTTGAGCATACCTCAACGTGTAGAGTCCGCGGTCGATGTCTTGGTCGCGAAAATCGGATCCGCGTCTGGAAAAGCGGACCACACCGATCAGTTGGCCAGGCGTGAAGGGATACAACACCTCCGAGGTCGGTTCGAAGTCCTGCTGGACCTGCAGCTCCTGGCAGAGCCAGATATCGCAGTACTTTGTCTTAGTACCTCGAATCACACGCACGGCCTGCGGCGCGAGCGTCTTGGCGATCCCTTCGGCGAGTCCCTCCTTGGGCGGTGGCTCTGCCAACGGCTCGGTACGATAGTCAGCGGCGAGCGTCGAAGCCGAGGACCATGCCACGGCCGAGAGAATCAGCAAAGCTAGGCTTTGTCTTAAAAGCCCCCTCTCTCGAACTCTCTTCCCCAGCAAGCTGGGGGAGAGAACACTTGGGGAGTCGCTACGCGACCAGAGGACTTGTTTTGGGACAATGCCTAGAGTTCGATGCTTCATTACAACATTTCGCCAAGCAGAACCGGCCGCTCGCGCGCGGCAGGTGGAGTTAGAAATCGAGTCCGCAACTTCAGCAGCTAGTAACTGAAGGTTCCCATGTAAGCGCTCCGCGCACCCGGCGTCGACCACCGGCTACCGAGCCCACGTCCTTTGAATTCACCAACTGTGGTCACACCGGGGACAAAGTTGGTGACCTTCGCTAGCGGCGGATAGTAGGCCGACTCGTTGGAGCAAATACAATCGTCTGGCCGGGCCTTGCGCGTAACCAGCTGTACGTCGTCGCGATTGACCTTCAGCTTGCCGTTCAACTCGGCCACATCCAGCGACATGTCGATCGGAGCAACGGTCACCCGCGCTACTTGTTTTCCAGCGCGGCCTGCGTGCTGCTTCGCGAAGTCCACCAACGCCAACTGCTGGCTCGTGCTTGCCTTTTCATCAACGTAAATGACGGACTTTAGCTTGCCGGCGTCTTGGATCCCGCCAAATTCCAACGTGTTCGCCGCCTTCAACGCCATCACGACTTTCAGCCCCGCCAACTCGATCCCGTTGTGAGAGCCCTCTTTGATGGACCACGCCATCACGGCGTTCTTGCCCGTCAATCCCACTTCGGCGTTCGCGAAACACGGGCCAGTGTAGACCTGGCACGTCCGCGATTCGAGATAATGTCCCTCGATGTCAGCTCTTGACGATGTCGCCACAGCCAACGTCGCTACGACGAATAACGTCCCAGACAGCACTGCGAACCGGGCGGAGATGCTGGTTCTTCGCGACATGACCCAACTCCTCGACAAATAGATGGAAAACGTTTTTACATGGGATTATTCTACATTTAGCGGTTTAGCGGGTCCAGGTGCATTGCCGCCCTGCAACAGCCGCAAACCGCTCACAAGGGCCCACGAACTCGACGAGCACCCATGACGCACCAACCTGAATTGTGTCGCCCACAGGCGTTTCACCTCTTTGCTAAGCAGCTACGAGTCATCGAGACCACTCGCGGTCTTCTCAACGCCGCCATCGCCATCTCGATGCATGCCCTCGATGACGTTGAGCCACGTGCCATCCACACACGGCTCGACAAACTCGCTCGCAAGGTCCGCCGCCGAGTCCGCGGGCCGCAACCCCAAGCTCGACTCGCCCATTTGCACGACGTCCTGTTCGAGGAAGAAGGATTCGTGGGCAACAGCGGGGACTACTACAACCCGGCAAACAGCTACCTCTCGTCCGTGCTCCAATCGCGCAAGGGAATCCCCATCACCCTCTGTCTGATCTACAAGGTCGTCGCCGAGAGAGTCGATCTGCAGGTCGAGGGAGTGAACGCGCCCGGCCACTTCTTGGCTCGGGTCATGGCAGCAGACGACGCCATGATCGTCGACCCTTTCGTCGGGGGTGGGACTGTGACCGACGAAGAAGCCTACGAACGCGTCGAGCAGATCACCGGCCGCCATGTCCCGCGGATGCCGCAGTACCTCGCCCCGGCCAGCCACGCCCAGTGGCTCTCACGGATGCTCGTCAACCTGCAGCACATCTTCGCTTCGACCGAACGCCGCGCCGACCTGGCAGCGATGAGCGAACTGCAGTCTTTGCTGGACTACTCGCTATACTAAAGTGCTAAAGTGCCTGCCGGCTGCTGTTCTTCGGTTCGGTTTCAAGCGAGTCTCGACGGTGTTTCGATTCGTCAAGTTTACCTGCCTGCTGGCCGCGGTCGGTTGCGGACCGGCAGCGCAGGACGTGCAAGAGCTACCCCTGCGGGACCAGCTGGAGCTGGTTCGTTCCGGTCGTGCCGATACCGTGTCGGTGGCCACCGAGGTGGTTTCCGACGAGGATCTGCAACAGCTGGCCGAGTTTCCGCAAATCCGCCCCCGACTCCGTCAGCTGTTGCTCGAACGCACGACTCTCAGCGACGCGGGTATTGGCCAACTCGCGGAGCTGACCGCGCTGCGGCACCTGCGGTTGGGGGGAGCCCAGCTCGGCGACGCGTCGCTGGACGTCATCGCCAACTGTAGCGAACTCCGGATTGTGAACCTGCCCGACGCCGTCTTTTCCGACCAAGGCCTGGCCAGCCTCAGTGCGCTGCCGCATCTAGAGCTGTTGCGGTTCAGTAGCCCACACGTGACCGACAAGGGAATGCAAGAGGTGCTGCGACTGCCGAGCCTGCGTTTTCTGCACCTGATTGGCGTCCCGATTTCCGACGACGGGCTGCTGCAGCTGGCGCGAATGACTCAGCTGGAGTCGTTATATCTCGACGATGTTGACGTCAGCGACGAGGCGATCGAGCAACTTCTCGCCTCGCTGCCGGAGCTGCACTTTCACATCAATCAAGCCCACTACGAAGGCCAGCAGCGCGGGACGTGACCCGTTGGCCGTAGGAGAGAAGAGCTTTGCGAACCGGCCGCTAACGCGGTCCGGCTGATCCTGCTTTGCATACTAGCTGTCACTGTCGTCCCCCTATCAGCCGGAGGACGTTAGTCCCCGGTTAGGAGTCGCGAGCGGTTCGAGCCGGCCGCTCACGCGGTCCGGCTGATTCCTAGCTGTCGCTTTCGCAATGGACACATCGTCGCGCATGCGGCAATGCCTGAAGTCGCTCTGCGGGAATCATCTTGCCGCAGACCTCGCAGCAACGTTCGTCGCCCCACTCGGGATCGTCCTGTTCGCTCTCTTGCAAACCGACCTGGCCGCACTTCGAGCAGGCCATCCGGGCAACCGAACTGCGAAATAGCTCTTCCAACAGGTCAGGCTCTGGATTACCAACCCGTCGCAGCATGCCCAACTGCTGCACACGCCTGAGCATCTGCGCAATTCCACACTGCTCGCGGTTCCCACACGCTCGGCATGTTAGCTGCCGGACCGGCATGTAAATATCACCTGTCAGCGAGCCATGCTCGTCATCGACTCTAAACTTCGCGATGCCAACAAACAAAACTCCTGCAGGATTGCAGCTCTTGCCCGGTTCCAGCCGGGGGCTGGTTCACACGGCCCACCGAGGCAACGCTCGGCAGCGGGATCGTCGATTTCTTTCTGTCGCGCTGCGAACACTGGATTGACGGCGTCCCGACCTGTATGATCGGTCACACGGTCCGTCTTGCCCGCCGCAGCTATTGCAGGAGAAAGCAATGCATCGTCGCCGCCTCATCGTGTTGGTCATCGCATTGGCCGCTCTCGGCACCGCCGGGTTCTCGGTCGTTACCGCAGTCCACGTCGGAGTGGACATGACTCGGGCCGCCAAACAGTTTATCTCGCAACTCGACGATGGCCAGCGGTCCTCAGTAGTGCTGGACTATGGCACTCCACAGCGCGTCCAGTGGCGGTTCACGCCGCAGGATTCCCGCAAAGGTCTCCAGATCAAGGAGATGAACGACGCTCAGCGGAAGGCGGCCCACAGCCTGCTGAAGAGCTGTCTGAGCGAGTTGGGTTATGACAAAGCGACCAAGATCATGGAGCTGGAGCACATCCTCCACGAGCTAGAAGGGGAGGGGGGCAGGAACATTCGCGACACCGAGCGATATTATTTCACGGTATTCGGTGAGCCGACGGAGGAAGGGCGTTGGGGGTTAAGCATTGAAGGCCACCACCTGTCGCTGAATTTTGTGATCGATAGCGGCAAGATCGTCTCATCAACACCCACCTTTTTCGCCGCCAACCCTGCCATCGTCAAAAACCAGGTCCCCGGCGGACAACCGATAGGTACTCAGGTGCTTAAGCAAGAAGAAGAGCTGGCCTTCAGCCTCGTCAATTCGTTGACCGACGAGCAACGAAAAAAGGCTGTCATCGCCGATAAAGCACCCCGCGAAATCCGCGCCGCCGAAGAGCCTCAGCCGCCGACTGAAGAACCCGCCGGCTTGCCTTTCACAGATCTGGAAGGCGAACAGCGAAGAATGCTCCGCAATTTAGTCACGAGCTACTTGGACAATCTCCCCAAAGAGGTCTACGACCAGCGGTTCAAGGCCATCACCACGGCCGGGCCGAACAACGTCTACTTCGCTTGGGCAGGACCTACTGAACCGGGCATTGGACACTACTACCGGGTTCAAGGCCCGACGTTCCTGATCGAGTTCGTCAATACGCAGCCCGACCCGGCTGGAAATCCGGCGAACCACATCCACTGTGTGTGGCGCGACACGAGGGGCGATTTTGCTGTGCCTCTCGAGTAACGAACTTCAAGAGACAGCCTCTCGGCTACATAGGCGGCCGGCACGGGACGCGATCTAGATCACCTTGACGCTATTCGGCGCGGACTTCTATACTTGCGCTCGGCGTTCCCCTTCTGCGCTGATTCTACGGTTATCGAGCTTGGGTCATCATTATGAAAACTGAGCGGCGACAAGAGTTACAAACCAATGTACTGGCCGACTGGCTGGGACAGTACGTCGAGCTATTACGGCCGTACAGCAAGCAGTTGCTGATCGGAGCCGTCGCCCTGGTTGTGCTGGCCGCTGCGGCCGCGTTTCTGATGAACGACCAAACGACCCGACTTAGTGCGGGCTGGAATGACTTCTTCGCCGCCGCGTTCGAGGAGAACCCTGCGCGTCTCCGCGAAGTCGCTGCCGATCACGCGGGCACGACCGCGGGGCTTTGGGCGCAGCTAGCCCAAGCGGACATTGAGCTGACCCGTGGAATCCGGCTCCTATACACCGATCGCGACTCGGCCAACGCGGCACTCGATCGCGCCATCGCGAGCTATGAACTCTTGGTGCAAACGGATAACAGCAGCGAGGAACTGCAAAACAGCGCCCGCTTCGGGCTCGCTCAAGCTTACGAGTGCTCGGGAAACCTCCAGCAAGCCAACAAATACTACGACCAAGTCATCGCCAGCTCCACAGGAGAATCGGCGTTGCTGACCCAGGCCCGCGAGCGGAAGGAACAGCTGGCGGATGCTGACATGAAACGGTTCTACAACTGGTTTGCCAATCAGAAGCCGGCCCCAGCCACCACCCCGGACGTCGGTCTGCCTCCCGATCTGCCCGCCAACCTGGGATTGCTCCCTGACAGCCCGGATCTTCCCCTTCCTCTGGATACCATTTCGCCCCCTATGGATGATTCAACGAGTGACGGTGGGACGCCCGATGACTCGTCAGCCGGCGATTCGACAAACACTGCCTCGCCAGCTCCCGTCGCCGACCCCACGGAACAGGCCACGGAGGTGGTTGAGCCGGCGGAATCGAATCAGCCACAACCCGAGCAATCTAGCAGCGAACCGTAGCGCTCTTGCCACGTGTCCGAAGCTCCGTTTGACGATCGGCCGCGGGGACCCATCGAGCAAGTCGTTCCCGACGATGCACACGGCCAACGCCTCGATGTTTTTCTCGCGGAGCGGTTCTCCGGCTACAGCCGCGTTCAGCTCAGACGTGTGATCACCGCCGGAGGTGTGCAAGTTGACGGGCGTCGCACCAAGGCCGCCTATCGGCTCGTTACCGGTCAGCGGGTGACGGTGGTGTTTCCCGAGATACCGTCGCAACGGCCGCAGCCGGAGGACATTCCGCTCGAGATCCTGTACGAAGACGAGTACCTGTTGGCAGTCAACAAACCGGCAGGCATGGTCGTGCATCCGTCAAAAGGCCATTGGTCCGGAACCCTAGTCGCCGCGCTCACGTTCCACTTTGGTTCGCTTAGTTCAGTCGGTGGAAAAACCCGGCCCGGCATTGTACACCGCACGGATCGCGACACGAGCGGTGTATTGGTGGTCGCCAAGCAAGACCAGATACACCTGCATCTTGCGGCGCAGTTCGAGGCCCGCACCACGAAGAAGGAGTATTTTGCTTTAGTCGCCGGAGTACCCGACCACGATCGGGATTGGATCGAGCAACCAATCGGCATCCACCCCTACCAACGGGAGAAGATGGCCATCCGTGCCGGCCACCGCAGCAGCCGAGAAGCCGCGACCTTTTACGAGGTCCGACGTCGATTTCGTGGATTTGCCGAGCTTCGCGTGGCGCCAAGAACGGGACGCACGCATCAGATCCGAGTGCACCTGAGCCACATCGGCTGCCCGGTCTTGTGCGATCGGCTGTACGGTGGGCGTTCTCAAATCACCGCCGGGGAACTCGCGGGCAGTCAAGAACAAACTGTCCTCCTGACCCGTCAAGCTCTCCACGCATCTCGACTCGAGTTGGAACATCCCGTGTCTGGAGAACGGCTCACCTTCCACGCGCCACTGCCCGCCGACCTGCAGAGTGTACGACGAGTGCTGCAGGCGCAGTGCAGCTAGGGACGAACTACGTCTGGCACGGAGCCAGACGTAGTTTAACCCGGATTATTCATGAAGATCGTCGCGAGCGGTTGTAAGTACGTTCGTGGCAAGGAAGGCGAGCAATTCTTCCGCAGGCGTATTGAAGCAATACGTCGAGGGAGAATTGTGAAGCATGACGAAGCCACGGATGGACTTACGACCTCACAGCAGATCGCTCATGAATAATTCGGGTTAATGATGGCGGCCGTCGAGCAGCCTGACCAGATCGTCAGTTCCCAACGGGCGTACGTTGGCGAACACCTCGCCGGCCTGAAAACCGCAGGTGGCACCAGCTAAGGAGGCAGCGGCCCGAACGCGATCGAACACATGTGCTTTTTCAGGTGGAAACTGCGTCGCGTAGCATCGAATCGACTCCAGTTTCGTGGCCAAGGTGTCGCTGATGTCCACGGTGAAATGACTGTTGAAGCCTGCGAGTGTTGACGGCTCGAACGCCAGCCGAAAGTAGAGTTGATGGCTGATCGTATGCACCGCTAACCCGTCAAAGTGCGGATCCCATTTGGTAAGACGGGAATAAAAAACGGCAGCGTCGGTGATCTGCATCGCTTGCCAATGGTCAGGCGAAGCCATGGGCGTCTTGTCACCAAAGCCGATTACGACGCGCGGTCGATAGCGGCGAAATTCCTTAGCGAGCGCCACGCGTGCGTCGAATGAATCGAACAGTCGGCGGTTGGGTAGCTCCAAGGTCACTCTCTGCTGCACACCGAGCGTCTCCGCCGCGCGTTGCGCCTCGGCCAACCGCACCTCCGGACCAGGTGACTTGGGGGTCGGTTCCCCATCAGTTAGGTCGATGATCCCGACGCGATAACCCTGCCGCACAAGCTTCGCCAGCGTCCCCCCACAGGCGATCTCTACGTCATCGGGATGGGCTCCCACGGCGATCACGTCGAGCGGCTCGACAGTCGGGGTGTTCACTGCAGTGACTCTCCATAGATATTTCGACCCCTATCAGCAGCGCGGGCCGGGTTAGGTCGCTCGTTGCTTAACGCAACCGATGAGAAAGGTGGGGTTCAGCGATTCGAACCGCAGCCGCTCCAACTGCTGGACGCCTCGGGAGATGGTAATCATCCACACCGCAGCGTCCCCAGACAGGCGGCGCACAACGTCGCTGACCGCAGCTACGTTCTCGACGCTGGTGACATTTGCGACAAGCCGACCGGAAACACGCAGTCGAGCGTAGGCCTCTTCCACAATCCGGCTGACGGTGCGTCCCGTCCCGCCGACGAAGATCGCATCGGGATCCGGTAAATCCACCCAGGCGGCCGGGGCGTTGCCCAAGACTGCCGTCAGGTTGGTCACACCGAAACGCTCGGCGTTGGCGGAAATCAACTGATGGTCGGCTGCATCCATCTCGATTGCGTAGACGCTGCCGCTGTGCGAGATTTGAGCGGCTTCAACCGCCACCGAGCCGCTCCCGGCACCCACGTCCCAGACGACGCTGGAGGGGCCGATGTCCATTTCGGCGAGCGCGATCGCCCGCACCTCAGCGGGTGTCAGCAGTCCACGATTCGGTTTCGTTTGCAGGAAGGTGTCGTCGTGGTTGCCGAACAGCCGCCGCCCGACCATGGCGGTGGGACGGTCGGGCACGCCTGGCTTGCGAACGAGTATCATCACATTCAGCGGGGCGAACTCCTGCCCAGCGACCGCGGCCAGCTCGTCGGACGTGACGCGCTCATCGGGAGACCCCAGGTTTTCACAGATGTAGGCGGTGAAATAGTCGATCTGCCGGTCGAGCAACGCCTGAGCGACGGCCGACGGCGGTGTTTCCTCTGTGGTAAAGAGGCCAACCTTCTCGGCAATCCGCGCCCGCTCGACGACCCGCTCCAAAGGTTGGTTCGCCAAGTTTGACAGATAGGCTTCGTCCCAGCTCTCTTTGACACGAGCGAAAGCCAGCTGCATGGTGCTCACATTCGGCACGACTTCGAAGCGGTCTTTTCCAAGCCGATCGCAGAGAAACCGCGCGGTTCCGTAGAACAGAGGATCGCCTGTTGCCAAGATCACTATCCGCCGGTCGGCATGCTGCTCGATCTGCGAGACGACCGCATTCAAGTCAGCTTCGACCTTGATCAACTGTGCGCCGCGTTGGGGAACAGCCTGCAACGACTGTTCCGAGCCGAGCAGTACTTCCGCCTCTTCGATCAACTGGCGTGCAATCGAAGTCAGCCCTTCGGCCGCGTCGTCGCCAACTCCGATGATATGGACCTTCTTCGTCGTCACCTGATAAACGCTCCCGTTGCGTCGCGCATGACGTGTGCCCGCGCCGGCTCCGATTCTAGCGTGTTTTTGGCGGCGGCCTAGCCCGTTCCGCCGTTATCCGATCGTAGCCGAACTCGCCATCCGATCGTAGCCGAACTCGCCATCCGATCGTAGCCGAACTCGCCAGAGTTTGGCGGACTGCGGATTCGCCCAGATCCTGGCGAATTCGGCTTCAAGACATCGTCACGGCGCAGCCCCTCACTTGACGGCGTCCCCCTCGACGGGGCGCGGGCGCATCGATATCTTCCTTGAACTGGCCGTTGCCTCTGCTCGGGCAGAGCATCCTTCACTTCGACCGGCGGCCTCACGATCAGCTTGTTGCAACGTCAGGTGATGAATGTGTGGAATCGCGGGTGCTGTCAGAATCGGCGATCGAGAGCTTGTTGAACAGATGACGGAGATGCTCGCCTTTCGCGGCCCGGATGACTCAGGAGTCTACGAAAACGGTGACGTGCGGCTCGGACATCGCAGGCTGAGCATCATTGATCTCTCGGCTGCAGGGCACCAGCCGATGGTGAGCGACGATGGCCAGCTGGCAATTGTCTATAACGGCGAGATCTACAATTTCCTCCAACTCCGAGCGGAGCTGCAGAAGAAAGGACGGCACTTTCACAGCGACAGTGACACCGAGGTCATCCTCGTCGCCTACCAGGAGTACGGCATCGAGTGTCTCGACAGGCTGGACGGTATTTTCGCCTTTGCGCTGTGGGATGAAAGTCAGAGCCAGTTGCTGCTGGCGCGCGATGCACTTGGCGTCAAGCCGCTCTTTTACTACATGAAGGATGGCGGGATCGCCTTCGCTTCCGAACTCAAAGCGCTCTGCCTCGTCCCTGGACTGAAGCGGCGTGTGAACCGCCGTGCCTTGCGATCCGCTCTGCGTTTCGCCTGCAACCTTTCCGACGAATCGATGCTGGCGTCCGTTCACAAGTTGATGCCGGGCGAGTTCCTGCTCTGGCGAGAAGGCAACTGCCGGGTGAACCACTACTGGCGGCATCCAGAACCAGCACCTGCAGCGTGGGACGAAGACCAGGCGGTTGCAGCACTCCGCGATCGACTCTCCCACGCGGTCGTGTCGCAAATGGTAAGTGACGCGCCGTTGGGCGCTGCCCTCAGCGGCGGGCTCGACTCGAGCTGTATTGTCGCGATGATGGCCGAGAGCGGAAAAAAAGTTGAGACGTTTACCGTGGGACATGGCGAGGATGATCCCGATCTGATCAACGCCCGCATCGTGGCCGAACATTGCCACACCAACCACCACGAGATTCAAGTCCAGGCAGAAAACGTGGCCGATCTGTTACCGGCAGTCGTGTGGCACCTCGAGGAGCCGCTCGGCCAAATGGAGGCCGTGCAGATGTACATCAACTACCGGGAGGCGGCCAAGTTCGTCAAGGTGCTGTTGGTCGGCGAGGGAGCGGACGAGTGCTTTGCCGGCTACGATCGATACAAGCTCTTTAATCCCCGGCTACCGCTGCCCCTCGCCTGGCGAAAACACCTCTATCAACGGTTCTATATGTATGCCGACCAGCAACCGCCTGGACTCGCTGGCCTTGTGGCCAGGACCTTCTGGGGGCGTCTGCCAGGTTCTCCGATGCTCGATCCGCACCCCCGTGCCGACGAACCCGTGCTCGAGGGTAACTGCGGGAGATCGCTCGAGCTGGCTTTGAACCACGATCAACGCACCTATCTGCATCATCTTGCGCTGAAGCGAGCCGACGCTACGGGGATGGCGCATTCACTGGAACTGCGAGTACCCTTCTTGGCCCGCGAAATAGTGGAACTTGCCGCCCGCATGCCCGCGAGCTTGATGCTGAAAGACGGAATCGACAAATACGTACTCAGGCAAGCCGCGGCGCGGCTACTACCCGCGACGATCGCCAATCGGCCAAAACGGCCTTTTCAAATGCGGCTCGGTACGGGCCTCGTCGAGACGCTCGAGATGCTCTGCGACCGATTGCTGGCGCCTCCCGACGTGCGCGCCCGCGGGTTCTTCGACCCTGCCCGCGTCGAGCGTCTGCGGCGCGGGCGCCCGGGACAGTTGGCACCTTATGTCGCCCACAAAGTCTGGTCCTACCGGCTTTGGTCGATGATCTTGTGTGAACTTTGGGCTCGCCTTTTTCTCGACCGTGTCCCGTCAAAAGTCGCTCCACAGAATTTGGCGGAGTTACTTTAGGAAGGGAGGGACTCTGTCGATCTAAATAGCCGAGCGTGATTCTGCATTCTGCGGCAATCAGCCGCTGGGCGTTAAGCCGGTTAGCCCACGGTTCATTGCACTCTCGGCTCGGCAGGAGCCTCGCCCTCCCGATCGAACCGCAACGAATGTTGACACGATCATCTTTTTGTCCCAATTTTTCGGACCGTTACCTTCTCCCACATGCAGGTCTTGGCGTCTCTGTGTCCTCTGTGTCTCTGTGTTTTGGAGTCCTCGTTGGGGGTAGAGTTGGTTTGTTTTGAAACACAGAGGTACAGAGATCACAGAGGAAACTGTGTACAGCCTACAATGTGGCGCGCCGTACACAGCTGATGCACCGCAAGATGAGACGGGGCATACCGCTGTCGGACCGTCCACTCAATCCTGTCGATCATGTTGATCCTGTCTTCTGTTTTTTTGACAGGATTTACAGGATCAACAGGATGGCCGGGGACCGCAATCCAAGATCAGCCGCTGGGCGTTAGCCCACGGTTCCTTGCACTTTCGGCTCGGCAGGAGCCTCGCCCTCCCGATCGAACCGCAACGAATGTTGACACAATCATCTCTTTGTCCCAATTTTTCGGACCGTTACCTTCTCCCACATGCAGGTCTTGGCGTCTCTGTGTCCTCTGTGTCTCTGTGTTTTGGAGTCCTCGTTGGGGTAGAGTTGGTTTGTTTTGAAACACAGAGGTACAGAGATCACAGAGGAAACTGTGTACAGCCTACAATGTGGCGCGCCGTACACAGCTGATGCACCGCAAGATGAAACGGGCATTCCGCAGTCGGACCGTCCACTCAACCCTGTCGATCATGTTGATCCTGTCCTCTGTTTTTTTGACAGGATTTACAGGATCAACAGGATGGCCGGGACCGCAATCCAAGATCAGCCGCTGGGCGTTAGCCCACGGTTCCTACAAAACCGGATGCTAACGCATTCCGGCTAATTCGTTTGAAGGCTAGGATGTGGGGCAGCAGACGGAGCCGTAGAAAGACACTTGGTAAGGACACTGTCGATGCACCAGGAGGACGTCCGCCGGCAGGAAGAACCGGAATCCGGAAGTGGGTCGCGGTGGGCGACGGCGCGGCGCCGAGGTGGCGAGTTCTCTTGGGTGCTGGCCGGAAAGGTGTTTCTGGCTGTGTCCAACGGGGTCTTGATACTGTTGGCCTCCGAGCGACTCGCGTTGCCGACCTACGGTCTGCTCATGACGGTCATCGGCGCTCAATTGCTGATCAGCCGGGGCTTGCTGATGGGAACCGAGGTAGGTGTGGTCCGGCTGTCTACGCACCCGGATCTGCAGGACCGGCAGCGGCAGCTCGTCGAGGCGGGATTGGCCGTGACGGCGCTCACCACGCTGAGCTTGACGTTGATCGTCGTGTTGCTGGAATTCGCGGCCGCACGCTGGATTCGCTGGGAGTGGTGGGTCAGTGCATCCACTGTCGCAGGCGCGGCCGGCACTTGCTGGATCGACTATGCCTACTTCGTTCGACTCGGAAAGAAGCAATACAATTCGGCGGCCGCCGTGCAAAGCATCGGCGCGGCCGCCCGCCTGCTGCTGACAGGCTGTGTCCTCTGGCTGGCGCCTGACAAAACGGCGCTCGTCTTTCTGACCTACGCGGGCGCTGGGCTGATAGCCGGTCTCTGCTTCGTCGCGCCGTTAGTCAGCTGGAGGCCGCCGGACATCTCCCTGGTCAAACGCTTGTTGAGATACTCCGTTTGGCAGGGACTCACTAACGGGCTGATCGTGCTGGGGGTGCATCAGGGGACCTTCCTCTTGATGGCGCTTGGACAGCAGGCCGCCAGCGGCATCTTCGGCCTCGCCGTGGCACTCAGCACGGGCGTTTTCATTTTGAGCAATGCTTATTTTGAGTATCTTCTGCCTCGCGCTGCGGACGTATCGAGCCGGGCCGAGCTGCGACGATTTCTCACGCAATCGCTCGCCGCCGCCGGCGGACTAGTCGTCCTCTGTGTACCCGCGGCGGTCATCCTCGCTCAGTGTGTGCTGTTGGTGGTCACCGGTGAGCGCCGCAGTTTCCCTCCCGCCTATTACTGGTTGACAGCTGCCATGTTGCTGTTGGTGATCGAGGCACCCTTGGCAGCAGCCACCCACACCCTTTCCAGCCCCCGCCTGCTGACGCTGGAACTGGTGACTCGAGTTGTCCTGGTAGCTGGCATCGGCTTCGTTCTCGCCCCGAACTACGGGATCATAGGGGCGGCATTCGCGCAAGCTGCAGGAACGGCCATCGGCCTGCTACTTTTGATACTGTTCATCGCTTTGGCGTGGCGCGATGACAGCGGTTGAGGAGCAGGGCAATGGCGCGCCTCCGTGATTTCGTCTTTCTTCACTCTCCCCTTTCGCTGGGGAACCGTGGGCTAACGCCCAATGGCTGATTTGCAGCGTAGCCGAACTCGCTTCTTTCTTCACTCTCCCATCAGGGAGAGTCGGCCCGAAGGGCCGGAGAGGGGGACACTGGCCGGACGCTACGCGTCGGTTTCGCTGGGCAACCGTGGGCTAACGCCCAGCGGCTGATCTGCAGTGTAGCCGAACTCCCCAGAGTTTGGTGAACTGCATGAAGCGCAAAGCTGCACAAACGCCAAGCGAGAGAGGGAATACGTCGTGCCGCGCGGTGGGTTCTACAGCAGTTCAGCCAGACTGTTAGGAGGGTTTTCTGCCGGATCGCGGTCAAGGAAAAGGCGCGCCCAGAGTTCACATAGAATCATCGCCCAAACGCGATTGGCCCACAGCCGGTGAGCGACGTAGGGGGCGAAGCGACCAGGCGGGTTGGAACGCAACCGTTCGACGCGCAGCGGGTCGAAGAAGCCACGGGCCTTGACCTCGGCTGGCGGCAACAGACGATCACACAACAGATCCAACGTTTGTAACAGTCCGCTGTTCACTCGCATCTGCAGAGGGTGCTTGCGGCGTTGCGCGATGGCTGCCGGCAACAGAGGTGCGAAGGCCTTCCTCAAAATGTGTTTTTCGACCCCCCCTCGCAGCAGCATGCGACTGGGAATCTTGGCAGCAAACTCGACCATCTCTCGCGCTAAGAAGGGAACACGCAGCTCCAGCGAGTGAGCCATACCGGTAGCATCCGCCCGCTTGAGCAGAGAATGGGGGAGATAGTTGCGCTGGTCGAAGTTCATCGCCAGACCAAGCGACTGGTGGCAGTTCCCGGTAAGGACCGGGTCCGGGTGCCGCGGATGAGCGTCCAACATGGGTGACGGCGGTAATGGCCCCCACAATCCCCGCGACAACAGACCGCCGAGTCCGCGTGGCTGTTCGTCGGCGCACAGGTAGACTCTCTGATACAGCTCCTTCCGCACCGGTAAGGGTAGGAGCAGCAGCGGATCGAACAGTTTGTAGCGGGCATAACCCGCAAAGCACTCGTCGGCGCCCTCGCCGACCAGCAGCACCTTGACGAATTTGGCCGCCTCGCGGTAGTTCACGAACATCTGCACGGCGTCCATGTGCGCTAGCGGCTCATCGAGCTGCCAGATGACCCTAGGCAGCAAGTCGGCAATGTTCTGTGGCTCGACAAGAATCTCGTGGTGGTTCGTCTTGCAGTGTTCGGCAACCAGACGCGCGTTCAGTACGTCAGGATCGTCCTCGCCGTGTCCCACCGTAAAGGTCTCGACCTTGGCATCCGCTTGCGCCATCAGCGCCACAATACAGCTCGAGTCGAGTCCGCCGCTGAGGGCTGCACCCAAGGGCGCGTCGCTGACCATCTGTGAACGGACGGTTCGTGTGAGGCGTGTCGTCAACTCACTGCACACGTGGGCTTCGTCCCAATCCGCAGGCTGCGGGGCCGGATGCTGCCAATAGCGCCTGATACTACAGCGCCCGTCTTGCCAAGTTAGAAAGTGGGCCGGCGGCAACTTGTAAACGGAGGCCAGCATCGATTCGGCATCGAAGTTACTAGCAAACCGCAACGCTGAACGCAGAGCAGTGCGGTTGACCTCTCGCTTGAGCCCGGGCACCAGACAGATTGCCTTCAGTTCGGAGGCGAAGGCGATGCCTTCGTCCTGCTCGTAGTAGAACAGCGGCTTGACCCCGAGCGGATCTCTTGCCAGCAGCAGCCGGCCTCGCCGGTTGTCCCACAGCCCAAAAGCAAAAATCCCCTCAAGACGATCGAGGAACTTCAGTCCGTACTCTTCGTAGGCCACGAGAACCGTCTCGGTGTCCGTGGCGCTGCGAAAGCGGTGCCCCTTTTGCTCGAGCTCTTTCCGCAGTTCGCGGTAGTTGTAGACTTCTCCGTTGTAGGTCAGCACAACCTGCCCGTCTTCGCTCAGCATGGGCTGGTGCCCGGCGTCCGACAGGTCGATGATGCTGAGTCGGCGGTGCCCCAAACGAACGTCACCGCTCTCGTAGAGCCCTTCGCCATCCGGGCCGCGGAAGGCCAACATGTCTGTCATTCGTTGAACGAGATCGAGATCCCCGATCCCGACCGTTCCGGCTATCCCGCACATCGGCTCCCCCGGCGGCCTAGAAAAGGACCAACCCTAACCCGAATTATTCATGAGCGATCTGCTGCGAGGTCGTAAGTCCATCCGTGGCTTCGTCATGCTTCACAATTCTCCCTCGACGTATTGCTTCAATACGCCTGCGGAAGAATTGCTCGCCTTCCTTGCCACGAACGTACTTACAACCTCTCGCCACGATCTTCATGAATAATCCGGGCTAAGCATGTCGATCCGGCAAAACGCGCACGAACCGACACATACAAAGGCACGGTCTGCCGAAAGGTAGCTCATCCAAGCCGCTTAGGACGCCTGCAAAAAGAAAACCACGATCGCGCACCGCAACCGTGGTTTCCGGATTTCAAACTCAGCCGGGTTGACCCGGTAGCTGCTGGCTCAGACCTGGAACGAACTGCCGCAACCGCAGCTCTTGACAACATTCGGGTTGTTAAAAGTAAACCCGCTCTGCTCCAGGCTCTCGTGCCAATCGATTGTCGTGCCGTCCAACAGCAGCATACTTTTCTTGTCAACAACGACTTTTACGCCGTGGCAATCGTACTGATCGTCGCTCGCTGCGTCGAATTGATTGTCGAACTCAAGCTGGTAGCTGTATCCACTGCAGCCACCCGCCGTCGCGCCCACGCGAAGGAACGTTTCCTCCTCAATCTGATTCTCGGCCTTGTAGCGATTCACCTCCGTCGCCGCTCGTTCGGTCAAACTGATCGCCATCTCACACCCTCATCAGCGTCATCGTTACTGTAACCGGAACATTTTCGCATAAAGCTATGTCTAAAATATACCATCCGGGCCACCAAAGGGAAGGTCTATTTGGACATTATTCGTTCTCGCGAAGCCGAGAAGTCGCGATGTTGGCTCCATCGGAAGCGCGAAGCGTCAGTTTTGATGTGCACGTTTGGCTCAATCGGAAGCGCGAAGCGTAAGCGAGGGAATTACTTGCGTCGGTACACCAACTCCCCCTCGCTGACGCTTTCGGGTTCCAAAAAACACTGCGAATCCACCGTCTGGGAATCCGCCGTCTGGCCGACAGCACCGACGGCGCATCACGCCAAACTGCTCATCTTTCGCAGCCGTGTGACCGCTTCGCAGACAGTCGCCACCGCAAAATCGACTTCCTCTTCGGTGTTAAAACGCCCTAACCCGAAGCGGAGGCTGGCGCGCGTCAGGTCGTTCGCAACACCCAGCGCCCGCAACACATGGCTCGGCTCCGGGTTGGCTGATGTGCAGGCGCTGCCACTGGAGACGGCTAACTCTCCCATGCTCATCATCAGCGCCTCGCCGTCGACGAAGGCGAAGCTGCAGCTGAGGTTTCCCGCGAGCCGCAGCGTCGGTTGGTCCAGAGGAGGCCCGTTGAGCTGGACATGTTCGATCGACGCCTGAAAACCCTGAAAAAGCCTGTCACGCAGCTGCCGCAGCCGCTCGGTCTCAGTCTCCTGCTCAGCCAGGCACAACGACAGGGCAGTCGCCATGCCGACGATCCCTGGTACATTCAGCGTGCCGCTCCGCAAGCCCGCTTCCTGTCCCCCACCATCCAACTGGGATTCGAGCCGCACGCGCGGATTACGGCGACGTACATAGAGACAACCTACACCCTTGGGCCCGTAGAACTTATGGGCCGAGAAGCTGAGCAAATCGACTCCTAACTCATCGACATCCACGGGCAGCTTGCCCACCGCCTGGGTCGCATCGGAGTGCAGCACAATACCACGCTGGCGACAGATTTCGGCAATTTCCTGCAGGGGCTGGACAACACCGATCTCGTTGTTGGCCAACATGACTGAGACCAACAGCGTATCCTCGCGAAGCGTCTCCTCGAGCCGTTGCACGTCGAGCCGCCCGGCGCGATCCGAGCCGGCTTGTGCCACCGGAAGCAGCGTGACATCGAAACCTCGTCTTGAGAGACGGGAGAGCGGGTCCAGGACGGCCTTGTGTTCCGTGGTGACACTGATGATGTGATTGCCGCGCCGGCGCCGGCGCTCGGCCATGCCGCGTATCGCCAGATTGTTGCTCTCGGTCGCTCCGCTCGTGAAGACGACCTCCCGCGGATTGGCGCCGATCGCCGCGGCAATCTGAGCGCGCGCCTCATCGACCGCTTCTTTGGCCTGCCAGCCGAAGACGTGGCTGGTACTGCCCGCGTTGCCGTAGGCCGTGGCCAAATGGGGCAGCATTGCTTCGACGACGCGCGGGTCCACCTTCGTCGTGGCCTGGTTGTCCATGTAGACGGGCGTCTGGACCATGCGCCTATTCTTGACCGAACAGCGCTTCCAGGCAAATCCGCGACCAGCTTTCAAACTCCTCTAGCTTGCTTAAGAGCTCGCCACAGGGCCGAAAACCTGCATCTACGATGTCCCGCTCACGGGGATTGACGTGGGGTTGCTCGACATCCAGTAGGTGGACGACGCCCAGGTGCACTTGGCCCAACTTCGGTTTCATCGTCGTTGATCAAGCCTACGAGGCGATCATCAAAAGCCGTCGCAACGTCGACCTCCTCTGCCAACTCGCGCCGCATCCCCTCCTGGTACGGATTAAGATCCAGTTGGCTGGATTGATCATCCACACAGATATGGCCGCCGACGCCGACGCTGCGCAGCGAATGCAGCCGCCGCTCGCCCTGGCCCTTGCCTCTGGTGTACTGAAACACCGAGACGTGCCCCTGAGTATCCGTGTGACGAAAGACAACGTATGGAATGAGCTGTTTGAAACTCGGGTCGTTTTCCATTTCGCCGCGTGGACGATACAGCGTGTTGGCGGGACTTAACAGCTCGTCGAAGTACCTCGCAACGTCCGTGGTGAAGCCCTGAAAGTAGCCTAACTGGTGCAACAGCTCGGTTGGAACGACTAACACCTGTTCCGTATCAACAGTCGACATCATGATTCCTTTCTTGTCACTTTCGTGGGACCGGGAGACTTCGCCCGGCTCATTGTCACAGAAGCCAGCAGGACAAGCGAGGGGAGGGGAGGGGAGGGGAGGGGAGGGGGGTCATAGAATCAGCATCGCGTCACCGTAGCTGTAGAAACGATACCGCTCGCGAATCGCCTCCTCGTACGCCGCCCGCCACCAACTCCTCCCCGCCAAACGTGCGGGTCAGGACGAGCAGCGTGGTGCTGGGCAGATGGAAATTCGTGAGCAGTGCATCTACGGCGCGAAACGTGTAAGGGGGGCGGATGAAGAGATCTGTCTCGCCGCACCATGCTTCCATCGTCCCACCGCGGGCTGCCGTCTCGAGCGTCCGAACGACCGTGGTACCCACCGCGACAATCCGTCCGCCTGCTGCGCGGCAGGCCGCCAACCGTCTGGCAGTTGCCGCTTCGACACGACACCACTCGGCGTGCATCGTGTGGTCCTCGATGCTTCCTGACAGCGGTCGAAAGGTCCCCATCCCCACATGCAACGTCACCCGACAGGCCTCGACGCCACCTTGGGCCAACTCCCTCAAGAGAGGCTCGGTCAGGTGGAGACCGGCCGTAGGCGCGGCGACCGCCCCGGGATGCGTTGCGAAGACAGTCTGGTAGTCGGCCACGTCCCGTTCCAGCATCTCGCCCCCGCGAATATAGGGCGGCAGCGGAACTCGACCGACCGCCTCCAGCACGTCGAGCGTCGTATGGGAAGACTCCGGCCGCGCAGCCCAGGTTCCTCCGCCCAAGGCGGTGGTCATGATCAGTCGACAATAGTCGCGGGCCCCGCGGTCCTGCAACATCACCGACTCGCCCTCCTGCAACTTGCCTCGAGTTCGGCTGAGCACCTCCCAGAGCCCTTGTTCACCTTCGCGCAGAAAGAGGCCGCTCCAGCGGCCACCGGTTTGTTGCCGGTACCCCACCAGTCGAGCGGGAATAACGCGAGTATCATTGATGACGAGCGTGTCAGCGGACGACAACAACAACGGTAGGTCACGGACGTGCGCATGCTGCCACGCTCCATCAGATCGGTTAACAACCAGCAACCTAGCGTCCGCACGGCGTTCTAGCGGATGCTGGGCAACCAACTCTCGGGGAAGCTCGTAGTCATATCCATCGCTGCTTGCCATCGCCGGTTCGCTGGCCGCCTTTCTCAGCACCAATAACAGCACATGATCGTCTCCTAACACCACCGAGTATAGAATCGGCCTCTCTATCAGCAAATGACCCGCGCTCCACGCCCGACTCCGATCGCCTTCGTCATCACCGAACTGAATGTTGGTGGTGCCGAGCGGTGCTTGGTCAACCTCGTGACAGGCCTTGATAAAGAAAAATATGCGGCCCGGGTCTATTCGCTCGGCCCCCGGCCCTGCGACGAGCAGCATGGACTGGTTACTCAGCT
>CBDCWT010000060.1:0-48821 GCA_965223305.1 Pirellulaceae bacterium | reverse complement strand
GCGTGGTCGTGCCGGATCGCTTTGACGAGGGTGCGCTGCGTGCACTGCTGGTAATCCTGGAGGACTCGGCATGCTGAACTTCACGCATCAAACCCGCGTCTTCCTGTTCTTGGAACCAGTCGATATGCGGAAGAGCTTTCGGGGGCTCTGTCAGCTGGCAGAGTCGCAGCTGCAAGAAGATCCGGCTTCGGGACATTGGTTCGCGTTCATCAATCGTCGCGGTGATCGCCTCAAGCTGCTTGGCTGGGACGGCCAAGGATTTTGGATTTGGTACAAGCGGCTTGAATCGGGAGTGTTTCAAAAACCCAGAGCAGACGACAACCCGTCACAATTAGAAATCGATGTCACTCAACTCTCGCTGATCATTAACGGCATCGACTTGAATTCAGCTCACCGTCGTACGCGTTATCGGCAGGCGAGCTGAAGTTCGAAAAACTTTTCACAAAATCGTCTGTTTGGACTAGCGATCTGGGCACGACTATGCATAATCCGCTCATCGATTGGAAACAAGCTTTTCTGAGTTGTCTGTCATGGCCGACCAACCTGCCTCTCTTCCGAACACGCTTGCTGAATGCCATGCGTTGCTTCAGACGCAGCAGGCGACGATCGATCAACAACAGGAAGTGATCGATCAGCAGCAAGAAGTGCTGAAAGCATTGCAGCGAGAAGTGGCGTTACTGAAGCGAACGATTTTTGGTCGACGGCGCGAACGGTTCGAAGACCCGGACCAACAGTTGCTGTTTGATTCGCTCGAGCTCCATGCCGAGGATGCGGAGAAGGATGGAAAGGACGAAGCGGAGTCGTCCGCTGATGACGAGGATCCTCCCCAACCACGTCGCCGTCGAGGTCGCGTGCGTCGCGTATTTCCGGAATTCTTGCCACGCGTTCAGCGAATTCAAGAACTCGACGAAGCCGACATTCCCGAGCATCTGCGTGGCCAAGAGGGGCGCCGGTTCAAAACAAAAGTAGGCGAATGGCTCGAATGGGAGCCGCCTCAGTTACGAGTCGTCGAAGAGTTCATTGAAACCCTGGCGATCGATAACGCAGACGCAACCGAAACCGAGCTGGTGTCGGCTTCGCGAGAACCCAGAATTCTATCGTGTTTCGCCGGCCCTTCGCTGTTGGCGAGCATCGCCGTGAGCCGGTTCGCCGATCATCTGCCGTATTACCGGTTCGAAGAGATTTTGCAGCGTAGCGGGATCACGATCGACCGCGCAACTCAATGCCGCTGGATGATTAGCATCCCTTTCGTACTCGCTCCGCTGATTGAACGCATGCGCCAGCTAGTGCTCGAATCGTCTGTTGTGCGGGCCGACGAGACGCCGGTGAAGATGCTTGCTCCCGGACAAGGCCAAACAACAACCAGTTATCTTTGGGCGGTGCTTGGTGACGAGCATCCTTATACGACGTTTTACTTTACCGAAGATCGCTCGCGAGCCGGCCCGGAGCAGTTTTTCTCTGACTTTGACGGCTTTCTCGTTGCCGACGCCTACACGGTTTACGAATCATTAAGCAAGGAATCGCAAGACCGAATTCGTCTTGCTGGTTGTCACGTGCATGCGCGCCGCAAGTTCGAAGAGCTGCATACGCTAGGACCGACGAAGCATACTTCCACCGCTCTGGGCTACTTTCAGCGCCTGTTCGATATGGAAGACGAATGGCAATCGTTGCCGCCTGAGGAACGTTTCGTTCAGCGTCAAGCGCGTGCGGCTCCGTTGATGGCGGAATTCAAGACTTGGCTCGACGAGCAGTTGGCAACGCTTCGCCCCAAGCATGAACTGCGCGGCGCGATTGCGTACATGACCAGCCGCTGGGACAGCTTCGTCCGTTTTTTGGCATCGGGTTCGATTCCGATGCACAATAACGACAGTGAACGTGCGGTGAAGAATCCTGTCGTCGGAAAGAAGGCCTGGCTATTTTTGGGGGCTCCGCGCGGAGGCGAAGCGGCCGCCGTCTTTTACACCCTGACCGCCACCTGCCGACGACTTCATATCGACCCGCATGCCTACCTGAAGGACCTCTTCGCACGCTTCCCGCGGATCGATGCGGAAGACATGGATGAGCTCGATCGCTTGCTGCCCGATCGATGGTTGGCCGAGAACCCGCAGGCCAAACTGACGATACGCGTGCAAGAGTCCGAAAGCAAATCGCAACGCAAACGGAACCTTCGCGCCCGCCGCCGCAAAGCACTCGCTCAACAAGCCATGTCCAAGTAACGTGAATCGGCGTTTATTCACTAACCTGGCAACGTCAACCTAGCCGCGATCGACAGCAGTTCGACGTGCAACGCGTCCATCCGGGCAGCAGTCCTCGACTCGGCCCGGGGCACCGAGACAAGCCCCCCGACCTATCTCATCGTCGCAAATCTTCCCAAAATCCAACGATCCTGCCAGACGCCCATTTATGTAACGCTCACAGCAATTCGACGTGCAACGCGTCCATCCGGGCAGCAGTCCTCGACTCGGCCCGGGGCACCGAGACAAGCCCCCCGACCTATCTCATCGTCGCAAAATCTTCCCAGAATCCAACGATCCTGCCAGACGCCCATTTATGTAACGCTCACTCATTTATTACTGTAGAGGGCGAGGAGGTAATCCAGGATGGAAGATCATGGAAGGCATCAATCAGAAGAGCCGCCTGTTGCTGGCTTTGAGCGTAGCGAAAAGCCAGCAACAGGCGGCGGGCGCCCCTCGGGAGGGGTCCCGGCCGAGGCGGGACGTCCAGATCCCGAGGTCCCGGAGAAGCCGGTGCGTCGCCGTTTCACAGCCGCCTACAAGCTGAAGATTCTCGCGGAGGCGGACCAGTGCGCGGGCCGCGGAGAACTCGGGGCGCTGCTCCGCCGGGAAGGACTTTACTCGTCGCATCTGACGACCTGGAGACAGCAACGGGACCAGGGAGCTCTCGACGGACTGGCGC
Source organism: Pirellulaceae bacterium (assembly GCA_965223305.1). GTDB lineage: Bacteria > Planctomycetota > Planctomycetia > Pirellulales > Pirellulaceae > CBDCWT01. The sequence continues at coordinate 45,905 of CBDCWT010000060.1, read as the reverse complement.
CCAAAAAGCGGGGCCGCAAGGCGAAGCGCAAGAATCCCCTCGCGGAGGAGAACGAGCGGCTTCGTCGGAAGAACGCGCGGCTGGAGCATCAGCTCCGGCAGGCCGAGACGATCATCGACGTTCAAAAAAAACTTTGCACGATGTTGGGACTTCCGCATGCGACCAGCGACGCGAACGAGAACGAAGAATGAAAGCGGTTGAAGATCTGGCGTCGTCCGTCGGGACGTCACGCGCCTGTCAGGCGTTGGCGGTTCCGCGGGCGTCGTATTATCGCGGCAAGGCGCCGGCGGCACAGGAGGAGCCTTCTTCCCGGCAACCGCCAGCGCGTTCCCTTTCGCCGCCTGAGCGACAAGCGGTGCTGGACCAGCTGCACTCGGAGCGCTTTGTCGACAAAGCGCCCGCAGAGGCGTATGCGGCGCTGCTGGATGAAGGGGTCTACTTGTGCTCGATCCGCACCATGTACCGCATTCTCGCCGAAGCCGATGAAGTTCGGGAACGGCGCAACCAAGTGCGCCGTCCCAACTACAAGAAGCCGGAGCTGCTGGCGACGGGTCCCAACCAGGTCTGGTCCTGGGACATCACCAAGCTCTTGGGCCCGGCCAAATGGACGTATTTCTACCTGTACGTCATTCTCGACATTTTCAGCCGCTACGTCGTCGGCTGGATGATCGCCTCTCGAGAAAACGCCGACTTGGCCAAGCGGTTGATCCGCGAGACGGTCGAGAAACAGGGCGTCGCTGAGGATCAGCTGACGGTCCACAGCGATCGCGGTCCGTCGATGAAATCGCACGGGGTGGCGCAACTTTTGGCGGACCTGGGCGTTACAAAATCGCACAGCCGTCCCCACGTCTCCAACGACAACCCGTTTTCGGAAAGCCAGTTCAAGACGCTCAAGTATCGCCCGGACTTCCCCCAGCGTTTTGGCTCTCAGGAAGACGCCCGCAGCTTCTGTCAAGATTTTTTCGCGTGGTACAACGACGAGCACTATCATTCTGGGATTGGACTGCTGACGCCCGCGTCGGTCCATTACGGATATGCCGAGGAGATCTGGAGACAACGCCAAGCGGCCCTGGAGGCGGCATACGCTCGCACCCCGGAACGATTCGTCAACAAGGTCCCGGCGCCGCCCGTCGGGCCGACCTCGGTGTGGATCAATCCGCCCGCAGCCGCCGCTGAAGGAGCAGACGACAAGAAATCGCCCCTTCTCGAGGTTCCGGCGCCTAGCGGGTACGTCGCCGCCAAAACCAACCTTGCGATTTCGCGTCTACCGAGCGCCGCAGAGTCGGCCCAATCTTTGATGCCTGGCCCGCCGGCGGCCCGTCTCCACACCGGCGCGCATGAAAAAGGGCTTCCCCAGATCGACGACCTCAGAAAGCCCGATGCGCCTTTGACGCACCCTCGACCTGGCTCTCCCTTGCCGAGTTGCGTCCCCGCAGAGCTCGACTCCGTTTCACCAGGCGACACTGAATCTACCGGATGCCTACTACTTCCACAACCTTTGAACACCCGAGTCATCCCTCAAAAAATCCCAGGGGGCCTGGGGGACTGGTCCCCCAGTGAACCGGTGGAAACGCCGCCTAACAAGCTGACGCTACACTAAATTCGAAAGGCAGTTGTCTCAAAGTCGTTGACACGCTCCGGGGAGCCATCTAAGCACGAAACGCACCTCTCGATTCCTGTATCGGTGAGCACGCCGAAGTAGGAATCCAGGCCCGTGCAAAGTGCATAAGGAGGGCGTGGCATTGGCCGTCATGTGCACATGACGCTCTCGGTCGGTTCGTCATGTGACACATAACGAGGCGTACAGCAATGACACCATTTATCTCGTCGGTGCAGTAGCAGGGTCAGACTCGCCGACGCAGATGTGGTCTGTACCTAGTAGTTGATATGTTCGAGAATCATGGAGATGGATGGTTTGTAGCCGTCCAGGTGGTCGCATCTGTGCTGCGGGCCCTCGCTCGGAAAAAGGAATTACTGGCATCTATGAGCAACGACCGAAAATCTGTTGACGCGTCCACGTCCAACGCGGGAGATGACTTTCACCTCGATTGGGCCGTTCGTCGTTCTCTTGAGCTGCTGAGGCCCGGGGACTGACCTCGTTGCCGTTAAGCCAGAGGGAATAACCCCCGTCGATGCTGTAGCCGTCGATCATTCCGGCCCACGCGCTCCTTGCCGTCGACTTGACGGAATACTACGGGGGCGAGCGGTTTGCTGAAGCGTCTCGGGTGGTCTGCTCACAATTGAAATACAGCACGACTGCGCCATCTGCGCCGTGGACCTTGGCCGATGTCACACGTGGCAAAAAGCCGGGAACATTTGCGGGTGCCTTGATGCGAAAGCTGGCTGATCTGTTCAAGCGACACTTGGACACGTTCGGCAGGACGTCAGTTTTGTCGAAAATGCAACTGCGGTTGGTTAGCAATCGACCAACGCAGCAAACGCTGCTGGATGCCCTAGAAGGCGCAAAAATGGTCCTGGTTGACGAGGCCGTCAACCAGAAGGCCAAGTTGCTGAAAAGACTAGGGACGCTTCACCGCGCAACGCATGAAGACTTGTTCATGGCATCAGGCCTGAAGTCGAGCGAGTACTGCGATTTCATCCGAATCCTTGACCTGTCGTCGCATACAGACGAACTCTCACGAGTCCGTCAGGAGATCGAGATCTCAAAGAAGCTGGCTGATCACGGTTTCCTTGAGACGAACTTGCAACGAGACAAACTCAAGACTCGGATCTGGGACTTGAGTCAGCCACACGAAAGAGCATCTATCACGCGGGACGAAGTAGTATCACTGCTATCGGGAAGTTACCGTTCGCTGTTTCCCGCGAGCGCTTCCATAACCCTGTCGGAGAGGCTTGTAGAGCGGGCGCAAGCAAGGACTCTAGCTCACGAGATCGCGTCCGCGGCTTTTGGTGTCATCTGCGTACACGGTGGTGGTGGTTACGGCAAAACAACTCTGTTGTCATCCGTCACAGATCACCTGCCAGAAGGTTCTGTCGCAATTATGTTCGACTGCTTCGCCTCGGGCGCCTACAAGGACCCTGAAGATAGGCGACATCTGCACAAGTACGGGATACGACAAGTCTGCAACGAGTTGGCTGTCGCGACGAAGACGGACTTATTGCTCAACACAGACCTCGACGACAACGACCTCAATCGGGTCTTCATCGACAAATTGCGAATTGCGTCTAAAGTCGTTCGGGCTCATAGTCCAGAGGCGCTGGTCTGCGTCATCATTGATGCGGCTGACAACAGTGTCGCTGCCGCAGATGAACAGAATGCAACGTCGTTTGTCCACGACTTAGTACGCTGCAGCATACCGGATGGTTGCCGCCTTATCGTCTCGTGTCGAACGCACCGCCGTGACACGCTCAAGCTTGACGACAGCACCGTAATCGTGCCAATTGAACCATTCTCAGAGAATGATACTCAGGCAAAAGTATCCCTTCATTTCGCCGGATTAACGCAAGAGCAAACTGCAGAATTTCATACGCTATCCAATGGCATCCCGAGAGTTCAAGAGTACGCATTGTCCTTGAGCGCCGATGATTTTGAGGCCGTCCTAGAATTCCTGCGGCCAACGGGAAAGACACTCGATGATCTTTTTGAGCGAGCAATCACAGAAGCTGGCTTGCGGAATGGATCGGACGAACTTACTGGTAGCATTTGTCGGGCATTCACGCATCTTCCACGTCCTGTCCCTTTGGACTGTATAGCTTTGCTCGCTGGCAGCACACGTGCAGCAGTTGAAGATGTCTGTGCAGATTTGGTTAGTGGTTTATATGTCGTTGGTGAAAGTGCGAATCTGAGAGACGAGAATTTTGACGCCTTCTTGTCCCAAAAGTACCCGATGACTCAGCAACTTGCCGAGCGTCGAGCGGACCTGTTCTTAAATCAAGCCGCGTCCTCGGACTATGCGTCACGTAACCTTGGACTTGCTTTATCAGCAGCTGGCCACGCTGACCGACTCATGGAGCTTGTGAAGAGCCGTGTGGGCCTTGAAATCATTCAGGACCCGATCGAAAGGCGACGGCTTCAGATTTCACGAACAAGACTTGCTCTGCAACACGCCGTTGGTGATGGCCCCACGCCAGCAACGATTCAGCTTCTATTTGAGTTGGCAAAGGAGTCAAAGGCAAGCGAAACGACTGACCGGTTGCTGGACGAACACCCCGACCTCGCCCTGCGATATGGCACAGCGGCCACGGTGCAGCGTCTGTATTTTACGCATGAGGTGGATCGGCCAGGTTCAATGGCAATGCGTCATATGAGCTGCGCAGCGATCTTCAGTCGAGTCGAGGCTTCTTCGGCAAGTGTGCGAGAACACCAGCGTTTAGCCAGGATTCAGCTTCGCGAGTGGCTCCGGCGACGGCCGCCGGATGGAGAGGAACATCCATTCGATCGCGATGACGTTGGTAACGAGTATTTTGCCATGCTCGTGGAGTCATACTTACGTTCCGACGGCTACGACGCGGCCCACGAGTGGATGAGCCGATGGCGTCCTCGTGCCTTTCGACTAGATGTATGTCGGCGGGTTGCGCTTCGTTGCTTCGATAGCCGAACCCAAAATCCTCTGCTTGATGTCAACCCGAATGAGAGGGATGTGCTCTTAGCCCTCGTTGAAGCGTGTGTGAACACATGCTCGCTAGTGCCAAAAGCATGGGTTGCGAAGCTGAGTGAGTTCACGGAGAACTTGAAAGCTACTGCAAAGTCAAGGCGAGCATCTCAGCTGCGTGAGATGATCATTACAGCCGCCGAGGGCCGCGACAACCCATAGACAATCGGAGGACGACTGGTGCATAGTCTCGAAGCTCTATTGTCCGCGACCGCCCAGGGTTTCTGTCGACCATTCAAGCGAGGATAGTATCACTGCGATTGATTGGTTCTTGCGCAGCAAGGCGCTAATAGCCTCACTAACCGACCAAGATCTCGCGTGTTCCGACGCGAGTCTACTCCCCAGCGAACTTGTCCCCAAACCGAAGCTAGATGATGAGACTCATTCAGATGAAGAGCGTGCGCGATTGAGGAAGGAAGAAGAGCGATTAGCTCGCGATTGCGAAGAACATCAGGCCGTCTACGCGTTCCTGCTGCCAACGTACCATTTCAGAGCTAGAGCGATTCGGGGCCAGTTAGGTCGGGCGGAGTACGTCAAATGTCTGAATGCCGCACTGAACGCGTGGCCGTCGTCAGCAAGATCTTATGAGCATCGTGGACTGCGCTATCGCTGGAAGACACACCGTGCGAAGGTCCTGTGCCGAACGGTGGTTTGGACAAGCAGTGATGTGGCTGCCGACTTCGAGACGATTGTTGGCAGCTTTTCAGACCCCTGGGCAGAGCTACTGCTAGATTTTGCCGCGACTGCCGCACGCGTTCCTGGGCTAGAAATGCGAGCCTTGGAGTTGGTGCATAATGCACTTCAGCAGATTCAGTCTGAATCGATGGCCGGCTCCGAAAGGGTGCGACTGCTGACTCGTTGTTGCGAGGTCGCGAGTGAGGTAGACCGAACTGCTGGCCAAGTCTATTTCGACGAGTCGCTGAAGGCCGCTGAAGAGGTTGACGACGAGGCTTTCTCGATCATTTCGCTCTTGTCTACCTTGGGCAAAAGAGCCCGTGCCGACGCGCCAGGCAAAGACATGGCTTCGGAAGCGGAGCAAGTCGCATGTGTTGTCGAGGACTTCAGCTACAGGCTCGAAGGATGGGATCATTTCCCATGGAGCGATGCCATTTCGGCGATTACTCATCTTTCTCGAATCGCTGGCGCGGCCGTAGTCTGTAGGTGGGACCAAGCGGGTCGCCTATCGATTCGCGAAAGTCTCCGGACATTAACGCAGACGTTGGTTGACCTTGGAGAACTAGACCCCAGATTCATGTTGGCGAACTGCATTCTGCCGGGATACGGCGCATTCGATCTTAGCCTCAATGCAATTGATCTCATTGACAGAGAGTCTCCAAGCGATGCTCGGGCAGCTATTCGAGAAATGGTCGACTTCTGCGTACGGAAATCAGAGTTCGGGCACAGACGGAGATACTCGCGCGAGTTTATGGAGTGGTTGGAGAGCCGTAATCTGGAGAACGCCAGCGAAGTGGTCGCACTACGGCGTTTCTGCGAATTCCTCGAAGGTATCGACGCGCAAGAATCACCAGACTCAAACAGAGTGCAGCACTCTCGGGGCATCAGTCAAAGTGACGAGGAACCACCAAAGCCTGACCTTACTCTTGACGGCCGCTTCGTCGACAAGCAAAGTATAGAGCGGCCTTTACAGCAACTTCTCAAGGAGAATCAGGCCGGCGCCCAATGGAATCTCTACGTGGAACGAACTCGCACTCTAGCTGAGATCCAGTCGCTCGTACCTATCGCCGATTTCGTCGAGCACCTAGACGCTCTCTTAGAAGTATCCAGTAGCGTGGTCCCGTTCGACGACCTCGTGGAGGCACTTTGCAGCAGACTTGAAAGATGGAATGTCCATCCAGCCGTCCAACGCTGGGCGGCCAACGTTTCGGAACGCATAGCGCCGCGCGCCGCGGAACATCTCTTTGGAGAATACGGACTTCACTTCTATAGACTTGACAAGCTCTTAGAACTTACCCAGGCCTCACATGCCACCTTCGCCACCTACGTGTTAAATGCGTTTCCATTCGGCAATGCGTGTGAAGATGCTGCCGCCAGAGCACTTTACGAGTTCATGAGTGAATTGGTCCCAAGGCTAGACGACGGAGAATCTATCCGCGTACTCAGTTCATTTCTGAACGAGCTGGCAACGGATGTTAGAGCAGACCTGGCAGCATCGAAGGTCGCTCAAGTGATGCCAGACTGCCAAGACCACTCCATCGCAAGCACCCTCGTGTGGTATCTGTTGGGCCATCCTGACACGCGAATACGGTGGCGGACGATACACGCCTGCCGCACAATGCACCGTGCTGGCTATTCATTGATACCAGAACTACCTCTCTCGACATCTGATCCTCAGCACCATCCATACTGTGACAAGAGGAATGCGTTCTATTGGTTGGCTGCCCGCCAATGGTACTTTGTCTTATTCGAGCAGTTAGCTGCCGAAGACCCTAAATCAATGCTCGGGTACCGAGATATTGCGTTGATGGAATTGCGAGCGTCGCCCTATCCACATGCCGTCATCTACAACTGCTGCCGAAGGGCCGTCCAATGTCTTACGCAGTATGCGCCTTCCCAGTTCAGCACCGAAGACTTAAAGATTGCGATTGAGTGTCTCGCGGGGCGCGTGGCGCAGAATGAGCGAAACAGGCACGCTGGACTTGGTCGCGAGAGCGGAACTCGCTTCGACTTCGACACGATGGACACAGTGCCGTATTGGTACGATCCTTTGGCCCGCGTCTTCGATCTCTCGGCGGATGAGTTCTTTCCTTATCTGGAAACGATAATCTGCGATGAGTGGGGCATGATGTCCAACACCGATGCGGGTGATTGCACAAGAGCGATGTATCCGCATGAGGATTATTGGGTATTCTCCAACCGCCAATCCGGTACGCCAACCATTGAACGCCTGCACACGCATCTTGAGTTGCACGCCATGCATTGCGCAGCTGTGCGAATGTTAAGAGACCATGCTGTGCAGGTCGATCAGTATTCAGATGGCGATGACAATCGGTGGGACAGCTGGCTCGCTCGTTGGGACGTGTCCGTTCCCGGTTCCTGGATTTCTGATCTGCGTCAGGCAACTCCAATGGACGAGCGTCTTTGGATGAGCCCCAAGAAAGATGAGTGGTACGCAGCTCCGACAGAGGACGAGTTTGAGGCCGCCCTTGGGATTCACGAACGAAATCATTCTGGATACTTGGTGGTCTGGGGAACGACCGATCTGTATCAATATCGCTGTAGCCGTGACCACCGGATTCAATCGGCGTTGGTAAGCCCGGACACTGCAAATGCGCTGATGCGTGCGATGCAAGATTCTCGCACGACGGACTTCCGTATTCCATGGGAAGGTGACGATGATATGGAGATACTCGACAAGTTCGCTGGTCTCCGCCTGGAACTGCGCGGCTGGATTCTGGACCGCGGTGTCGAAACAAGTGAACTCGAGGGGTCTGACCCGTTTGCGTATCGGTCATCGGCAACAGATCTTCGTCCGGGAACTGAAGCAACCAGTTTGTTCTCATTGAACATCAACCGTACTTCAGGCGAGTTCCGTAACGGCAAGACAAACGATCTCGTCGCCTTTCGTGAGTCGTGGTGCGACAAACCTGATCGTGTAAGAGACGAACGTAGTGACTTCTTGACATACGGGCACCGGCTTTGGTTTAGACACGTTGACCTCCTGAGTTTTCTAAAGGAGAAGTCGTGTTCGTTGATCGTCGAAGTGCAGATTCGTCGAAGCGTTGATGAGGGAAAACTTGTAGACGCGGAAGCAACTGAGTTTTCAAAGGGACAACATGACTGGAAATCAAGACTCTATGTTATCGACCGATGCGGCGGAATCACGTCCGTCAACGGAAGTTATCGCCTTGGGGAGGCAGCTCTCGACTGAGCTCGGACTCGATCGTAGTTGCGAGACTTTGTCGAAGTGGCTGGCTCAGCTTATCGCCGAGAAGATCGTCGCCGCAGAGACCGCGACAGACTTGCAACAGAAGCAGAAGTCCGAGCAGCAAGCCGTCGAACTAATACTTCGGATTTGGAAGCAACGTTACTCCATCCCGCCGAGCGCGCGGCCATTTGCACGACTGGAAAGAGCCATCGAGTTACTTGCAATGCTGCGCGACAGGGAGGCAGGCGGGTTCGCCCGCGTTTCGAGCGATGAAGGAAGAGAGCAATGCATGGGAACAGCTTATCCTGGCAATCGAAACGTTCCGGGACAGTACTGTCCCGATCTTAGCCCTTAGTCAGGTTGCAGTAGAGGCTGGTGACAACCTGCTTGAATGGGAGGAGAAGCATCGAGAGATGCTCGAAGCCGTGGAGACCACCGGAATGGACCTAATTCGGCGATGGCTTGATGCCTTGGATGAGGATGATCCAAACGGAGATCCGAAGCTGCCGTGCGCAGATACCAACAGGCTGTCGATAGTGCTCTCGAAGGTCGAGGAGAGCCTTCGACTTTTACAAGCGGCGGTTGAATCGTTCAAGGCAGAACTTGCCGGCAATTGACACTGCAAGCCGCATTTCGAGAGCCTGCAAGCAAATTGCGAGTCGAGTTGCGCGCTCAGGAGGGCGTCGTGTCCTGAGCGTCGAAAGCCGAAAGCTCGCGCGCACTTTGGTCGGGTTTAGGGGAGCCCAGGTTCGTCGCATTGAATCAAGAGGCGTTGGAGACTTTTGCACCGAGTTGACTTTCTAGTCTCCTCGACGCACGCACATCGCTGCGTGATAATATGAAAAAGAGCAAACTTCTTCGGACACACGGATTTAGTTATGGTCGCCAAAGTTGAACTGCCAGAAGCATCCTATTCCCAACGTGATGGCAAGTATCTCATAGCCGTTCGCTTCTTGGACGGTGAGACCAAGATATTCCAGTTCCACGCAAAACACGACAGGGCAATATTTCTCGACGGAATATGCCGGAGGTACAAGGGCGAATTCGAATGGTCTCTTGCCGAATCCGACTAAACCCTGGGCTCTGTTCAGACTAGCGGACCGTTCGATTACCCCAGCTTCCTCGGTGATTTCTTTCACCTTTACGAACGGTTTACTCGAACTTCCAGAACCGGCTCGTTTCCTGAAATCGCGAACATACCCCCGGCAACGCCCATGGACTGTTCAAAATAAGCCTTGCCCTCAAGGGGACCGCCTCCTGCATGGCTTACGATCACGGTGCCGTCCTCGAGCTTTTCCTCCACAATCACCCAAACGGTGTTGAAGATCCTCGCGTAAACTTGGACGTCATCATCGAAATCTGGCAGGTCTCGAGCAACTTGAATCTCGCCCATTTTTTCCTCGCTCTTCAAAATTTTCAAAATGCAAATCGACTTTAGATTAGATTAGACAGATCTAACTAATATGATCGGTGGGCTCCCAGCAAGGCAAAACTCGGCCGATCGTTCGGGTGTAACACACACGTGAGCGTTACAAGAACCACCGTCTTGCAGGGTAGTGTATCTTGGGGCTATTTCCGAGCTCTTTGCGTGCGGAGGTAGTCTGATGGTACGACGCAGGAATGAGAAGCGTGAAGCTTATTGGCGAGGAGTGATCGCGGATCAGGAACAAAGCGGCTTGACGGTTTCCGAATTCTGTCGGAAACGGAGCTTGGCGGCGGGATCGTTTTTTAATTGGCGTCGGAAGCTGCAAGATCGAGGCAGCGTCCCGGGAATCCCCGGCAAGTTCGTGACGATCGACGTGACCGCGCCCGCTGACTTTCCTGCGGAAGGCGGCTTTGAGTTAATACTGGCCAATGGACGAAGATTGGTCGTTCCGTCAAGGTTCTGCGCCAGTTCACTACGCGCGCTGCTGGCTGTGCTGGAGGAGAACGCGTCGTGCTGAACTTGTCCCATCAGACGCGCGTGTTTTTGTTTTTGGATCCGGTGGACATGCGGAAGAGTTTTCGCGGGTTGTGCCAAATTGCCGAGGCTGTGCTCGAGGAAGATCCTGCCTCCGGCCACTGGTTTGCCTTCCTCAATCGTCGTCGTGATCGGATCAAGCTGCTGGGTTGGGACGGCCAAGGCTTCTGGATTTGGTACAAGCGACTTGAGTCGGGTTTCTTTGAACAACCAGGCAGTGCCGCTGACCAACGACAAATGGAAATCGATGTGACGCAATTGTCACTGATCATCCATGGTATTGACTTGCAATCGGCCAAGCGCAGGAGACGATATCGACAAGCGAGCTAAGCAATTCAGAAAAAGTGGCCAGAACCTGGCAGACTGCCCTTGCGCGGTTCACGAGAATGCGCATAATCGTGATGATTGCTGGGAATGTTCTTGGGTTGGTGGCAAGTGCACGGTCATGATCGACGAATCAACTCCACTCCCTGAAACCGTCACCGAGTGTCACGTAGTGATCCGGCAGCTGCTCCAGGTCAGCGCCGAACTTCAGGCCTCCAACGCTAAGCTCGAGGCGACAATCAAGGCACAGGCGGAGGGTTTGGAGTCGCTCAAGCGCGATCGAGATTTACTCAAGCGTGCCTTGTTTGGTCGGCGCCGCGAACGGTTTGAAGATCCCGATCAGCAGTACCTCTTTCCCACGCTCGATTGGCATGCGACCGAAGAGGAGCGAGACGAACCACCGCGCCCGCAGGACTTGCAGGAACCCACCCCGGGGAAACGTGGCGGGCGAGTGCGACGCGTGATCCCGGAGTGCTTGCCGCGCGTGAAGCGGGTACAGAAACTGGACGAGGTAGATATTCCGGAGCACTTGCGGGGCCAGAAACTACGCCGTTTTGAGAAGAAAGTTGGCGAGTGGGTCGAGTGGCAACCGCCCCAGCTGCAGGTGATCGAAGAGTATGTCGAGACGGTGGCCATTGACAATGCGGATGCCACGGGGACGGAACTCATCTCCGCGCCGCGCGAGCCTCGGATCCTGCCGTGCCTGGCCGGACCTTCGCTGCTGGCCAGCTTGGCCGTAAGTCGCTTTGCGGATCACCAGCCTTACTATCGGCTGGAGGAAATTCTCCACCGTAGTGGTCTGCTGATTGATCGCGCCACGCAGTGCCGCTGGATGATTCGATTGGCGGAAGCGGCCTCGCCGCTGGTGATGTTGATGCGCAAACTGGCGCTGAAATCGGTGGTAGCTCAAGCGGACGAAACGCCGGTGAAGATGCTGGTTCCCGGCCAGGGTTACGCATCGACCGCCTATCTGTGGGCGATTCTCGGTGACCAGCAGCAGCCGTATACCACGTTTTACTTCACTGAGGATCGCTCGCGTGCTGGACCAGATCAGTTCTTTGCGAACTTCTCGGGTACGTTGGTTGCGGATGCCTATATTGCTTACGAGTTGCTGAGCGCTGAATCCCAAGGGCGAATTCGCCTTGCCGGATGCCATGTGCATGCGCGTCGCAAATTCGAGGCTCTTCACCAGCTGGGGCCGACGACTCGAACATCGACCGCGATGGGGTATTTCCAACGGCTGCTGGATCTGGAAGACGAGTGGTTGTCGCTTGCGGACGAAGAGCGTTATGAGCAGCGGCAACGGCGCGCAGCGCCGCTGTTGGCGGAGTTCAAATCTTGGCTGGACGAGCTGGCGGAGAACTTGCGTCCCAAGGATGAGTTGCGGAGGGCGATCGCCTACATGACCAAGCGTTGGGAATGCTTTGAGCATTACCTGAGTTCGGGTGCGATTCCGGCTCATAATAACGCCGCAGAACAGGCGGTCAAACTTCCGGTCATGGGCAAAAAGGCTTGGCTCTTTTTTGGCAACACCCACGGTGGCCAGGCAGCAGCCGTGTTCTTTACCCTGACGGCCACTTGCCGTCGGTTGCGGATTGATCCGTATGCTTACTTGAAAGACGTCTTCGAACGCCTGCCGCGTTGTCAGGTCGACGAGCCAGATGCGCTCACTCCGCTGCTACCAGATCGCTGGCTCGCTGATCATCCCCAGGCCAGGCTGCAGATGCGCCAAGAAGAGGCAGAGCACAAAGCCGTTCGCAAACGCACGCGCCGCGCCCAGCGCCGCAAGGCACTCGACCGCCAGCGCCCCTCCAACTGAGCCCTCATAACTGGTCGCGTCACGCCCAAATCTGGCCTGCACAAGACCGTCGTTTTTGTAACGCTCACACACACACGGCACTTGGCTAGAACAAACGAAACTCGGCTACCCCGTTTGATCCATCGCCTTCCTCTTTGGAAGACGAGACATTTAGCGAGGCGTCGATCAGGGTGAAAATCGCTTCGCGAACATGGGGCTGAAGACGGTCCCATCGCTCTGCGATGTAGCGGAGATGCGGTGGAAGTTCGTGGCCAGAGGCGGCCACAAATGGGCAGTTGCGGCAATCCGTCCGCTGCCATAACGCTGCCAGAGAATCTTGAGAAGACGCAACCCGTTGCGGTGCAACGGGTTGCGAAGTGGAGGCGGCGGGAATCGAACCCGCGTCCCGTGATATTTCCGCACAAGCTTCTACGTGTGTAGTTGGCTATTTGAGTTTCGCTGTACCCAACCCGTGCCAACGCGGTTTCGGTACAACTATCCGAGAACAATGTTTAACCCCCGTCGTGCTCGGCATGGACCAGGGCGAGCTAGAGAAATTAACCGGCCTTCGGACCCCTCCAGCATAGGTCCTCAGCCGGGACTTGCGATGCTACGCAGCCAGAGCGTAGTTACCTTCGGCAGGTAAACTTGTGATCAGCTTTTTACGTGGCCCACTGATCAACCACGACACGCCACTTGCACTTCAACCTACCCGGTCGAACCCAGTTCGCCCCCTCTTTCCGTTCGCTTGAGCCGTGCAACCACTCAAGCGTCCGGCAATAATCACATGGTAAGCCCTCGGTCCCCACGCCGCTCACGACGGGCAAAAAAAACCTCGGCGCCAATCCCTTTCCGTCGAAAAGGCCCCACGGCCAATTCTTAATATATAGTACGCCCCAGTCCCGCAGAAGTTCGGTCGGCCCGAGAAATCATAGCTTTTCCCTGCCGCAGATCCTCCCAGCAGCCCCAGCCCCCCCAGGGGCCGGCCACAGAAGCCCGGCACCCCCGGTATGTGCCGGATCGACGGATTTGTGATCCCCCCCGACACTTCAAGCAATTCAAGGCAGCTTGCTTACCACGCCTACTGACCGCGGAGCGGTCAGCGACAATGAGACCGCAGAGCGGCTGCCATAGACCATGGAGCGGAAAGAGAGCACTCCCTCCTCGCAGACGCAATGTCAGCGACATTAAACGGGCAAAACTGACCGTGGAGTAGCAGAGGCACTCTCGCCAGACCGCAATCCTGACCGCGGAGCGGTCAGCGACAATGAGACCGCAGAGCGGCTGCCATAGACCATGGAGCGGTAAGAGGCACTCCCACCTCGCAGACTGCAATGTTAGCGACATTGAACGGGCAAAACTGACCGTGGAGTAGCAGAGGCACTCTCGCCAGACCGCAATCCTGACCGCGGAGCGGTCAGCGACAATGAGACCGCGGAGCGGTCAGCCATAGACCGTGGAGCGGTAAGAGGCACTCCCTCCTCGCAGACGCAATTTCAGCGACATTAAACGGGCAAAACTGACCGTGGAGTAGCAGAGGCACTCTCGCCAGACCGCAATCCTGACCGCGGAGCGGTCAGCGACAATGACCACGGTACTGACCGCGGAGCGGTCAGCGACAATGAGACCGCGGAGCGGTCAGCCATAGACCGTGGAGCGGTAAGAGGCACTCCCTCCTAGCAGACGCCATTTCAGCGACATTAAACTGAGCCAAACTGACCGCGGAGTCGCAGAGGCACTCTCGCCAGACCGCAATCCTGACCGCGGAGCGGTCAGCGACAATGACCATCGAACTGACCGCCCGAGCTTTCAGCGACAATGTAGTACCGCACACTCCGTGCTGCCGTAGACCATCGGCAACTGCGTAAGAGGCACTCCCATCCTCGCAGACTGCAATGTCAGCGACATTGAACGGGCAAAACGGACCGTGGAGTACCCGAGGCACGTCAGCCCCACGACCGCAACGTGCTGACCGCGGAGCGGTCAGCGACAATGAGACGGCAGAGCGGCTGCCATAGACTTTCGAGCTGTAAGTAGGCACACTCCGTGTGCCGTCTCAGACGCAACTGCTGGGCCGTCTAAACGGGCAACCGCTGGGCCGTCTCGGACGCCGCCAAGCTTGAGGAGCGTCACTCTCCCGCAGACCAGAAAACCTGACCGCGTGAGCGGTCAGCGCCAATGACAACCGTGCTGACCGCGGAGCGGTCAGCGACACTAGCGAGGTGATAAGTGGCCCGCGAATATTAAGATGGCCACCAATACCGCTAAGGCAACACGATAATAGCCAAATGGGGCTAACCCAAACCGACGCAGGTAGGCAATCATCCACCTCACCGCACCCACCGCCGATATCCACGCCGCCACCGAACCCAACAACATCGGACCCCAACCATACGCCGCTAACATCACCGGACCCGCCGACTGAGCCTTGTAAACGGTCGCCGCCAATAACGTCAGGACCCCCAACAAAAAACTGAACTCCACCGCCGCCCCCAGGCTGAGACCCACCACAACTCCCCCGACAATCGTGACCAAACTCCGACTCGTCCCAGGCCACATCGCCAGACATTGAATCAACCCAATCGCCAACGCCCCCTGCCAAGTCAGCTGAAACAAATCGGCGTGCTCCGCAGCATCACCGCCGCTAGCATCCCTGCCGCCAAAATCACCGCCGCTAGTTTCCCTGCCACTCGGCCGCTCAGCGCTTGTCTTCGCCCCAGCACTTGCCCCTTTCCCACCCTGCGAACGCTCGGTCGGCCACCACCAGGCCACGATCAGAATCGCCGCTCCACCAACCAGCCAGGCGATCACGATCGGCCAGAGCCCGAACAAGTAACGCTCGATCCGCTCGTCAAACAACACGCCGATCACCGCCGCCGGCAAGAACGCTACGACAATGTTCACGGCCAGCCGCCAACCACGCTCATTCGGGCTGCGAATCAATCTCAGCCGGCCCAGCACCCCCGCCACCATCTCCCGCACACGGTGCCGGTACAGCCCCAACACCGCCACAATCGCGCCCGCTTGAATGCAAATCGCAAACGCATTGGCAGCCGCCGAAGCGGGAATGTTCATCGCGCGTTGCGCCAACAACAAATGGCCGGTTGAACTGACGGGCAGATACTCGGTCAAGCCTTCCACCACACCAAGTACGATCGCTTGCCACCATTGCATAGATGAATGCTTTCCCAGCTATCGGCTCACATCAGCAGCGACCAGGCGAACAACGAATCGCGGCCGCTGCCCTAGGCGTCGCTAAGATTGTCTGTCATAATCAGTGGTTTTCACACGATAAACCGACGAGATCCCCGGGAGAAGGGGCTGGCAACCAGGAAAAGAGGAGGATTGCACTACATGTATCAGAATTTCAACCCGGCGTTGTTGGGAGTCTCAGGGCGTCAGAGCGAAATCATCGAACTGGCCATGACGTACCAATTCCAGGGATTGGATGTCGAGGTTGAAGAGTTCCTCGAGGCCTGCGAACAACGCGGCCTGGAACACGCCGCGCGGTTTTTGGTCAGCGCTGGGCTGAAAATCTCCGGCGGACAGCTACCACTCGATTGGACCGCCACTGACGGGCCCTTCGCCGCGGCACTGAATCGGCTCTCGGAACAAGCCGCTCACTTGGCCGCCATTCAGCTGCAGACGTTGTACGTCGAGATCAATCCGCTGGCCAGTGAATTACCCTACCATGAAAACTTTGAGCTGCACCGGACGCGGCTGACGCAGATCGCCAACGTGTTGCAACCCCACGGCATTTCACTGGCCCTCGGATTCTCGGCGCCCGCGGTGGATGATCCTGTGGAAAGCGGGTTCATTCGTGATGCCCAGGCCATGTCCGCCCTGCTACGGACCATTGATGCCGAGAATATCGGCCTGCTCCTGGACACGTGGGATTGGCACGTGAGCGGCGGCACGTTGGCCCAACTGCAGGAACTGGGGGCCAATCGGGTCGTCGGTGTGCGCGTTGCCGACCTGGCGACCACCGCCAATGTCGCGGCAGCCGAAGACGTCGCGAGTGCATCCGGCCACCCCCAAGCCCAGGCTGCCGAAGCCGAGGCCGACACGGCTGACGAAGCGACCGAGTCGGTGGCAGCTGACAACACCGAATCCGCCGCCGAGCCGCTGGCCCCACGTCAGCGGGCATTGCCGACAACCGACGGAACCATCCCTCACACCCAGCTGCTGGAATGGCTGGCCAGCGCCGACTATGCCGGGCCCGTGACCGTGGCTGTCCGCGACGGAGTGCTACCGAAGATCAGGCGCGAGCGGCTCGTTCAGACCGCCAGCGCAGCGCTTGAGGCCTTGATCGGCTCCGTCTCCAACTCGCTGCAAGAGGTCTGAGCGGACCAAGCGCGCGGAGGAAAAAGTGTGGCGTGACCGAAAGCCTGGCGGCTTCCGCTTCTATGAAAAGTTTGCTGCTGCCAAGTAGGCTAGTTTGGTTTTGTGTTTGACGAACTTCGCCGCAGCCGATCCGGATCCCCATTCTTCTATCCGAGCTCTCATGGCCCAGTTGGGTTGGTTGCGAGCTGGCGGAAGGCCCCATCTACGAGCGAGTGGCTTAGGATCAAGCAACCCAGCGGAAGCACGAGCATCTCCCACCAACCGGGGTCGGTCAGTTGTCTGCTAAGTCAGTCAATTTGTTTCCATAAGTGTCTCCCCTGAGTCCCTTCCGCCTTCGCCGTCGCATCAGCCTGCACCCGCGCCCGAGGCTGATGCGACGGCGAAGGCGGTAAGGGACGGTCCCTTTTGGCGAGCCCGAGCGGAGGTCAGGCCGCCGCACTGCCAGTCATCTCGTAGTAAAGGCCGCGAATCCAACGGTTGGCGACTGCCGCGGTGATCACGTTGTTCGGCTTCCCGCGCTCCTTCATTCGCTCGGCAAAGGTAACCCAGTATTCATCCAATCGCTTCAGTCGTTTGGCCGCTTCAATCAGAACCCGACGCAGTTCTCGATTGCCCGCCTTGATCAGACCGGCACAGGCCTGCTTCTGGCCACTGGAAGCATTGCGAGGGGTCATCGCACAAAAACGTGCCAGTTGCTTGCCGGTGCGGAAGCGGTCGAAGCGACCGATCTCGGCACGAAGCGTCACTGCGGTGACCAGTCCCACGCCGCTGTAATCAAGCAGTTTGGCGACGACCGCATCCTCGGCGGTGACTTTGGTCAATTGCTTCTCAACTTCCTTGATGGACTTGCACACTCGGTCCAGCTCTTGAAAGAGTTCGTTCAGAATCCAACGGCTCACCTGGCCAATCTCTTCGCATGTCTCGGCCCATGCCCGCCAGGCTTTGGTCCACACCTTGAGTTCGCCAGACGGCTTGGCCCGGTGATCACGCAGGAGTGCCCGAATACGAAGCTTCACGTTGCGGCGCTCACTGGCCAGTTGTTGGCGATAACGCACCAGACGCCGCAGCTCACGAATATACCCCGGGGCCAGCCAGACCTTGGGGAGGTAGCCGACGCGTTGCAAGTCGGCCAGCAGTTTGGCGTCGGCCCAGTCCGTCTTGTCCGGGCTCTGTTTAAATCCGCGCGACGTACCCCGGATGGGCCAGATTGACCGACCAGCCGGCGTTGTTGATCAGTTCCTCAGCGAAGTTAGCGGCTCCGTTGCACGCTTCGATCGCCGCAAAGACCTGCCCACCCGCAGGGACCACCGCCGCGACCTCGCGCCAGTCATTTGGCCGTGTGGCATTCTCGATAACGTTGCCCTTTTGATCCATGACACAGACCTGGACCGAGTATTGGTGATAGTCCAGTCCAACAAAATACGTTACTTTCGACATTGCTCGTTGCTCCGAGTGAAATCAGGGAAATCGTAAACACAATCACTTGGTTTTACTCTGCAGCGAGCTTTTCATCCCCATCTACGGGCTAAGCCTGGCGCAGCGCGACCGAAAGCCTGGCGGCTTCCGCTACGGGCTAAGCCTGGGCGGGCTTCAGCGCTACCGAAAGCCTGAGTGGGTAAGACAGTGGCTGGGCTATTCCAGCCACCGCCTCCCCGTTGTCGCGGTGGGGTTCATTCCCCACATTTACCGGCGTGCGGCTTTCCCGCACCGGGCGACCCCCGACCGATTGCCTCGCACCTCCGAGGCGGCTCGGCCGCCACGGAGGTGGTTGAGGAACCGGGTCAACATATCCCCATCGTGGTGTTGGTGAAAGTGAGAAGCTGGAGGAGCCCAAGTTTTTTGTCAAAGTATCTCTGGCGCATCCGGTAGTTGTCCTGGGACCACTTCCGTTTGAACTTCATGCTGCGGACCCGCATGCGAATCCACTTGTCGAGCTTTTGAAAGAGCTTGACGCATGTGGAGAACTCCGCGGCGAAATAGTTCGCCGTGCCTCGTATGACTTGGTTCAGTTTCTCGATCACTCTGGCGTCCAGGTTGTGGCACCGACGGGTTATCTCCCGAATCTTCGTCTTGAATTTCTCCACTGACTTGATCCGCATTGTGCGGGACCGACTCGACAATCGAAAGCCTAGAAAGTCATAGCCCTTTCCATAGCTGGCGATTTTCGTTTTCTCGGGACTCAGCGAGAGTCCCATGTCGGTCATCACTTCTGTGACCAATGTCAGGGCTGCTTCTGCCTGCTGTCTGCTGCGGCAAACAACGATAAAGTCGTCGGCGTAACGGACAAAGCGGTAACCCGCTTCATGGAGACGCTGATCGAGCTTATTCAGCACGATGTTTGCCAGTAACGGACTGATCACCCCGCCTTGCGGCGTGCCGATCGTGGTGGGTTTGAAAACTCCGTTTTCCATGACCCCCGCTGCCAGAAACTTCGCCACGAGATTCAGGATATTGCCATCGGCGATTTCCTCAGCGACCACGTCGAAAATCAATTGGTGCGGGATGTTATCGAAAAAGCCGGCAATGTCCGCGTCAAGAGTGACCCGGTTTCCGTCTTCATGGAACGATAGCACCCGCCGAATCGCGTCGTGGCAGCTTCGCCCGGGGCGAAACCCGAACGAGCATTCGTGAAACAGGGGCTCAAAGATCGGTTGCAGAAGTCTTCGAATCACTTCCTGAGCCACGCGATCTCTGACCGCCGGAATGCCAAGCGGACGCAATTTCTTGCCTCGTGCGTCTTTGGAAATCCACACTCGCCGTAAGGGTTTCGGGTGGAAGGCACCACGTGTCTTCAAATCCCGCTGGAGTGAGGCCAGATTTGCGTCGAGGTTCTTCTCGAACATAGCAATACTGACCTTGTCGATTCCCGCAGCGCCACGATTCCGCTTGACCGCTCGAAAAGCCTCTCGCATCAGCCGGTCGTCGATGCGGCCGGTGAGCGAGTGGACTCTCTGCTTCTTCTTTCGCTTTCTCACCATGGGTTCATCCTATGTTGATCCAGCCGCCTTCCTCGCGCGGACGTCATTCCCATGTTCTTAGCCAGTGTCTTCCGATGGCTGGGCTTGGCAGGGCACAGCCCCGCATTTGGTGCGGTCTCGGAAGACGGCTAACTGTGGGTATCAGACCTTCCGTCGAGGACGGACTGAGTCAGGTTGCTCCTTTCATCCGAGAGCACGTTCTCGGACTACTCCGGATCTGCTGTGGTCCCGTGAGCCATGGCGTTTGCCTTGGCTCCCGTTTCACCGGGGAAGCGTTATCGGGGTGGATGTTGCTTCCTTGCCCCCTGGTGCTTCCGCTCCTCTCGCTTTGCCGCTGCTTTCACCGTCGGCTTATACATTGGCTTACCGAACATTTCTGTGCGGACGAGTTGGGACCTCACCGGTCGTGCTCACGAGCCATTTTCCCGAGGTGAATCCACCAACCACCCTGTCGTTTGACGAACGACTAACCGTGTCTGTCGCCCGCCGACGGTCGTTTGAGGCTCGACCATCGCGTTTCACCGATCCGCGGCGGTTGACGCTCCGACGAGGCCGAATCGTGAATCCCCCCCAAGTCCTGCTTCCTGGCTCCTCCGTTATCACTATTACGGTGACACTAGCTGCTTACCTCCTTTTCGAAGTTCGAGAAACAGGTTCCGGACAGGCACGGACCCGCCCGGGTAGGTTTCGGACGCTGAGGCAAATGCCTCCGCGACCTCTCCGTTTATTGGCAGGCTACGCTTGCAGCCTGCCGACTAAGCTCGTGAGCCCTGCGGCTCACGCGCGGCTTCCGCTACGATTGCGGAGGAACGAGCCCATCGAGAATGCCGTTGACAAAATGCCCCGACTGTGGGCCGCCGTAACGCTTGGCCAGTTCCACTGCCTCGTTGATCACCACACTTCGCGGGGTGTCGGTGTAGAGCAGTTCGTAGGCTCCCAGCCGCAAGATGTTCCGGTCAGTGATGGCCATGCGGCTGAGTGTCCAGTTGCTGGCCCGCTGGGTCAGCAGTTCATCCAGTTCCGGCCGGTTCCGTCGCACTCCTGAGAGCAGGCTCTGAGCGAACTCCACCAGCGCGGCATGATGGTGCAGGCGATCGCTGAGAAAACGGTCGGCCTGTACCAGATCACTACGTGGGTTCTGGTCGTCTTGATAGAGAAGTTGCAGGACAACTTCGCGAGCTCGGCTGCGTCTAGCCATAAATTCCGCCGCGGTGCTGTGTGCTGGCGTTGGGTGACACTGGACACTAAGGTGACGGTTGATGTCGGGACAGTTGGTGGATCAGTGTGGCCATCTCCAAGGCGGCTTCGGCGCAATCCACACCTTTGTTACCCACTCGACCGCCACTCCGTTCAATCGCCTGTTCGACCGATTGGCAGGTGAGCAAGCCGAACAGGACGGGTACTCCGGACTGGAGGGCGATCTGGCCCAGCGATTGGCTCACCTGCTGGTTGATGTACTGGTCGTGGGTGGTATCCCCGCGAATCACAGCTCCCAGGCAAATCACGGCGGCATACCGCCCGGAGGAGGCCATATGCTGAGCGATTACGGGAAGTTCCCAGGCACCGGGTACCCAAGCCACATCCACCTTGTGGGCGTCCACACCGCGGGCGGTGAGCGTTTCCAGGCAGCCTTGGAGCAGGTTCTCGGTGATACTCGGATTGAAGCGGCTGACCACCACACCGATCCAGGGTGATTCACCGAGTTGTTCCAGCGATGCTGATTGGGCGTCGAATACGTTCACAAAATCACAAGGGCCTTTGGCATCAGCTGGACCGCGAGCAACGCACGCTGCTCACTCCGGATTGATGCTCATTAGGAATTCTGCGTTCGATTTGGTTTTTTGCAAGCGGGAAACCAAGCGTTCCATTGCATCGGAGGGGTTCATTTCGTTCAGGACACGTCGCATCATCACAATCCGCTTGTGCTCCTCGGGATCGAGCAGCTTTTCTTCCCGGCGGGTACCGCTACGGTTGATGTCGATGGCGGGCCAGATCCGCTTGTCCACCAGGGATCGATCCAGCACGATCTCGAGGTTGCCCGTCCCCTTGAATTCTTCGAAAATCACGTCGTCCATGCGGCTGCCTGTCTCGATCAGGGCCGTGGAGAGAATGGTCAGCGAGCCTCCCTCCTCGACCTTCCGTGCCGAGCCGAAGAAGCGTTTGGGGCGTTGCAGTGCGTTGGCGTCCAGGCCCCCGGAGAGGACTTTGCCGGATTGCGGGCACTCCGAATTCCAGGCCCGCGCCAGACGTGTGATGGAGTCCAGGAAAATCACCACATCATAGCCGAATTCAACCATCCGCTTCGCTTTTTCGATCACCATTTCTGACACCTGGATGTGCCGTGTGGCTGGTTCGTCGAAGGTACTGCTGACGACCTCGCAATTCCGTCCCTTGACCTCCCGCTCCATGTCGGTCACCTCTTCCGGACGCTCGTCGATCAGCAACATGATTACGTAGGCTTCCGGATAATTCGCCAGGACAGCTTTGGCCATCTTTTGCATCAGGATCGTTTTGCCCGCCCGCGGGGGGCTGACGATCAGGCCCCGCTGGCCAAAGCCGATCGGTACGATCATGTCCACAACGCGTGTTTCCACCACGTCGGCAGAGGTCTCCATCACGATGCGCTGGTTGGGGTGCAGGGGGGTGAGATCATCGAAATCGACTTTCGACGACATGAGGCTGGGGTCTTGGTAATTGATCGCTTCGACTCGCAGGAGGGCAAAATACCGCTCGTTCTCCTTGGGCGGACGGATTTGCCCGGATACGGTGACGCCGGTCTTGAGGCCAAAGCGGCGAATCTGGCTGGGTGAGACATAGATGTCATCGGGGCAGGAGAGGTAATGATAGTCGGGGCTGCGGAGAAATCCGAACCCATCGGGCAGGATTTCCAGCGTGCCTTCGCCGTACATCAGCCCGTTCATCTTGACCCGCTCTTTGAGGATCTTGAAGATCAGGTCTTGCTTGCGCACTCCCAGCACATCGGCCACGTTTTCTTTGCGTGCCGCTTCGATCAACTCGGACATACTCAGCTTCTGCAGTTCGGCGATGTGCAGGTCCTGGTCGCCCGATGCCAGCAGATCACCGACCGACTCGTCAGCGACGGTCGATTGGCCGCTGGCAATTTCTTCGGCCAGCGACATCGGTTCCTGTTCGTCCTGGTACGGATCGGCAGGCTGGTTCTCGCGACGCGGCTGGTTTCGCGGATTGCGACTCCGGTGGGCACGACCCGTATTCTTGCGCGGCGGGCCCGCTGGCTGCGGCGAGCGCTTGGCTGGGGGCTGTTGGTCGTTCATGCTCAGTTGTTCCTGCAAGATTGGCGAAAAGTAGCTGGGGCCGCTCGGGACCCATCGGGAAGGAGCGGCGGAGGGGCAAATGAAAAGCAGCGATGGGCGGTGAAGCCAAATTCGCAACCGTCAGGGGGGTGGCCAGTAAGGTTGGGCGGCCGCTCTGGCCGCAGGCGCGAGTTGCCTGGGAGCAATCGCCTGTTGTCGGTACGTGGGCCACCGACCGCTGGTTCCGTGATCTATTCGTTATTTTCTTGGGAGCCTTGGCCCCGGGCTCAATGATGGGTGCCCGGGATGTTCTTGGGAGTCCACTCTCAGGCGGGGTAGGCTGAGCTGATGTCGTCCCCGCTCTCTCTGGCACCGCCTGGCTGCGGGAGGGGCAGCCCCTGTTGCCGCCACCACTGTCGCAAGTACTCGGCGACTTCGGCCAAGGGACGGTCACCATTCACTACATGGGTGGCCCGTTGTCGCTTCATTTCGACCGGCCATTGGGCCTGCTCGCGCGCTTCGAATTCCGTTTCGGTCCAGCCCCGCTCCAGGGCCCGGAGGAGGCGTGTTGGGCGTGGGGCATCCACAAACAGGATCTGATCGCAGTGACGATCCCAGCCTGCTTTGAGCAACACGGCGGCGTCGACCACGATGGCCGGCACGGCCTGTGCCTCCCGCACGGCTCGGATCCGCTGTTCCAGCAGTTTTTCAATTTCCGGATGCGTGATTGCTTCCAACTGTGCCAGTGCCGAAGGTCCTTCCGAGCGTCGCTCGCCAGCAGGCTCAGTGCTCGGCCCGAATACGCGCCGAGCCAGGGCGCGCCGGTCGACCTGGCCATTGCCAGCGAAGACGGCATCACCCCAGACGTGGCGAATCGCTTCGCGCACCTGCGGCAGCGTCAACACCTCATGTCCCAGGCGGTCCCCATCAATCACGGTGCCGCCCAATGCCGCCAACTGCTGGGCCACAGCGGACTTGCCGCTGGCAATTCCACCCACGACGCCAATTACCGGAATCCCCAACGCGGCGGGTCGCGCGGCACGCTCCGGACTCACGGTCGGTGGTGTCGGAACCATGGCGGCAGTCGGTGAATTTTGGAGCATCCTGGCACGGCAGGCTCGTTCACAAGCGATGCCGGGGCGGCGCTGGCCAAGTGGATCTGGTCCGCCACAGAGTTGTCACATCACTGAATCAGCAGCAGCTCGCTCAGGAAGAGTCACGGTCGCGAGGATGCATCCTGGGAAGGGTGTCGCAGCGGGCCGCCGCCGTGGTGCGACGGCAGCGCCACTCATGTCTGCCCGTAACATAACCATTTTGGCTGGAGACCGCCAGTAGATTTTCCCAAAATCGGGCCCCGCTGGGCCGATTTCTTGGCCGCCTGACCCGGGTGACGGGCCGACGAGCAACCCGCAGCAATTCGTTGACACCCCGCAACAGCCCGATTAGACTCAACCAAGAGCTTATCTGACCGTAAGTTGCGTCACCAGCGGGTGTTGAGCACGAGGCGGAAATCGCTGCTTCCTCGGCGGACCCACGCGATACCTCCGGCGGGTGCCCCGTGTGGGGTGGCTCGGCCGGCAGTTCTTCTCGCATTCGCAACTGGGATCCACTCGTAAGTCCTCAGGAGGTTTCAGCGTCCATGGCCAAGCGTGAGAGTCAGGCTGTGCATGTCGCCCTAATCGCGTTTGTCATTTTGACCGCGATCAGTTGGGTCATCACGATTGCCCTGTTGGTGCGGCTCAACCGATATTCGAGTCAGGCGGAAACCGACGCTCAGAAGGTGAGCGATCTAGAGTCCCGGGAACGGTCGGCCGTGCAGGAGAGCAATCGGCTCAAGGCCATGGTCGGTTTTCCAACCGAAGCCAACCTCGACACGATTGAGACCTCGTTCACCGCCGACAAGAATGCTTACGCGGCCGGGTTGGAGGAACCGCAACACAACTATCGCGACATCCAGAAATACCTGTTCACCTCGCTGCAGGATAAACAGAACCAGATCTTGCGGTTTCAGGATTCTCAACAAAAGCTGCAGGGACAGTTGAGCCAGGCGGAGACTTCCTTTCGCGAGCAATTGGCCGTCGCGCAGAATGCCCGCCAGGAAGCGGAACAAAAGCTGCAGTCCTACCTGACCGACTTGGGCGGTCAGCGTCAACAGGACGACGCGCAGCGACAAGAACTGCTGCGCCAAGTCGCCCAGAAGACCAACGAGGCCGAGCAAGTACGCCGTGAATCGGCCGAACAGGTGCGTAATGCGGAAGAAGAACTGGCCGTGGTGAAGACGATGTACGATCGGCTGAAGAAAATCGTCGACGAAATGGGCGAGCCCAAGCTGGAGGCACCCGATGGGAAAATAACTTGGGTGGACCAGCGGAGCCGTACGGTGTGGGTGAATTTGGGACGCAATGATGGGCTGCGCCGCAATTTGTCCTTTGATGTTTACGGCCGCGACGAAAATAACCTCAGTACCGCCGTGAAGAAGGGACGCATCGAGATCACCAATGTCCGCAATGGGCATACAGCAGAAGGTCGCATCGTCGACGACAAGAACACCGACCCCATTCTGTCGGACGACTTGATCGCCAGCCCGATCTGGAATCCGGGCTCCACGCTGCGGTACGCCCTGGCTGGCAAAATGGACATCAACAACGATGGCCGGGACGACCGCGAACTGGTGAAGAACTTGATTCGCCAGTATGGTGGCGAAGTCGACGCCGAGGACAGCCCAGACGGCGAAGTGAAGGGGGATGTTTCAGTGCACACGCGATATCTGGTCTTGGGCGAACGCCCCACCGAAGCTTCCGATCCCAACGCGATTCGTAGCTATTCGCAAATGGTCGAGTCCGCCGGCCGCTACAACGTGGAAGAGATTTCGGTGCACAAGTTGATCGATGCCATGGGGCTGGGGGGCCGCATCCGCGATGCGGCTCGAACCGGGCGGTACGGCACGCCCGATGATTCGGCAGCCAGCCAGTTGCCACGTCGCTCCAGCACTCGGCCGACCTCGCGTTAAACGCCGCGTAGCAATGCCGCCAGGCTTTCGGTCGGTCGGACGGCACACGGAGTGTGCCTGCTACTTTGGCGCCAAGCTTTCGGTCGGTCGGACGGCACACGGAGTGTGCCTGCTACTTTGGCGCCAGGCTTTCGGCCGCGCGGACGGCACACGGAGTGTGCCTGCTACTTTGGCGCCAAGCTTTCGGTCGGTCGGACGGCACACGGAGTGTGCCTGCTACTTGGGCCGGACGGCGCACGGAGTGTGCCCTGCCGAAAGCCTGGCGGCTTCCGCTACGGGCGTGAGGCTCGGCTAGAGGGTGGGCGGCTGGAAAACGAAAATTCTCGCTCTGGCTGAAGAACTCCAGCGGATTCTCGTATACCACTCGGCGGATCAGGCTCTCCGGGTGGCCACGACGCCGCATTTCCAGGATGAAATCGGGTACAGCCGTCGGTTTCGACGGGCCCCAGTCCCCGGCTGAATTGACCAACAGCCGCTCCGGCCCATACATTTCCACCATGTCAGCGGCCCTGGCGGGCGTACATTTGCTGACCGGGTAGAGTGTCATGCCGGCCCAAAAGCCCCGCTCCAGCACCGCTCGCACCGTGTGTTCTTCCACATGGTCCACCAGCACCCGGTGATGATCCAGGCGGCGGTCATCACAGAGCATATCAACGATCATCCGCGTCCCCTGGAACTTGTCCTCCAAATGTGGCGTGTGAATCAAGATCTGTTGTTGAAAACGGGCTGCCAGATCCAAGTGCTCCAGGAAAATTGTCGCTTCGTTCCGCGTATTCTTGTTGAGTCCGATTTCACCGATGCCCAGCACGCCGGGGCAATCGAGAAACTCGGGGATCATGTTGATCACTTCCCGCGAAAGTGCCACGTTCTCCGCTTCTTTGGCATTGATACAGAGCCAGGTGAAATGTTGCACCCGGTATTGGCCTGCGCGGGTCGGTTCAAATTCGGTCAATTGTCGGAAGTAGTCCCGGAAACTTTCGACGCTGCCGCGGTCAAAGCCCGCCCAGAATGCCGGCTCGCTCATGCCGACACAGCCCATCTTGGCCAGCTGTTCGTAGTCGTCCGTGGTCCGCGAGACCATATGGATGTGCGGGTCAAAATAATACATCGGTCGGCTCCACCTATTCCACGGGTACGTCGACAGGAGAATCGGACGAGGTGTCGAGCCCGAAAGTGGCGCGCCATTGGGGATCGTATTGGCGAGAAAAAACCAGCTGGACCTGTTCGGCACGCTGTGCCCCGGCGGCGTCGGACAGTACCTGCAGGCCGCGGCTGAGCAGTTGCCAGCGGTCATCTTCCCGGAACGTGCCTTCCGCTCGCTCCAAGCGGTCCATGGAGGCCGCCAGCTCCAAGATCTTGGCACGCAGTTCGAGAAATTCTCGATCGAGGATCTGTGGAGCGGACATCGGGCTAGACATCATAATCCCTTTCGGCTGGCAACGTCGACGTCGGGGCGGGCGGCGGTGGAGGGGGGGCATCGGGTGAGTCGAGCATGCCGCCGGCGCGATCGGTTGGAGGCTGAAGGCGATTCACCCCCGCCGGGGACCGCTGGTCGGTCACACGCGGCCACCGGGTACGCTCCCCAGCCCTCATTCTAATTCTAAACGAAACGCGGTGGGATCGTAGCCTGCGATCAGTCAGCCGCCCCCTTTTTCGCTGGTGGGACCGTGGCTGCAGGCCGCGCGAGGGCAAGGCACGTTAACATGCGCCGTGAGCGGGCGTCCCAGCGGAGCAATTGGCCGCCCGCGGCCTCAGATGCCAAACTGTCGCAGCACGATGTCAGCCACATCAGTGTCCGCCGTGTCTGTTTCCACAAACACGCCTTTCTGCGAGGCCAACAGGACCCCCCGCTGGCTGGCCTGGCGCGCTGGCGCACCATGGGAACCGCGGATCCGTGTCGCGTCCAGCGGGGTACTCTTGGTGGCCATGTCGAAATGCAACTCGACCGGGTCGTAGCCGGGCTTGCGGTGGATGTCGACCGTCCGGGCGAAGGCCGGGGCCTGGGCGTCGTCGAGCCACCAATAATAGGCTTGCCAGCTATTGGGCGTGGAGACCAACACGACATCCCCCGTTCGCTCGTGGCACAGCCCATAAGGCTCTAACTGGTCACCGTTCAACACTTCATCGATGCCCGCCACACCGTCAAACAGCTGAGTGACCCGGCGAATAATTGCTGGATCCCGCTCGTGAACAAAGACATGAGCCAGCTGGTGATCGACCAGCGCCCAGGCAGGGCTGGTAAGATCAAGCTGTTCGCCTGCGTCGCTGTTGTGCACTCGCAACAATCCCGCCTCGCGGAGCAGGCGATTGGGGAACAGCACATGGTCGACCGGAACGATCGTGTATTCGCTGGCTAACAGCCACGTTGTCGACGCCTCGGGCAACGCCTCGCCAAACCCCTCTGCAAGCTTGCCAATCTGCGTGTCCAGCTCGCGGACTGCTTGCTGAGCGGCCTCCGAATCGGGACCCAGCTTCTGCGCCTGGTAGTCCAAATGCGGCAAATAGAGGTAGAAGAAATTCGGTTGAAATCGACGGGCGGCCAGGACTGCTGAGTCAACAATCCAGGCGGTGGAAGGGATGCCAGCCAAGGGACCCCAGAAGTGTTGCAGGGGAAAGTGCCCCAGCTGATCCCGCAATTCCCCGTACAACTCAGTCGGTTGCGTGTAACACCACAACGACTCCGAGCCGTCAGGATTGTGGATGGGCGCCGGCATGCAGACATAATTCGCACCGCACCCTTTGCTGAGCATAGGAAACCAGACCGCTGAGCTGAGCTGTGGTCGCTGTTGGCGCAGAATGTCCCAGATCTGGGGTGCCTGGATCTTGTCATTCCAGGCCGTCCACATTTCTACTTCGCCTCGTTCTCGCCAGAAAAATCCGTTGGCCACCACGCCGTGCTGCGCCGGCAACTGACCGGTCAACATATTGGCCTGGACGGGCCAGGTGACCGCCGGAAAGCTGGGCACCAACGTGGTTCGATCACCATCGTGAAAGAGCTGTTGCGTCTGCGGCATGTGCGCCAGGTCTTGCTGCCGCAGCCCGGGCACCGACAAGAGGATAACGTGATCGGCCATGAGTCTTTCCATCAAATCGCTTCCGACCCGCGTTCGCCGGTCCGGATTCGCACGCATTCCTCCAGTGGCAAGACGAAGATCTTGCCGTCACCAATTTCACCTTGCGGACCCGATCTGCCTCCTTTGACGATCGCGTTGACCGCTGGTTCGACAAACTCTTCGTTGACGGCAATCTGCAACTGGACCTTTCGCAGCAAATGCACGGCGTGTTCGCGGCCTCGATACACCTCGGATTGTCCTTTCTGGCGGCCAAATCCCTGGCAATCCATTACGGTCAAGCGAAACACATCCACCTCGGTCAAGGCTTCCTTCACGGCTTCCAAACGACTCGGCTGAATGATGGCAATAATCAGCTTCATGGTGGCAAATCATTCTCGGCAACAGCCGGCAGGTTCCGGACGGGGCTGCGGATGCCCGGGGGGCATTCTACCTCGCAGTCGATCCAGCTGAACAAATCCGCTTGAAATCGTAACTTCCGTCGGCCAAAGGGGCAAGCTGCAGCCATGGCGCCAGCTGCATCGCTGGAGTGCGCTGCCGCCACCCGTGCACTGCACCACTGCTGGAACAACGCCGCCAGTCCGCCCGCTCCCAACCTCCCGAGTGAATCCCGGCGCCATCCGGGTTAGGATTCCGGATCGTACCCTTGGCCGAAGGGACTTTGACGCTTGGGCAACCAACGGCAGAGCCCCACGCCAAAGAAATACAGGACAGTCAGGGGAACCGCCATCATGATCATGCTGGTGGGGTCGGCGGGGGTCAGCATCATCGCGATGAAAAAAATCACGAGAATGGAAATCCGCCAGTTTGAAGTGTAAGTCTCAATGGACAGGATCCCCAGCCGTTCCAGGAAGACCATGGCAATCGGCAGCTGAAAACTGATGCCGAAGCCCAGTGGCAGAAACAGGGCAAAGCTGATCCAGTCGTTGATGCGTGGTTCCGGGGCGATCATCAAGGTGCTATTGAAGGTGAGCAAAAAGTTGAGCACGGGCGGAAATACGAAATAGAAGGCGAACGCTGCGCCCGAGAAAAACAGGGTCAGGCTGAGCGGCAAATACAAATACACGTAGTTTTTCTCGTGCGGGTAAAGCCCGGCGGAAACAAATAGCCAGGCTTGGTAAAAGACCCAGGGACTGGCGATCGCGATCCCCACTACCAGAGAAGCCTTGAGCCAAATCATGAACGGTTCGTACATGCTCAGGCTGCGAGTCTGGGTTTGCCGCCTTGTCCAGATGCGGGCCTTGAACATGTCGCGTGAGGGGGGGCCGGGTTCTTGCCAGGCTTCGGGTACGCCTGGGCTGCCGGCTGGCAATGAGGTTGTCGCCTGGTCGCCGTTGGCGTCCTCCCCCTCGGCGTCAGTCTTGTCGTTCGCCAGATTCGCGCCGTCATCACGATCGCTGGCCGCTGCGCCAGCAACCCCATCGCTCGACTGGATGGCCGAATCGCCCACCGCCTCGCGGAGCATGCTGAGGCGATCCAGCTCGGCCTGCTCAATCCAGATTTCCTCGAACGTCAACCGTTGTTCTTTCAGGAAATCGGTCATCTCTTTGGGGGCCGCGCCGTACAGGGCGTTGAGCTGAGTCTTGGTGTGTTCCTGGTAAAAGGCGTCCAGCGCCCGCTCCACCGGACCTTGCACCCAGACGACGACCTGGTTGGCGACCAGCATTCCTGCGATCACCCCCAGAGCGACCCCCAGGGCCGCTCGAATCAGGCAGATTCGCAGCTCCTCGAGATGCTCACCGAAGGTCATCTTGGAACCTTCGAACAGGTCCTCGTCCGGTTTTTCAATCATGATCGCTACTCAACTCTCATGCGCGGATTCAACGGCAGCCGGGTGCGAGGTTCGAGTTGCGTGCTGGGTGGCATCACCCGGACAGCCGATTCTTGCTGGCCGCCAGCTCGCCGCAATTGCAGGCGAGTGCGGGGCAGCTGGGGGAGAAACGATTGTCAGCGGCGCAAGCCGAACTTCCGTTGCACTCGGCGAGAGCAGGCAGCCATCGTCGCGACGCCACCAGGACCGAGCAAAATGAACTGTCTCATGCGGTCATTGCCGTGCCCCGCCAGGCCGGGCCCATCGCCCTAGGACCGGTTGCCGACCGACCTGTGAGGTCGGCCCGATTCACCGAACCGTGACATCGGCACCGCCGCCGCCACGAATGCGGACCCAACATCAAGCCTACTTGCGAGGACAAACTCACCACGTAGGATCAGGGCAGGCATCGCACCATCGGCAGGTTCCGGCCGGACCTCTCCCGAGACGATGCGATTATAGACGCGCGAGCATATCGAACCAAGACACCCTCCTGGATTGCCCAAACGTTTCATTTGTCACGCTGGCCGCTTCCTGACAGCGCTGCGACGCTGTCTCGCGGCGACAGCCTGT
This sequence comes from Pirellulaceae bacterium, assembly GCA_965223305.1. GTDB lineage: Bacteria > Planctomycetota > Planctomycetia > Pirellulales > Pirellulaceae > CBDCWT01. The sequence continues at coordinate 14,266 of CBDCWT010000060.1, read as the reverse complement.
TCGCCAGGGACCACCACACATGGCTGCATTCTATCCCCTGCGTTTGGAACCGGTGTTTCGGCAGTACCTGTGGGGCGGCCGCCGGCTAGGGAGCGTGCTCGGCAAGCCCATTGGCGCGGGGGAACATTATGCCGAAAGCTGGGAAGTGGTGGACCACGGCGACGACCAGAGCCGGATCGCGTCTGGCCCACTCAGCGGCCAGACGTTGGGGGCCTTGCGCGCGGCTGATCCCCAGGGGCTGATGGGCGAAGGTGTGCCAGCCGATCGATTTCCCTTGCTGTTCAAGTTTCTGGACTGCCAACGCAATCTCTCGGTCCAGGTACATCCCAACGATCAACAAGCTGCCCAGCTGGAACGGCCTGACTTCGGCAAGACCGAGGCCTGGTATATTCTGGATGCTCAACCCGGAGCTCGTCTTTACGCGGGGTTGAAACGCGGTTTTGACCGTCACGCGCTGGAGCGGGAAGTCACCCGTGGTACGGCAGAACTCTGTCTGCACGTGATCCATCCCCAGGTGGGCGACACCTTGTTCATACCGGCGGGGACTGTGCATGCGTTGGGAGCGGGCTTGCTGGTGGCGGAAATCCAACAGGCCAGCGACACCACCTTTCGGCTCTACGATTGGAATCGGCTCGGCCCCGACGGCCAGCCACGTCAGCTGCACGTGCAGCAGGCGCTGGAGGTGATCGACTACCAAGCTCCCCCCGTTGAGCCGCAGCAGCCCCAGCCCACGCACCTCCCTTACGCCGAACAACTGGTGGCGTGCGACAAATTCGTGCTCCAGCGATGGCATCCGACCGAGCCGGTTTCCATCGGTGGTGATGGCAAATTCCGTATCGTTGCCGTGCTGCAAGGAAGCGTGCAGGTCGAAGGTGACCTAGCCGACTCGCCGCTGGGCACCGGCGAGACGATGTTGTTGCCGGCAGCGTGTGGATCCACCACAATAAGTCCGGCTGCCGAGCCCGTGCGGTTGTTGGTCATGTCTCTGCCCTAGCATGCGGCCGGCCGGATCGCCTGGGGGGCAGGTGATTGCCACTGGCAGAGTAAGTACGACTTTCAGATGGGCACGCGCAAGGTGAACGAGTCCGACACGTCTGGTTGTGGGAAGGCGAGTCGCCCCGTCGCTTGCGACCGTCGATTTCCCGTCGCGACCGTCGATTTCCCGTCCCAACCGTCGATTTCCCGTCCCAACCGTCGATTTCCCGTCCCAACCGTCGTTCCATCGTTGGTGAAACGGATCTTCATGCTGGAGTTACAAGCGGTCTCCAAAGACTATGGTGCGGTTACCGTCCTGGATGGGATCGACCTGTGCGTCAACCGCGGGCGAGACCAAAATATTGCTGGGGACCAGCGGCTGCGGCAAGTCCACCTTGTTGCGGTTGATGATTGGCTTGATCCTGCCGACACGTGGTCGCGTGACGTTTGACGGGCAACCGCTCACGCCCCAACGGTTGGCCGGGGTGCGATTGCGGATGGGCTACGTGATCCAGGAAGGAGGGTTGTTTCCCCATCTGACGGCGCGGCGCAACTGCCTGCTGATGGCCAAACACTTGCGCTGGCCGGTCGCGCGCCAACAGGACCGCTTGCAGGAACTGGCTGAGTTGACGAACCTGCCCGAAGAGTTGTTGGATCGCTTTCCAGCTGAGCTGAGTGGTGGGCAGCGGCAACGTGTCAGCCTGATCCGGGCGCTAATGCTCGATCCCGATGTGATGCTCTTGGACGAGCCGTTGGGGGCGCTCGACCCGATCACGCGGGCGGATCTGCAGGGGGAGCTGCGCGAGATCTTCCGCACGCTTGGCAAGACGGTGGTGATGGTCACCCACGACATCGGCGAGGCGGCCTATTTTGGCGACGACATTGTGCTCTTGCGAGCCGGAAAGATCGTGCAGCAAGGGTCGCTGGAGCAGCTGCTGCAACGACCCGCCGACGAGTTCGTGACCCGGTTTATTAACGCCCAGCGGAGTCCGCTGGATAGCTTGACGGAGCGGGAATCGTGATGCTGACTCGTCCCGGTTGTCGCCTCGGTTGGGCCGTGGCACTGTCGCTGGCCTCGCTGACCTGGCTGGCGCCGGTGCAGGGTGCCAGCGGTGATGCTCAGTCCGCCAAGACTCCCACGCGGGTCTTTCGCGTGGGATCGAAAAAATTCACCGAAAACGTGGTGCTGGGCGAACTCGCCACCCTCTTGATCCGATCGACGGGGGCCGAGGCCCAACACGTGGACGAGCTGGGCGGCACGCGGCTGTTGTGGAATGCCTTGTTGGCGGGCGAGATCGACATCTACCCCGAATACACCGGTACCTTGGCCAACGAGATCCTGGGCGACGCTGCGCTAACCGACATTTCGCGACTGCGTGAAGCGTTGCGTCAGCACCAGGTGGATATCAGCCAGCCGCTCGGCTTCAATAATACCTATGCCCTGGGCATGTTGGAGTCGCTGGCTGCTCGTTTGCAGGTCCGCACCATCAGCGATCTGGCCGGGCAGGCCGATTTGAAATTCGGTTTCAGCAACGAGTTCATGCAGCGCGAAGATGGCTGGCCTGGACTGCAACGCAGGTACGGTCTCAATCCGTTGTCGGTCGCCGGTCTCGATCACGACTTGGCCTATCGTGGTATTGAGTCGGACGCAATCCATGTGATGGACATGTATTCGACGGATGCCGAGATTGAGTTGTACCGCATGCGTGTGCTGCAGGACGATTTGCAGTATTTTCCCGACTATCAGGCCGTGTACGTGTACCGCGTCGATATGCGGCCTGAGCGCAACGTGCTGGCGGCAGTGCGTCAGCTGGAAGGGGGCATCGACCAAGACTCAATGATCGCGATGAACGCGGCGGCAAAACTGGAAAAACAGCCGGCACGGTTAGTCGCCGCTCGTTTTCTCCAAGCCGAATTGGGAATCGTATCCGACGTTGAGATCGCCGGCCGCTGGTCCAAGTTGGCTCAGTACACGGTGGGGCATCTCTTCCTGGTCGGTACGTCGCTGGTGCCCGCGATTGTGGTTGCCATTGTGTTGGGCGTGCTGGCTTGGAAATTGCCTGCCGTTGGACACGCGGTGCTGGCCACGGTCGGAGTGATCCAAACCATACCCGCATTGGCCCTTTTGGTCTTGCTGATTCCGTTGCTCGGCATCGGCTGGAAACCGGCGGTCATGGCCTTGTTCCTGTACAGTCTGTTACCGATCGTACGCGCCACCCACCAGGGCCTGAGTGGGATTCCCACGCAACTGACCGAATCGGCCTTGGCGTTGGGCTTGCCGGCAACCACGCGTTTTTGGCGGATCGAATTGCCGCTGGCGTTGCCGGCGATTGCCTCGGGGGTCAAGGTCGCCGCCGTCTTGAACGTCGGTTTTGCCACGTTGGGCGCCTTGATCGCCGCGGGCGGGTATGGAGATCCGATTCTCACCGGCATCCGGCTGGACGACACTGGTCTGATCCTGCTGGGAGCCATTCCTTCCGCCCTGCTGGCAATCTTGTTTCAGCTATCCTTTGAATGGCTGGAAAGACGGATCGTGCCGCGTGGTTTGCGTTTGACCAGAGATCAGGGATGACTACGTCAAGATCTCGTGCATGACGTGACCATGCACATCGGTCAGACGCATGTCGCGACCGCTGAATCGGAACGTGGTCCGGGTATGGTCCAGCCCCAGCAGATGCAGCATGGTGGCGTGGAGGTCGTGAATTTCCAAGCGGTGCTCGACCGCTTTATAACCCCATTCATCTGTCGCACCCAGCGAGACGCCACCGCGGATGCCTGCGCCGGCCATCCAGAACGTGAAACCCGTCGGGTTGTGGTCACGGCCGTCCGAGCCTTGGGCAAACGGGGTCCGACCAAATTCGCCCATCCAGACCACTAACGTCGACTCGAACAGTCCACGCTGTTTCAAGTCGGTCAGCAGGGCGGCAATCGGCTGGTCGACTGTCCGGCAGTTCTTGGTATGCCCGTCGAACAGGTTGCCGTGCTGGTCCCACCGGTCGCCGCTGCCGCCCGGACAGGTCAACTCAATAAAACGCACACCTCGCTCAATCAACCTGCGCGCGGTCAAACATTGCCGACCAAAGATCTGTGTTCCTTTCCATTCGGTGTTCAGTCCGTACATTTCGTGCGTTGCCGCCGTTTCTTGTGACAGGTCGACCACTTGGGGAATGGAATCTTGCATGCGAAACGCCGTCTCATAGTTTTCGATGGCGGTTTCCAGTTGGTCGTCAGCGCCAGTTTGGCGGAGCAGTTGGTGGTCGAGGGCTCGCACCAGGTCGAGTTTGTGGCGTTGCAGGGCCACGGATGTTTCTTGGGGCCTGATATTCGCCACAGGTTGATCTTCGGCGTTGAAGACTGATGCCTGGTAACTGGCGGGCAAGAATCCCGAATTGAAGTTGTCGAGTCCTCCGGGTGGAATCAAACCGCCGTTGAGCACGATAAAGCCGGGGAGATCGTGGTTCTCGGTGCCCAAGCCGTAACCGACCCAAGCGCCCATGCTGGGCCGCCCCTGGAATCCCGACCCAGTATGCAGGAAATAGTTTGCCGAGGTATGTTCGGGAAACTTGGATGTCATCGACTTGATGAACGCCAGGTCATCGATGTGTTCCGCAATTCGCGGGAAGAGATCACTTACCCAGTTGCCCGACTCACCGGCCTGGCGGAACTTCCACGGCGACTTCATCACCTTGCCGATGTTATTGAATTGTGTCGGCAGTAGCTTGCCGATGGCCTGGCGCGGATCTTCGCCGTGGTACTTTTCCAGCAGTGGTTTGTAGTCGAATGTATCGACCTGCGAGGGGCCTCCGTCCATATACAAAAAGATGACATGTTGGGCCACGGGCGGATGGTGCGGATCTCGTACGGCCCACGGATTGGCGGCTGCCAGCGCCGACTTGCCCTGCGTCATCAACGCCGTGGCGGCGACGGCACCGAAGCCGTTGGCTGCTTCGCGCAGCAGGGCCCGCCGACTCATGCCGCTCGACCGATATCGTCCACATTGCATCTGGGGGTCCCTTTGTGCTGGTCAGCCTGCTCAGTGCAGGTAGATAAACTCCTTCAGATTCATCAACGCGTGACAGAAGTCTGTCCAGACCGCTGAGGAATCGATTGCGGCACCGCGCAGCTCCGCCTGCTGAGCCAAGAAACCCTGCATCGCTGCCACCTCGTCCGCAGCGGGGCGCCGCGCAAAGGCCTGCTGGTAGGCACGCGTCAAGCGTGCTGCCGGTGACGGCACCTCTCGCAAGCGGCTGGCCCACTTCTCAGCTTGATCGTGTATGAACGGGTCGTTCATCATCATCAAGGACTGGCTGGGTACGTTCGACGCGCTGCGCCGTCCCATCGTATTGAAGGGAATCGGCATATCGAACGAGAGCATCATGGGCGGGAGAAAATTACGGCGAATGGCGATGTAGATCGATCTCCGGCCGCCACCGTCCAAGGGCCCGCTGCGAGGGCGTCCCCGGCCGGTCATGAACGGCGTCAAGTGCACCGGAACGCTGGGACCGAACTGCTGTCGATCCAGCTGGCCGGATACCGTCAACACAGCATCCCGGATCGCTTCGGCCGAGAGTCGCCGTACCGAGGCGTGCGATAGATACTGGTTCGTCGGGTCCAGTTCCCTGACTCGAGGGTCGTCGTGGCGACTGGCCAAACGGTATGTGCGGGACATCACCAGCTGTCGAATCAGCCGTTTCAGCGACCACCCTTCTTGCATCAAGTCGTGCGCCAGATGGTCCAGCAACAGTGGATGCGTCGGAGCTTGCCCCATGATACCGAAGTCATCGACCGAAGCGACGATGCCACGGCCGAAGAGGTGGTGCCAGACGCGATTGACGATGACCCGTGAGACGAGTGGATTCTCCGGGCTGGTCAGGCGTTGGGCGAATTGCAGCCGGCCGCTCCCCTCCAGCTTTCCAAAAGACTCGCCGCCCAGCACATCCAGGTTTCTCCGCGGCACCATGTTGCCCAAATTGGTATGACTGCCACGGATATGCACGCGTTCGTTTTCGCCCGTTCCGTCCGTGATCGCCAGTACCTGCATCGCCGTCGGCATGGCGGCCTGCAGCGCATCGTACTCGCCCAGCAAGCGGGTCCAAGACCGCTCGTCTTGTCTTTTGAGCAGGGGCGTGGCCGCGAGGGCATTGAAGGCGGCAGCATCTGACAGAGGGGCGGCGCTCAAGGGCTGGCGGGCAAGCGTTTCTCGCGTGGATTGCCACAAACCTCCCAGCACCCCAGTCATCTCACCCAGGGACATCTCCGGTGTCACACTCGCCGCCAGCTGAACATTCCACGGATGCGCCACCACCGGTGGCTGCCTGCTGGAAGAGAAGCGGATCTGGTCCACTTCCACATAACCGTCCCCGTCATCAATGATCTCCAAATGAGCTCGATGGCCCAGGTAATGACTCAGATCACGGTGCTGCGTTACCCATTGGAATTCGCCGTGAGTGTTGACATTCTTCAGCGTGCACTCACCAAACAACAGGGCATTGAATTCATCCATGAAATAGCCGTCCACGATCAAACGAATCTGTGCGTTCTGAGCCCGCACGCGATAGTGGATCCGGTCGTGTCGCAGGGTAAACGTCGGGGACCGCAAGACTCCCTGCGGGCGGTGTCCATCCCGGTGGCTGGTGGCTACATGGGAAGGCAAGACGCGCGGCTGACCCTCACTCCATTGCCAACTGGGCTGCTGCGTCGGGCCATCACCAAAGGCCTGCCCGGTGGCCGACCAACCCTCATCCGCGAAATGTGAGGAGCTGAAGTTGGTGAATAACGGAAAATCTTCTTCGCTGAGCGAATCGGGCCGCGCGCCACTTGGCTCCTGCCGCAGGGACTGCAGTAGCTGTGCTGTGTCCGCCGCTGACGGCGGCTCTGTGCCCGCCTGGCTGCTGTGCTCCAGCCACTTGCGGAAGAAATAGAGCGGGTGGTCGATGCGTGACACCGGTGGGGACGTGATGACCGCCAACGTGGCGCGAAACTCGTCGTTGTCGGGCAACGATTCCGGGGCGACCCCCAGCCGGCTGGAGAGGTCTTGCCGAGCTTGTTCCAGCCGCTCGTCCGCATGCTTCTGTTGCTGATCACGGCTGCGAGAATACAGCTCACCAAAGATTAACAGTTGCTGCGCCAGCCGAGAACCGTCGGGCAAGCCAGCTACGTGGGCTGGCATCGTGTCGGCGAAGACCCGCTGCCAGCGGTCCATCTCGGATAGTTTCTGTGCAATCTGACGGCCCGGGTCCAAGAGGGCAAATTGGCGCCGTGAACTCTGCAGGAATCCGGCCAACGCATAGTAGTCTTCGGTCGAGATGGGATCGAATTTGTGGTGGTGGCATCGCGCGCAGGCGACCGTGAGGCCCAGAAACGTCTTGCCCATCACGTCGATCTGGTTGTCCACTCGCAACGCTTCGTCGCCGCGGACATCCGTGGGGGCATGGACGGACTCCCCCAAAAACCAGAAGCCCGTGCCGATTACCGACTCGTTAAACTGTTGCGTGGGATGCCGACGAGGTTGTGGCAGCAAATCCCCCGCGATGTGTTCCTGCACGAACTGGTCATAAGGTACGTCCTGGTTGAATGCTCGTATCAAATAGTCGCGGTATTGGTACGCTTGGTGAATGGGGTAATCGAATTCGTGTCCGCAGGTCTCGGCGTAGCGCACCAGGTCCATCCAGTGACGAGCCCATTTTTCGCCAAAGTGTGGCGAGTCGAGCAACTCGTCGACCAGGGCCTCATACCACGAGTCCGCTGGGTGCTGCTGCCAGCGGTGCAGCTCGTCCAGCGTTGGTGGCAACCCGATCAGATCGAAATAGAGGCGCCGGACCAGCGTCTGGCGATCTGCATCCCCGGCCGGTTTCAGCCCGAGATGTTCCAGCCGTGCCAGCACAAACTGGTCAACGGAGTTGGCCGCCCAGCTGGCATCATCGGGTTGAGGGGGCGTCACCGGTCGCACCGGCCGCCAACACCAATGATCGCCGGCGGTCAGCGGCGTTGCTGGACCGGTCCCCGCAGCGGTGGCTGGAGGCGCTGCCTCGGCCGGCCACGGCGCGCCGAGCTCAATCCAGCGGACCAGCGTGTCGATGATCTCGTTAGACAATCGTCGATCCGGTGGCATCTCAAACGACTCATAACGAATTGCCTCGATCAACAGGCTCTCGGCCGGCTCGCCCGGCACGATGGCAGGGCCCGAATCTCCCCCGCGCAAGAGAGCTGCTCGGCTGTCGACCAAGAGTCCGGCCTGCACCTTGTCGGCACGCGCACTGTGGCACTCATAACAGTTGTCTGCCAACACCGGACGCACTTGAGTTTCAAAAAACTGCAGCTGCTCGGCCGACCATGTCTCTGATTCTGCCGGCTCGGCAGCATCGTTGGTCCCGCCGAAGATTGTGCTCAGCAGCAGGACAGCGGGAATTGCCCACAGCCCGCGGTGGCCACCACGAATTGCGGCCGCGAGGAGATACGCCAAATTCATGCCCAAGATCCTTCGCCATCGCCAAGGGGAAAAACGCTGATCCGCAGGGAGGGGGGAATGCGCGGCTGCGTGAAGTTGCTGTCATTCTGGATTATAGTCGCGGGCTGCCCCCCGTGCGACCTGCGAAACCGTGACGGAACCGTCGCGGAACCGTAGCGGAACTCGCCAGAGTTTCGGCACGGTGCGTCACCGAAAGCCTGGCGGCTTCCGCTACGAGCGGCTTCCGCTACGTGGCGGTGCGTCTCCGAAAGCCTGGCGGCTTCCGCTACGAGCGGCTTCCGCTACGTGGCGGTGCGTCACCGAAAGCCTGGCGGCTTCCGCTACGAGCGGCTTCCGCTACGTGGCGGTGCGTCACCGAAAGCCTGGCGGCTTCCGCTACGTGCGGCTTCCGCTACGTGCTACTTGGCGGCTGCGGGCTGGTCCTGTGAGCGGGAACGCAGCTCAGCGTGCACCTTGGCCACCCGCCACATGTAGTGCGACTGGTCAAAATCGGCCACCGCTCGTTGCAGGTGATCCAGCGATGATTCGGTATTCCCCTGCGCCTCATGGAAAAGGCCCAGATACAGGTGCGCGAAGAATCGTTGTTGTTTCAGTTGAGTGGCACTGGTCGCAGGGGTTTCGGCGGCTGCCAGCACCTGTTCCGGAGTCGACTCTCCACGGAAGAGGCGATAGATTTCCATCATCGGAATGCGTCGATCACGTTCAATTGGCAGCATCTGCTGGCGAGCTTGCTGCGTGCCGTCGACGTGGCGTTGACAGAGAAACCGCCACACCGAGTTTTCCACGTCCTCGTCGTAATACGTCTGATACAACTCGAACTGGCGAGCGCCCTGGGCAAAGTTGCCAGTGTAATAGTAGACGATGCCCAGCTCCCACAATTCCCGCTCACGCTCGGGCCGCAAAACGACCAGCCGCTCAAAGTCTCGCTGGGAACCTGCCAGGTCTCCTTGGCAAAAACGGGAGCGAGCGATCCAGTAGAGGAGTGAACTCTGCTCGGCAGGGACTTGCTCACGAACAACGTGCTGGTCGGCGAGCTGCACGACCCGACGATGATCTTCGGCACGTGCGGCCGCGAGGATCTGCGCGGGCACGTCGGGTTGCAATGCGGGTGGCTGTTCGTCGGCTGAGGCCGGCAGGGCGATTGTCACCAACAACATCAGGCCACAAATCAATTGTGGCGCTCGTTGCGTTAGCGGGTGGGCCACCACCGTCATCGCCAAGAATTGGTGGGCAATCGACGATGGGTGTTTCTCGCGAGAAAACCTAACTGTTGTCAGCATTGCTAGCAGCCTTGCGCGCCAGGAACTCGGGATGGTCAAAAATCAATCAATTCGTAAGTCAGTGTATCATTTTAATTGAACAGTCTCATTTCGAGATTCGAGTGGCTGCCGGAGCCACCGCGGCCGGAATAATCTAAATAACTGTCCGGAAACGACTTAGCTGAATCGGTAATTTTTTTTGTGGACGTGTGACCTAAGGTGGCACAACGTTTGCCGAAGATGGATGCGGTGTCAGTGGACGCGGGGTTTTGGAGCCGAGGGTTGAGACCGCGACGCGACGAGGAGATCGAACAGGCAAACCGTCAGGAAGGAGCCAACCATGTTAGTACTGAGCCGCAAAAAGGGTCAACAATTAGTTATCGACGGCAATATTCGAGTGACCGTCAATCGGGTTTCGGGCAATCGCGTAACGTTGGGAATTGAGGCCCCAGACGGCGTCCGCGTGATGCGATCAGAAATTATTGCCATTGCCGATTCATTCCACGAGAGTGACGGCGCGGTGAGTGGCGATGAGCATACGGCAACCGAGGCGAGTGACGACGAATCTGCTGAGTTTAGCGGAGCTGAGCAAGCCGAAGTCGGGCTGACGGCTTCTCGCGGCGGGGGCGTACCGGCTCTGGCTGCTTGGCGGCAAGCGGCGGCGAAGTAGCCCTGTGGAGACCTGTGGGAAGAAGCAGGCCTGTGGAAAGAAGCACGCCTGTGGCGTGGAGAACAGCACGCTAATGCTGCAGGGCCCGTAGCTCCGCATAGGCTCGCTCGACTTTCTCAAACACAGCGATCACGCGTGTGATTGTCGATGCGGGTTCGAGCAAGACGGGATGATGCAGCAAGAGCGTGCCAGTTGCCGCCTGGCGTGCCTGGGGCAATTCGCCGACGCGTCCACAACGACGTTCGCTCCGCAAGTGAAAACCTCGAAATCCCGCGTCGATGGCCAGACCTTCGGCTTGATAGGCCTGCAGCAAGAGTTGTCGATCGAGGGGCCTTTCGTTGGGCGAGTGCAACTGGTCATGCAGGCGCAGGCCGAGTTTGTAGAGGCCGGGGCGAGTCACGCGCGGGTCCTGGCGGAGAGCAGGATCCTGCGGAGCGGCCAACAACCGCGAGTGTTGTTCGACCCAGTCCTTGACTTGGCGCGCCGCCTCAGCGCGGCGGTGGGACTGTTCCTCAAGCGTAGCGAGCTGCGGCAGCAGAACTGCCGCCTGCAGCTGGCTGAGTGGATAGGCGAGGTTGCCGCGATCGTTCAAGATCTGCAGACGTTGGGCCAGGCGGGGATCGTGAGTGAGGACCGCACCGCCGCGGCCGGCAGTGAGCAGTTTTGAGCCACCAAAGCTGAGCACGCCGACGTCCCCCCAGCCGCCCGCCGGGCGACCGACCACCAAGCCACCCACCGCCTGGCAAGCATCCTCCAAGACTGCCACATCGTGTTGTGCGGCCCAGTCCTTGATGCGCGGCAAGTCGGGCACACAGCCGTGCAGGTGTGAAACGATGACCGCCTTGGTGCGTACTGAAAGCGCGGCGTCAAGTTGAGCGGGATTGAGGTTCCAGCAATGCTGTTGCAGGCCCAGCAGTACCGGCCGGGCACCAATGGCTTCGATGGCTCGGAAGTTGCCCGGGAAGTCATAGCCGGCCAGCAGCACCTCATGATCTGCTGTGACGCCTAATGCTCGCAGACCCAGCTCGACCGCCAACGTGCCGGAACAACAGAGGTGCACGTGAGTCTGTCCGTGCAGGTCGCTCAGCCGCTCGACCAACTGTTGGGTCGCAGCGCCGTCGTAGCGTCCCCAGTCGCCCGAGTTGTAGAGCTGTTGCAGCTGTTGCAAAACGGCGGGGATTTGCGGGGGCCATCCGGGCGGACCTGTTGCCATCAGCGGTGCGCCGCCGAGCAGGGCAAGTTGCGACATCGCTAGTTCGTCCCCGGCCACCACTGGTCCAACTCAGCCAGCAGGCGTTCCACCTGTTGAGGATACTGCAGCGCCACATCGTGCTGTTCCAGCGGATCGTCCACTATCTGGTAGAGTTCGATCAGCCGGCGGTTGGCCGACACAATGAGTTTCCAGCGGTCCTGGACGATCCAGCGATATTGCAGGCTGCGAGTCGGCTGGTCGAGGTCGGCCACATCATGATCATACGTTGCTCCGCAAATCGGCCGGGAATGATCATCGGGGCGGGCGGCGACCTGCAACAAGTCCCTTCCCGGCAGCTCGCTGGGCACGTCGGCGCCACAGAGCTGGAGAATTGTGGGCATCAAGTCAATGCTGCTGACCGGCACTTCCACGCTGCCGGGTGTGACCTTATCGGGATAGCGGATCATGATGGGTGTCCGCAGCCCGCCTTCGTTGGGCGACCTCTTGCTGCGGGCGGCATAGCGAGGGCTGTCCGGTGATTGAATCCAACCATTGTCGGTGACGTACACGACGATCGTGTTCTCCCGCAAGCCACGTTCTGCGAGCAATTGCAGCAGTTCCCCGCAGGTCTCGTCAAACCACTCGACCATGGCGTAATAGCGCGAGACAAATCGTGGACGGCGAGGATCTTGGTCCAAGTACTTTTGCATCAGGTGGTCGGGAGGGTTGTGAGGTGTATGGGGGAGGAATGGTGCGTGCCAGATAAAAAACGGTTGTCCCTCGACTGCGTTCAAAAAGTCTGTGACCGGTTGCAATCCTTCCCGCGAGATCTTCAGTCCCTGGTCTCCGTGACGGCCACCGCGCTGCGGGTCGCCGTGCGTCATCGCATGGGTGAAGCCCGCTAGTTGCGGCGCACCTTCCCACCACTTGCCCGTCTGGAGACTTTGGTACCCCAGCGGCGCGAGCAATTCCGGTAAGGTGTCCCACCGTCGCACATGTCGCAACATCTGTCGCCGGTCGACGCCCTGGGGCGGGTCGTTGCCCGTGATGCCGTGCTGGTGAGGATAAAGGCCGGTAATGATCGACGCCAGGCTGGGCCGGCAGAGACTGGCCGGGACATAGCCGCGAGTGAACAGCAGACTCTCTTCGGCCAGACGATCCAGATGCGGCGTGGCTAGCGCCTCGTGGCCCATGAATCCGTAGTCGTGGAACGCTTGATCGTCGGAGATAATCAGTAACACGTTGGGAGGCGTGGCCGAGTGAGCAGCAGGATGGCAAAGTGTCAGCAGTGCTAGCCCCATCAGGCTGCACGCGGCAAATGATGATGACGACCATTGCCAGGAGTCCAGCCGCGGACGCTGCCGGGCGCTGGTGACCACCGGCTGTCGACGTTGCTGCAACTGGCAGAGGGCTGCACGTTCGGCATGGGGCGTAACGTTCATGAAATCTCCTGAGCACTTTTCTGGGAGAGCTAGGGGCGGGAGGTTCGAGATCGCTTCGGACCCCACCCGGATTGCGGCTGCTACCGTGGCTCATCGGCCATCGATCATCGCCCACAGACGCAGCGAACGAGTCGTCGCAGGGAAGTGCAGGGGACTGTGTGGCGAGTCGGCGTTGACGCCGCTTGGTCGAACCCAGTAAGCTCCCCGGCGAGTCTCTCTCGAACGGTAGGGCTGCCCTATTTTGGAAAAGTCTAACATAAGATGAGGGCGGCCGGGACCGAGGAGCAGGCTTTCTGGCGCCTCAGCTTTGGCACCTTTTTGCGTGGAGCAACTAGCAAGAGTCATGGACGACGTCCCCTCGCTGCTGGCCAGTCGCGTGCTGGCCGCCGGGAAGTCTTACCGCGGACGCTGTCTTTTCAGTAGCCGCGGCGAGGGGAGTGTGCGCTGTGGAGTGGCGCTGAGCAGCGCGGCTGGGCGCCCGGTCTGGCCCACCGTATGGCTCTGGCTGGGGTTGCTGACGCTGCTGGTTCTCAGCGTGGGCTGCCGGACGACGAATGAGTGGCTGCGCGTGCGCAGCGTCCCGGATGACCCGCTTAACGAAGCTCTAGCGCTCGTTTCCTGGTCCGGTCCGCGCCCCACTCCGCGGGTGCAGCAATGGCTGCGACGCTATGACTTGAGCGACGGCCTGGAGAGCTCCGCCTGGGACTTCATCGTGCAGGTCCAGGACATCGTTACTCAACATAGGTCACCCGAGAACGTTTACGCGTTGGCCGAGTTGGCTTATATCAGCGGCCGGAAGGTCGAAAGTCGCCAGCCCCAGATGGCGCTGGACCTGTATGCGATCTCGGTGGCCAATGCTTATGCCTACCTGTTGGGTGACGGTGAGCTGGCCGGCGGCAACCCTTACGATCCTCAGTTTCGCCAAGCCAGTGATATTTACAACGGAGCCTTAGCGAATGCCCTGCGGATGGCTCAACAACAGGGGCCACTTCGGCCCGGCGTGGTGCATCGCATCCGGACGGCCTCGCAGGAATACGAAGTCTCGATTGTCTCTAGGGGTTACTGGCACGGCGCTCAGATTGAAAGGATCGAGTTCGCCCGCGATTACGAAGTGCAGGGATTGACAAATCATTATCAGACGTTCGGTCTGGGTGTGCCATTAATGGGGGTATGCCGCCCCAGTGATAACGATAATTCACCCGCCCGCTACTATTCGCCTGGCATGAGCGTCCCTATGACAGCGTTTCTCCGCGTGATGCC
>CBDCWT010000059.1:0-56862 GCA_965223305.1 Pirellulaceae bacterium | reverse complement strand
TTCCGAGCGGCCCGTATGATGTCCGGCGAGGTTCCCGCGCAGGCACAGCTAGCCACCGTCAGTGCGCAGCTCGCCAAACAATCGCCCGAAGACGCGAACCGGGTTGGAGTCATCCTGTGGAGCTCAAACCAGCACACGGGAGCGATCACTCTTTACGAACAGCTGGTCGACGCTTGGCCCGAATCGGCAACGGCCTGGGCGAACCTGGGGATCATGTACCGCTCTGCCGGCCGAGCGGGTGAAGCGCAGAAGGCGTTCGAAAAAGCCCGCCAGTTAGATCCGCTCAGCGATTTCGCCGCCGATGCCTACGAGGACTTTCGTCTGAACGGCGGCGGCACGATGCCTGCAGTCCGCGCTGCGGCGATCGATCCCTAGCGCGGATTATTCATGAAGATCGTGGCGAGAGGTTGTAAGTACGTTCGTGGCAAGGAAGGCGAGCAGTTCTTCCGCAGGCGTATTGAAGCAATACGTCGAGGGAGAATTGTGAAGCATGACGAAGCCACGGATGGACTTACGACCTCGCAGCAGATCGTTCATGAATAATTCGGGCTAGTGCGAGTTTCCCCACATTCCTCTAATCCAAAGGCGGGTCCTCAATCGTAACTCGAAGCGTAAGCGAGGGGAATAACTTGCTTTGGTACACCAACTCCCCCTCGCTGACACTTTTTGAAGTTGCGCTTGTTGGCTCAATCGGAACCCGAAGCGTCAGCGAGGGAATCACTTGGGTTGGTACGCGAACTCCCCCTCGCTTACGCTTCGGGTTAAGAAAAACACGGTGAATCCGCTATCTGGTGCCTGCAGGAAGGCCAAAAGCGCAACCTCAAGAAGCCTCGGCGAGGGCGTATTGATGCGCGAACGCGACTTCAGTCAACCACTGGCAGGATGACATCGTCCAACCAATGCTGTCTGAGCTTCCTGATAACGTCCAAGAACTTTGCAAGGTTGACCGGCTTGGTGACGTAGGCATCGACGGCGAACATCTCACAATTGACTTTGTCCTCGGCCGCTTCGGATGCTGTGAGCACAACAACCGGCAACTCCCGCAACTCGTAGTCGGCGCGGATCTTCTCCAACACCTCTAAGCCGCTCAGCTTCGGCAGCATCAAATCGAGCAAGACGAGATCGGGGCGCGGTGCCTTCGCGAACTTGCCTTGACGAGCCAGGAATTCTAGCGCCTCAAGCCCGTCGCGAATCAGCGTGAGACGATGTTTAACATCACCCTCCCGCAGCGCCTCGATCGTGACACGCGCGTCCATGAGCCCGTCTTCGACGAGGAGAATCTCCATCGGCCGACCAACAAGCTCTTTGTCCATCAACATCTCCACAGCTCAGTCACCGACGCCGATGTCGTCGTTGTACTCCTGCTGTATCAGCTCGTTCTCTTGTTCCTCATGCCGCCTCAACCGTGCGTCGAACGTCTCCACGTCCTTTACCAGATCGAGCAACGCTGACGAGCGGCGCGAGCCACCTCCTAACAGCTCGGCCGCACGGCACTCCAAGTCGCAAAACCACACGTAAAGCTGCCGATGCTCGTCACGCAATGCACAGGCCTGATCGCAAAGCCGCGGGGCCACATGCACCGGATCTTCGAAATATCCGTAGGCCTCTTCAAGTGCAAAATGCAATGCTAGCTGGTCCCGCAGCGTCTCCATTGTGAGCAAGAACTGCTTACGTTGGGCAACTAGTTCGGACGGATCAGCAGTGATGCGGCGCACTTCCGCCAGCAAACGCCACAGCTCCTGATCGACTTCCTTGATCTCTTGAAAGAACGCTGCGTTGACCGTCAGAGTCCGAGTTGAGAGAGAAGCCATTACAAGCTCCTTTCAGCTGTCTAGCGCGACAGCGCGAAGTGGTGCTTCCCAAGTCAATCCTGCGAGGGCGCAGACGCATCTCAGGCCACCCGTTGATCAGGCTATCTGATCAAGTTGGCCACGTCAAGCAAAAGTCAGTCTTCCGCGGAGAGATCCGCCTCTGAGATCATTGTAAATCCCTTGGCATTGAGCGTGTCCATCGCCATTTCGAGATTGTCCACCATCAATGCCACCGCAGGTTTACCGTGAGGTCGGACAATAAGAGGATAAGCTTGCACGATGTTGATTTCTGCCTGCAACAAGGCGGTGCACACCTGCAGGAGAGGTTGGGGCCCGTTAGGCAACTCGATGCCAACAAGATCGGATTCGATCATCGCCAAGCCAGCCCGTTCCAGTATCTCCCGACCTTGCTCCGGATGGCTCAACAGGAAACGTACAAAGGCACACTCGGTCGCATCATTGATCGACAGAGCCACGATGCGGACCTTGCTGCCTTCAAACCGGCGGACGACATCCAAGAGCTGCCCCACCCGGTTCTCGAGAAACACAGTGAACTGGCGAATCGTCGGGAAGTTCCGCCCCCGAATCGTCGAGTAACCAATGTCGGTACCTTCGCCGATGCTCATACCGACCTGCGTGAAAGGAGTCCGTGGGGAAAAGGAGATGCAGGCCACTATAGAAAACGACGCGCATCGGGTCAACTCGACCTGCGCGACGATCCAGTCGGTGGCGGCCCTGAATCTGGGGCAGCGAACAGCTCAGGTAACCGACCGATAGCAGCTTCCGACTATCGGAGTCCGTAGTTGGTCAATGTCTGCGCCAGCGACTTTAGCTCTGAGTCACAGAGGCTCGTCATCGGCAGTCGCAGCTCTCCTGAATCTCGACCCGTCATCTGCATAGCCGCCTTGATCGGAATGGGATTGGTAGCCAACCCCAGCATGTCACGGCAAAGAGGAAAGAGTCGGTGATGCAGTTGCCGAGCCTTCTCTGTTTGATCCGCTTGATAGGCAGCCAACAAGTCGATCATGTCACGCGGTATCAGATTGCCGACAACCGAAATGACACCTTCACCTCCGATCGACAACAACGGAAGCGTAAGGCTGTCGTCGCCGCTGAGTAACGTTAGATTCGTGCTATTGAGTATCTCGGATGCCTGGTCCAACGAGCCGGTTGCCTCTTTAACCATGACAATGTTCTCAAGCTCCGCCAACCGTGCAATGGTCTCCGGTTCAATATTCTTGCTGGTACGTCCCGGGATGTTGTAGACACAGAGAGGGATGTCGACGGCTTCGGCGATGGCTTTGTAGTGTTCATAGAAGCCCTGTTGCGTCGGCTTGTTGTAATAGGGCGCTACGAGCAGCGCCGCATTAGCTCCTTCTTTGGCAGCCCACTTTGTTAAGCGGAGCGCCTCGGCTGTGCTGTTGGAGCCCGTGCCAGCCATCACGTTGGCTCGGCCAGCGGTCACCTGAATAACCTCGGAGATCAGCCGCTCATGTTCGTCATGGGTCAACGTAGGTGACTCGCCGGTCGTCCCCGTCGGACACAGGCAGCGTGTGCCGGCTTCAACCTGGAAATCGATCTGCGCGTGGAGTGTCGCAAAATCAATGGCACCACTCTTGAAGGGCGTGACCATCGCAACGGTCAAGCCGGAAAACTCTGAGCCCTGGCGTGGCATCGCTGGTGTCCTTTTCGCAATACAGTGACGTTTAGTGGTCGCGAATCAGCGATTTCATCTCGCCAACCGCCCGCTCCAACCCCACGAACACAGCTCGGGACACAATGCTATGTCCGATGTTCAACTCCTTCATGTCGGCAATCGCGGCGACCGGCCCGACATTCGTGTAGTTCAGTCCGTGGCCAGCGTGCAAGGTCATTCCCGCCTCGCGGATTTGCCGTGCCGCGCTCACCAGCTTGATCAGCTCGTCATGCTGTCTTTCGCCCTTCGCCAGTGCGTAGGACCCCGTGTGCAACTCGACCGCGTCCACCTCCAGCTCGGCCGCCGCCGCAATTTGACTCAGCTCGGGATCTAAGAAAAGACTGACGACCATGCCATGTTCTCGAAGACGTCCAACAACGGCCTGGACTGTGTCGCGTTGGCCCACCAGATCGAGGCCCCCCTCGGTGGTCACTTCTTCCCGCTTTTCGGGAACCAGCGTCACTTGGTCAGGTATCACTTCGCAGGCCAGATTGACGATCTCCGCGGCGCAAGCCATCTCCAGATTCAACTTGACCGAGACGGTCTCCCGCAGCAGACGCACATCTCGGTCCTGGATATGTCGCCGGTCCTCCCGCAGATGGACCGTGATGCCGTCCGCCCCTCCCAGCTCGGCTAGCGCGGCAGCCCAAACGGGGTCAGGCTCATAAGTTCGCCGGGCCTGACGCACCGTCGCGACGTGATCGATATTTACGCCCAGTTCAGCCATATCGGATACTAGATACTAGATACTAGACGCTCGTCAAGCGACTTGGTTCGCCCGTCAACGGCCGCACCAAGACATCCGCCGTGCTCAGCTCGTCCGGCCCACTCGACGACAAGCGGAAGCGAGGACACGCGAATTCGGCGGCGAACAGCTGCAATGCAGCAACCCTTTGCGAAAATCAACACGCTGCCAGGCAATGATCAAGCCTTCTGGGGACCACCATCGGAAACCGCGGATCGAGCGCGGACCAACGAAGCCCCGACGTTGTTGACAGAGGCGATCGTGATCTGCGAATCCGACAGTTCCGGCCAACTGCCAACGTGCTCGACCAGTGACTCCGCCTCCTGTTGGTTCGATGTTGCCACAAAGATCGTCGGGCCCCACGAGCTCTGGCCAACACCTGAGTATCCGGCGGCGACAAGTCTGTCTACCAGGGCATGTAGGATCGGTCCGTTGTATGGGCCACCCTGCACCGACTTGAAGCAGCTGCCAGCCAGACGCCCGAACAGCCGGACGCTCTCACTGAACATCCCGAACTCCTGCCGCTGCGCTGCTGGAACTATCTTCTCTCGCGCTGCGCGAATCAGCTTCGCGGTGACCGACTCAGGAACCGGCGGGAGTCCCTGAAATGCCAGCTGCTCTCGCTTTCCGAACAACCCCAGATGGTCGTCTGGCGTGATCAAGACAAATCGCCATTGCGATGGAAGCGGCGTCCGCACCCCCAATGGCGAGAGTGTCTCGCCGGGTAGCTTCCCCTCTTCGAGTATCAACCCGCCCTGCAAGAACCCAAATGTACCGACGGCCGACCGTTGGCCACGGCCAACACTATCCGCTAGTTCGACAGCCGAGAGTGCCCGGGTCCCGACGATCGCGTTCAGACCGGTCGCAACCGCTAGCCCGAGCTGCGTGCCCACTCCCAATCCAACATGGATCTTGGGTGCAGAGATGACCTCGACCGCACAGGCTGGCGGCTGCACTTGACGATGCCAGCTGCACCATCGCTCGACATATTCGTTCACTCTCTCGGACAGCGCCCCGACGACAACAAAACGTTCTCCGGGCGAGAAGCGAACGACGAACGGAGGTCCATTTACCATCGCCCCCACACCGCCGTATTGACGCTGATGCGGGTTCCCAAAAGAAAACAGTCCGAAGTGCAGTCGGCAGGGAACGGTGACTTCGAAGCAGGACGTAGGAGATGGAAGGTTCAACCGTTAACGACCTCGGCTAGTACTGGCACGCTGCGGCAATGGGTATCAGTCTAGCGGGGGTTACGACGGAGTAGGAAGCTCCGGCGAGGCAGAATTTGGACGAATCGGCATTTAGCCAAACTCTGGCGAGTTCGGCTACGATCTGCATTCCGCCAAACTCTGGCGAGTTCGGCGAGGATCGGACAGGGAGGCCGGGAGGGCGACGCTCCGGCGGAGCCGTTTTTTGTGGCGTACACGCGGCTCGGCGGGAGCCTCGCCCTCCCGGCCGGCTTGAACCATCGTAACTGCATTGCCGCCAGGTGCCTTCGCATCCCGCGATTTCTCTTGACCGGTGGCTCTGATGTTGACACCATCCGCGGCGTCCCCTCGCCGATCGTAGCCCCAGCAGCCGCACCGCCATGGTTCATGAAGCGATGAGATGTATCACCATTCGCTGGTTGATCTTACTACTTTGTAGCCCCCTGTCGGCGTGCCACTCTCCGTTCTACGCCGATCGCGGTGCGGCGGCAGGCGCACTCAGCGGTGCGCTAGCGGGAGCGGCGATTGGTGAAAGCCAAGGCGATGCGGGTGCGGGTGCGCTGGTCGGCGGTGCAGTAGGCACTTTGGCCGGAGCAGCAATCGGCAACTCGATCGACCAAGATATTGCCAGATCGCAGGCCGAGATCGAGCAACAGCTGGGACGCCGTTTGCGCGGCGCCGTCACCGTCGCCGATGTGATCGCGATGGCGCATGCGGATTTGGGCGAGAATGTTATCATAACGCACATCCGATCCAATGGAGTCGCCCAACCACCGCAAGTCGAGGATTTGATATCGCTCCGCGATGCGGGGATATCGGACCGCGTCATTCAAGAAATGCAACAGACACCGTTACCCCAGGGGCCCCTCATCGAACTTCCACCTCCGCCTGTCGTCGTCGAAGAGCACCATTACGTGGCGCCGCCACCATGGCGTGGGCACTTTTACGTCCCGCCACCTTGGCATCGACATCCCAGGCACGGCCGACGCGGAGTCCGGTGGGGAATCTCATTCAGTAACTGAGCCACGTTTCTTCCGGTGACTAGGAAATCAAACAAAAGACGTTTCCCTCCACTCCCCGTCTGGATCGTCGTCGGTGTCCTGACGGTAGCCGTCGTCTGGCTGCGGGTCAGCGGTATCGTGGGTGACAACGCGATGGTGAACGTCTTTACCCTCCTGCTTTGTTTCTCGGCCGCGGTGGTGCTGGGTAGGTGGTTCGTTTTTCGCAGCAGCTATCCACGCCGGGCGCGGATCGGTGTACTCCTGGCCGGCCTAGCGGCTCCCCTGTTACTGCTCGCGATTTACCGCGTTGAACACGTCAGTGGCGAGCTGATACCTGAGTTTCGCCTGCGATGGGCACCGAGACCCGATCAGCTGCTGAGCAAACCGGATCTCGACCCCACTACAGGACCGGCCGATCTGACCGCGGTTTCGAGTCGGGACTTTCCCCAGTTTCTGGGACCGGAGCGGAATGCGCGTGTAGACGCAGGCCTCGTACTGGCCACCGATTGGAAGGCAAAGCCACCCCGACTCCTTTGGAAACAGCCTATCGGAGCAGGTTGGTCGGCGTTCGCAGCGGTCAACGGATTCGCGGTCACCATGGAACAACGTGGCTCCGAAGAGCTGGTGACTTGCTACGAGATCGCGACGGGACGCTTGGTTTGGTCGTACGGGACCCAGACAAGGCACAGCACCGTGCTGGGGGGTGTTGGTCCGCGGAGTACGCCGTGCATTGAAGACGGTCGTGTCTATTCGCTCGGCGCGACCGGAACTGTGCTGTGTCTTGAGGGCGGGACGGGAGAGCTGGTCTGGCAGGACGACCTCCTGACGAGGTACGGACTCACTCCGAGCGAGGACCAACAGAACGTCTCGTGGGGACGCTCGGGATCACCTCTGGTCGTGGATGACTTGCTGGTTGTCCCCGCGGGAGGACCCGCCGAGGGAACGCGTCATTCGCTGATCGCCTATCACAAGCGAACGGGCGCGGTCGCCTGGCAGTCGGGAGATCGGCAGGTCGGCTATAGCTCGCCGGCGGTCGCGACGGTTGCTGGAATCTCGCAGATTCTCAGTATCAACGAAGACACGGTTTCTGGGCACGATCCCCAGAGTGGGGACGTGTTGTGGGAACATCCCTGGCCGGGGGAGAGCACGGGTCCTGCTAACACCTCCCAACCGGCCGTTGTGGACTCAGAGCGGATTCTCGTTTCAAAAGGGTACGGCGGTGGCGCGATGATGCTGCGGCTGTCGCAGCCCACCGAAAACGGCGATCTGATCGTCGACGAACTATGGCGAAACAAACGCGTTCTCAAGACGAAGTTCACTAACGTCGTCGTCCATGACGGTTATCTGTACGGCTTGTCCGACGGCATCCTGGAGTGTGTGGATGCTGCGGATGGTTCGCGGCAGTGGAAGCGGGGCCGCTACTATCACGGACAGCTGTTGGGAGTTGGCAACCTGCTGCTAGTGCAACAGGAGAGCGGAAGCATCGCACTGGTCGAGGCCAGTCCAGCGGGATGGAACGAGCTGTCGCAGTATCCGGCGATGGACGGAAAGACCTGGAATAATCCGTGTCTGCATGGCAGTTATCTGCTGGTTCGAAATGCCGACGAAGCTTGCTGCTACGAGCTGCCGATCGAGTAGTGTTCAGCGTGGTGCTGTCAACACCCGCGCCCCAGGCCACATCGCTGCCCGGGTCTCCGACGTCGTGGAGCCAGGTACGGATTGCTTGAGCGTTGGATTTGCCCTCGTCGTCCGCGTGGAATCCGATATTCGCCGACGGCCTGGGGCCGATTTTTCCAAATATCGCGTCCGTTTGACCGAATTATTGACAGTTCGACGCGATTCTCAAACCCTCGCTTACGCTCTCTGAAGTTGCGCTTTTCGTCAGAATCGGAACCCGAAGCGTCAGCGAGGGGGGAGTTGGTGTACCAACGCAAGTTGTTCCCTCGCTGACGCTTCGGGTTCCGAAAAAAAGCGACGAATTCGCCTGCCACACGGCGAAAATCGCGACATCTAAACTAACGCTTTCGGGTTATGAAAAACGCGCTTCGTGCAATGTAGAAGCTAGACAAATACAGACGGCGAACTTCAACCCGGGTCATTCAGGAAGACGTTGCATCAGCACGCTCCTGAGTGACCCGGTTCAAGATAAACTTCCAGCAAAGGACTACAACTGATGGGACATAAGCAAGAACCAACTGCGGCCAAACGCGGCTGCCTGCCGAAAACACTGGCTGGCTGCGGCTGTCTGGCGGTCATCGCAATGGTGCTACTAGCTCTGCTGATGGGAGGTCTGACGATCTTCGCATTCAGCCAACTCAAGAACTTTGCCGAGCCGTTTGTAGCCGAGGGATATCTCGAGTCGGGCGGCCAACTTGTCGACGAAACGGAGCGGATAGCAGAACCGACGGTCTACACGGCTCAGGTTGTCAAAATCCGCGACGGTGCCGACGGTAGCCTGGCCATGCTCTGCCAGTCGGCCGAAATCGACGGGACCGTCGATGGCGATATCGACTTCTTTGGACAGCAGCTCGTGATCAAACCCGATGCCCGCGTCACTGGCAACGTCACCACAAAAGGAGTCCAGACGCTGACCGTGCGAGGCATCATTGACGGTGACATCGAGATGTTCGGCCAGGTGCTGGTGGTCGAGGAAGGAGCCATTGTGCATGGCGACATCTTTGCCAAAGCGGCCCAGACGATTGCGGTCAAGGGCACTGTACTGGGTGACATTGAGGGCAACTACCAGGAACTGCAACGATCGGACGCAGCGAAGCCCAGACGAATTGAGCTCGACCCGCCGGAGGAGGAGGAGGAGGAGAGCACAGATCCGTCAGCATAGTAGGGGCACCCCAAAACCTCTAGCCCGAATTATTCATGAGCGATCTGCTGCGAGGTCGTAAGTCCATCCGTGGCTTCGTCATGCTTCACAATTCTCCCTCGACGTATTGCTTCAATACGCCTGCGGAAGAATTGCTCGCCTTCCTTGCCACGAACGTACTTACAACCTCTCGCAACGATCTTCATGAATAATCCGGGCTAGGTGCCGGACGAGGCACTCTCTAGCTGCCTGTTGAAAAACACCGTCCTGGCGTTTTTCAACCTCACCAAGCTCAAAACAGAGTTCTTCGCGGCTCGCAGCCGTTGAGAAAATCAACGGGCTGCTAGAGGCCGCTGTTCAAGGAGCCAATCTTCGAGCACGATCTGCTCGACCTTGGGAGCTCGCAGCAGCGCTGCCCGTTGCGGCAGCAAGGTTTTGAGCCAGGGGTGCTGTACCACGGCCTTGAGAGCCCGCATCCCGATCCTACCCTTCGTCTCGGCATCAACATTGTCCCGCAGGCGTTTGTAGGTGGCCGGGATGATGTTCGGTTCGGGGCCAACGTGAACCACCGTCTCGACTCCGTGTTTCAGTGTCCCGTAGACGGCATCCCACAATCGCTGCGGATGATCCACCCACTTGTGAAGCGTCTCCCGCGCGTTTTGCTCCGTATAGCTCAACTGTCCCGAGACCAGAGATAGCACCGGCGGACTAGGCGCTGTCATTCCGCCAGGTAGCGTCTGCATCAACACGGCCGCTCGGTTTGGAATCGCCCGCTGCCAGGTGATCGAAGTGTGTAGTGGAGGGAACTTGTGATCGTTCTTTCGCAAGTTGCTGTGGCCGGGCAGTACACCTTTCATGCGCTCCTTGAAGCGATCAATGGTACGTCCTTGTCCCATCAAAAGGAACGAGTTGGGGGAGAGGTGTGCCGAAACATCGATCACACCGCTGCCCTCCTGGTTGATCTCCAGGCACAGATGTTCCACTTCCGCAATCGACAGAGCGCGCCCCCGCGAGAAGAGCACGCCCAACGTCACATCGCGAGCAAGTTCTGCGCAATCGTGGGCCAGTTCGACGGGCACTTGCATGGCGTCATACAGGTCCACAGTGCCAGCCAACGAGACGGCAGCAATTTCGCCCAAGCTAAAGCCGAGGCACATCTGAGCTCTCTCAAGCTCTATGTCGAACAGCTCACGGAGGATGCGAATATGCGCATCCTCCATCGCCATGATCAAACCGATCGCCTCCGCGTAGGTCCGCAGCGAAGTCTGCCGCTGGCGGCGCACACGCGACACAAGGTCGACGTGCTTCGAAGTAACGTCGCTACAAACTTGAGAGGCCTTTTTCAGACACGCCCGCACGATCGGTCCGTAGTCCGGATGTTGAAGTAAATCGAAACTACGACCAAGGTTCGTAATGTTGTAGCCACGAAAAGCAAAAGCAGACTTGGGTAGGCAAGCCTTGAGCTGGGCCGGATCCATAAAGTCAATTCCTTAGCCCGGATTGTGCATCAGCAACCTGCTACGGATGACCCGCGCCGCACCCCGTTCCCCGTTGAATATATCGGCATTGGTTGCCGAAGGGTGCAACGCAAAGTACAACCAACAGTTGAGAATTCACCCCCGACGGGATGCCATCTTGCCGGAAGTCAACGACGAGTTCAATCGCGCTCAGAATAGCGGCTTTGACGACTTGTGCGGAAAGACTGCCGTCGTGACTGGCTCGTCCAGCGGCATCGGCAGCGCGATCGCCTGCAAGTTCGCTGAGGCTGGAGCCGCCGTCCTCGTACACGGTCGCAGTCGAGAACGAGCCGAACCAGTCTGCGAGAGAATCAGAGCTCTCGGCGCAGAATCGACGTATCAATTGGCGGACTTGGCGGTTGCGAGCTCCGTTGACCAGTTCGCAGACCGAGCGTGGGATTGGCGCGATGGTGTTGACATTTGGGTTAACAACGCGGGCGCCGACGTCTTGACCGGACCAGCGGCGGACTGGACTTTCGAACAGAAACTGGAACACCTCTGGCAAGTGGACGTCGTGGCAACGATCCGCCTCTCCCGGATCGTCGGTCAGAAGATGAAGAAAAAGGGAGAATCGGCCGCCGATCGTGTCATCCTGAATGTTGGCTGGGACCAGGCGGAAACGGGAATGGAGGGTGACAGCGGCGAGATGTTTGCAGCAATTAAGGGAGCCGTAGCGGCCTTCAGCAAGAGCTTGGCATACTCGCTGGCGCCCGAAGTTCGTGTTAATTGCTTGGCCCCGGGCTGGATCAAGACAGCTTGGGGAGACACGGCCTCAGAATACTGGCAACGACGTGCGCGGAGCGAGTCCCTGCTCGAGCGCTGGGGCACTCCGCAAGATGTGGCCCGCGCCGCGCTTTTCCTCGCGTCTCCGGAAAACTTCGTCAGCGGACATGTCCTGCCGGTTAACGGCGGGAGACGTGGCGTCGCCGGAGGACAGTGATCCGGCCGGAACAACCGGGGGCCTGGCTACGCGCACGCGACGCGGAGAATCTACATCGGCCAGCGGGGGCAGCACGGATGGTGTGACTTGCACTGCACTCCAGACAGTAAGAGCTGCGCATGACGCGGGAACACATTCACTTTGTTACCGGCCGCCTGGCGGAGCGAGGACTTCGATCGGTTGTCACCGAGCTTGCCGCCCAAATGGAATTCGACTTTTCGATCGACGTGCTGCCGATCACGGTGGCTGCTTTGATGACACCCAAATGGATGGCAAAACATTTAAAGGTGCCGTCGGCGGCAACGCGCGTGCTGGTTCCCGGATACTGTACCGGGGATCTGGCGCCTGTGCGACTGGCGGCTGAGCGCAGAGAAGTAACACGCGGTCCACGTGACTTGCGACAACTCCCGGACTTCTTCGGTCGCCCAGCTATACGCGACGACTACGGCAAGTATGACATTGAAATTCTTGCTGAGATCAACCACGCCCCCCGCCTTTCCCTCGCTGAGATCCTGCGCCAGGCGCGGGACCTTGCGAGGGACGGAGCTGACGTGATCGACGTGGGGTGCGAACCAGGCGAACCCTGGTCGGGTGTTGCCGGCTGCGTTCACGCGCTCAAGCAGGAAGGGCACCGTGTGTCGATCGACAGCTTCCTGCCAAGCGAAGTCGAGGCAGCGGTCACCGCAGGTGCAGAACTGGTACTGTCTGTCAACAACACCAACCGAGAGGCTGCTCGAGATTGGGGCTGCACGGTCGTAGCTATCCCAGACGAACCCGCCACTTTAGCGGGGCTAGAAACGACGATCGATCTCCTAACGCGCGATGACGTCCCGTTCTGTATCGATCCTATCCTCGAGCCAATTGGATGTGGATTCGCACAGAGCCTGGGAAGGTATTTGGAGATCCGCCGCCGATACCCGGCCGCAGAAATGCTGATGGGGATCGGTAACCTCACCGAACTCACAGACGCCGACTCGGCCCCGATCAACGTACTCCTCTTAGGATTCTGCCAAGAACTGGAGATTCGCCGAGTATTGACGACACAAGTGATCAACTGGGCCCGTAGCAGCGTCAGAGAGTGCGACCTCGGTCGACGGTTGGTCAACTACGCGGTGCAGTACCAGATGCCGGCGAAGCATCTCGAACCATCTCTGGTCATGCTGCGAGATCCGACCGTGCATGGCGCCACCGACTTCAACGCGCTGAAGCAGCAGATCAAGGACAACAACTACCGAATCTACGCCGAGAACGGAAAGCTCCACGTACTTCGCGCCGCCACACATCTGGAAGGAGTTGACCCTTTCCTGGTGTTCGAAGAACTGCTCCAGAGATCACCGGAGACGCTGAGTCCGCAGCACGCTTTCTATCTCGGCTTTGAACTGGCGAAGGCGGCGACCGCACTGCTGCTGGACAAACAATACGAGCAAGACGAGGCACTCGACTGGGGTCTACTGAGCGTCGCAGAAAACTGGCATCGGCTCGACCGTCGGTGTTAGCCGGCCCGCGTCGACGCCGCGCGTGGTTTCGCCAAAACCGGCCACGCCAAGTCTTGGCCATTGAGAATCCTCCAGGCCGCGTCCAACGAACGGTGATGCGTGATCGCTACTATCTATCATCGCTCACCCGAACGGAGTACATTGGCGTCAACGTGTGAATCCTGGTCGGATGTCTGACATTTGGCGAAAGGTGAGGTGATGCCAAGTCGCGGTGTGCGGGGAGCAACAACCGTCTTAGCCAACTCGCGCGACGAGATCTTGGACGAAACGCGCAAGCTGCTGGCGTTGATGATTCGTTTCAACGACATCCGCAGCGAGGACGTCGCCTGGGCGATGTTCACCGTCACGCAAGACTTGGACGCAGAGTTTCCCGCACTGGCTGCCCGCCAGCTGGGTTGGCTCGAAGTGCCGATGATCTGCTCCTACGAGATCAACGTGCCGGGGTCGCTGGCCAAATGTGTTCGCATCCTGCTCCACTGGAACACGGATCTACCGCAGAACGAAATCACTCACGTGTACACTCAAGGGGCTCGTCAGCTCCGACCTGACCTATCGACTCTGCCTCCGGTTGACCTGGCCGAACTGGAAGCGTGGATTGCCAAGCAGATGGAAACGCGAGAAGCCTGAGCAGAGAACGTCGGCGCCCGTCAGTCGGAGTCGACCGACATCGCCTGCCGAAGTTGTTCAATGGCCGACTGCAAGATGCCACCCTGTTTCTCGAGAGATGTACGCGTGGAACGGATCTTCTTGAGGATCTCCTCGCTCCTTTTCTGAATCGTCTGGGTCCACGTCTCAATCTCCGACAGTCCTGCTGCTCTCTTTTCAATCTCCAAGATGGATTCGTTCATGGAGGCAAAATCGGCGAACGACCGCGAATCCTGCTGTCGGGCGCGGACACAGAGCGCCCGGGCAAGCGTCAAACCTACAGTCAAATACAGATCGCTGTCGGCATCTTCGCAATCCCAGACTACGAACACATCGTCTCCATACCTGGCCAATCGATCGAGACCCGACGGCGCTCGCTGCTGAGAAAAGACAAATAAACCCACCTGTGCACCGCGGTTCTTTCGCGCTTGTTCAACCTCAGTTCGAGCCGCCGTCAGGTCGTAGTTGGATTTCTCTTTCGCCTCGACAGCAACCAGTGCGCCTGGAGCGGCGCTCTCGGGGCCCAATTCAATAACGCAGTCACCAACCTTGCAGTTCCGTATCAGCCCCGTCGAGTTTCCGGTATGTCGCGCGATATCACCCACCTTTTGAGATTCCCGCAGCACTAACTCAAACACCGCATCCTCAAACTCCAAGCCATGTCGCGTCGAACGTGCCGCTTCCTCCCGACGTACTTGCATCGCCTTCAGAGTCGTCTTAATCTCCTCTTGAAACTTATGATTTGCCTCCGTGTTGTCCTTCAGCAGTGCGAGCAGCTCTCGTTTCAACCTGGCTAGCGCCGATTGCTCGTCATCAAGTGATAGATGCCCGTGTATCGCAGCGTTGGTATTCTCCAGCATCGATCGTAACCGCGACAGCGCAGAAGCGTCGTCGTCCAACGAAAACTCGCTGGTGATCGTTCGCTGAGCTCGTTCGACGTTGCGAACCAAACGGCTCAACGCCGAGTCCTCCTCATCTAACGAGAATTCACGCACAAGTTCCCCTATCTTGTCGTCCAAGTTCGTCGAGAGCTTACCTCGGTGTTCGTCCAACTCCGTGATAAACCTCGCCAAAGCTCCCTCGCGATTGTCCAGCGAAAACTGGCCAAGTAGATGCTCGCGCTGTTGTAGCAACTGCTCGTCGAGCGTCGCTTTCAAAGCAGCCAACAAGCCGTGCGACCGCGCTGGATCGAGCAACTGCATTAACTGGCTCTCTTCGCCGAAATGCGAAGTCAGCGTCTTGCAGAGCTCCGAATCCTCGTTGCCAATCTGCCGCCGCAAGACTTGCTCCAATTCACCGTCGCGCTGGACGAGACGGTCGACACGCTCTTGGAAGCGGCCGTCCTGTGGATCGAAGTACTCTTTCAGGGTGTGGCTCAGACGATCTGAGACGAGCGTCGCGTGCGCACTTAGGCGACCTTGAAGTCCTTCCAATAGCCGTTCGCCCTCCCGCCGCACCACATCCTGGTCGACCTGCCCGCGGGCCTGACGTAGAGCCAGAACGCCGATTCTTAGCGCATCTAAAGCGAACTGCTCCTGCGCCCCCTGGCCGTGGTGTAAGGCCAGCTCGGCGAGGACCTCCGGATCACGCACGGTGAGCTGCAAGTAGGCAGACGGGGCAGTCCCCGTTTCCGCCGCAGGCAGTCGCCCGCAGACGGGCGCAACCGCTTCGGCCGGTTGGGTTTCCTGCTGCTCTAACTCGGCAGCGGAAACCGCATTCCCCTTGGTCCGCTGTGTTTCCCCTGGACTGTCGATCCGAATAGATGTGGCCATCGATCCATCGCCCTCGCAAGATGTGGAGGTTCTCCGTCACCCCAAGATAGAACAAATGTACACTACAGAACGCCGCGTTGGCTGTCAAGGTGCTGGAAGGAGGGTAGCCGAACTCGCCAGAGTTTGGACCACCGCCGATTCGTCCAAATTCTGGCGAATTCGGCTACAGAAGTCCTTAACGGCGTCGCCCCACACGCCAGGCAAGAAAACCGCTTGCTGGACCGGTCCTCCTCTACAACACCGCGTCGACTCCCGCGGTCACGAACAGCAGCCGGGATGTGACCTGGGTGGAATCGAGGCCCGTCAGGTCGATCACCGCGCGGCGATAGGCTTCGATCTGAGGGCGATAGAAGGCGATCTTGTCCGGCAGACGCTGCTGATCGGGCCCGAGTCCGTCGGTCTTGAAGTCCACCACATCCGCCCCGACAAGCTCCACACCGCGGCGAATCAAGACCAGGCGATCAATGTTACCTGACACCAGCTGGTCACCCGCGACGATGGCAAAAGGAAGCTCATTCCTTACCTCCAATGACAGGCTGGCAACGTCACTGCCCCCTTCTGCATCCGCATCTTGATAACAACGCCGCGAGAGGACACGAGCTATCTCCGGCTGATTCAGCATGGCGAAGAAATCATCATAGATCGACGCGGTCGACGCAGTCAGCTCCGGTGCGACGCGGTCCAGCACGGCCACCAACCGCTCCCTCTCAGGGACGCCTTCGTCGAGCCACTGGACACATTCGAAACAGGCGTGGATCAGCGTCCCGCGGTGGAGCGCTTCGCGGCTGCCCACAGCGAGCAGATCTTTGAGCCTGACCCGATCGCCGCCTTCTAGCTGGGACGGCGCCACCCGGGCGCGCCCGCGGCGTCGCGCAGCAGCCAAGCGGACTTTCACGGCAGATTGCTCGCGCCGCTCGAGTACAGTTGTTTCGGCGGTTACTGCCGGTTTGATCTGTTGATACCAATCGCAGGACCCATGTTCATAGAGTAGCGCGCCCGGGGCGGCCGGCGCGCCGGCAGTAAGCGCCGCGCGCAGCAACCCTGAGAACTTCTTGGGAAGCTTCTTCTCACTTGCCGACGACGCAGGAACGATCATGTACAGACCGTGCACCGCACGCGTCAGCGCGACGTACAGCAAACATAGCGACTCGGCCACCATCCGGTCACTATGCTCAACAAACATCCGCTGGAATCTCCGCGGCAGCAGTTGTTGCACGTCGGCGTTCGCGTACTGGCAGACCAAGTCGACCGGTTGCGTCGGCTCGACGCGCCGCACGACACACGACTTCGGTTGACCTACTAGCTCGCAGTCTAGCTCGGGCAACACGACGACGTCGAACTCCAGGCCTTTGGCTTGATGGATCGTCATCACGCGGACGTTGGCACTTGTTGGATCCGCTACACGAAGCTGTTTGACAAACCTGATGAAGTCGTCAGTTCGGGTGGTGGCGTGAGGCTGGTATCGGTACCCCAGCTCGATGAGCTGCTCGAGCCGGCTTTGCTCGCGTGAATCCACAAACGGCTTCAGCAGCTGGGCGTACTCTAAGATCACGGCTGGATAACCAGAAGCACTCAACTTTCTACGCAAGCGTCGCGCCATGTTCTCGGCCGAGGCGTCGTCCTGGTGGCTCGTCAACCCACCAGCAGCCCCCAGCGGTGAGTGAACCAGATGAAAGCGAGCGACTGTGTCGCCTGGGTGATCCGCCAACTGCAGGAGCGATAGAATCAGATTCACTGCCGCAGAGTCGGTGAGCGGATTGCCGCCTTCCTCGCTGGCAGGGATCCCCCGCTGGCGCAGTAGATAGATCGTCTGCCGCACACTGTCGTTGGTGCGGACGAGCACTCCGATGCTGGATGCGGACAGCTGGGGAAGCAGGTCCGCGACCAACCCGGCCGCGGACTCGAGCGGAGAGCTGACAGGGATGGCAGTGGTGGACTGCGAAGCTGCCAACATACAGACGTAGCCGGGCAATTCTGACCGAGTCGTTGAATGTGGTCGAAATTGAGCGCACCACTTTTCAACTGCCCGCGCGTGACGCTCCAAATTCGGGTGCTCGCCGATCTTCTGGAACACTCGGTTTACCGTATCGATGACCGGCGGCGATGAACGATAGCTAATCTCGAGCGTACTGGCCTTCACACCAGGCAACTGGCCCTCGACGGCCGCGAAGATCTCGGCAACACCTCCCCGCCAACCGTAAATGGCTTGCTTCACGTCTCCCACGCAAAAGAACGAAGTGGCGCCCGACCGGTCGGCAACCACCCGCTCGGCAAGCGCCTGCAGCGCGCGCCACTGTGGAGGTGATGTGTCTTGAAATTCGTCGAGCAGCAGATGCTCGACGACACCGTCCAAGCGAAAGGCGAGTTGGTTGTGCGCAGCGTCCGCCAAGTCGCGGCGTTCGTCTTCCAGCGCGGCGAGTCGATGAGTAACGTCATAGAAGCGTAGGGCGGCCTGCTCAGCCTTCAACCTGGTAACGGCTCTGTCGAACTGTCGCAACAATCGATACGAGCCCTCCGTCTGCTGGGCCACCCTGCCCACCAACACCGCTTTCGCATGCTGGATCAAAGGCCCGTAGAGCTCCGCTACCTCAGCCGGGATCGCCGTCTTCGAATAGGTCGACTCACCCAAGACGATCTTTCCGGTCAGTCCCAATTTCACAAAGGACTCCCAGTCACCCGCTCTGGCACGCGCATGATCTGCGTCACGGGGCCTGACCAGCTGCTTGGCGATATCGGCTCCGGCCAGATGGTCGAGCGCTTCTTGCAGCTGAAGTGGGGCGAGCGGCTGCGGATGGCGGAGCCCATGCCAAGCGGACTCGTCGGTTTCCTGGTAGAGCTCGTGCAGGTCACGGACCACCCGCCGCAACATGTCCGCCACTCCACGCCGTGCCTCCCCCTTCGTCAACAGATGAGTTAGCGAGTGTAGTTGGGAAGTGCGTTCTTCCCGCAGCACAGCGCTTAATGCACGGTCCCGTAGGGCCGACTCCTGCCAGTCGTCGAGGATCCGCCAGGTCGGTGCGAGCTGTAGCTCCAAACTCAAACCACGAGCCACCTGCGCAAAAAAACTGTCCATGGTGCAGATTCGCAGGCGATGCAGATTTCGAAGCAGATGCTGAAGGAGCTCGAAGCACCGATCACGGCTGAGATTGTCGAGCTGCAGGGATCGCTCGAGCTCGCGGCGTTTCGAGCCATCAAATACAGCATCGGCGAGCCGTGCCATGACCCGGTCGAGTATCTCCCCGGCTGCCTTGCGAGTAAACGTCGTGGCCAGAATGCAGTCAGCGGTTGCACCGCCAGCGAGCAGGGACAAGAAACGGTTGGACAGCTGGTAGGTCTTGCCCGTACCCGCCGACGCGCGAATGATCAAGTTCTCTTGCGCCGAGTTTTCGTCCATGAAGGGGGCCCAGGTTGGCCGGAGCTGATCGTAGAGAGTTATCAAAGGCTCGTTGATTAGTATATAACTGATGATTGATGACTGGCTACCGAACACCGCTCGCGACCGTCTATGAGTGACGTCCCCAACCAGCAAACCGACAAGACGGATTCCAGCGAGACCGCTAGGGACTATCCGTTCACGCCTCTGGCCGCCCGGCCGCCAGCTCCCGTACCCGACGGTCGTTCGTCACTGTTCAGTGGACTCGCGTGGTTCCTTTCCTTGGCCACGACCTTACTGATCTTGCGCTTTTTCGTACCCTACCTGATCGAACACGTTCAGTACTCCATCACGCGGGGACGCCAGCGGGCGGAGGTCGAAGTGGCCAGCGCTGGTCTGGAAGCGTTTCCGTTGGAGAGCCTGTCGAAGGCCTATCAACTGATCTCGAAACGAATTCGGCCCAGTGTCGTGCATATTGAAGTGACCTCGCGGGAGAACGAGCTGTCGCGAACGCTGGACCTGCCCCGGCGCGAAAGAAGTCGGCGCGGGCGACAAGGAGCTGGCTCCGGGCTCGTTGTCGACTCCGACGGATACATCTTGACCAACCATCACGTGATTGAAGACGCCACAGAAATCCGGGTTACCTTGAGTGACGGTCGGGTCAAGTCGGCCGATGTGGTCGGATTCGACCGGCCAACCGACTTGGCAGTGCTCAAGGTGCCGGCGGACGATTTGATCCCTGCCGCATGGGGCAACAGCGAGAAACTGGAAGTCGGTGAATTGGTGTGGACCGTGGGCAGCCCGTTCGGGCTTCAACAGAGTGTCACTTCGGGGATCCTGAGCGCCAAGAACCGGACCCGGTTATCGCGCGAGAGATACGTCAACTTCTTGCAAACAGATGCCCCTATCAACCCAGGCAGCAGCGGCGGGCCGCTGGTCGATGTGCGGGGCCACGTTGTGGGAATCAACACGGCCATTGTCGGTG
The DNA here is from genome assembly GCA_965223305.1 of Pirellulaceae bacterium. Lineage (GTDB taxonomy): Bacteria > Planctomycetota > Planctomycetia > Pirellulales > Pirellulaceae > CBDCWT01. The sequence continues at coordinate 36,855 of CBDCWT010000059.1, read as the reverse complement.
ATGGCGACTTCTTTGCGGGAATCAGTTTGGCCATTCCCAGCAATGCCGCGCGGACCGTCTACGATCAACTAAGGGCCAAAGGCCAAGTCGTGCGCGGCTGGTTGGGTGTGCAGCTGCACCCCGATGACGATGCCTGCGAACATGGTGCCCTCATCACCGGGCTTTCTCTCATGGGTACAATATCGCCCGCCGGAGAAGCCGGCATTCGTGCCGGTGATATCATTGTCAGTTGGAACGGCGCGACGGTCGACGATGCACCCGCCCTGAAACAGGCGATCGGCCGGACCGGGGTGGGCAGCGTGGCGGAGGTGGGAGTGCTGAGAGACGACACAGAACTGACCTTCACGGTTACCGTCGGCCGTCGGCCTGTCGTACTGGACCGCTAACCGGGGTCAGAGTCGACTTCTTCTCAAACTCGACGGCGCCGCGCTACAGTTAGTAAGTAGTAAGTAGGCCGGAACAAGCGGCAGGAAAGACAGTGGCTTCTCGCAAGACGTAACTGCCGCGCCGTTCCGGCAGCAACGGCTTCGATGTATTTCGTGTCGAGCGCTAGTCCAGTAAGTAGGCCGGACAAGCGGCAGGCGAGACACTGACTTCTCGCAAGACGTGACGCCGCGCCGTTCCGGCACCAGGTTCAATGCGTTTCGTGTCGAGCGTTTACCCAGCTACGGCTCACGGGAGTACGCCGGCTACGTTACAGCTCGGGTATCGAGTCGTTAGCTCCGACGTCCTCACCTTCCCAGTTGACCTGACCGTCGACGTACGTCAGGATCCGATGCTTGCTGCCGCGAGCTGGCTTGGCGTTTCGCGCTGGGATCCACTGGCGATGTTCGCGGACGATCGAGGCAAACCGCGGATCGCCCGCCAGGTTGTGCCATTCGTTTGGATCGTTGCGCATATCGTACAGCTCTTGGGAACCGTCAGCGTACTGAATGTATCGCCAGTCTTCAGTCCGCACGCCATGGTTGTCGTGATTGTGTGTTGTGATCGCCGGCCACTCTCGCGGGGCCTCATCGTCCTCGAGCTGGGGCATGAGGCTATGACCTTCGAGTCGGTCGTTCGCCGGAAGACCGCACAAGTCGATCAACGTCGGATAGATGTCGAGCAGCTCCGCAGGCTGCCTGCAATGTCCGCCCGGCGCAACGCCAGGACCGGCGAAGATCAGCGGGACTCGAGTCGACCGGTCCCACAGCGTGTTTTTCCCGGTGATGAACTTCTCGCCCAGGTGCCAGCCATGGTCGCTCCAGAGGACGACAATCGTGTTCTCCGCGTAGCCGTTCTCTTCCAACGCATCGAGCACCCGCCCTACCTGGCTATCGACGAAACTGGTGCATGCCAGATAAGAGCGAACTAGGTTCTTCCACTGGTTCGCTTCTTTCAAGAACTTGTAACGTGGTTCGGGCAGTTTCCAATGCAAGTACCAGGAAAATCGCGGTGTGTCGTCGCGGTCGTCCAGCTTGAACGGCGGCATGATCAGCTCGTCGACTGGATAGAGATCGAACCAATCTTGCGTGGCATAGCAAGGCACGTGCGGCAGGAAAAACCCCACCGATAAGAAGAAAGGCCCCGCGGGCTTCGCCTCGAGTTGTTCGATCGCCCAACTGGCCACGTGCCAGTCGTTCTTGTCTTCGTCTCGATGCGGAAAGACCCCCCAATCGACCAGCTTATGGTCGGTGGGAGTATTGACCAACTTCTGCGGTGGCCGCGCACGTACTTGGGTTCCCGGCCCTAGGACGTGAAATTCCTTGTCCGTCGGCTTCCGTCCTAAACCTCCGTGATAGATCTTACCGGTGGAATAGGTACGGTATCCGTGCTGGGCGAGGTATTGTGGCAACGAGACCAAATCTCGATGTTCCTCCAGAGTACGGAACCACGGCGCAAGACCATAGATACCCGTCGTCGAAGGACGCAGCCCGGTCATCAGGCTCGTCCGCGACGAGTTGCAGAGGGGCGATTGGCAATGGGCATTTGCGAACAACGTCCCCCGCTCCGCAAGGCGATCGATGTTGGGTGTACGAACCTGAGGATGCCCGCCGAGGCAGCCAATCCAGTCGTTTTGGTCGTCGATGGCAATGAACAGGATGTTCGGCCCAGCCGCTACGGCCGGGGAAACCACTGCAACGGCTAGCAAGAAAAGGGCGGCTTGAATTGGGACCGAATGGCGCATTGAGTTTTGATTTCCGGTTCGTCAGTTGTTGTCGGTGTTTCCCTCGATCTTGCTGATCGTCTCTTCGACGAACTTTCGCATCCGGCTGCTCTCGGAGTTCTTTTGCACTTGCCGCAGGGCGGGCATCGCCGTGCTGGCTTGCGGACCCAGCTTGCCAAGGAAGTAGACAGCGTAGTACTGCACACGGCGGTCGTCGATCTGCAGCGTCTTGACGAGCACCGGAATGGCGTCTGCATCGACCGTGTCAATTTCCCTCAACGCACCCCGCGCTGCTTCGCGGTCGACTTCACTAGCAAGTAACTCGAACAAGACCGGGACCGCTGACTTCGCCGGAGCTCCGATATCGCCCAGAGCCACCGCCGCCGCTTTCCGCACATCCCATTCCTTGTCGCGCAGCGAATCCGTTAGTAGCGGGACCACTCGCACGGCCTCGCTCCTCGCACCGCTAGACAACGCCTCGATGGCCGCCGCACGAACCGCTGGCCCCGGATGCTCCAGCAAAGCGGCGAGTTCGTCATTCGCTTGACCTTGGCGAGCTAACTGGCCGAGCGTCTTGATCGCGGCCAAGAGAGCCGACTCTTCGTCGTCGTCCAGAGCCCCGATGAGTCCATCCAACACCAATTCCGTTTGACTGCCGATCTTGCCGAGCGCCTCCGCCGCAGCAACGCGTACGCGGGTCTCCGGATCGCCGAGTGTGTCGACCAGCTGCGGAACCGCCGATTCGGACGCCGCGCCAATACCACCCAAAGCGCGTGCGGCGGAAAGCCTGACTGCGAACGCCGGGTCGGCCAACGCCACAGCCAATTCCTGCGTGACCTCTGCGGCCGCCGCTCCAACCTCCGCCAGAGCGTCCGCAGCACGAGCGCGCACTCGCGGATCGTCATCATGCAGTCCGCCGGCAATGGCAGGCAGGTGCTGCGGGCTGTCCGTGGAGACCTGAGCCAAAGCGAACATCGCCTGGGCGCGAACCCGCGGGTCCGCGTCTTCCGTGGCGGCTGCCAGCGCCCCGGCGGCAGACGCGGCTGCTCGTCGCGAGCGACCGACCGCCTCAGCAGCCGCAGCCCGCACGGCTGCTGATTCGTCGCCGAGCGCCGCTACCAGCGGCTCGATCGCGGAAGCCGGCTTCGGCTCGATCCGACCCAAGGCCGAGGCCGCGGCGGCGCGAATGTCGGCGTTCTGATTGGCAAAGGCAGCCAGCAGAGGTTCAAGAGCAACGGTGCCAATCCCCGCCAGAGCATCAGCGATCAGGGCCGCCGATGCCGATTCGTCCTGGGTTGCCGCCAGCAAATAGGGAACTGCAGCACTGCCAATGCGACCTAAGGCTCGGGACACGGCCGAGTCCGCGGCCGTCTCGTCTTGCAACGCCTCGATCAGCGCCGGAATCGCGGACTCAGCGTCTGCTCCGAGCGCCCCCCAAAGCGAACGCAGCTGCTTCCCGCGCTCGCTGGTCCCCGCTGGACAGCAGACGCATCAACACCGGGACACTCTCCTTCGCAGCCGGGCCAAGCTTGATCAGGCCGGCAATAGCGGCATTGCGGACTCGGTGATCGGCATCCTCCAAGCCACGGGCGATCGCGTCGACCAGCTTGACGGAATCCGTTGATGATGAGGATAGAGCCGAAAGCGCACTGGCGCGGACGGCGGCGTCTGCGTCCGCGGTCGCCGCCCAGAGAGCCTGCAGGGTCGTTTCGGAGCCTGGTCGGATGCGACGAAACGCCAACGCGGCGCCCATCCGTACCACGGCTGAATCGCTGCGGAGAGCGGTCGACAATTTCGGCTCAGCAGCCGCCCCAAGGTTGCCCAGCGCCGCCACGACTTGCTTCCGCACTTCGGCTTGCGAGTCGTCGAGCCCCAGTATCAAGTCGTCCACGGCAGGCTCCGCAGCCGAACCCAACCAGGCCAACGAACGAGCTGCCGCTTCACGCACGAACGACGAATCATCAGCCAGCCCCTCGCGCAAAGCTGGCAGAGCGGCGGCTCCTATCCGGCCCAATGCAAACGCTGCGCGATACCGTCTTTGGGCGTCGCGATTCTCCAGAATCTCCATCAGTTTGGGAATCGCTGGTTCCGCGCCGGGCCCGATGTGCGCCAGCGCCACGAGCGACTGGTACTTCACCTGTTCATCGCCATCGCTCAACGCTTCGATCAGCGCTTCGACCGCCGCTCCGGCGGCGGGCCCCAGGCCAGCCAGCGCGTAGGCGGCTTCGCGACGGATCCCTTCGTCTGAGTCGGACAGCGACTCGACCAGCTGAGCGACATCGGGAGTCTCCGCCGACCAAACAACAGGCGGCGCAACCACCCAGCATCCCAACGCAACCAGGGACGAAAGAACGATGCTAAGGAACCCAGGACGTGAACAACTACAGAGTTGACATCGAGAATGGACGCGGTGAGGCATGAGTCAAGATCGTGCTAGTCCCTTCCGATCGGCTTCCCCAGCCTGCCTTCGCCAGACTCGGCAAGCCGCTCGGCAAACTGAAACGCGGTGGCGCGCTAGACAGTCAATCCAGTCAACCGGCCAGTGCTGTCACCGATAAACTCCGCCGGCGAACCGAAACGGTCCAACATCGACAAATACAAGTTGGTCAACGGCGTCTCTTCTTCGTACCGAACGTGGCGTCCGGTGTCGAGTGTGCCACCTCCGCGACCTGCCAACAACATCGGCAAGTTCTCGTTGTTGTGGCGATTACCGTCGCTCAAGCCGCTGCCGTAAACAACCATCGAGTTGTCTAGTAGGTTGCCGTCGCCTTCGGGAACAGCCTTCATCTTCCTTAGCAGATAGGCCAGCTGCGATACGTGAAACCGGTTGATCTTGCGGATCTTGGCGTGTTTCTTCGGATCGCCACGATGATGTGAAAGGCTATGGTGGCCGTCCGGAACATCAATCGGGTTGTAGCTCCGATTGCTGCCCGCATTGGCCAACATGAATGTGGCCACCCGCGTCAAGTCCGACTGGAAAGCCAACACGATCATGTCACACATGAGCCGTATGTGGTCACCGTAGTCATCCGGAATACCCGCCGGCCCTTGCTGGCCGTCCACGGTCGTGGTGCCACGGTTCCCGTCCGCGCGGGCAATCCGCCGTTCCACTTCCCGCACACCCGAGAGGTATTCGTCGAGCTTGCGGCGATCGTTTCCACCGAGCTCCTGTCGCAATCGGCGGGCGTCGTCGTAGATGAAGTCGAGCACGCTCTTCCGCATCGCCCGTCGCTCGCGAGCCGCAGCGGACTGCCCAGGGTTCTCGCCGAACAGTCGTTCAAAAACCAACCGGGGGTTGATCTCCTTGCCAACCGGTCGATCCTCCGCTGCCCAAGAGATGTTGGACGAATACGCGCAGCTGTAACCCGAGTCACAATTGCCCGCGCCCCGTCCTTCTTCACAGCCCAACTCTAGCGAGGCGAACTTGGTCGCTCCGCCCATGGCCTGCGCAGCAAACTGGTCCACCGAAACCCCGGAACGAATGTTCGCTCCAGCCGTTTTGCGGGGCTGGGCGCCCGTCAAGAAGACCGACGCGCTGCGCGCGTGATCGCCCGGCCCGTCACCATTGGCGCGTCCCTTGTCGTGCGTGAGTCCGCTGAGCACCATTAAGTCATCCTGGACGCTGGCCAACGGCTCGAGAATGTATGGCAGCCGGAATCCGTAGCCATCTCGCTCTGGGGTCCAGTCCGGCATGTGGACACCGTTGGGGACAAACAGAAACGCCATCCGCCTCGGTCGGGCGGTCTCCTTACCGCTCGTCGTCGCTCCCCAAGCCTGGCGAGGTTGAAGTGACTCGAGCCACGGCAAGCCAAGTGAAACGCCAACCCCTTTGAGAACGGTACGACGAGTGACTGACGCCATCATTCAACTCCTGTCGGTGCCCGCAACGTGAATGGATCGCTGTTTACAATTGCCGAGACCAGTGCGCTGAAGCGAAAATTCCGTTTCTCCAACTGTTTTGTGATCTCGTCGATCGCACACCGGTCGTGATTCGTAAGCCCTCTTCCTAGCGCATATGTTAGCATCTTCCTGGCCAAACAACGGCAGAATTCGCCCTGTTTTTCCTCGATCAGGATGGTCATCAGCTCGTGTGGACCATCAAACTGCCGGCCTCCGAGCAGGTTTCCTGAGGCGTCGATTTCGAAGCGACCGTCGCGGTCGCGCCAAGCGCCGATCGCGTCGAAGTTCTCTAAGCCGAACCCGATGGGGTCCATCCGCCGGTGGCACACAGCACACGACTCATTCGTACGGTGTTGCTCCAACCGCTCGCGCATCGAACCAAGTACCTCGGCGTCTTCTTCGAGTTCCTCCACGCCTTCCGGCGGCGGGGGTGGAGGTACGCCCAGAATGTTCTCCATGATCCACTTGCCGCGCTTGACCGGCGACGTGCGGGTGGGGTTCGACGTTAGCAACAAGATGCTGGCGTGGGTCAGCACGCCGCGGCGACGACCAGAGAGCGAGACACGCTGGAACTCGTCGCCCTCGATCCCGTCCATACCGTAGTGTCGTGCCAGTCGACCATTCACAAAAGTAAAATCTGCTCCCAAGATCTCCAACACGCTGCGGTCTTCGCGCATGATCGCTTCGAAGAACACCTGTGTTTCCCGCAACATCGCGGTCCTCAGCTCGTCATCGAAATCGGGGAACTTCTCTCGATCGGGATGCAGGTTGCGAAGATCGCGCAACTGCAGCCATTGGCCCGCAAAGTTCTCGACCAGCGCCGCGGACTTCTCGTCAGCCAACATTCGCAACACTTGAGCCTCGAGGACCCGTCGATCGCGCAGCGATCCCTTTTCGGCCAGCTCGAACAACGCCTTGTCGGGCATGCTGCTCCAGAGAAAGTAAGACAGGCGAGTTGCCAGCTGGTAATCGTTCAGCTCCTGGACACCGTCGAGCGACTTCTCTGGTCCTTGCTCGACCAGGAAAACAAAATGCGGCGAGCTGAGAATGGCATGCAGTGCAGCTCGATACGCTTGCTGCGGCGAGCCGCCACGGCCACGCACGTACTTGATCAAACCCAACAGGCGGTCGAGCTCGTCGTCAGTCGCCGGCCGGCGGTATGCACGGCTTGCGAACAACGCGAGGTTCTGGCGCACGACGGCGGTCTCATCCCAGTCGTCGCCCGCAGAAAGCAGGTAGGACTTCCCCGTGTCGTCCTCGAGGGCCTGAGAAACGACTGCTTCGGCAGCCGCCAGATATTTTTCTAGCAACAGTGGAGGAATCGACAGGACGTCGCCAATGTTGTCGAATCCCTCGCCCACGTCGTCGGAAGGAAAGTCATCGGCCGGCCTGAAGTCAATTCCCACGAGATCTCGAATGGTGTTGTTGTATTCGGCCCTGTTGAGACGCCGTAAGGTGACTCGCCCCGGGCGCGGTTGGCTGCAATCGAACCGCGCGAGCTCCTCTTGAATAGCCGCCGTTACCTGTTGCACCTCGGCGTCGGTCGGCTGTGACTCGTCCTCCGGTGGCATGAGACGCTCGGCCAGGACACCGGCCGCCTTCTCCCAGAGTGCATATTGCTCCTGAATATGCGACGACTCGCGATATCGATCGAACCCGATCCCAGCCTCCGGATCGCTACCCGCGTGGCAGTGGACACAGTACTGCTCGAGAAACGGCACCACGTCACGAGTAAACGACGAGCCAGCTTGGGGCGGCGTCCGCTCAGACGACAACGCCGTGCGGCTGGGATGGATGGCCACCAACACCGTGATGACGAGCGGCAACATCATCCGGAATGGCCGGCGGTCCGCCGGGGTCAACGCCTCGGCTCGGCAGGAGCCTCGCCCTCCCGTCGTTCCCTGGGTCAACTTGGTCTTGGTGCTGGACAAGGTCGGCATTCCCATTACGGTGAATTTCTAAACCGTTTATCGGCAGGAGTTTGCAGTTCGTTTAACCAAGCTGCCCGCAAAAGCAGGTCTGTCGCGCGTCTGCGCGGGAGTAACAAAATGCGAGGCTATGAGGCGTGAACCCGTGGGGGGCGGGATCTCGTTGGCTTTCCGCCGTCTGTTGGTGGGAACCGCCTGGATTGCCGCAGGCGGCTAGTCTGGATTATGCGAATTCGCCGGGTCTTGGTAACCCGAGGCGTTAGCTTGGAAGTTGCGCGTTTGCCTCAATCGTAACCCGGAAGCGTAAGCGAGCGAAAACCTGCGATGGTACACCAACCTCCCCTCGCTTACGCTTTCGGGTTACGAAAAACGCGGCTCGCCCTGCGAATCACGCAGGCCCCTCCAATATAACGCACGTCGAGGCACCAGACCATGCAAAAGCGGCAGTGTGGCCAGCACTGTTGAGGATTTCTCGTAGCCGAATTCGCCAGAATTTGGACTGGCGGCTTCTAACTTAGTGCGTGATTTCATCTTTCGTCACTCTCCCCTCGGGGAGAGTCGGCCCGAAGGGCCGGAGAGGGGGGAGCCCTCCCCCGACGCTACGCGTTGGTTCGCCGAGGAACCGTGGGCTAACCCGAACTTGAATCGACGAGGTAGTCGTAAACACTCTAGGTGACGGGGTTTGTGGCGCATCCCGTTTGCGCGCGTTCTGGCTACACGATCTTGGGGGGTGTTACAGCGTCACGTTGAGCAGGTCGAAGACGTGCCGTTGGTATTCGGTCGGAGAGGTGAGCTTGTCGTATTCCGCATCAAAGTCTGCGATGTGTATCCGGTTTCGGGTCAGCGTCGCTAGATCACGAAGCAAGTCTTGAAAGCTTTGGACTGGGTGGCCCTCTTCCGTGAGGCGCGTGGCGTCTTTTTGCTTGGCTGCCTCGGATCGAACCGCCGGGGCGACCGGTGACGAACGTGAGGCGCTTTCTCGATCGCAGTCGTCAAACAACACTTTGCGTAAACGCTCACGCATGTGCCACTCGACATAGTAGGACAGCATGCAGAGGAAGACATGCGCACGAATTCGATCATCCTTGTGATGGTAGATCGGACGAAGCTGGAGGTCTACTGTCTTCAAGGAGCGAAAAGCTCGTTCGACGTGTGACAAACTCTTGTAATTCTCGACGACATGTTCGGAGTTCATTTTCTCTTTGGGTACGCTTGTCCGTACAACGTACAGTCCATCCAGCAGCCTCTCGATCTTGATCTTCTCCTCGTTGCGTTGGAACGCGAAACTACTCTCGGTGATGGTTAGTTCAAAATGCTTTTCCATTTTATGCTTGTTGATCACCTTGCCGACGCGCAAGCCGATTGCTTCCTTGCCACGTAATGGCCTGGTCTTGCGGAGAGTCGCTTGGCGGATGGGTTCGAGTTGCTTCTCTGTCGCTTGCAGCAATTCCTCTCGCTTGCGTGAGCGTTCGTCCGCAAGTTGTGGATTGCGGCAGACGATCAACCGCTCGCCCGGGAAGTCTTCCGATGTGATCTCAGCGAGATCGCGTTCGTCAAACAAAGACTTTTGTATGAGTTTGGTCTTAATCAGTTTGCGGATCCCGTCGCTACGCAGAGCCGAAATCCAGTCCAAGCCGTCTATGCCACGAAGATCTTCGTTGATACGCGCCGAGGTGATCATCCCTCGGTCGCCTACGAATACCACACGGTCGATGCCGAATCGCTTACGAACACGAGATACAATCTGAGTGAAGGTAACCGGATCGGCGGTGTTGCCAGAAAAGACCTCGACCGCAATCGGCCGACCGTCGGGATCACAGAGCAAGCCATACACGATTTGCGGGCGGTCACCACGGTGGTCGCGGCTATAGCCATGGGTCACCAAAGATGACTCGCGACCGGTGTAGTAACTCGACGAGACGTCAAACAGAACAAGCACGCCTCCTCGTAGATGCCTTTTCGCAAGCTTGTTTTCAATTCGCTTCTGACGAGCTAACAACCAATCCATTGCGGCGTAGAGCTCGTGGATCTCCACGCAGCCCAGTCCCAGATCCTCGGCCAACGTGCTTTGTGCTGTTTCTCCCTTCAGTCCAGTAGACACGCTCAATTTGGAACCAGGGGAGATGAGACGCGACACGACTAACGCCAGGATCAGATCTCGTTCCCGACAGGGACGTGATGACAAGAGTTGATCAAGACCGATGTTCCTTGCCGTTTGCAGCACAGCCGTCACGTTTCCATGCGGCAGGCTGCGACGGATTTCAAAGGAACCTTTTGGTGCCCCTTCGTCGAGTTCCCCATTGAGTCGTCCCCGAATGAACTCGATCACATCCGGCGGCAGATCCGACAAGTTTCCCAGCGTCTCATGTTTCACCTTTCCGCCTTCGCGATAAGTACGTCGCAAGAGTACCGGACGTGTAGGTCTTACCGTTGTGAGTCTTAGTGACGGTAGCAATATGCACGCTGCGTCGTTCTGGAGTGCTCATCTCCCCGTTTGTAGCAACGCCGCGAAAAGCTAGCTAGCCCAAATCGCAAATTTTCTGGCTACGACAATGCATTTGTGAAATCGACTTAAGGCCAACGCCGAAAAGGAGTTCTCCGCCAAAAGCGGCTCTGGAGCGTTTCAAGTTCGGGCTAACGCCCAGCGGCTGATTTGCAGCGTAGCCGATTCGCAGCGTAGCCGAACTCGCCAGAGTTTGGCGGTTTGCATGAAGCGCAAAACGCTGCACGATCTCTCTGACGGGAGGGCGACGCTCCTGCGGAGCCGCTCTTTCCACGTTGGATAGAGTGGTCGTGCAGCTTCTGACTTAGTGCGTGACTTCATCTTTCGTCACTCTCCCCTCGGGGAGAGTCGGCCCGAAGGGCCGGAGAGGGGGGCACTCGCCGGACGCTACACCTCGGTTTCGCTGGGGAACCGTGGGCTAACGCCCAGCGGCTGATTTGCGGCGTAGCCGAACTCGCCAGAGTTTGGACGAATCGGCAGTCCACCAAGCCAAACTCTGGCGAGTTCGGCTACGATCTGGCGAGTTCGGTAAGTACCCATTCTCGGGGATACAGCTTCTACGTCGCCCTATCCGTTCCTGCAAGGTGCCGATAGCTGGCACTCTGCCGGCCGAGTAAAATCGAGCTCGGCTACTTTCTTCCTCCCTCCATCGCCCCTCCCCCGAGAGCTACGTCATGAACCGAGTGAACCGCCTGCCGCAAATCTGGAACCAACCGTGGACAACATTGGCCGTACTCGCAGTGCTCGGATCGATGGTCCTGACACAGGTGCACGGTCAGTATGAGGGGCTGCAAGAGTTCAATCCGCCGGCGGATCCAGAGTCCGTATCGGGTCGTGGCCTTCGTCGGCGCGACGCTGATCGATGGACTTGGTGGGCCGGTGGTCGAAAGACTCCGTCGTCCTTGTGCGAGGCAACCGGATTGTATTTCGCTGGTCCGGGCAACGGCATGACCGTCCCCGTGGGTGCCGAGATAGTGCGGCTGGAGGGCCATTCGATCCTCCCGGGCCTACTCGACTCGCACTTCCACATCGGCAGTGGCGCGGACATGTACAAAGATCCCGCCGCTGTTTTTGTCACACGGCGTCACCACGGCGCGGGATCCGGGTCGACCCATCGAGGTGTATCATCCATTGCGTGAGTTAGACCGGCCGTTACCGAGGCTGTTTGTGACAGGTCCGCACTTCGATCAGTCGCCACCGGCCTGGCCGCACAACGCAGTCATTCTGCCGAGCCCAACCGATGCGCGGAAAGCAGTGGACCGCTACGTCGAGCAGGGCGCTTCTGGCATCAAAGTCTACTTTCGTTTATCGCTGGACTCGATCAAGGGCAACGTGTGCTCGCGCCGACGAACATGGAATACCGGTCACCGCGCATCTGGAGCTGGTGAACGCGAGCGACGCCATTCGGGCCGGGATGGACGGCATCGAGCATATCACTTCGTTCGGAACGGACCTGGCCGAGCCTGAGGTGGCGAAGAGTTTTCGCCAGGACGTGGGTGACGAAAACGAAGCCCGGCACGCTGGGCGATATCGCCTCTGGGCAACGCTGGATCTACAAAACTCTCCCCGGACAAAGCGGCTGCTCGACTTGATTGTCGAACACAACGTCTTCGTCTCCCCAACACTGGCAACCTCTTCGAACGTCGCGCAGGCGGCAGGGATGTGGGACGCAGCACAAGTCGCAGGATTCGAGAACATGATGCGATTCGTGGGCATGTGCCAGCAGGCCGGCGCGACGGTCGTGACCGGCTCGGCATACTTGGTCGCGGCATGTCAAGCTTGGCTGGGCATACCAGCGTGAAATGGAGTTACTGGTCGAGTGCGGTTTAACGCCTATGGAGGTGATTCAAGCGTCGACGATCAACAACGCGCGGTTCTTCGGCTGCAGCGAGCGGCTGGGCAGCATCGAACGCGGTAAGCTCGCCGACCTGGTCGTAGTCGAGGGCGACCCACACCGAGATATCAAGGCAATGTATAACGTGCGAGCGGTGATGCAGAACGGCAGGTTCGTCCACAAGGAGAGCCTCGACGCCAGCGCCGTTTTTTCTCGCGACCTCTTTTCCCCGCGACAACCTGGTGGCTTGGTGCATGGTGCCCTTCGACGCGGCCGACCGCAGTCCAGCAGAACGGGCAGCGATGTTGAAGCAGCTCGGCTTCAAGAAGGCAGCCTACGATTGGCGGGAACGGCACGTCCCCACGTTCGAGCAGGAAATCGTGGAATACCGCAAGCACGGCCTGGAGTACTTTGCCTTCTGGGACTGGCATCCGGCCATGGAACCCCTCATTCGAAAACACGGGATCCATCCGCAACTTTGGAAAACAAATCCCAGCCCCACCGGAGAATCACAACAGGCGCGGGGTGGCAGCTGCCGCCGACGAACTCATGCCGCTGGTCGAAAAAGCCGCGGAACTGGACTGTCAATTGGGCCTTTACAACCATGGCGGGTGGGGAGGCGAGCCCAGCAACCTCGTCGCCGTCTGCAGGCACCTGCGGGAGCACCATAACGCGGAACACGTCGGTATTGTCTACAACTTTCACCACGGACATGCACACATCGCGCAGTTCAAAAGGTCGTTCGAATCGATGATCCCCTATCTGTTTTGTCTCAACGTGAATGGAATGAACGATCGGCCGGACCCCAAGATTGTGACCTTGGGCGCGGGACAACATGAGCGAAGGATGCTGCAGATCGTTCGCGACAGCGGCTACCGCGGGCCGATTGGAATTCTGGATCATCGACCCGAACTCGACGCAGAAGCCAGCCTCCGCGCGAACCTCGACGGCCTCGAAGCCCTGGGATTCTAGTCCGCGCGTTCCTAGCTGATCTGCCGCCTTGGGTTCCATCGTTGTCCTGGCCAGCGAAACGTCCTTGCTGAATTTGTTCGAACCATGCGCCAACCCAAATTTGTTCTGGTCGTCATCCTCCGCTTCGTTGGGGTCACCGGGCTGTTTGCGCTTCCGGCGGTGTTCTTACCACATGCGTGGATGGATTCGATTCACGGCTACCTGGGGCTCGGTTCGCTGCCAGATGAGGCCATTGTCGGCTACCTGGCGAGATCGCTTTCCGCGTTCTACTGGGCGTTCGCCGTCATCACTTTGTATATCTCGTGGGACGTAGAAAGGTACCGCAGCATCGTCGCTCTGTGGGGACTACTCTTCGTGTTCCTGGGCGTGCTGTTGTTGGGAATCGACATTAGTGCCGGAATGCCACTGCTCTGGACACTGCTCGAAGGACCGCCCACGATTCTCGTCGGATTTATCGTGATCTGGCTGCAACGGCGGCTGGCCATGCCACAGCAGCAGTGAAGCGTCTTTCGTAACCCGATGTGTAGAGGCTGTGCAGCTTTTAAGTTAGTGCGTGATTTCGTCTTTCGTCACTCTCCCCTCGGGGAGAGTCGGCCCGAAGGGCCGGAGAGGGGGGAGCCTCGCCGGACGCTACGCGTCAGTTTCGCTGGGGAACCGTGGGCTAACGCCCAGCGGCTGATTTGGAGCGTAGCCGAACTCGCCAGAGTTTGGCGGATTGCATGGAAGCATAAAAGCTGCACGACCTCCGTCAGCGACGGGGAGTTCGTGTACCAACGCAAGTGATTCCCGCGCTTACGCTTCGGGTTACGATTGAGCCGAAAGCGCAACTTCAAAAGCTTACGCTTCGCGTTTCCGATTGAGTCGAGGCGAAACTCGCAACTTCAAGAATGACACTTGAGGATTGAGCCAATCGCAACTGCAACAGCGAAGTCGGGCTGCCAACGCAAATAGGTCCCTCGAACTACTCTCTGAAAACCGCCCTAGCCCGGATTATTCATGAAGATCGTGGCGAGAGGTTGTAAGTACGTTCGTGGCAAGGAAGGCGAGCAATTCTTCCGCAGGCGTATTGAAGCAATACGTCGAGGGAGAATTGTGAAGCATGACGAAGCCACGGATGGACTTACGACCTCGCAGCAGATCGCTCATGAATAATTCGGGCTAGAACAGCCCCGCTGCGACAAAGTGTCTTACAAGCAGGCACCACATCAGAGCCGGAAGTCAGTTACAATTGACTTAGGGCCAGCGGGGGATCTCGATCCACTTGAGCACACGTGAGTTACCAATGGCGAGCACTACTTCGCAGCACGAAACAGCGCGCAGCGACCCTCCGCAGCCAGAGTCTGGTGTTTGGAGTTCTTCACCTTCTCCACATGGCCAGCGGCAGCTCGGATCGTGGATTTTTCGAACTGTCGCTGTTCTCGTTCTGGCGGGCCTGTCGGTCGGAGGAGTGTGGCTCTCGCTCCCGGCGATAGCTCCTCAGCGGAAGAGCCCGCGGCTTACGCACACGGTCCAGCGGAGCGAGCTGGTGGTGACAGTAACAGAAACTGGCGACTTGGAAAGCGCCAGCAACGAAGACATCAAGTGCCTGGTGGCTGGCGGAAGCACCATCCTGTCGATTGTCAAAGACGGTGCCGAGGTAAAAAAAGGCGAGGTGCTGGTTCGTCTCGACGCATCCACGATCGATGAGGAGATCAGCAAGCAGAAGATCGCTCATGAAAAGGCCCGCGCGGCGTTTATCCAGGCGGAGAGCGACGCGGCAGTTGCCAAACTTGCGGTCACCGAATACCTGGAGGGTACCTTTCGAGCAGAACTTCAGCTGGCACAAAGTAACGTTGCTATCGCTGAGGAAAACCTGCGAACGGCTACAAACCGCCTGGAGTTCACCAGGAGGATGTTCCGCAAGGGATATGTCAGTGATGTCGAACGTGACGCGCAAGTCTTCGCCGTCGAGCACGCGCAGCTCGAGCTGGATTTGAAACGTACCGAGGAAGACGTGCTCAGGAGGTTCACCAAGACAAAAACACTCCAGGAGCTGCGGAGCGCACAGAAAGCTGCGGAGGCCAAGGTGGCGTCCGAAGCCGCGGCCCTCGAGCTGGAAGAGAGTCGGCTCGACAGACTGACGACTCAAAAGGAAAAGTGCGTTATCCAGGCCCCACAAGATGGAATGGTGATCTACCCGGAGGTTTACCGGTGGAGCCAAGAGCCAGAGGTGAAAGAAGGCGCGGCTGTCCGCGAGCAACAGACTCTGATCCAGCTGCCCGACCTGACACAGATGCAGGCGAAGGTCCAAGTCCATGAGTCCAAGGTCGAGCAAATCAAGCCGGGCATGAAAGCGGTCATCCGAATTCAGGGCCGGGAGTGGCACGGCGAAGTGGTGTCGATCTCCAATCGCGCGGAACAGTCTGGCTGGTGGTCCAGCAGTGCCAAGGAATTTGCAACCATCGTCAGCATCGCGGGTGAGGTGGGGCTCAAGCCGGGCATGAGTGCAGAAGTCGAGATCAATGTCGCGCGATATGCGGACGTCCTCACATTGCCAGTCGCGGCGGTCGTCGAACTAGACGAGCGATTTTATTGCTGGGTCGAAGGTTCGATTCAGCCGGAGATGAGGGCACTCGTCGTCGGTGCTAGCAATGACCAGTTCATTGTGGTCGAAAATGGCGTCTCGGTTGGCGAACGCGTGGTGCTCAACCCACGTTCCGTGATCGAAGACGCCAAACAACGAGCGCTTCAGCCGCCAGTCGAATCGTCTGGTGACGCTGCGGAAGAAAATGTGGAAGCGTGATCCACACATCTGCCCGGTGGTTCTTTCCTCTCTGCGACGCGACCGATGACCACCGGCGCTAAATGCCGCGACCAATGTACAGCAAAACGATCCAAACCGTTCGGCTCGGCATTAGCAGCCTGTTGCTGCACAAGCTGCGATCCCTGCTGGCCGTGCTCGGCATCTTCATCGGGACCAGCGCCGTGATCTGGCTTGTCGCCATGGGAGAAGGGGTGAGCTACCAAGCTCAGCAGCAGATCCAAGAACTGGGAGCATTGAATATCATCGTCCGCAGCGTGAAGCCTTCGAGCGACTCATCGTCGGCTGATCGCGGCAGCCCATTCATCGAGTACGGCTTGCTGCGAGAGGACTACAGGAGAATCGTATCCAACGTCCCCAGCATTCAAGACGCTGTCCCCATGCGAGAGATTCGGCGTGAACTTAGCGTGCTGGATCGAACGGTGGACGTCAAATTGATCGGCTGCACATCCAGCTACTTCGGGCTCAATCACCTCACGATCGCTCGAGGACGTTTCCTCAACAGCCAAGACCTCGGCAAGAACGTGGTCGTGTTGGCGGACAAATCGTGCCAAAAGCTGTTCCCCTTCGAGGATCCCATTGGCCAAGTCGTCCGGATCGACGGCGATCTCTACGTGGTGGTCGGGCAAACGGCCGATCGAACTGCCTCGGCGGCCATCGGCGGAAGCTTGGAAGCAAGGGACTACAACCTTGATGCCTACATTCCACTGTCGACGTTGAGAGAACGAATTGGCGATATGGTCATGACCAGACGAGCCGGCGGGTTCGATGGAGAACTCGTCGAACTAAGCCAACTGACGCTGACCGTGCGGACAATCGACGAGGTCGATGAAACCGCCGAAATCGTCTCGACGCTGTTGGACAAATACCACGAAGAGGCTGATTATGCTGTCGTCGTCCCCAAAGAGCTGCTGCGACAGGCGGAACGAATGCGCACTCTGTTTAACCTGCTGCTGGTCGTAATCGCCGGCATTTCACTGTTGGTCGGTGGGATCGGTATCATGAATATCATGTTGGCAACAGTAACCGAGCGAACGCGCGAGATCGGTGTTCGCCGGGCGCTGGGGGCAACACGGCACGACATCATGCAACAGTTCCTCACTGAGACCGTGGTGCTGACCGGTACAGGCGGACTGCTCGGTGTCGGCTTCGGATTTCTCTGCGGACCGATCGTTGAGTCATTGCGCGAGGTCACCGCGCGAGTAAACCCGGATCTACTGCCTCCGGCCGTTCAGACATTAGAACCGAGAATCGCTCCCTGGTCCGTCATTCTGGCTTTGACAATCTCCATTGGGCTGGGCGTCTTCTTCGGACTGTTCCCGGCTCGGCGAGCCGCCTATATGGATCCGATCGAAGCGTTGCGCCACGAATAGCTTTGGCGCGGCTCCTTTGTTTGACGAAAACGCACTACGGAATTCTCTGCTAAATCACAAGGCCCGCAGGACACAACAGGGTGTCCGGAAAAGAGCATGCATACACCGGCGCACCTGGCAGCAAGCGTATTCGTTTGGCGCAATGAGCTGGGTTGGGGATCGGCCGCTGCGGTGGCGCTAGGCGCCGTGTTGCCCGATCTGCCGATGTTCGGGTTCTATGGATACCAAAAGTGGGCAGGGCGCTCCGAAGGGGAGATTTGGTCAGAGCTCTACTTCCAACAGGATTGGCAGCTCTTCTTCGACGTCTTCAACTCGATTCCGGCGGCGATCCTGCTGATGCTGACGGGAAAAGTGCTCGGCTGGCGTTGGGGAATGCTTTGCGCCGCGAGCGCCCTCTTGCACATGGTCTGTGATCTTCCCCTGCACAACGACGACGCACACGGGCACTTCCTTCCCTTTACAGATTGGCATTTCGTAAGTCCTCTTTCGTACTGGGATCCCGAGTACAACGGCCACTACTTCGTGTGGTTCGAGTTGGCATTCGCCATCGGAGCCTGCACCTTTGTAAGCTGGAAAGGCAAGCACGTGGCGATGCGCAGTATCGCCATCTGCACGTTGTGCCTATACCTAGCCGGGATCGTCTTTGTACTCACCGTCTGGCTACCTCAGTTGTACAACTACCAACTGAGCCTGGATCGATTTAGCCAATCCTAGGTCATTTAGCCCGGATTATTCATGAAGATCGTCGCGAGAGGTTGTAAGTACGTTCGTGGCAAGGAAGGCGAGCAATTCTTCCGCAGGCGTATTGAAGCAATACGTCGAGGGAGAATTGTGAAGCATGACGAAGCCACGGATGGACTTACGACCTCGCAGCAGATCGCTCATGAATAATTCGGGTTAGGCTTGCTCTGAGTTCGGCACAAAGTCGAACTCGTAGCCCTCGCCAAGCGCACACCGAGTCATGTAGACGATCTCCTGGGTATGACCGCGAAAGTGTGCGACAGAATGCATCGTCGCCTGCGCGCCGGAGACTTCAAAGCCCTGAATGCGCCGTGCACGCAGCCACTCCTGAGGTGACAGCTCGGCCAGCACATCACGCGCCTCGGCCACAGTCTCCTCGAGTCGGCGGAACAACTCCTCTTTCGCTGCTCCGCCACGGTCGTCGAACTCACTCTGTCTCTGGCGTACATCCGGAGTACCACCGAGTCCCGAGATGATCCATTGGCGCAGGTTGCCGGCCAAATGCAGCAGCAGGTTGGCCATACTGTTCAGCTCCGCTGACTGCCGCGCCCAAACCTGATCGTGGTCGAGTTGTTCTAGACAATGCCCGATCTTCTGCAGGGCATCGTCGAGCTCGCTGCTTGCCGCGACGGCGAACGCGCGCGCCAACTTATCTGACTCCGACATACTCTCACTCTCCTGTGAAATCTCAACGACGTACTCAAGGAAAGGCCCTATCTTGCAGTTCCTTTCCGCTTGCAAAAGGTGCGACCGACTTATGCCTCAACAAAAGCGCGTCGACTCGGTTCAGCACCTCGTAGAGGGGGCGAAAATCCGCCAGCAGGACCTCGTCCGCCAACTCGGCCTGCCCCGCCGCTTGCCTCACGGCAGAGAAGATCTCCTGCAGACTACGTGTACCATCCAGGAACCGGAGCAAAGCAGCGGTATGTTCTCGCAACTTGAAACGGACTTGCAGACCGCTACCTCGGTCGACGGTAACGGCATGACCGACTGCACCGGTGATGGTGGCCAACTCTGGCAGCGGCTTGGGAAACCAAAAGGGCACATTCTCTAAATCCTCGACGCGGGCTGTCGTCTCTCGCTGCTTCGAAATGTAGAACTCGTGCCGGCCGATCTGACCACCGATCAGCTCCGCGGCGGCTTGCCGTTCTCGCTCGTCCGCGGGCAACAGGTCGAGCAGCGATTTGTCCTTGATGAAAGTCTCGGGGCGGTACATCATTCGCTGAGCGGCGTGGCTGAAGGCCACCAAGTGAAAACCGCCCGCCTCGACGAAGTCATACAGCTCAGAGACCGTGTAGGACCGATCCTGGCTGTGTAGGTAGCTATCGAAGAAGACCTCGTCCGCGAACTTCTCGTGGTTCTTGTTGTTGGGTCCGCGTTTGTACCAGCTCGATTCAGGCAGCAGCTCCATCAACCGCCGCGCCAAGGCGATCCGCTGGTCGATCTCGAGCTCGTGAATCCCGAAACGCTGCACCAGCTCCTGGACTTGGTACAGCGCCAACCTCCCGTAAGTACCGTACAGCAGTAAACCGGCGGCACCGTCGTCCGCCAGCACCTCGTGCAGCTTGCTCAGGCCGACTTGAGGATCTTCCAGGTGGTGCAGGACACCGTAGCAATTGATGAAATCGAATCGCCCCAGCTCAGCCGGCGTTATCTCCAGCAGCGACTGCTGCCGCCAGACGATGTTCTCCAGGTTCCGGACGGCAGCACGCTGCTTGGCAATCGCCAAACTCGCCTCGCTGATGTCGACGTGGACAACCTCGCCGCCCTCCTCCCGCAGCTGTTCCGCCCAGAAGATGGTCGAATCGCCCGTACCGCCACCGGCCGCCAGGACCCGGCAGCCTCCGAATGACTGCCTGCCGCCGAAACAATAGTGATTGACCAGCGCAGCGTGATCGATCGTGCCCGCGACAAGCCGTTCTCGCTCCTCGGCCGGGTCGCGCGGTGGAAAAGGATACGCTTCGTACTGCCGTCTCACTTCGGGTAAGTAACGGGGTTCCGTCAAAGTGTCACCTCATCCAACACGTCACGAAGGCGAAATGGCGTCGCGCGGACGGTCCGCGGATTAGAATGCCACACATCGCGAGGGGCATGTGATACTGTATCACCGGACGCCGCTTCGTTCGATGGCCGCGGGACTTTGTGTAGAATGCCGTTGTTATCGCGTCGGCGCTTGGCCTGCAAAAAAGGGGACCCTATCATTCACGAGCGACATCCATACAGTTACCGCCGTCATAGCGTCCGCGGTCGGCGCAAGAGCAGGCGGCGCGCAGCCCACCGGTGTCCATCATTCTATGGCCACCGCCTGGGCTGGGGCATCTGGACAGCTCTCGTGCTGGCCGCTTCGGCGGGCGCAACGGGTCAGCAACCGAAGGTGCACGATCCGCGGCTCGAACTGACGCTGGTCGCCGAGCATCCCGAGATCGTGACACCGATCGGAATGGCCGTCGACGCGTCCGACCGTCTTTTCGTCATCGAGTCCCATACACATCATCCGCCTGCAGATTACGCGGGACCGAAGACCGATCGAATCAAGATCTTCTCAGATCGCAACGGTGACGGGGAGTTCGACGACATTTCGATCTTTGCTGAAGGCCTAGATGCTGCGATGAACCTGGCCTTTTCGCCCCAAGGAGTCCTGTATGTCGTTTGTGCACGCGAAGTACTCGCGCTGCACGATGCGGACGACGACTCAGTTTGCGAACGGAAGGAGCGCGTGCTCGAACTCGTGACGAGCGAGCGGTACGCTCACAACTGCCTGTTGGGAATTACCTTTGACGTCGACGGACGGTTGTATGTTTCCAGGGGAAATGTTGGAAGCCGCGCTTATACGCTACGCGCAAACGACGGCTCCCAGATCAGCGGCTACGGCGACGGTGGGAACGTGGCTCGCTGCCAGGGCGATGGCACACAGCTGGAAGAGTTCGCTACTGGTTTTTGGAATCCTTTCGAATTGAAGTTCGATCGAGCTGGGCGTTTGCTATGCGTTGACAATGACCCTGATGGCCGCGGCCCCAATCGAATCGTGCATGTGGTGCGCGGTGGTGACTACGGATATCGTTCGCTGTACGGGGGATCGGGCAACCATCCTTTTCAGGGTTGGAACGGAGACCTGCCGGGAACGTTGCCGATTCTCAGCGGAACCGGCGAGGCACCTTCCGGACTCCTCGATTGCCGCCGCTCGTCCTTTCCCGAGGACTATTCCAATAGCCTGCTGGTAACCGTCTGGAACGAGAATACGATCGAGCGTCACGCGCTGCGCCGCCGTGGACTCTCGCTGGAAGCCGATCGCTCGCTGCTCGTTTCCGGTTCACAGAACTTCCGTCCTGTGGCAATCGCGGCCCATAGCGACGGAGACGTCTATTTCACCGACTGGGTCCGCGTTGCCTATCCGAATCACGGAGAAGGACGAATCTGGAAGCTAGCCGCTAAGACGGCGGCCAAACGTCCACCACGCCGGGCATTCGCTGAATACGAATCGGACCCTTGCCAGCAAGAGCTGCGTGCACTACTGAGCATGCATCCCCGTGAGTTCGGCTCTCAGCTACGGGCGGCCTGCAAGAGCCAGGACCCATTCCGCCGCCACGCCGCGACAGCGGTCTTGTCGCGACACCTTGCCGAGCTGGATCTGTCCAACTGGACGACGGATCCCAGCGCCGACGTCCGCTTGGCCACGCTACTGGCGATGCGGATGGCCGACACGAAAATCACATCGGAAACAATTCGTCCGTTCCTGGCAGACCAAGATCATCGGATCCGGCACGCTGCATTGATCTGGGTAGCCGAGTCCACAAATAGCTCGTTTCGAACTGAACTCGATGCCGCGATCCAAGGTCCGGATATTTCAGCAGCGTTGTTTGAGACCTACCTTGCCGCGGTTCAGAATCTCGCCCCGGAGTTCGCCCGCAGCTATAGAGCTAGGACGGCGAGCAGGTCGAATCAGCTTGTGCGGAAGCTCGATGAATCACTGCTTCACGCCATCGCAACCGACCACCGTTACGCGCCGAAACTCCGCGCGCTGGCTCTGGCGCGAATCGATGATCCGCAGCAGATTCCGGACGTGGATCAATTGCGTGAAATGGTCAACGCCTCGGATCGATATCTCCCGTTGGCCGCGGTTAGGAAGCTTGCCAAGCTGACAGCTGCCGGAGCGACCAGCCTCGTCGGAGTCGCTCGCGATCACCGCCTGAGCGTGGCTGTCCGCGCCGAAGCGCTCGCTGCGCTTGCCCAGTCGTCCGGGGTCGCTGCCAGCGAAGTTGTAGCGCTTGTCGAGGACGAAAACGAGTCTGTCGCCATCGAAGCGGCTCGTGTGCTGCGGCTCATGGAACTTGATCCTGCGTCTGCGGCAGCGATCGAGACCAAGTGGCGATCGATCAAAGACGACTCCGAACAGCTGGCATTGGCAGAGCAACTGGCGTTTTGCCTGAGATGCGATGCGCCGCAACCACGGCCCCAGACGCTGCAACAGTGGCAGCAGACGCTAGCCACCGGAGGCGACCCAGAGGCCGGCAGAAGGATTTTCTATTCGCCCCACGCGACTTGCTCGAAATGCCACACCATTGGCCACAGCGGTGGGACGCTGGGACCAGACCTGAGCCGTGTGGCGCAGTCGGTGGACCGCAGCCAAATCGTCCATTCGATCCTACGGCCATCGGACAAGTTTCCTCCGCAGTACCAAGCCTGGCTGGTATTGACCACCGACGGAAAAACACACACAGGCCTGCAGCTGGACCACAAAGCCGGCGGCAATATCATCCTCTTCACCACCGAAGGTCGGAACGTCCACTTCAAAGCAGAGGAAATCGAGGAATACGCCGCCTCGCCCAACTCCGTGATGCCAAACGGCCTCGAGGCCAACCTGGGAGTCTCCGAACTCCGCGATCTGGTTGCCTTCATCGAGTCGCTGAAGTGAGGAGCTAGTGGGCTACGCCGTTAAGGATGGAGAGGACGGTTCCACGTCAAGATGTCCGTCCGCACTCACTGCAACAACCGTGTAGTCGATCGGGAGGGCGAGGCTCCTGCCGAGCCGAAAGTGCTGTCCGATCGTAGCCGAAACTCGCGGAGTTTGATGGACTGTCGATTCGTCCAAATTCTGGCAAAATTGGCTACAAGAAGTCCTTGACGGCGTTGCGTGGTGGGGACTGTGGCGGCCGGCGAAGCCACTTTCTTCCGTATTCTCCCCGCGATAGACTCGTAGGGTACTGTTGGCCTTCGCTTCAATCGAAACCCGAAGCGTAAGCGAGGGAACAACGCGTTGGTACACCAACTCGCCTTCGCTGACGCTTCTTGAAGTTGCGCTTGTTGGCGCAAGGGCGAAGCGTGAGCGAGGGAATTACTTACGTTGGTACACCAATCTCCCCTCGCTTACGCTTCGGGTTACGAAAAACGCGACGAATCTCGCCAACCTGTGGACAACCGTCCGCGAGTGACAAGGATCAGCCAATGCCAAACGTCAGTTATCTGCAATCCTGGACATTTTGCTGCGGGATCTTACTAGCCATGTCACCGAGTCATGCGGACCAACCGTGGCTCGTGTTCGACGGCAGTCGCGGTCCCGGACAAGGTAAGCACGTCGTATTGGTTTCCGGAGACGAAGAGTATCGTTCTGAAGAAGCACTGCCGATGCTGGGAAAGATCCTCAGCAAGCGGCACGGCTTCAAATGTACCGTACTGTTCGCTATTCATCCCGAGACGGGCGTCATCGACCCCACCTATCAGAACAACCTCCCGGGCCTTGAGACGCTACGTAGCGCTGACTTGATGATTGTGGCGACGCGTTACCGCACGCCGCCGGATGAACAAATGGTGCCTTTCGAGGAGTATTTGAATGCCGGCAAGCCGGTGATTGGAATCCGGACGGCAACACATGCCTTTCAGGGGAAGTGGGAGTACTTCGGCATGCGGATCCTCGGTGAGGAGTGGGCGGGACACCACGGAGAGCACAAGAAGGAGGGAACGCGAGCGGTCGTTGAGTCGAAAAACGCCGCCCACCCCATTCTGCGAGGTGTCACGGATATCTTTGCGCCGACCGATGTCTACGGCGTGGTGCACTTGACAGGTAACGAGACGATCTTGCTGCGAGGTGCTGTCACAGAAACCCTCGATCCACATTCGACTTTCGTGGAAGGTGAAAAGAACGAGCCGATGATGCCGCTGGCCTGGCTGCGCGAATACCGCTCGCCCGACGGTGAAACAACAGGGCAGGCCTTCTGCACGACGGCAGGAGCGTCCGTCGATTTTCTCTCCGCCGATTTGCGCCGGCTGGTCGTGAACGCCAGCTTTTACCTAACGGGGCTCGACGTGCCCCAGCAGGCGCTCGTCCAACCGATCGACGCTTACACGCCGAGCTTCTACGGATTCTTCAAAGAGGAAGGTCACTGGCTCCGGCGCAGCGCGCGGCCCGGCGACTTCGCGCTTGGAAAGACACCGGCTCCGGTGGATCCATCGGGTACGCCGGACTGGTCCGGAAGGTGAGGAGTCGCCCGAAGAGAAGTTGCCGACTTCTCTTCCCTCTCCCTTCCTCGCAACGAGAATAGGGGGGGAGTGGCAGGTTGAGGAGCAACGCCGTTGGGGATTCCTGGGGGCCGGAATTCGGACGAATCGGCAATTCACCAAACTCTGGCGAGTTCGGCTACGATCCGGACTGGTCCGGACGGTAAGGCGGAGGGCGGAGCCACGACGTATCACATCGAGAACATCCAGCTGTTTGTTCGTGAGACGAAGCCGGGTCGCGTCGCGTTTAAGATCGGTTCCGCGGCGGTTGCCGAGCGACGCACCAATCCGTTGGTGCATGTGCGGATGGTGGTGAGTGACTCGACAGGCAAACGGACATGGGGAACTGCCGGCGACCGATTGTCGGTCCGTTGGCTCGACAAACGCCCTGGTCGCAGCCGCGGCCTGAAGCTAAGAGAGCTCATCAAGCTGATCGCCAGCGCCCGCAGGACTTTGCTGGAACAATCGAACTTCGAGACAGCGTTTGGGTGTTGGCGAAGTTTCCATCCTCGCATCATGGCGGAAGGGCGCCGAAGCGGCCAAGAAGAGCTCACCGCATCATTCGCATCCGCCCTGATGGAGCGAGCTGTAATCGACGCGGTCTCTCGGCTGCACGACAAGTCCACCTATCGGATGGTGAGCGAGAACCTGCTGGGTATTGATCCTCACACGGTCCATCCCGAACTCCAATCTGAAGACATCGCCGGTTATGTGACTCCGGCTCCCCGCACGCGATTCTACATCCGGCACACGGTGGGACCGGCGGACGCTTTGACGGACGCGGATGTTAGCCCAGCGGACCGAATCGGGGACGGCCTGCCAGAGACACTTGCCGAGAACATCGACCGCTATGGCCTGAGATTCTTCAAGGTCAAGATCTCCGGCCGTATTCCGGCCGACCTGGACAGGTTGGTGCAGGTCTGGGATGTACTTCCGAAGACTCCCGAAACAACGGTCACGCTTGACGCCAACGAGGCCTATCGGGATCTAAAGTCGTTCGAGCAGTTTGTCGCAGAACTGCGCGCCCGCGCTCCCGGGCTGTTCGATCACATCGCCTACATCGAGCAGCCGTTGCTGCGCGCTTTAACGCTCGACGAGTCGACAAGCGACGCGGTGAGGAAGATTAGCGCGTCTAAGCTCCTGCTGATCGATGAAGCGGATGGTCGTGTTGATGCCTATCGTCGCGCCCATGCGATCGGCTATGCGGGAACGAGCCACAAGAATTGCAAGGGGTTTTTCAAGTCGCTGTTAAATCGAGCGCTGGTCGAGCACTACCGGGCCAGCGGCCGGCAGGCGTTTATGAGCGGCGAAGACTTACAGAACCTCCCAATCGTTCCGCTTCACCAAGACTTCGTGGCCGTATCGCTGTTGGGACTGGCGGACTGTGAACGCAACGGGCATCACTTGAATTACGGACTGTCAATGCTCAGCTCGCCGGACAAAGCATCTATCGCGAAGCGACATCAGGACCTCTACGAGCAACGGGGCGACGAGTGGTTCTTGAGGATCCGCGCCGGCATGGTGGAGACTGCCAGCCTCCACTGCCCGGGATTCGGAGTCGCCGACGAGCCCGACTTCGGTTCGATGGAGCCGCTACAGGAGTGGATTCAGCGGAGATTTCCGTAGTCTTGTTACGGGCAGTCCGCCAAACTCTGGCGAGTTCGGCTACGCTCCAAATCAGGCGCTCGGCGTTAGCCCGAACTTGAATCGACGAGGTAGTCGTAAACACTCTAGGTGACGGGGTTTGTGGCGCATCCCGTTTGCGCGCGTTCTGGCTACACGATCTTGGGGGGTGTTACAGCGTCACGTTGAGCAGGTCGAAGACGTGCCGTTGGTATTCGGTCGGAGAGGTGAGCTTGTCGTATTCCGCATCAAAGTCTGCGATGTGTATCCGGTTTCGGGTCAGCGTCGCTAGATCACGAAGCAAGTCTTGAAAGCTTTGGACTGGGTGGCCCTCTTCCGTGAGGCGCGTGGCGTCTTTTTGCTTGGCTGCCTCGGATCGAACCGCCGGGGCGACCGGTGACGAACGTGAGGCGCTTTCTCGATCGCAGTCGTCAAACAACACTTTGCGTAAACGCTCACGCATGTGCCACTCGACATAGTAGGACAGCATGCAGAGGAAGACATGCGCACGAATTCGATCATCCTTGTGATGGTAGATCGGACGAAGCTGGAGGTCTACTGTCTTCAAGGAGCGAAAAGCTCGTTCGACGTGTGACAAACTCTTGTAATTCTCGACGACATGTTCGGAGTTCATTTTCTCTTTGGGTACGCTTGTCCGTACAACGTACAGTCCATCCAGCAGCCTCTCGATCTTGATCTTCTCCTCGTTGCGTTGGAACGCGAAACTACTCTCGGTGATGGTTAGTTCAAAATGCTTTTCCATTTTATGCTTGTTGATCACCTTGCCGACGCGCAAGCCGATTGCTTCCTTGCCACGTAATGGCCTGGTCTTGCGGAGAGTCGCTTGGCGGATGGGTTCGAGTTGCTTCTCTGTCGCTTGCAGCAATTCCTCTCGCTTGCGTGAGCGTTCGTCCGCAAGTTGTGGATTGCGGCAGACGATCAACCGCTCGCCCGGGAAGTCTTCCGATGTGATCTCAGCGAGATCGCGTTCGTCAAACAAAGACTTTTGTATGAGTTTGGTCTTAATCAGTTTGCGGATCCCGTCGCTACGCAGAGCCGAAATCCAGTCCAAGCCGTCTATGCCACGAAGATCTTCGTTGATACGCGCCGAGGTGATCATCCCTCGGTCGCCTACGAATACCACACGGTCGATGCCGAATCGCTTACGAACACGAGATACAATCTGAGTGAAGGTAACCGGATCGGCGGTGTTGCCAGAAAAGACCTCGACCGCAATCGGCCGACCGTCGGGATCACAGAGCAAGCCATACACGATTTGCGGGCGGTCACCACGGTGGTCGCGGCTATAGCCATGGGTCACCAAAGATGACTCGCGACCGGTGTAGTAACTCGACGAGACGTCAAACAGAACAAGCACGCCTCCTCGTAGATGCCTTTTCGCAAGCTTGTTTTCAATTCGCTTCTGACGAGCTAACAACCAATCCATTGCGGCGTAGAGCTCGTGGATCTCCACGCAGCCCAGTCCCAGATCCTCGGCCAACGTGCTTTGTGCTGTTTCTCCCTTCAGTCCAGTAGACACGCTCAATTTGGAACCAGGGGAGATGAGACGCGACACGACTAACGCCAGGATCAGATCTCGTTCCCGACAGGGACGTGATGACAAGAGTTGATCAAGACCGATGTTCCTTGCCGTTTGCAGCACAGCCGTCACGTTTCCATGCGGCAGGCTGCGACGGATTTCAAAGGAACCTTTTGGTGCCCCTTCGTCGAGTTCCCCATTGAGTCGTCCCCGAATGAACTCGATCACATCCGGCGGCAGATCCGACAAGTTTCCCAGCGTCTCATGTTTCACCTTTCCGCCTTCGCGATAAGTACGTCGCAAGAGTACCGACGTGTAGGTCTTACCGTTGTGAGTCTTAGTGACGGTAGCAATATGCACGCTGCGTCGTTCTGGAGTGCTCATCTCCCCGTTGTAGCAACGCCGCGAAAAGCTAGCTAGCCCAAATCGCAAATTTTCTGGCTACGACAATGCATTTGTGAAATCGACTTAAGGCCAACGCCGAAAAGGAGTTCTCCGCCAAAAGCGGCTCTGGAGCGTTTCAAGTTCGGGTTAGCCCACGGGTTCAACAAACCGGATGCTAACGCATTCCGGCTGATGGTCGTCACCCAGTGGCCGAGCGAATCCTGCAACATCAGCCGCTGGGCGTTAGCCCACGGTTCTCCAGCGAAACCAACACGTAGCGGTCCGGTGGGGTCCCCCTCTCCGGCCCTTCGGGCCGACTCTCCCCGAGGGGAGAGTGACGAAAGACGAAGTCCGCCAAACTCCGGCGAGTTCGGCTACGCTCCAAATCAGCCGCTGGGCGTTAGCCCACGGTTCTCCAGCGAAACCGACGACTCTGTCAGCTCACCCTCGACTAGCGGACGGCACGACGGAGCGTGCCTGCTACTTTGAATCTGGAGGCAAGAGGGCCTAGATCTCTTGCAACGGCTCTTCGGCGTCGCCAAATTGTTCCAGCTCGACCCCCATCCGCTCCATCAGTGAGAGGTACAAGCGACAGATCTGGCGATTGGGGACGTCCTTGTAGCTGAGGACTCGACCGCCCGCTACCTGCCCACCTCCACCGCCTAAGAGAACGACAGGCAAGTCACGGACATGGTGATGGCCGTTGAGCATGCTCGACAGATACAAGAGCAGGGTGTTGTCGAGCAGCGATCGCTCGCCCTCTTGGATGGCGTCCAACCGTTTTGCAATGTAGGCCACCTGTTGGACGAAGAACTGGTTCACGGTCAGCCAGTCCGCCGAATCGCTGTGCGACACCAAATGATGGATGCGGTTTACGCCGAGGTGCGGAAAACGGAGCTGCGACCAGTCATTGTTGAGCTTAAGTGTGCAGATGCGTGTGGTGTCTGTCTGGAAAGCCAGGATCAGAATGTCACACATCAGACGCATATGCTCGTGGATATCCTGCGGTAGGCCGTCGGCTGGGCGAGGCATGTTGGGATCCTCGAGCGTCGGCCTCCAACCTTCCAAATGCCGCTCTTTTCCGGCGTGGTCGATGCGCTGTTCCACCTCACGAACCGAACTAAGGTACTCATTCAGTCGGTGCCGGTCCGAGCCGCTGACATTGCTGAGCAGACTCTTTGCCTCGTCAAGCACAGCATCTAACACACTCCCATCGGCTCGTCCAGGATCATTGCGAAATAGACGGTCGAATGCCAAGGCGGGGTACAGCTCCAATGGCGTCGGCGTCGTAGGAGAGCTCCACGAAATGTGGGAGCTGTAGATCATCGAGTAGTTCTTATGCACATTGGGCAAGGATGTTTCGCAACCTAGCACCAGACTGGGTACTTTGGTTTGATGGCCGATTCGCTGCGCCATGACCTGGTCCATGCTCGTACCGGAGCGGATGGCTCCACCCGGCGCTAACTTGGCGCCGCTGAGCAGCTGTCCTGTCTGGGCACTGTGAATGCCGCCGTAGAGCGCCTGCTCGTTGAAAAGACCTTCAATGAAATTCAACTTTTCCCGAAACGGCAACAGAGGTTCGAGAACCTTGCCGAACACCATCTCCGCTCCTTGCCCTCGAGCCCACCACTCCTTCGCATGAAAGCCATTTCCGGAAAACAAGCACGCAAAGCGTACAGGTGGTGTGCCGGCGCCACCCGATCGCCCAGCTCCCCACACTGGTCGCGACTCGAGCCACGGCAATGCCATGCTCACGCCGATCCCGCGTAGCAGCTCGCGTCTGGAGAGTCGATGGTTGGTTGAGGATGGCGAGCCGTTCATAGATGGTTTCCCTCGGACAGCGACCGCATGAGATAGACGTTATTTCGCTTCGCCGAACTGCGCCCCACGAATGAATTGGAATTGACGGCTCCGCACGATCGCCAGTACGGCTGCAGAAAGCGGCGCATCGGGCTTGTCCAGCTCGCTGACCATCTCCCTTAGCAGTTGGCGATCAGAGAGAATCACGCGACGACCGACTGCATATCCTAGCAGTTTTCTACAGAACTGCCGCGTGAAGTCACGTTTCCGCTGCTTCAGGAGGTACTGCCTTAGCCCCTCAACGCCTTCGAAACGCGTTCCATCCTGCAGCTCGGCGAGGGCATCGACAGATCTGCCGCCGAGGTCCTTGTCCCGCCGGCGACCGATCGTGTCGAACCTCTCGAGTGCGAAGCCAAATGGATCGATACGATTGTGGCATTTCGCGCATTGCGGCACCTGAGTATGCTGTTCGACCAATTGTCGGATCGTCAGGTTACCGTCCGCTTCCCCTTCTGGGAGCTTGGGCACGTCAGCGGGTGGTCGCGGCAACCGGTCTCCCAGTAATGTCTCTGCGATCCAGTTACCCCTCAAGATAGGACTCGTCCGCGCGGCGCCCGAGTGCTTGGATAGCACGGTCGCGAGACTGAGTATTCCACCGCGGCCGAATTGCTTCGCGCCGTCGACGCGGCGAAATTCGTCCCCCTCGATACCGGGAATGCCGTAGTGCTCCGCCAAGACCTGGTTCAAGAACGTGTGGTTCGCGTCGACTAGCGACCGAAACGGATGATCGGTCTGGAACATGTCGTGAAAGAACAGAATCGACTCTTGGTACATTGCCTCCGCGAGCTTCGCGGTGAACGTTGGAAAGAGCACCTCGTCCTTGCCGCGAAACCGATCGAAACCTCGGACCTCTAGCCATTGTGTGCCAAACTCGATGGCGAGCGCGCGG
Source organism: Pirellulaceae bacterium (assembly GCA_965223305.1). GTDB lineage: Bacteria > Planctomycetota > Planctomycetia > Pirellulales > Pirellulaceae > CBDCWT01. The sequence continues at coordinate 5,870 of CBDCWT010000059.1, read as the reverse complement.
CTCCGTGGATCTTTCAACATGCGACGGGTCTGACGCTCAAGCATGTCCGGATCGCTAAGCCGGCCCTCAGCTGCGGCCTGCCGAAGCTCCTCGTCAGGCAATGAAGACCACAAGAAGTAGCTGAGGCGGGTGGCTAGCTCCCAATCACTCACACGCTGTGGCTCTTGGCCTGGTTGCCGTTGTTCAACACGAAACAAGAAGCTGGGTGACACCAATACACGGGCTAACAGTGATCGGAGCGCCTTGTCGTGTGACAATTCCTGTCTTCGCAAGGAATGATATAGCGTGCGCAGTGAACTTTGCTCTGCATCGGTCAGCGGCCGACGATAGGCGCGGGCCGCGAATTCGAGCAACGACTCCAGGTGGCTCGGCTCGGCTGCGAGCAGGTTCTTCTCGGTCTGACTGGCGCGGCGTTCGATCTCGAGCTGCACCTGCTTGTAGGCCGTCATCTCACCTTGCGTGAGCGTCGCCAGGCTATTGAGCACCTGCAAAGCATCGCGACTAACAAAATGTAACTCCTCCCATAAACTGTCCAGGCGTCGATCTTCTTGTGGGCTGAGCAAAAGCCGCGAGAGAGGTTCGTCGCCACGGTGAAATCGTTCCAAGGTCACAGTGGTGTCGCGGACAATGGCGCCCGGATAACAGACTCTGGCCGGAAAAACGCGGCGAAACTCATCTGCAGATTGATCCACCGCTCGTCGAGTCTCTTCATCGCTGCGAAGAACTAATAGCGGTGGTGCCGACTCGCTCTCGCGATACTGCCACTTCAGGCCCCGATCGGATCGCGACGGATGCGGAGTAGAGCGAACGTCAAGTTGAACAATCGTCTCGGGAGCGTTTCCTGGATCCAGTCGGGCCTCGACGACGAACGTCCGTCCGGAGACGAGAGATTCAGGCAGCCGTACTTCAAGCACCTCCGCACCGTTCAGCAACAAGCTGCTCTCGTCAAAATCCTGGTCGCTTGGATGATGGCCAAATCGTAACGGATCGATCTGACCAATACCCCCGCTAGGTGCAGAAGAAACTGCCTTAGTGCCGGCGGTTCTCGCCGCGATCTTCAATGCATCGCGCAGCAAGACCGGCCGCTCGTTTTTCGACTCGAACCGCGGCCTGTACAGGATCACACGGACCTGTTTTCCGTGGCCTGCCACAGCGCGTGTCGCCAAATACAACACACTCTCGCCATCGGCTTCAGAGATGCCGAGCCGATAGGTATGGAGTTCAGCCAGTCGGATGGACGCTGGAACGTATCGGTCGTCCAACGCATGCGCACCGCTTGGCGCACGCCTGTGCCAGAGCATGCCCTGCAGAGCAAAGATGTCTTCGGCCAGGCGAGCGATATCTGCAGGTGTTGCCGTTGTCGCGTGGTCGGCAGCCGGAGCTGAGCTGGCTGCACAATTTCTCCACTGTGACCGCAAGTTATCGAGCAGAACTGATGGACGATCGTCATTCAAGGTCTGCCAGAGAATCTGCAGATACTTCGACGAAAGGTTCTCGTCATCTGCGATTTTGTTGAAAGAGACCTTGCCGGAGCCAATCGCGTCGCGGTATTGAACGCCCGCACTCAGATACCGCTCTATCGGAATCTCGCCCAGCTCCGTGGCGTACCTGCGATGCAGGGCAACTATCTCGGCGAGCGTTTCATTCACCCAGTCTTCCCGGAATCGAGACTCGGAAAAACGTAAGCCCTCAGGCAGGAGCACCAAATGTGCCGCCGTTTGCTTGGCCGCGTCAAGATACTTCGCAAAGTGATCAGCTGAAATCGCGAGCGCATCGGTCGCGTTGAGAAATCCCTCGCCTGCCGCACCGTCCGCTGGGAAGTGTCGTCCAGGCTGCAAATCGACTCCCGTCAGATCACGAATTGTGTAGCGATATTCAGCGTTGTTCAGCCGCCGAACCAACGCGGGGCCAGGATCATCGGCCAGCCGCCGAGCTTCGTGTTCCAACAGGTCGTGGATCCAACGAATCATCAGCCGACGCTCACCACCGCGCGGATGCGGCTCTCCCTCAGGAGGCATCTCGTCGTTTTCCAACATCTCGAGCACAGACTGCCATGACTCGACGTCGGAGCGCACCTGATCGACCGAGACAAACCGCTCCAGATCCAGGCCAGCCCGCTTCTTCTCTGTCGCATGGCAACTGAAGCAATACGTTTTCAGAAGTGGACGAATCTGTTTGTCGTAGTCAACGGCTGCAGCAGCATTTGAGGGGAGCTGTGCGACAGCAAAGACGGCAACCGCCACCCAACTCCAAACGACTGAGTCGGTCACCCAGAAGCAGTCAGGCAAGCCAAGTGCTCTCGTTTTCAATGCAGCCATGGTGAACGCTTGTCGCTCGTGCCGCGAGTTTCGCCGTGGTCGTACCGACGGATACAGATGAACAGCAAATCTCTGCTGACACCAGATTCACTTCCACCGGTTTCGTTGTCAAGCACGCCGCTAGACGATGGACCTTCGTTCGCTCGACCGCGACTCAGAGGAACTTTGGGAGAAGAGTTGATTCGAGATCAAGATAACCTGAGACGTTGTAACCCGCACAATCGGTTCCTGCGCCATTTTGAGAGATTGGTGTCGTGTTCGCTGCATTCGTTACGATGTGACCAACTGAGAGACCCTCGTGCGGAATGGGGCTGACTTCGATGGGGCCGTCACGGAGGACGCAGACATGCTCAGATGGCAACTCACCACGATCTTACTAATGGTCGTCACGGGGTGCGGACCGCGCACCATCGTTAGGCCGAATCCCGCACCACATGACACGGGTATTCGCTACTACCGACCGAAACCCTATCTGCTGCTCCAGCCAACACCCGTGCCGGTTAAGGAAGATCCTGGAACGCGGCAGGACAAATACGTTCAGATTTCACTCGAGTATCTTCCCGATTTCTCGGAAGAGTACTCGATCAATGTCCGGTCCGGCTTGGGAATCAACAATACGTCGGTGAAGCTCGCCAATGGGTGGAACCTGACCGAGATCAACCAAGAGCTGGACTCGCAGTTCGACGAAAACGTCAACGCCCTGGCGAATCTCATCAAGTCGGCCGCCCCCGGCGGGATTGTGCCGACGGAGGGCCAGCGGATGAGAGGACCCAGCATGAAGGTCCCGGCGACCAATGTTCCGCTGGGGTATTACGAATCGGTGATCTCTCGGGGACCGGATGGCAAGAAGCGGCTCTACGGCTGGCGCTACGTCGGCTTCTACCCGTTCAGCCCGTGTCCCGTCGAGACCGATGGACTCGCATGTGAAGACTGCCATACATCGCCGCTCTACGGCCTCGTGTTCCATGATGGAGTCATGACTTTCAAACTCATTCACGATATCGCCGACCGCCGGCCGCAGGATGCAACACCCGTTCGCGCCCGCGAGGCGCTTGAAGCGCCCCTCCCACCTGAGGTCATTCAAGACATCGCCGACCGGGCGAGCGCCGCTGCGAATGTGCTGTCGGGCAGCGACAACTTCACGATTTCCGTGAACGTTGTGCGGCCACATGTCGTTTTCACCATCGCGGCAATGGCCGATCTCCGGAATTTCACCGACGAGGAGTTTCAGGGTAATCTGACCGAGTCACTGAATGTCATGATCCAAGAGATGACAGGGCAACCATACATCCCGATTCTCCGTGTCGTCGAAGGTTAACTGCCTGTTGAAAAACACCGTCCTGGCGTTTCTCAACCTCACCAAGCTCAGAACAGAGTTCTTCGCGGCTCGCAAATCAACGACTTACGTCGCTGATTTGGCATCACATCCCTGTGATGCAGCAGGCGCGTTGAGAAAATCAACAGGCTGTTAGCGCTCCATCGCACAACCGGCTGCACGTGCTCGACATATTCGTTGCTTCAGCGACCCCGCCTAACTACGCTGGTACCACAGCGACTGGTCGGGAGGGCTCCGTATTTCGGGTCGTTGAGGGGCGAGTCTGTTGTGCACCAACGACGAGTTACGCCGGATCCAAAAGACACTGCGGCAGCGTTTCGGCGTCACTGGGCGAACCAACATTGTCGACATTGGATTCGGTGTAGCATTGGAGAAAGGAAAGCCACGAGCTGACCGAGGATTCTGCGTCACGTTCCTTGTTCGCAAGAAGAAATTGCCCGCGCGGAAAAAGCAGCAGATCCCCACGACACTCAAAGTACGCGTCAAACGCGGCAAGGGCTACAAAACACTCGAATTCTGCACCGACGTCGTCGAAATCGGGAACATAGAGCTCACCGGCCGCCGCCTGGACTATCGCACGAAGCACGTCACCACCGGCGTTGTCGTCGCCTGGCGGGCGCCCGGGCAAGCGAGACTCTCTTGGGGGTTGCTGACCGTTTGGCCATGCGTTTCCGCGACTGTCGACTCTGACACCAGCGAGACGCCGAATCGTCGTTCGTACGAATCGAGGCCGATTCTCGGGGACCCTGGTGGCAAAGTCCGACGACGATCCAGAGATCGATTCCGCCATCGCGTTGGTGGAGAGACAAGACCTGATCGACAAGAAACTGATGACAACCTCGCAGGCCAGCCGACGTATCGTGCCTCGCAAGGTTGCGAAGCTGCAAGCCGACTGGAACAAGACCGGTGCGACGCTACGAGTCGGCGGAAGTCGACGATTTGTAGTCCACGCGTTCTTGCCGAGTCTGAATGTTCCTCGGCTGGGGCGCGTCGTTTCGATTGTCTCGGTAATCTCAGGGAGAAGGCAGACTTTCGACAAAGGAACCTCTGGGTCGAGTTGGATGATCCAAGATCAAGCGGCCTGTACTCAGATTGCCGGGCGCACACCAGATTTCCAGCAGGGATTCGGGCAGTCCCTTGAGTCCGTTGTCGGATGGGCCGCAGAAGAGCTGCAGAAGAAGAGGCTGATGGAAGCGGGGAGTTTCCGAACGGTGAGGACGTTTTAGTTGCAGACATCTACGCCCAACGTGCCGTTCGCCGCTTAGCAATTAATCTCCAAAGCCCTCCCCGGACGCTAGCGCGTCCGACCCTCCCGCGCGCGGGAGGGTAGAAGTAGGCAGAGATTACGCGCGTCTCATCTTCCTAAGTGAGTGTTGTGCTTGCTCGCAAGGCTACGGCACACGGAGTGTGCCGACTACGTTGTTGGCACGCTTCGCGTGCCAACTGCCTACTACTCCGAGGGGTAGGCCGGAACAAGCGGCGCCAGCAACCATCCCTGGTGCCTACGATTTCCCACACCGCGCGCTGTTCCGGCAACACCGGTTTGATGCGTCGCCGGAACAGCGCGGAGCTCACGGAGTGTGAAGCCAGAGCTCTCCTGCCGCTTGTTCCGGCCTACTTTCTTGTTCCGGCTTACTTTCTCGCGAAAAGCCAAACGCAACTCGAGGGAGGACAGCCATCAGCCGGAATGCGTTAGCATCCGGTTTTTGCGATGAACCCGTGGGCTAACGCCCAGCGGCTGATTTGCAACGTAGCCGAACTCGCCAGCGTAGCCGAACCCGCCAGAGTTTGGCGGATTGCAGAGAGCCGCACGACCTCCGGCGCGAGGAGGGTGAGGTAGATGTCCGCGGGTTGGGCACCACTTCAAGACCGCAACGTGAACGCCGGCAGTTTTACGATTGCGCCGCCTTGTGTCGCCGACTCGTGCGCGCAGATACCGACGCTCGTCCAGTTCGCGCTGGTAACAGCATTGGGCCACGGATCACGATCGTCACGCAGCGCGCGTGATGAACTCATTGACCAGATGGGCGTGCGAACCACCGTGGCCACCACCCTGGATGAACGACAGGTGATCGGCGTCCTCGATCGACTGCGTGAATTGCTGGATCTCGGCTGGCAAGCAAATGCGCGTAGTCAGGTACTGCAACGCGTTCCGCAATTTCGGGTTCCGGTTTCTTTGCCGTGTGGACAATATGCTCCTCGCCCTCGACAAGCGT
>CBDCWT010000058.1:0-269490 GCA_965223305.1 Pirellulaceae bacterium | reverse complement strand
CAATTGACAAGCACCGCCGCAGCGCTTAACAGCCTGTTGATTTTCTCAACGCGCCTGCTGCAACACAGGGATGCCAAATCAGCGACGTAAGTCGTTGATCTGCGAGCCGCGAAGAACTCTGTTCTGAGCTTGGTGAGGTTGAAAAACGCCAGGACGGCGTTTTTCAACAGGCAGTTAGCCCGGATTATTCGTGAAGATCGTGGCGAGAGGTTGTAAGTACGTTCGTGGCAAGGAAGGCGAGCAATTCTTCCGCAGGCGTATTGCAGCAATACGTCGAGGGAGAATTGTGAAGCATGACGAAGCCACGGATGGACTTACGACCTCGCAGCAGATCGCTCATGAATAATTCGGGTTAAGCCGCGTGGGCTCGCGAATTCGGTGCAGAGATCGCAGATGTCTCGTTACGGTACCATTTCCTTCGTCTCTTGGTACTCGTTCGCCAACTTCGACGCACCAGCTTCCCGTTGGATGCGGCGGAACAAGCTCCAAAGCCCACCGGCTGGGGGCCGCGGCTCGGGAACAGCCTCTGCAATAGCCTCGGCCTGTGCCTCAGAGACCACTCGGATTACCTTAACATAGGTCTCGTCAGCCGCGTCCTTCAGCTCACGAAGACCTGGCGACAGCTCACCGGAGAACACGTACTCCACGATGTCGTCGAGATAGCTCTCTGCGAACTCTCGGCCTCCCAGCTTAGTGAGGATCGAATCCAAGGCGATCCGAGTCCGCTCACGAGAGTCCGCGATCCCAGATGTAGATGCTGGACGGTTGGAAACTAGCTCCACGGGCGACTCCTAAAATGAGGTGCTTTGCTACTATACTAGATACGCTTGGTTCACGAATGTGACACCTACGGCGGCTCGATTTTCTCTGCGGCCCGTTCAAGGGCATCGGCTAAGCACTCCGCAAACTCTTTCGTAGAAAAGACTTGCGATCGATTGCCGGCAAACACTCGGCGGTAGCGCTGCTTTGCCCTCTCGATGCGTTTTCGCAGAGCAGATTCAGTAACACCACGATCAACTGCCATTTGACGCATGGGTTTTCCGTGCGCCCGTTCTTGTAACAACTCGAAGTCAGCTCTCGTGAGCTCTCCAGACGACAAGCCGACATCCATCAGGTGGATATATCGTTCGAGCAGCGCCTCGCGCAACTCGCCGAAAATCGCCTCGTCGACGGCATCCTCCTGTGAGGTTTCCAGCGCCAACGGAAGTTGCTCATGCCGCAGTCGGCTCTCTTGCTCGCGTAGCCGATAAATCTCGTTCCTTACGATAGTTTTTACATACGCCTCAGGTCGGTTTGCTTGGCGAATCCGAGCCAACACACCGCGAGGATCGTCGCGGTGTTGGAGCATTCTAGCGACAATCGACGACGCGACTTCGTCTGAGTTATCACGTTGCTTAACCAGCCGCAGAGCCATGGCACGGAGCCGCCCGAAGACCTCCAACCACGCAGCATCGTATCGTTCGTGATTTGATCCGGCCCGATTCAGTTCGTCGGTTAGCTCGTACCACGACAATCTCTGCATTTCGAATGAGTCCGGACTCATGCACCCGTATCCTCCGGATCGCAAGCGACTCGGGTTGGCGGGATTTGGTCATCTATCGCCACAAGTAAGCTCGACATGGCCTGACCGTAGCGCTGCTTGGCGTCCACGGGCATTTCTCTGACGAGTTCACTCAATGCCTCTTGCGCCCGCGACTCCGTTTGTGTGGCCAGGTTTGACAGGTGATCTTTCAACGCTCTAGTGTCTCTCGCGTACGCTCGCACGTAGCTCGCCAGTTTGTCACCGAAGGAACCGCGGTGACGCGCGCGTGCCGGCAGAAAGTACAGGCTATCCTTTTGATCTATGAGGGCCGCCAGGCTGACATTCTGCGGTTGGATTACACGCACAGCCCAGGTAATCAAGAAACTGCCGCGCACAGCATTCAAGACGCCGACGTGCAAATCGCCGATCGAGAGTCTGCCTCGCACCAACGTAGCAGCGGTTGTCTCCGGGTCAGCGTGGAGCCGCCGCCAACCAAGCAGTCCGACCACGGCGAAGAAGGCGGCAGCGATCATTAGCTCCGACCCTGCCTGGCCAAGTTGCAGCTGAAACGCGAAGTCTGGCCGCACCTCCTCCGCCATGTCTGCCCTGCCGTTGCTCGCGTCAGCTGATCCGGCTAGAGAATGAGCATCACCGACTTCGTTGGCAGACCTTGTCAATGGCCCGGACGCGGCTACGTCACCGGTAGTTTCGTGCGTGCGATCAGGCCATAAACGAGTTAGCCAAGAGACTTCGCCGAACACCTGTCCGGTGATGCTGACGCCGTTGAACCAGAGAAGCCCAGCCTCGGACGCAACCAGGGCGAGGTACATCAAGAACAGGAACTTGAGAAATGGCTGCGAGATCTTCCGCAGTCCGAAGTAGAAAGCCATCGGGACCGCGACTGCAAAGATCGAGGCGACGACCCAGAAGGGCAGCCAGATTCCCGTTGCATCCAGCCCTGGCGACGAGGGCAAGTTGTCAGGCAGTTCTGAGCAGCCGCTGGCTGCGAGCAGCACCACCGTGCCAGAGAGTAGCCTGACGACTTGAAGCCAGAATGGATGAAAAAGTTGAGAATTCCCGCGTCGACGAGCCTGCCCCACTGCGTGCTCTCCTTGCTCTACCCCCATTTGCCCACGCTCTGGAGAATTCGCCGCGTTAGGTGGCAGATCGGAAAGTCGATCGGACACCGATAGCGGAGCAGACTAGAGACTCTCCGAGGTCAATTGTAGTGCGCTACTTGCGGACGACAGCGTTCAGACAGTTTCTCGGCCGCGCGTCATTCGTCTTCATTGCTCAGCCGTGGTAGAATCGCGGCACTCAGCATCGAGAAGACACCTTGCTAGACTGCCGGCCAATCATATGGATCACTCAAATTCTCTCAAATCGCGCGGAGCATCGGTGTGACGAACGGGAACTTCAAATGGCCGGGCGGGAAGATCGCAATGATCTTGCTGTGTTGGACAACCGGGGGCATAGCCGATGAACTACCTGCCCCTAGCGGCGGCGCGATTGTTGCTCCAGACGCTCGTCTGGAATGGTTGTTCTCGCGAACAGCGGATGTCGAGGGTGGGCTCACGGAAGGTCCCGCCGTGGCGCCGGACGGGACGATCTATTTTTCGGACATTCGCCGCGGCGGCGAGCGCGGTGTGATTCACCGCTTCGATCCCAAGACCGGAGCGACCACGGTGTTCGCTGCAGATAGCGGCAAGTCGAACGGTCTGATCTTCACGGCCGATGGCTCCCTGCTCGCCTGCGAAGGCGCCGATCACGGCGGTCGGCGGATTTCACGTTGGAACGTGCGGACACGAACCCGGCAGACAATCGCCGCCGGCTACGACGGTAAACAATTTAACTCACCCAACGACATCTGCTTAGATGCAGTGGGTCGAATCTACTTCAGCGACCCCCGCTACATCGGCGACGAACCTCGGGAGCTCGAGACCCAGGCTGTCTATCGCATCGATCCCGACGGGAGTCTTCACGAAGCCACGCACCAAGTGACCAAACCCAATGGCGTCGCCATCAGTCCTGACGGCCAGACTCTGTACGTAGCGAATCACGACAACGGGACCGATCGCATTGATCCTACAGCCCCTCCCCCGCCCCGGGGAGCTATGAAGATCTATGCCTTCCGCATCCGCAGTGACGGTGCTCTCGGCGAGCGGCGGGTCTTCTTCGACTTCGGAGACCGCCCCGGCTGCGACGGGATGACTGTTGACGAGCAAGGGCACCTCTATTTGACCGGCCGTGACCCGCAACGCCCGGGAGTCATTGTGCTCGACAGCCAAGGTCGAGAAGTCGCCTTTATTCCCACAGGGCCTGCGGGCCAATCCAGCGACAGCCCCCGTGGGCTGCCCAGCAACGTTGAATTCGGGTTGGGCTCAGAGATCAACGTCTTGTATGTGACGATCGATACGGGCCTGTACCGAATCCAGCTGCTGGTCAACGGGTATCATCGCCAGTACCTTGCTGCTCGCTGAGCTGGCCGCCCGTACGCAAGGCCGCGCAAACTCCGTCCCCCCCACCTAGGTTTGCCGCATGACGATCGCAGCACTTGCCCGCTCTGTAGGTCGAGCGCTCCAGTCCCAGCAGGTTGGCACTCCCGTGGCGGCGCGGGTGGTCGCCTATGTGACTCCCGATCCCGATCTGCTCGAACCGTTGCTTGGCGAACTGCTCGAGCTCGCCGGCGATTGGATGGAGTGTCGCTTACTCCAGATGCACGCCGAGGGGGGGATCCACACCGGCGAGATCACCGTGCTGGCCTGTTTCGAGCGAGGTCAAACGGTTCTGATCAGCTGCGGCGTCTGTGGTGTACCTCCCTACATCCTCGAGGCGTCACTGTTCGGCACGCAGGGAGTCATCGTGTGGGAGGCCAGCGAGCCGGTGGTCGCTTGGCAGCCGACGGGCCGCGATCATGACAAACCTGATGCCGCGCCACCCCAAGCTGCTAGGCACGCTTCGCCTTCGCGCTCGCTCCGTTCCCCGTGGTCTGCCGACGAGCACTGTCCCAGTCCCTCCAGTGTCGCTTCGCCGGAACCTCCCTACGGGGTGTTGCTCGTGGCGGGTGACCACACCCATCAGCCAGCTTATGCCGCAGCTTTCGCCAGCGACGACCGCTGCCGGCTGATCGGGGTCACCGACGAACCAAATGTTGAGCCCAGCCGCCGTGAACTGAACCAACGTTTGGCCACCCGGTTGCAGCTTCCCTACCTCGAGTTGGACAAGGCACTGGCCCGCCCCGATGTGCAGGTGGTTAGCATCTGCGCCGAGCCTGCGCGGCGGGGTCGCATCATTAGCCAGGCGGCGGAAGCCGGAAAGCACCTCTATCTCGACAAGCCACTCTGCGCCACACTGCCGGAGGCTGCTGAGATTGTCTCTGCGGTGCGCTCCGCCGGTGTCATTTCTCACATGTTCAGCCAGGTCCAGGGAGAGCCGGCGCAGCGCACCAGACGTTTGGTTTCCTCAGGACGGCTCGGCGCACTGGTCGCGGTGCATAGCGTCTTGAGCTTTGCCAAGGGACACCCAAACCGAGTCGGGCCACTGACCGCCCGCCACGAAGATCCAGCACCCGGCCGGTTCGAACTGGCGGCTGCCAAGAGGGAGCTTACCAATATCGGCGTCTACCACCTGGTCATGTTGCTATGGTTGTTGGAAGCTCGTGTGCAGAAGGTCACCGCATCCACGGGAAACTACTTCTTCGCCGAGCATCAGCAGCACGACTTCGAGGACTTTGGCCAGATTCTCCTCGAGCTGGACGGTGGTGTGATTGCCTCGGTCACAGCTGGTCGCACGGGATGGTCTTCCCATCCCCAAGCGGGGTTGAATAGGATCTGTCTGCTGGGAACGCGAGGAGCGACGATTGTCGACGCGGACCGACCGCGCGCCGAGGTTTGGTCCGGCGAGACGCATTGGGCGGCGCCACCGCGCGACCCTGCCGACCCGATGGGAATGTGGCAACCCCTGCCAGACAGCCCTTATCGCCCGGCGCCCAAGCAGAGTTGGTTCAGCGACGGCGATCCACCGTGGCTAGCGGACGTGAGCTATTTCCTCGACTGTTTGCAGGAGAGTCGCCCGAGCGAGGTGTCGGTGGAATTAGCCGCCGCCGCGACAGAGGTGCTCGTGGCGGCGTACCAATCGGCGGCGAGCGGAGAGACCGTCATGCTGCAGCGCTGACGCTCCTGCCGCCGGGGAGTGCGCGAGTTTTTCACTCTGGCTTCCCCCTCATCCGGCCTTCGGCCACCTTCTCCCCGGCGGGGAGAAGGGACTTTACCACACAGATCAGCCGCTGGGCGTCAGCCCGGATTATTCATGAAGATCGTGGCGAGAGGTTGTAAGTACGTTCGTGGCAAGGAAGGCGAGCAATTCTTCCGCAGGCGTATTGAAGCAATACGTCGAGGGAGAATTGTGAAGCATGACGAAGCCACGGATGGACTTACGACCTCGCAGCAGATCGCTCATGAATAATTCGGGTTAGCCCACGGTTCACACCAAAACCGGATGCTAACGCATTCCGGCTGATCTGGTCCGAGAGTCGTTCCTGCACACCAGAAAGACGCGGGAACAAACGGCACAAGCACTGATCGTTGCACACGAATGCGATTTCAGATCAGCCGCTGGGCGTTAGCCCACGGTTTTCGGCTCGGCAGGAGCCTCGCCCTCCCGAGGCGAGCGTTGCCTGCCTCGCGCTAAGGAACGCCGCCCCGCTCAACTCCTCACCAACCCCACGGCTTCCGCGAGCTCGGCGGCCTTTGCTGTCGACTCCCAGGTGAAGTCTCGATCGTCACGGCCGAAGTGGCCGCCGGCAGCCGTCTTTCTGAAGATGGGGCGGCGGAGGTCGAGGTACTCGATGATGCCGCCGGGGGACAGCGGGAAGAAATCGCTCACGACTTGGCAGATCCGCTGGTCATCGGCGCGGCCGGTTCCCATCGTGTCGACGTGCACGCTGATCGGGTCGCTGACACCAATTGCGTACGCCAGCTGGATCTCACATCGTTCGGCCAACCCCGCCGCGACGATGTTCTTTGCCACATGACGGGCCATGTAGGCGGCACTCCGGTCGACCTTGGTAGGGTCCTTTCCGCTGAACGCGCCGCCACCATGCCGTCCCCACCCGCCGTAGGTGTCGACAATGATCTTGCGTCCAGTCAAACCGCAGTCGCCATGCGGTCCTCCCCTGACAAAGCGCCCTGTTGGATTGATGTGGTACTTGATATCTCCCTTGACCAGATCCTTCGGCAGCTCTTTCTGGATAATGCTGTCGATCACGAATTCACGAATCTCTTCGTTGGAGACTTCGGGGGCGTGTTGAGTGGAAACGACGACGGTGTCGACGCGCAGCGGCGTCGAACCCTCGTATTCGACAGTTACTTGGCTCTTGCTATCAGGCCGTAGCCAATTGACTGTCCCAGCTTGACGGGCTTCCGTCAGTCGATTGAGGACGCGGTGCGACAGCGCGATCGGTAGCGGCATGAGTTCGGGCGTGTCGTTGCAGGCGAAGCCGAACATGAGTCCCTGGTCGCCAGCGCCGGTTTCCTTACCGGTGGCGGAATCCTCGTCGACGCCGAGCGCGATGTCCGGGCTCTGCCGGTCGATCGAGACCATCACAGCACACGTATCCGCACAGATCCCCATCTCGTCGTTCGTATAGCCCACGTCCCGGATCACATTGCGGACGACACCGGGGTAGTCGATGACGGCTCGGGTGGTGATCTCACCCGCGATCATCGCCACGCCAGTCGTCACCATCGTCTCGCAGGCCACGCGGCTGAGGGGATCCTGCTCGAGGAGCGCGTCCAGCACGCCATCGGAGATCTGGTCTGCCAGCTTATCGGGATGGCCCATGCTCACCGACTCACTCGTAAAAAAGTACTTTCCCGATGCCACGCGTTCGCTCCTTGTTGGGCAAATGGCCTACGCCAGAGGATTCTGCAAAAGAAGGGTCGCCATTATATGCAGATTCAACTGGGTTGACGACGCCAAGACAGTGTTTTTCAGGCGGACAGCCGACGGCATGCCGCAAACAGCCCAGGGCGGCCTTTGGCCCCAACCAAAGTCCCTTCTTCCCGCCGGGGAGAAGGTAGCCGAAGGTCGGATGAGGGGGAAGCCAGAGTGAAAACTTGCGCTGGGCGCGAAGACTCTGACTATTAGCAGCACGGAGGGTCAGTCCGGTAGAATGTGCCCCAGCTTGTCGCGCTTGGTTGCCAAGTAGTGCTCGTTGTGTTCGTTGGCCGGTGGCACAATGGGAACTTGGTCGACCACTTCGAGATCGAAACCACCGTAAATAAACGCGTCGGTTTTCTTTGGGTTGTTGGTTAGCAGACGTATCTTGCTCAGACCAAGATCCTTGAGGATTTGCATGCCGACGCCGTAGTCGCGCATATCGGCTTGATATCCCAGCGCCAGATTGGCTTCGACGGTATCCAGGCCCTCATCTTGAAGATGGTAGGCCTTGATCTTCTCGAGCAGCCCGATGCCTCGTCCTTCCTGCGGCAGATAGACCATCGCTCCCACTCCTTCGGAGCTGATCATCTTGAGCGCCATGCGGAATTGGTCGCCACAGTCGCAGCGCAGTGATTCGACCAAATCGCCGGTGAAGCAGCTGCTGTGGAGTCGGACGAGCGGCGCGCTGACGCTGGAGAGATCACCGGTGTAGAGTACCAGCGGCTGCTGTTGCTCGAACTGAATCTCGTAGACGATGATGCGGAAACTGCCGTACTTAGTGGGCAGATTGGCCTCCGCCAACCGCGAAACGAGCTTTTCGTTGACGCGTCGATGCGCGATGATCTGTTCAATGGAGACGATCTGCAGCTGATGCTGGGCCGCGACCTTCAGCAACTCGTCGCGCGAAGCGCGGTCGCCTTGGGAGTCGAGCACCTCACAGAGCACTCCGGCCGGAGCCAGGCCAGCCATGCGGGCCAAGTCGACGGCTGCTTCTGTATGCCCGGCGCGGCGCAAGACGCCGCCTTCCTTTGCCAGTAGTGGGTAGACGTGGCCTGGTCGCACGAACTGATCTGGCGCGCTGGTTGGATCCGCTATGGCCCGTATCGTAAGCGCCCGCTCCTCTGCGGTGATACCCGTTTTGCCCGAGCGATGGTCGAGCGGAGTCATATAGGCGGTTCCCAGCGGCGCCGTATTGGACTCTACGATTGGGATCAGCTTCAGCCGAGTGCAGACATCTTCCAAGACCGGCATACATAGCTGTCCTCTGCCGCTCAACATGAAGTTGACGTTTTCTACACTGGCCCTTTCCGCAGCGCAAATAAAGTCACCTTCGTTCTCGCGATCTTCGGCGTCTACGACGATGACCACCTCACCGCGGGCGATGGCGTCCACTGCGGCTTGGACCGATGAGAACTGTTCAACCATGCTTGTTTCCTCGGCAGATTAGCGGGGTGCGGCCGCGTGCCAAAGTGGAAGAAGCCAGCTACTTGTACTGGCCACGGCGCCGAGCCGCCCGTGGTGGTTTGGCACGGCTTGGGGCGCTGCAAACAGTATACTATAGACGCGTTTGCCGATTGGGCGACCGAAGTGTGGGCGCCACCTCTGCGATCCCTCGCCGCGAACTCGGGCTGACCATGCTTGACCGCGAAGAATACGTCGAACAGGCCTACCTATTTCGCATTCTGAGCGAACGGCTTCCCAAGAACATGCCGTTGCAGGAGTTGCTCCGTCAAGTCCAAGAGGAGCTGCTGGCATCGACGCGCCTGCCATTGGCAGTGGACTTCTTGCGCAGCGAGTTGGAACACTTGGGGGTCTTCGCGACGGCGATGGCCAAGCTGAAGCACTATTTTGCACCTTTTCAAACTTATGTCGTCCAGGAAGCGGAAAGCGAACGGGGGAGGTTCGACCTGCGGACCGCGCTCGAGATTCTGCGGGCGGAGGCTACTTACCGGGCCGCCGGAGTCTCCAGCCAGGGGATTTTTCTATTTCAGTTCGAGGCCCTCTGCCGCAACCGCCTTCGCTACGATCCTGGGCTGGCCGCCATCGCCGCTGACCCGTTGTACAGTCCCGCATGGCGAGAGTGGATCCTCGGCGTCCGCAACCACGTGGGGCTGATCGACTTTGCCGACCTGATCTACATCCAAAGCGAATACTATCGGCAGCGCCGAGCCCGCTTGGGCAAGGCGACGGAGACTGATGGAGCGATGTTGTTTGGCGAGAAAGAGGGCAAGATCGCCTTTGCCAACCGAGGCAAAGATCCGCTCTATTTGTTCGCTGCATTACAAAGGCAGTTGGGTTATCCCGTGGTCCCGCGGCCGGAGCCACGGGACGAACTACCAGATTTGGTACCCCAGCTGGCGCGGCGTATCGAACGAATGGAGTCACGTATCAAGCTGCTGGAACAGGAACAGCGAGGAGGGATCGACCTGTCTAAATTGATGGTCGATCGGCCTGATCTCAATCCGGGTTCCGAGCCGGACGGGTAAGGGCAGGGGGGCACACGCCACGTGCCGTAGACTGCTTCAAATAGCGGACGGCACGCGGAGCGTGCGGCGAATGGGGGGGCGAAATTCCTACTCTTGTTCAAATGGAATGATGGTGGTAATTTATGGATAAAAGGTCCGGGTCGTGTAAGCTGGGTAGGTCGGTCGAAGGGTAGGATTGGACGACCAAGCTGCCTCGTGAGCGACCATTCTCTATGAGGTGAACTATGGATTTTCATCTCAATCTCAATTCAGAAACAGTCGAGCACGCGTATTCGGCGAAGTCATTGAACTTATCGCCCGATGCGACGGTTCGCGATGCCTTTCACCAGATGCGGGAGATGAACACCGGTGCCGTCCTGGTCTGCCGGGATGAAAAGCTAGTGGGCATCTTTACGGAGCGCGACGCGCTGCGGCTGATGGCCAAGAAAGCCGATCTGGACACACCCCTGGCGGAACAGATGGTTGCTGACCCTGTGGCACTGTCCGAAGAAGACACTGTGGGAACGGCCATCGAAAAGATGTCACGAGGCGGTTATCGACGTCTACCGATCGTCGATCCAGATGGCCAGGCGCAGGGTGTCCTCAAGGTGTCCGGAATCCTGCACTATCTCGTCGAGCACTTTCCTACGGTGATCTACAACCTCCCACCGACTCCACATCACGCAACCCAGCACCGCGAAGGCGCCTAGTGCTTACGGAATCTCTCGGGCCCCTCCAGTGACGGTCGCTTAGCTTTCATCAATCCGCGAGTCAGAGATGTCAGTTTCAACTGTGGGCCAGCCCAGCTCGGCGAAGAGACACGTCGTCATTGAGGGAGCGACCGTTCGGCTCGCAGGCGACTCTGGGGACGGGATGCAGCTGGCCGGCACCCAGCTAACCGGTACTTCGGCTCAGATTGGCAACGATGTCGCGACTTTCCCGGACTTCCCGGCGGAGATTCGAGCTCCTCGTGGAACGCTGGCCGGAGTGAGCGGCTTTCAAGTTCAGTTTTCATCGCAGGACATCTTCACACCCGGCGATCACCTCGACGCACTGGTCGCGATGAACCCCGCCGCTTTGAAAACCAACTTGGTGGATCTTGAGGGCGGTGGGATCTTGATCGTCAACGAGGACGCCTTCGACAAGAAGGGACTCGGTCTGGCTGGCTATGATGTGAACCCGATCGAAGATGGCAGCCTGGAGAGTTACCGGCTGTTTTGCGTCCCGATGACTAAGTTGACTCGAGCCGCCGTCGACAACCTGGGCTTGAGCATGAAGGAAGCGGACAAGTGCCGCAACTTCTTCGCGATGGGCCTCGTCTACTGGATGTACAGCCGCGACTTGGGACCGACTCAACGGTTCATTGAGGCCAAGTTCGGCAGCAAGCCCTCCGTGGCGGATGCCAACCGGCGGGCCCTCCAGGCGGGCTGGAACTACGGTGAAACGACCGACGCTTTTGCCAGCAGCTATCGCGTCGATCCGGCCAAGCTGCCGCCAGGAAAATACCGCAACATCATGGGCAATCAGGCCTTGGCCTGGGGGCTGATCGCCGCCTCGCAACAAAGCGGCAAGGAGCTGTTTTACGGGTCCTATCCGATCACTCCAGCTAGCGACATCCTCCACGAGCTAAGCAAGTATAAGAACTTTGGAGTACGGACGTGCCAAGCTGAAGATGAGATTGCCGCAGTTTGCGCTGCGATCGGAGCCGCTTTCGGCGGCGCAATGGCGGTCACCACATCGAGCGGTCCGGGGATCGCCCTCAAAGGCGAAGCTCTGGGTTTGGCCGTTATCCTCGAACTGCCATTGCTCGTGGTTAACGTCCAGCGGGGCGGTCCCAGCACCGGTCTGCCGACCAAGACCGAGCAATCCGATCTGCTCCAGGTGGTTTACGGCCGCAATGGCGAGTCGCCGATGCCCGTGCTTGCCGCGCGCAGCCCGAGCGACTGTTTCGACGTAGCCCAGGAAGCCTGGCGAATCAGCGTCCGTTTCATGACGCCAGTCGCCATCTTGTCGGACGGCTATATCGCCAACGGCTCGGAACCCTGGTTAATCCCCGACGCCGCGGCGCTCCCCAAGATCACCGTGACTCATCCAGGCCCCCGTTCGAATGGCGAGCCGTTTTTGCCCTACGAGCGCGATGAACGGTTGGCGCGGCCGTGGGCTTTGCCGGGTACCGAAGGTTTGCAGCATCGTGTCGGCGGCTTGGAAAAGGAAGACATCACCGGCAACGTCAGCTACGATCCGGACAACCACGAACATATGGTGAAGTTGCGAGCCAAAAAGGTCGCCGACATTGCCAACGATATCCCGCTGCAAGAAGTGAGTGGTCCCGATCAGTGCAAGCTCTTGGTCGTTAGCTGGGGTGGCACATACGGCGCTTGCACTTCGGCAGTCCGGCAGTGCCAGGAAGAAGGACTCCAGGTCGCCCACGCACACCTGCGCTACCTGAACCCATTTCCCAGGAACTTGGGCGAGATCCTACAGCGGTACGACCGAATCCTGATCCCGGAGCTCAATCTTGGCCAGCTGCGAGGGATATTGCGAGATCGCTTTCTGATTGACGCGGAGGGACTGAACAAAGTGAAGGGAAAACCATTTGCAATCGGCGAAATTGTCGCCGCGATCAAGCAACATCTCTAGCCTCTACCCAACGACCCACGTTCTATCCATGAGTACTGAACTTCCGGTTTTGACGGCCAATGACTTCGCGAGCGATCAGGACGTGCGCTGGTGTCCCGGATGTGGTGACTACTCCATTCTGGCTCAGATGAAGAAGATGCTGCCTTCGCTGGCGATTCCTCGCGAGAAGCTAGTCTTCATCTCAGGAATCGGTTGTTCGAGCCGTTTCCCCTATTACATGAACACCTACGGCATCCACAGCATTCACGGTCGAGCTCCGGCGCTCGCCACGGGACTGAAGTCCTTTCGGCCCGACTTGCAGGTGTGGGTGATCACGGGGGACGGCGACGGGCTGAGCATCGGCGGAAACC
Organism: Pirellulaceae bacterium; assembly: GCA_965223305.1. Taxonomy (GTDB): domain Bacteria; phylum Planctomycetota; class Planctomycetia; order Pirellulales; family Pirellulaceae; genus CBDCWT01. The sequence continues at coordinate 256,573 of CBDCWT010000058.1, read as the reverse complement.
ACCTGATGCATGCGATCCGCCGCAATCTGGATATCAATGTGGTGCTTTTTAACAACCGCATCTACGGGCTTACCAAAGGGCAATACTCCCCAACTTCGCCGCTGGGCAAGGTCACCAAGAGCACGCCGATGGGAGCGATCGACAACCCAATTCATCCGCTGTCGATCGCGATCGGGTGCGAAGCGACGTTTGTCGCGCGCTCGATCGATGTCAACATCAAGCACCTTGGGGCGACCTTGAAGCGTGCCGCAAACCACCGCGGTACCGCGTTTGTCGAAGTCTACCAGAACTGCAATGTCTTCAACGATGGTGCTTGGAAGTACGCAACCGAACGGGACGCCAAGGCCGGCAATGTGCTGGAGCTTGAGCATGGCAAGCCGTTGATTTTCGGAAAGAACCGCGATAAAGGGATCCGATTGAACGGCCTGGACCCCGAGGTCGTCGAGCTGGGAAAGGGAGTTACAGAGGACGATCTGTTGTTCCATGACGAAAGAGCGGCAGAGCCAAGTCTGGCCTACCTGCTGAGCCGCCTCCGTCATGAAGATGGTTTCCCCGAGCCAATTGGTGTTTTCCGGGCGGTCGATGCTCCCCGATACGACGAAGAACTGAACCGACAGATTGATCTTTCCCGAGAGAAGAGTGGTGTTGGAGATCTCAACCAACTATTCAATTCTGGCGAGACGTGGGTGGTCGCATGATTAGTTGCCCCTACTGCGGCGCAGAAAACATCGAAGGCGTTGACCACTGCGGCGAATGCGGCCAAGCGCTGACAGATATGCATCTGCAGACACCTCAAACCGAGGTCGAACGAAGTTTGCTCAAGGATCAACTAGCGGCCCTGGCACCCAACACGCCTGTCACCGTCTCACCAGACAAGCCGGTTGGTGAGGTCTTGGTGCAGATGGTCGATCGCTCGATTGGCTGTGTCATCATCGTCGATGAGGAGCAGAGGATAAGCGGGATTTTCAGCGAGCGCGATGCGCTGGTGAAGCTGAACGATCGCGCCGCAGAGTTGTTCGATCGTCCAGTTTCAGAGTTCATGACGGCGAGTCCCCAGACGCTGCAGTCAACAGCGAAAATCGCGTTCGCGGTTCAGCGAATGGATCTGGGCGGGTATCGCCACGTGCCCATCGTCAAAGAGAGCGGCGAGCTGTCTGGGATCATCTCGGTGCGCGATATCCTGCGATACCTGACGGAAAAGATGTCCGCTGATCGGAACTAGCGCCGGCTCTACGTAAACGCTTGACTGGTCGGCTTGATCACGATGTCCGACACGTGAGCGCGCGGTGGCAGCGCAGCAATGGCCACTACGACATCTCCAAAGTCCTCCGGTTGCAGGATTTGAGCTTTGTGCTCGTCGCTGACCGGGTTCGGCCGATTATCGAGGATCGGCGTGTTCACTTCTCCCGGGAATACGTTGGTTACCCGGACTCCGCTAGGACCGACCTCGTTGCCAACCGATGTGCCTAGCGCTGCCATGGCGAACTTCGAGGCGCTATAGGCGACGCCTCCCAAGGGCGAAGCTCGCAGACCTGCGATGGACGAGATATTGATGATCAGACCGTCCCGGCGTTCAAGCATTTTCGGCAGCACCGCGTGCATGCAGTTGTAAGCGCCGGTTGCGTTCACACGCAGCACATCATCCCATTGTGTCGGCGACATCTCGCTCATCGCACGCGTCTTGATGTTGATCCCGGCCGAGTTGACGAGAATGTCGATCTGTCCCATTGTCTCGGTTGTCCACTCCACCAGTTTTTCCACGCTGTTGCGGTCCGCCACATCGGCTGAGTGGGCGAGCAATTCCGGTTGGCCGGGAGCATGAGCTGCCTCTTGCAGCACGCTATCACGGCGTCCGCTGATGGCCACGCGGCAGCCGGCATTTGCAAGTGCTCGGGCGATGCCAAGTCCAATTCCGGACCCACCGCCGGTTACCAGCGCGTTTTTACCATCCAAGTTCATCGTGTGAAGTTCCTTTGTTCGAGGTTGAGAAGTCACGAGTCGTAAGAACCAGAGCGCTGCCTCCCTCCGGGTATTCAGATTTCAACTCACTTGCGGGAGGGGCGTGATTGCGAATAATCGAGGTGATGTCGAATTTGACTGCACAGATCGACGCCACCGTCGAGGTTGTAACGCCGGAGAATATTGCCTTTCAGTATACCGTGGCTGGTCCGTTTCGCCGATTCCCTGCATTCGCGGTGGACTTGTGCATCCGAACGGCAATCTTCGTTGCGGCAGGATTTGCCGTTTCCCTACTGTCCGGGATCGTACGGTTGCCTGGCTTGGCCGCCGGTGGAATTCTGATTCTCTGGTTTCTGTTGGATTGGTTCTATGGTGGCGTTCTAGAAACTTGGCTCAACGGTCAGACTCCCGGCAAGTGGATCGTCGGGGTTCGTGTGTTGTCATTGAATGGGCAACCAATCAACGGTGTGCAAGCGGTGATTCGCAACTTCCTCCGCACCGCCGACATGTTCCCGCTGGTGTCGATGCAGGCATTGGGAGTCGACGTGCCGTCGTATGTCATTCCAACCTTCACCTTGGCTCTCGTCACGATGTCTTGCAATCGTAGATTTCAACGATTGGGGGACATCGCCGCGGGCACGATGGTGGTTGTGGAAGAGCGCCGCTGGTTGACGGGCGTAGCCAAGCTAAAAGACAAACGAGTTCCTCAGTTGGCAAACGAGATTCCCGTCGACTACGGAATTAGCAGAACGTTGGCCCGGGCGCTTTCGACTTACGTGGAACGGCGTCGTTTCTTTACAGCACCGAGACGGCACGAGATTGCCCGGCACGTAGCGGAACCTTTGATCGGCCGCTTCGAATTGCCAGCAGATACTGACTATGACTTGTTGTTGTGTGCACTGTATCACCGAGTTTTCATCACCGACCGAGATCGGGAAGAGGACGCGAGCAGCGGCGAGCCGCCGCCAGTCGCCAGCGGCATGGCGAGTGCCGGCCAGGGTCGCTGAAGTGGTGCGTGCTTGCGTGGCACGAGCATTTGTGAGTTTTCTTTCGGAAGGCTTGGGGGTCCCCGTGAAAGTCGTTGATCTGCTTGAGCGGCGCCAGGAAAACTGGCATGAACTCGAACGGCTCTGTGCGCAGCCACGCAGTGCGCGTCGCCGCAGCGCCGAGTCGATCTCGCGGTTCGCGACCCTCTACCGTGCCGCTTGTGCAGATCTGGCCTTGGCCGACGCCTACCAGCTGCCGGCCAGCACGGTGCAGTACCTCCATCGGTTGGTCGGCCGCGCCCACAATCAACTCTATCGCAGCCGAGAATTCGACTACGCGTCGTGGGGCGAAAAGCTGTTCGTCGACGCTCCCCAAAGGGTCTTCTCCGACCGCTGCGTTCAAACCGCCTTCGTGATTTTCTGGAGCATCTTCTTGCTCTCTGCGGCGATGGCCTATTCTCAGGGTCTTTGGCCCAGCTATGCCGAGCAGATGCTCAGTGAAGCGGGAATCGAGCAGTTGGAAACTAGCTTCGGCGAGCCCGTATCCGGCAGGGATCCGAACGCAGATTTCCTGATGGCGGCCTACTACATTCAGCACAATACGGGGATCGGATTGAAGTGCTTTGCCGGCGGGCTGCTGGTCATTCCCGGTTTGTTCTACACAATCTTCAATGCTGCCTTCTTAGGAGCTGCATTCGGCTACATGGCCCGGCCCGAAGTCACCGCCGGCACGAATTTCTTTCATTTCGTCACCGCGCACGGCCCGTTCGAACTGACCGCCATCGTGTTGGCGGCCGGAGCGGGCCTGCGGCTTGGCATTTCCTGGATCTACACACACGGTTTGACGCGTATGTCTTCGCTGAGGAAGACCGCCGGGGAGATCATGCCGCTTGTGGGTACCGTGATCATCCTTTTTTTTCTGGCCGCCATTATCGAGGGCTTCCTGTCACCGTCCACGGCACCCTATTGGGTAAAGGCTAGCGTGGCAGTGCTGTCGTGCGGGCTGTTGACGTTCTACTTCGTCGTGCTCGGCTTTCCACGAAGGAGCGACTTTGCAACTCGATAGAACCAGAATCGCCGTTCGGGAACGCAGTCTGCTGGACACGTTCGACTTGTCTTTGCACGTTGTGCGGCACTATGGCGGCAAATTGCTGCTGACCTTTTTTATCGTCGCAGTGCCGCTGATGCTGATCAACCACTTGCTCCTAGCATGGATTATCGACATCGGCAACGAAGACTCCTTCTTCTACGCCGATGACGCCGGTGCGGTGAGCCGTTTTGTGTGGGACATGTCGCTGCTTGTGACTATCGAGGCGCCCTTTGCATCGTTGTTTACTACCGCGTATCTGGGACAGGCGATGTTTGTAGACGATCCCCACTTGAAGCAAATCGCCCGCAGCGTAGTTGGACTGATTTCCAGGATCGCCTGGAGCCAGTTCTTAGTGCGCGGTGTGCTGCCTGCTTGGTTGGTGTTGGTGACGGTAGATCGGTTCACCGACTTCGATTCGGCGAAGGAGTTCTTCGGGCTCGGCGCACTTGCCTGTTACGCTCTCGCAGTGCGTTACTGGCGGCCGTTTCTGATGGAGATCGTGTTGCTGGAACGGGCTCCCTTGATGTCCCCGAAGAAGGATGGGTTGACCGTGCGCCGTCGCAGCCACCTGCTGCATACGCCTAGCTCGGGTGATCTGTTTGGGCGAGGTGTGGTGACAACGATACTGGCGGTTTGCTTGACGTTGGCTACCTTTGGCACGTTTATCTTCGCTTCAGGTGTGTTTTTCAACGAGTGGCGTCCGAGCCCGTTCATGATTGGAGTGCTGCTCCCTTTGTCGATGTGGCTCGTAGCCGGCTATTTGACGGTCGTGCGTTTCCTGAGCTACCTCGACCTGCGCATTCGCCATGAAGGGTGGGAGGTCGAGTTGCGTTTGCGCGCCGAGGGCGAGCGCTTGACCGGTAAGCTCGTATCGTGACGGCGGTCTTCGATCAAGAGAAAGGTGCTGGTGTGGCCCTAGGACGTACAAGACAACAGATCTTTTGCTCCTTCTTCGCTGGGCTTCTGTTTGCTCAGGCCGCTGCCGGTCAGGCTCTCTCAGATCAAGCCGCGGTCGATGCGGCTGCCGAGTCTCTTCGAAGGTACCGCGCATACCCGTGGTACGACGCGAAGCAGGACGCGCTCCACCGCGTCGACGTAGCTCCACCGTCCGATGTCGGGAACCGCCACTCTCGCTGGGAGGCAAAGCCCACGAACTGGTCCTTTCCCGTTTGGGTCCTTCAGCTCCTCAGAACGCTTGTTTGGACGCTGTTGGCTGTGGGCCTGGGCGTAGTCGTCTACCAGATGATCAAAGTGTTCCTCACCCGTGAGACGGCAGCTGCCATCCGATCGAGCCGCCGGGCTATGGCCGCGGTGGGTAATGCAGATCGTGTCGAGAGCTTGCCCTTTCAACTTGCTCGACCGGAATCCGATTTTCTATCCGAGGCCCGGCGGCTCTATGAAGCCGGTCGCTTCAGCGAGGCCATTATCTACCTGTACTCCTACCAGCTGTTGCAGCTTGACGAGCTGCATGTTATTCGTTTGGCTCGAGGTAAGACGAATAGGCAGTATCTACGCGAGGTTCGTCGTCACCCGGTGCGGGCGATTTTAGAGAGGACCATGGTTACGTTCGAGGATGTGTTTTTTGGTGACCATTCGATCGATCGCGCTCGGTTCGAGATGTGCTGGAGCGACCTAGATCGATTTCAACGTGAGGCCATCGGTGTTGTTAGAGCCAAATGACGTGGAGCTTCCTGTGGTGAGTTGCCGACCAGGTTGGCTGTGCGTGGTCTTGTGCTGTTTGGCCGGGTGCGCGCCAGCGGAGGTCGAAACGACCTACGGTAAGCGTCGCGGCAGCAATGGTGGTGCAAGCGTCAACGGCACAGCGGTGCTGGCTGGCATCTTCGAACAGTCAGGTTGGCGCGTGCGGACTTGGCGACGGCTGTCGCCAAAACTCGACCGAGCCGACGTGATTGTCTGGATCCCGGATGACTTTGGATTACCCACTCCCCAACAACGCCAGTTCCTCGAGCAGTGGCTGGACGACCGTGCTGAGCGAACGTTGGTCTACGTCGGACGCAGTTACGATGCGGCGATTGCCTACTGGAAGTTCTCCCGGCACAACGCGCCCGCACCACAGGCGATGGAGGCCGCCCGGCGGCTGGCCACCGTTCGGTCTGAATTCGATGCCGCCCGAGCCGGGCTACCGCCTAGCGAGGACGGTGGGTGGTTCACGGTTCATCACGAGGCGGTGCTACGACCGGTGCGGGAGCTGGGCGGGCCCTGGAGTGCAGGGATCGACGCATCCCGCACTGAAATTACAACCGCCGGTGGTTTGGAGGCGGGGAGTGATTCTGAGGCCAGGACGCTGCTTGCGGCCGCAGACAAGGCACTCGTGATCGAGCGAACCGTTGGCGACGGAAAGCTCGTCTCGGTCGTGAACGGTTCGTTTCTGTTGAATCTCCCGCTCGTCAATCATGAGCACCGCAAGTTGGCTGGCAGGCTGGTGGCGGCCTGCGGCCCTCCGGGGACTGTGATCTTCTTGGAGAGCCAGGCGGGCGGGCCTCCCATCGCGGCCCGAGATCCGGCTGCCAGTGGCACAACCGGCTTGGAGATGTTCACAGTGCCACCGCTGGGCACGATCTTACTACATTTTGCCATTGCGGGAATCACGCTTTGTATTGCCTGCTTTCCCATTTTCGGCCGCCCACGTGAGTTGCCGGTTGCGTCAACATCGGACTTCGGCAAGCATGTATCTGCGCTGGGTGAGTTACTGTCGCGGACGAGAGATCGGCAGTACGCTATCAGTCGATTGAAATACTACAACGAAAACGTACGCCGAGACCCAGGGTAAGACTCACCTCCCCTTCATCGCTGACCGGCCTTTGGTGGTTCTGCGACGCATGCCTGACATGGCCGCGCCGGCCAGAGCACGGAAATCCCCATGACGATACCGCCTGATTCTACGGTTCCCTCTGCAGCCGACGGTGAGCCGATTGAGTTTGGCTGTCGCTCGTGCGGCCGGCAGCTGCAGGTCTCCCCGGTCGCTGCCGGCAAGCAGGCAAAGTGTCCACAATGCCAGACGGTTCAGCCTGTGCCCGCCGTGCTGCCACGCGCTCAGCATCTCGCTGAAACTTCGCAGCCGGCCGAATCCGTTGCTCAGACAACTACAGCCGAAGAGGCTCTGTCTCCGGAGGCGGGAGGTGTACCAGCGCCAACCGCCGGATCGTCGCCGTCGCTTGGTGCCACGCTACGCGAAGTGCGCGAAAAGGGTGCCCGCGATGGCGCGGAGACGCCCACGAAGCAACTGTTCGACCGCATTCTCGATGAAATCAGCAAGATTTATGTCGGCCAAGACGATCTGGTCTTGGGCGCGCTGGTAGCACTGTTCTCCAGTGGCCACGTCCTCATCGAAAGTGTCCCTGGTTTGGGAAAGACGTTGTTTGTTCGTACCCTGGGTCGCGTGTTGGGATGTCAATTCGGACGCATTCAGTTCACCGCTGACCTCATGCCTTCGGACATTACCGGAGCACCGATTTTCGACATGAAGACTCAGGAGTTTCGTTTCCGGCCTGGCCCCGTCTTCACACAGTTGTTGCTAGCGGACGAGATCAATCGATCACCGGCGAAGACACATGCTGCGCTGTTGGAGATCATGCAGGAGTATCGGGTGACCGTTGATGGCAAGAGTCACACGCTGGAAAAGCCATTCCTCGTCTTGGCAACCCAGAACCCGATTGAGTCGGAGGGCACGTATAACCTGCCGGAGGCGCAACTTGACCGATTCATGTTCAAACTGGTGGCCGCCTACCCTCTCGAGCAGGAAGAAGCAGACATTTTGAAGCTGCATAGCAGCCAGCAAGACATCAATCAACGGCTTGAGCGCGAACTACAGACAATCACTTCTCCTGCAGAGATCACGGCGACGGTCCAAGCGAACGCATCTATCCGAGTGGACGACAAGCTGATTGACTACGTGAATCGGATCGTGCGGCTGACGCGGCAATGGCCCCAATTTCACATGGGCGCTTCACCGCGTGCCGGAATCGCCATGATTCAAGGGGCTCGAACTTTGGCGTCGTTCAGCGGTCGGGACTACGCGGTGCCGGACGACGTCGTCCAGATCGTGCTTCCTGCGTTGCGGCATCGAGTCAGCTTGACGGCGGAGGCGGAAGTGGAAGGGCACGCGGTGGACGACTTGTTGACAGAGCTGGTGCGGAGCGTTGAAGTGCCGAGGATCTGAAAGCTACTACGAAAACCGGCGAGATCGCGATGCAGACACTCCAGCAATTCTTCGACCTACTGCGATCAATGCCGTGGTTGGTGCTGCTGGGGTACTCGCTCCCATTGATCGTCGTAGCAGCGTGGAAACGCATCTATCCCCATGTACCGCTGGTCATCCTGCTGTTGGCGCCCTGCCTGCTCACTTTGGCACTACTAGTTTGGCCGGATCTGTTTCTGATTGTCGCCGTCGTCGACGCTCTCATTTTTCTGGTGGCCTTTGTCGATATCTGGACACTGCCCCACCAGTCTGCTTTTACGGCCGAACGATCGATGACTCAGGTTGCCTCTCTGGCGGCACCGCATCGCGTGAACCTCGTCGTTTGCAATCGATCGTCTCGGAACTGCTACATCGATGTTCGCGACGACGTGGCTCCAGAGTTTGACGCGCAGCCGGACAGTTTTCGGCTCCATCTTCAGCCTCGCAGCCGCGCGGAGTTGCACTACGACTTCAGGTCGCGCCGCCGGGGGGCTTTTCGGCTGACGATGATCTACCTCCGGTCGCGGAGTTTGCTAGGTCTTTGGCGGCGTTACATGTCCTGTGCCGCCGAGTCAGAAGTGTTTGTCTATCCGGATATGAAGCAGCTGTCGGAATATGCCATCTTGGCACGGACCAATCGGCTCAGCCTCATGGGTCTGCGACGGACGCGCCGGATCGGACAGGACAACGAGTTCGAAAGGCTGCGCGACTACACTCCGGACGACAACTACAAGCACATTGATTGGCGGAGTACAGCGCGACGAAACAAACTCACGGTCAAGGACTTTCAAGCGAACCAGAGTCAACGGATTATCTTCATGTTGGACTGCGGGCGGATGATGACCAACTCCGCCGCCGGACTGAACCTGCTGGACCATTCGCTGAACGCTATGTTGATGCTGAGCTTCGTGGCATTACGACAAGGGGACTCGGCTGGCCTGGTGTGTTTCTCGGACCGGATACACACCTACGTGCCGCCTCGAGGCGGTATGAGTCAAATGAATCGTCTACTACATGCGGCATTTGACCGGTTTCCGAAGTTGGTCGAGTCGCGGTACGACGAAGCCTTTCTTTACCTGGCAGCACGTTGCAAGAAAAGGTCGCTGGTCGTTTTGATTACGAACGTGATCGACGAGGTCAATTCGAACCAGATCTATCAGTACTTGGGCAACATCGCGGGGCGTCATTTGCCGCTGGGTGTGTTGTTGCGAGACCGGCAGCTCTTCGATGCCGCGGAACAGCCCTACGTCGGTGAGCGTGAGATGTATCGGGCGGCCGCCGCTGCGGAAATACTCGCCTGGCGGCACCAGGTGCTACGTGACTTGGAGCGCCGGGGTGTCTTGGCGCTCGATGTTTTTCCGGATGAAATGACAGCGCCGCTGGTTAATCGTTATCTCGACATCAAAGCAAGGCATCTTCTGTAGGCGTGTCTTTTCAGCGTGGCTGCCGATTCCTAGAGTCTGTTCACCAAAATCGGCGACGCTCCACTGTCTCGATGCGCCTGAGCCTTCAGCCCGGATTATTCATGAAGATCGTGGCGAGAGGTTGTAAGTACGTTCGTGGCAAGGAAGGCGAGCAATTCTTCCGCAGGCGTATTGAAGCAATACGTCGAGGGAGAATTGTGAAGCATGACGAAGCCACGGATGGACTTACGACCTCGCAGCAGATCGCTCATGAATAATTCGGGTTAGCGCGGGGCGTAGCCGCCACCAAAGTCCCTTCTCCCCGCCGGGGAGAGAAGGCCGGATGAGGGGTGAAGCCTGATTAGTAGCACAGAACTTTCATTCCTCCGCAACGGCGTGGCAGCTGACATGATGGTCTCCGATCGACAAAGGCGGCGGCGGGGTTTGCCGGCAGATATCCTCGGCGATCGGGCAGCGGGGATGAAACTTGCAGCCGCTTGGCGGGTTAAGGGGGCTGGGTACATCGTCCTCTAATACGATCCGCTCGCGCTGGGTTGTCGGGTTCATCGCTGGTATCGAGGAGAGCAGTGCTTGCGTGTAAGGGTGCAGCGGGTTGGCGTAGAGCTCTTCACTCGTCGCGGTTTCTACGATTTCGCCCAAGTACATCACGGCCACCCGATCCGAGATGTACTCGACCACCGACAGATCGTGTGAGATGAAAAGATAAGTCAGTTCAAGTTCTGCTTTGAGGTCATTCAAGAGGTTGATGATCTGGCTTTGGATTGAGACGTCAAGGGCCGAGACAGGTTCATCCAGCACAATGAACCGTGGACTGAGGGCAAGCGCCCGAGCAACGCTGATTCGTTGGCGTTGCCCACCTGAGAACTCATGTGGGTAGCGGTTGATGTAGGTTTCATCCAAACCGACTTTGGCCAGTACATCTTTGACCGTGTCTAGACGGCTGCTGCGACTTCCGATTCCATGGATGGCCAATCCCTCTTGGATGATCCCCCGGATCGTCATCCGCGGGTTTAGTGAAGAGTATGGATCTTGAAAGACGATCTGCATGTCGCGCCGGAGCGTCCGCAGCGCTGGCCCTCGGATGGCCGTGATGTCTTCCTGATCGAACCTGATTGTCCCACCCGTCGGTTCGTAGAGCCTCAAAAGCGTACGTCCAACTGTCGTCTTTCCGCACCCACTTTCGCCTACAAGTCCAAGCGTTTCGCCTGGTGCTATGGAGAAGGAGACCTTTTCCACCGCCTGCACCTGTCCCACGACTCGTTGCAGGATGCCACGTCGTACCGGAAAGTACTTCGTGAGGTTTTCGACTTCTAGTAACGGTTCAGTCATGGGCGAGGTTGGGCATGTTCCTGTCGGGGAGACGGCCGTGGACATCCTGGCTCTACCGAGGGGGATCGCGTCAGCGGGAGTGTCATAAGGTGAGCCATCATGTTGTTGGTTGACCGTAGACGATCTCGTCCGCGAAGTGGCAGCGCCCGAGATGCCCACTCGCGATTTCGCGCAAGGACGGCTCTTCTTGTCGGCACAGATCCTGGACAAACGCACATCGCGGATGAAACTTACATCCGGTCGGAAATTGCAAGGGACTTGGGACCATTCCGTCAATCGAGCGGAGCGGTTCGCTCCTATTCATTCCAGGAACCGGCCGTGATGCGAGCAAGCCGTGGGTGTACGGATGACGTGGGTTTGCATAGAGCTCATCAACAGCGGCTTCTTCGACCACCTTTGACGCGTACATTACAGCGACGTCATCGGCGACTTCAGCGATGACACCGAGGTCGTGTGTGATCATGAGGATCGACATCCCTGTGTCTGCTTGCAACTCCTGAAGAAGTTCTAGGATCTGAGCTTGAATCGTAACGTCCAGGGCCGTAGTCGGCTCATCCGCAATCAGCAGCCGGGGGTTGCACGCTAGGGCCATCGCGATCATCACTCGCTGTCGCATGCCACCTGAGAATTGGTGGGGGTACTCTTTGACGCGCTGTTCTGGCGACGGGACCTTCACTTTTTTCAGCATCTCAATAGCGCGATCCCATGCCTCGGCTCGGTTGACCTTCTGGTGGATCCTGACCGCCTCCGAGATCTGTGCGCCGACAGAAAAGACCGGGTTCAGCGACGTCATTGGCTCTTGGAAGATCATCGAGACCGTGTTTCCCCGTAGCTGACGCATCTCGCGTTTGCTCAACTCGGTCAGTTCGATTGACTCACGATCTTCGAACAGTTTGATCGAGCCGCTGACGATTCGGCCCGGATGTGAAACGAGCCGAATGATCGACAGAGCGGTGACGGACTTGCCGCAGCCCGATTCACCCACCAGCCCCAAGGTCTTCCCTTTAGGGATGGTTAGTGACACGTCGTCCACCGCCTTGACGACACCCGCGTCGGTGAAGAAATGGGTTCGGAGGTTCGCGATCTCGACAAGCGGTTCAGTCATAGGCTAGGTTTGGTTTCAAACTCGACTCGAACCAAATCCGGACGGGCGAAGCTCCTGCTCAACCAGGATTTTCCGACGTTTCCGAACCTCAGCTCGAGCCTCGTCACTCCTTTCGAGATAAAGCCTAGGCCACGTGCATTTTTTAGGGCCGATCTTCGCTGACACTATTCTCGCAGCCGGGGGTCAAGTGCGTCACGCAGGCCGTCGCCGAGCAGATTGTAGCCGATCACGGTGATCACAATAGCGAGCCCTGCCGACAGCGGCATCCACCATTCGGTAAAGAGATTGCCCTTGGTGTCGTAGACGATGTTTCCCCAGCTGGGAGTCGGAGGCTGCACGCCCAGCCCTAGATAACTGAGCGAGGCCTCGAGCAGGATCGTGTTGCCGACTCGCAAGGTCGCGGAAACGATCACAGGAGTGAGCGCGTTGGGCAACAAGTGGCGGAAAATCAACCGCGGAGTTCTGGCGCCCAGAGCACGGGCCGCATGGAAGAACTCTCGTTCCTTGAGCGTCAGGAACTGGCTGCGGACCAGTCGTGCCACTCCCATCCACGACATGAGCCCAATGACAGTAATGATGATCCAGATCGACTGTTTGCGCCACAAGGCGATCACGGTGATGATCAGCACAAGCGTGGGAAACGAAAGCATCATGTCCACGAAACGCATGATCACGCTATCGACCCAGCCTCCGTAATAGCCGGCGATGGAGCCGACTAAGGTACCTATTGTCACCGCGATGCCCACGGACAGGAATCCGACAAGCAGGGAGATGCGTGAGCCATATACAATTCGGCTGAACACATCGCGGGCAAAGCGATCGGTACCTAGTAGATGCTCGAACGATGGCGAAAGTAGCCGTTCGCGAACACGATGTCCCTGTTCGGCGGGGTCGAACGGCGCCAAGAAGGGACACAAGAAAGCAATCATGTAGAGAATCACAATGATCACCGCACCTGCCAAGGCGAGCCGGTTCTTTTTGAACTGCGTCCAGACCATAGTCCATTGGTTGTCAGGCTGCGGCCGTTGCAAGAGACGCCGGGCGCGGCGGCAGGACAGACCACCATAGACCACCAGACCCACTAGCATCGCAATCAAGAACAGCGTGCTTACCAAGAAATCCAAGTCGCGCGTGGTGTAGGTCACCCTCTCGCCGGCGATCTTGTGAGCCGTATGGGAGATCGTTGCCAACATGGTGCGCGCCTGCCAGCAGGTCAACGCGACGAACGTCAGGAAGACAAACGCCAGAATGGTCCCCTTGCCACGTTGACCGAGTGACCAATGTCCCACGCCGGGAACCCAATGCGACGCGTTCATCTAAGAAAGCCTCACGCGGGGATCGACGACAGCGTACAAGATATCGGTGACCAGCGTGCTGAGCACAACCATCGTGCCCAGGATGAGGTTCACGGCGAGGAACATCGGGTAATCGCGTTGGAAGGCGGCGTCGACGGCCACACGGCCCATCCCCGGCCATGCGAAAACTTGTTCTACGATGACCGTTCCGCTGAACAAGAAAGGAAGGCTGAGCCCCACAATCGTGATGATGGACAACAGCGCGTTCCGCATACCGTGCTTGAAGACCACGACGCGCTCCGGTAGTCCTTTGGCCCGCGCTGTGCGGATATAGTCCTGGCGGATGACCTCCAGTAGTTCACCTCGCATGTAGCGCGAGATAGCCGCCGCAGCGCCCAGCCCCAGAGTCAGGCTGGGAAGCAAGATATGCGCGACGCGATCCCCGATGCGTTCGACTGCCGACATCGACTCGTAGCGAACTACGTCAATCATGCCCGAAGCGGGCAACCAGTGGGTGGCTGTGATTCCTCCGGCGAACAGAAACAGCAGCACTAGCCCTAGATAGAAAGAGGGCATCGAATAGAAAGTCAGCGTCGTCACCCGTGCGATGTTGTCAAATGCCGAGTACTGTCGCACCGCAGCCAGCACTCCGATCGCAAGTCCCAGGGTCAATTCGATAAGCAACGCCAACACTGCCAGTTGAATCGTGTTCGGAAGTGCGTCGAGAACTTCGTCCTTGACCGGTCGCCGTTTTGCAATCGAGTATCCGAACTCGAGGTCCAGCATGACTCCCTTTATGTACTTCATGTACTGGACGCCGAGGGGCTGGTCCAAGCCGTAAACACGGCGAATGTTCTCCCGCACCTCGGGCGTCATATCGGGATTGTAGAAGATGTCGGTGGGATCACCGGGGGCGGCGTGAATGAGGAAGAAATTGATGGTCAGCAATCCCCACAGAATCGGGATTGCAATCAAAACACGGCGAAGAATGTAGGTGTGCATACGATTGGCAGGGGAGGATCAGTTCCCGGCGTGGCGAAAAATGACGGGGCTTCGCCAGCCCCAACAATCAGTACTTTCGCTGATCTTTGGGGACCCACCACTGCTCCAGGTTGTACACCCAGCTTACCGGCTCCATCTGCACATTCTCAAACCGTCGGTGAATAACGTTGATCGACTTCGGAGTGTAAAGGAAGGTGTAAGGCTGATCTTCAGCAACCATCTCTTGTGCTCTCCACCACATCTGCTTCGCCTTTTCGCGGTCCATCTCGAAAATCGCTTTGTCGTTCAGAGCGTCGAACTCGGGGTTGGAGTAGGAAACAAAGTTGAACTTGTCCTCGATGGAGGCTGAGTGCCAAACCGTGGTCATGTCCATCTTGAGGGCGACGCTCCATCCCATGACCGTTGCCTCGAAGTTTCGTTGGTTCAGGTCCTGTAACAGAATCGTCCACTCCAGGATGTTCGGTTCCACCTCGATTCCGACTTCCTTGAGCATGTTCTGCACCATCACTGTGACATCCTCGCGCAAGCGGTTCCCCTTGTTAGTTCGGAGAGAAAACGAGAATCGCTTGCCATCCTTGTCGAGCCAGCCGTCGCCATCGGTGTCGCGCCAGCCCTCCTCGGCTAGCAACTGCTTGGCTCGCTGCGGATCGTACGGGAAGGTCGGTACGTCCGGGTTGTGTGCCCAGATAATGGGCGAAATGGGTCCGTTGCAGACCTCCCCGAATTGAAACAACAGCGCATCGATGATCTCCTCACGATTGATGGCCATCGTCAGCGCCTGACGCACTTTCTTGGACTCGAATAGAGGATTGCGCAGATTCCAAGCTAGGTAAGTGTAGTCGCGACCGGAATAGATGTGGGAAACCAGTTGCCCTTGCTTGGACAGGCCATCAAACAACTGGGGAGGCACACGTTCCATAGCGTCGATATCACCACTCTTCAGCTGGAGGACCAGGTTCTCCTGGTCGGGCACCACCTTGAAGATCACTCGGTCGAGTGGCGGTCGGCCCAAATGAAAATCTTCGTTCGCGACGATTTCGATGTGCTGTTGGGCCTTCCATTCTTTGAACTTGAACGGTCCGTTGCCCACCGGCTTGCGGTTGAACTCACAGTCCTTCCACTCCTCATCAGCCAGATCTTCCAAGAGGTGTTTTGGCAGAATGTAACCGACTGTAGCATCCATCAATTGGTAGGGGTAAACCTGCTCGAAAACAAATTTCACAGTAAAGTCGTCGACAACTTGACACTCGGTGATGAACTGCTTCCATTTGATCGCCGACCAACCGATGTTCGGGTTCCTCTGCTTCTCAAAAGTGAACTGCACGTCGTGCGCCGTGGTCTGCTCGCCGTCGTGCCAATAGACGTCGTCGCGGAGGTGAAAAGTCAGTTCGAGGTGATCTTCCGAAAACTCCCATGACTTGGCGAGCATCGGCGCGTGCGAAAAGTCGGGACTCGGTCGTGTCAGTTGCAGGAACAGCAGGTAGATGATGTTGTCAGCACCGCGAGCTCCGCTCGTCAGATCGTTCAGCGAGTCAGCATCTCCGATAGCTCCGACGACGAGCGTCCCGCCGCGGTCGTATTCGGTGTCGTAGAAAGCATTCCAGCGCTCTTCGATCTCGAGATTCCGCTCCTCACTTTGACCGCGGTCTGTGGGGCCAGTGTCTCGCTCGACGATCTGCACCGACGGACTTTCAGTGGACGAAGATGACGAAGGGGATCGCGAGCTGCAGCCGACGGGAACAAGAGAACAGACTGGGACGAGCAGGAGAAGCAGATTTCGGACAGACATTGCGGGAGCACCTCGGTAGAAATCGAGAATCGAAGCAAACGTATGCTATAAAATGACTTGCGAACAGTCAATCGCAACGCCTGGGAGGACCACAATCAGCCGGAACGCGTTAGCATCCGGTTCTGGGATGAACCGTGGGCTAACGCCGGCTAACGCCCAGCGGCTGATTTTGAGTTGTAGCCGAACTCGCCAGAGTTTGGCGGATTGCCACAGAGCGGTAGGCCGGAACAAGCGGCGCCAGCAGCCATCCCTGTGCCTACGATTTCCCACGCCGCGCCGTTCCGGCAATACGGGTTTGATGCCTTGCGTCGCCGGAACAGCGCGGCGCTCGCGGAGTGCAAAGCCAGAGCTCTCTCGCCGCTTGTTCCGGCCTACCTTTTTGCGACCAGTCAATCGCCACTCTAGGGGAGGGCCATCAGCCGGAATGCGTTAGCATCCGGTTCTGGCATGAACCGTGGGCTAACGCCCAACGGCTGATTTCAGAATCGCATTCGTTCGTAACCATCGGTGCCAGCGTCGCTAGCACGACGAACCTCTGTTGCCGCGTGGGCCGCAATGTTGGTAGTCTTCGGCCGCCTTTCCCGGTTTCTTAACCGAGAAGTCGCGCGGCAGGCTATGGGTTGCGCCTGGCCGCACACCCCGGCAACCGAAAAAGGGTTACCTCTCAACGATGGTCATTCCAAGAACGCAGAAACCACAGTCCAACGTGGAGCCCCAGGCACCGTGCCGGCCAAGGATTAGGTCGAAGGCTTCATTTGCACACCCGATCCCGGCAGGCATCCCCGAGACGGGAGATACACTCCGGGGCTTCAAGAACCGAAGAAGGGCTGTAACGCTGCTGCTCGCCTTCTGTGTGCTCGGCGTACTGACATCGCCCGCGCACGGCCAGGAAGCCCAGTGGATCTGGTCGCCAGCGCACGACGAAGGACACGTCCCACACGTTGCCTGTCACTTCCGCCGTACGGTCCATGTCCGATCGCCGCAGCAAGGCCAGGTTTCCATCGTTGCCGACGACAACTATGAGTTGTATGTCAACGGCCGGACGGGTGGGGTCCGGTTCGTCCAGTGAGCGTTTTCAGGATCATGACATTTCTCGGCTCCTTTCCAATGGCCGCAACATCATCGCGATCAAGGTGACCAACGTCCGCGGTTCGACTGCCGGGGTTGCGGCGCGAGTCCTAGTGAAGGGTAACGACGACGAGTGGGAGACGTTTTCGACCGATCATCAGTGGAAGACCAACCTCCGTCCGCTGCCGCTGTGGAACACGGCCATTTACAACGACAGCCGGTGGGCACACGCAACCGAGTTGGGTCGTTTGGGCGAAACCGCGCCGTGGGACGTCCGTGAAGAAGTCGTGGCGGCCGAAGGCCAGCCAAGCACCGAGCGTTTTAAGATCTCCGACGACTTCTCGATTCACCAACTGGTGGCGAGCGAGGAGTCTGGGTCGCTAATCGCCATGGCGTTCAACGAGTTTGGGCATCTTATCATCTCGCGCGAGGGAGGTCCCTTGCTGCTAGTCTTTGACAACAACCAAGACGGACAGCTCGACGCAGTGCGGGAGTACTGCGGAAAAGTAAAAAACTGTCACGGCATCTTGGCACTCAACGGAAAGGTCTTCGTGACTGCCGATGGTCCGGAAGGCGCGGCCTTGTATCGGTTGGAAGACACCAACCACGATGGCCGGCTGGAGACGGTCAGCACTCTGATTCGATTCGGCGAGACGATGGGTGAACACGGTGCTCATGGATTGGCGCTTGGTCCGGACGGGCTGATCTACGTAGTGACCGGCAACCAAGCGTCAGCCGAGTTGCAATTCAGCGAGTCGAGCCCCCACCGTTACTACTATGAAGGTGACCTCCTGCCGCGCTACGAAGACCCAGGCGGGCACGCCAACGGGGCGAAGGTCCCCGGCGGTGTGGTGCTGCGCACTGACTTGGAAGGATCTTCAGTCGAACTCTACGCCGGCGGTTTCCGCAATCCATATGACCTGTCGTTTAATCGCCTTGGAGAGTTGTTCGTTCATGACAGCGATATGGAGTCCGATATTGGCACGACCTGGTATCGATCTAACCGGCTGTACCACGTGATCCCTGGTGCCGAACTGGGATGGCGGAGCGGTTGGGCCAAGTTCCCAGACTACTTCGTCGATACGTTGCCCGGGACGCTCGACACGGGACGTGGCTCGCCCACGGGAAGCGTCACCTACGACCATTTTGCTTTTCCGGCCAGATATCACGGCGCGATTTTCCTTGGTGATTGGTCCGAGGGCCGGATCCTGGCCGTCAAGACCAAGCGACGCGGAGCGACCTTCACTGCAACCAGCGAGGTGTTTCTCGAGGGGCGGCCATTGAACGTGACTGACTTGGCTGTCGGTCCCGACGGAGCGCTCTACTTTGTCACGGGTGGCAGGGGTACCGAAGGCGGAATCTACCGGATCGAGTGGACCGGACAAGTTCCTGAGTCAGTTCGTAACTTGGGAGAGGGGATGAGCCAAGCGATTCGGCAACCGCAGCTCGACGCCGCTTGGAGCCGACAGGAGATCGCCGGCATCCAATCCGCACTAGGTGATGCTTGGGAGAAGCAGTTGCGTGGCGTGGCCCGCAGCAATGCGAATCCTTGGTACTACCGCGTTCGCGCACTCGACTTGATGCAGCTGTTCGGCCCGTCGCCGAACGCTGAGCTCTTGATCCGGCTCTCGAAAGACGGGAACGAAATTGTGCGCGCCAAGGCGACCGAGCTGATGGGCCTGCATGCGAACGACCAAACTCACCATCGGCTTAACGCCCTGCTCGCAGATCCCGACCGGGCCGTTCGCCGCCGGGCATGCGAAGCGCTCGCGCAAACCGGGCAATCGACGACGCTCCAGGCGTTGAGCAAGCTCCTAGTTTCCGACGATCGGTATGAGGCTTGGGCCGCACGCCGCCTGCTGCAGCGGACGCCCGTCCACGAATGGGCTGATGAAGCTCTGGCGAGCGACGCGCATCGAATCTTCATCCAAGGTGGACTGGCTTTGATCACCGAACATCCCAGTCGCGAGCACTCGGCGGCAGTGATCGATCGATTCTACGGTCTGTTGGACGACTTCATCACCGATCGGGACTTCATTGACATGCTGCGTTTGACACAAGTCGCTCTGCACCGCAGCGACATCGTTCCCGATGAAGTCCGTGAGATGGGCCATCTCCTGGGCGAGGAGTTTCCATCGAGCGATGATCGTATGAACCGTGAGCTAGCGCGATTGCTGGCCTATCTCCAAGTGGACTCGCCCATGGATCGCTACTTCGCATTTCTGAAGTCCAACGCGGCTGACGTAGAAAAACTACATCTAGCACTCCAACTTCGGTACTTGGAACGAGGCTGGTCCACCAGCCGGAGAATCGAGCTGTTGGAGTTCTACGAGGCTGCGAAGCGGAAAGAGGGCGGCGGAAGTTTTGAGCAATACATCGGTAACGTCGAGCGGGACTTTGGCAGAACCATGCCATTGGTTGAAGGTCTCGCCGTGCTTGCCAACGGTGCGAAGTGGCCCGACGCTGCGGTCGGAGTCCTTTACAACCTGCCGGCCGTGTTGGACGAAGAGACCATTGCTGCGCTGAAGAAGTTGGACCAGAGCCTGGAGTCGGGAGAGGGTGACCGGCGTGCCACTGAGCAGTTGCAGGCCGGAATCGTGGCGGTGCTGGCCCGCAGTGGAGATTCGGCGGCGGTCGAGTATCTGCGGAACATCTGGGATACTAAACCCGAACGGCGGGAGACCGCAGCGCTCGGCCTCGCCCAGCAACCAGAAGAGAACTGGGCGTATTTGGTCCAGAGCCTCAAGATCCTGAGCGGAGACGACGCCCGTGATGTGATTCGGCAACTCAACACGGTCGATTTGGCTCCCGAGGATCCAGAACCCTACCGGCAGGTCATCTTGCAGGGCCTGCGCCTAAAGGCTCAGGGGGCTCAGGACGCGATCGACCTGCTCACGCATTGGACCGGTCGCCGGGTTGCCGGGGATGATTCACAACGCGTTTTGAAAGGCTGGCAAGATTGGTACTCGGCCGAATACCCCGATCAACCACCCCCCCGGCTACCGGTCGCCTCGGAAACAAGCAGGTGGAAGTTTGACGAACTCTATGCGCACCTCACCAGCGAGGCAGGTGCCACCGGATCTCCTCAGAACGGGGCGCTGGTATTTACCAAAGCACAATGCAATAAGTGCCATCGGTTCCACAACCGGGGCGAACAGCTGGGTCCCGATTTGACTTCGTTAAGCAAGCGGTTCATGAAGAAAGAGGTGCTCGAAGCGATCATCTACCCGTCGCACGTGATCTCGGATCAATACCGAAGTAAGTCCGTCGTGACCGCCAGCGGTCGCGCTCACACAGGCATCGTGGCAACCGACCCGTTGGGTGGTATCGTCGTTCTCGACCAAAACGGCGAAAAACACCGGATACCGGATGATGAGATCGAGGATGTCGTCGACCATCACCAATCGGTGATGCCCAGCAGCCTGCTCGACCCGCTCCAGCTCAGCGAGATTTCAGACCTCTTTGCGTACCTAGGCATGCTCCGACCGGCGTCAGTCGCTCGCCGGGCTGGTGCGACATCTCGTTGAGCGATGTGGGCGCTTGTGCGTTTGCCTCGATCGGAAGCGAAGCGTAGGTCTTGAAGTTGCGCGCCTGGCCCCTAACCCGAATTATTCATGAGCGATCTGCTGCGAGGTCGTAAGTCCATCCGTGGCTTCGTCATGCTTCACAATTCTCCCTCGACGTATTGCTTCAATACGCCTGCGGAAGAATTGCTCGCCTTCCTTGCCACGAACGTACTTACAACCTCTCGCGACGATCTTCATGAATAATCCGGGCTAACGGAAACGCGAATCGTAACCCGAAGCGTAAGCGAGGGAATGACTTGCGTTGGTACATCAACTCCCCCCGCTGACGCTCTTTGAAGTTGCGCTCTTGGCCCCTATCGGAAACCCGAAGCGTAAGCGAGGGAATTACCTACGTTGGCATACCAACTCCCCTCGCTAACGCTTCGGGTTATGATTGAGCCAGACGCGCGAACTTCAGAACCGACTCGCTGGGCTTCCGAAAAACGGCAGCAGATTTGCCATCTCGTGCCAGACACCTTAAGTTCGTAACCACAACAGCGGTGGAGAGAGTCCGATGAGCAAGCCTGGCAAATACTGGCTCATGAAGACTGAGCCGAGCACCTATTCGATCCAAGATCTGGCCGCCGAGACTGACCAGACAACTTGCTGGGACGGCGTGAGAAACTACCAGGCGCGGAACTTCATGCGCGACGAGATGCGGTTAGGAGACCGGGTGTTACTCTACCACTCGAACGCCGACCCTCCAGCTGTGGTTGGTGTAGCCAAGGTCGTTCGAGAGGCTTATCCAGACCACACGGCCTGGGATCGCAAGGACAAGCATTTCGATCCCAAGTCAGACGCTGACAGTCCGCGCTGGTTTATGGTTGACATCAAGTTGCAGCGGATTTTTTCAGAGCCCATCTCGCGCGACGCTCTGCGGCAAGTCTCCGCGTTGCGTGAAATGGAGTTGCTCCGCAAAGGCTCGCGGCTCTCCGTGCAGCCTGTCCGCAAGAAAGAATTTGATGCGATCTTGAAGATGGCAAAAGTCAAATGACGTCCCGCTCTCAATTGGAAGAGCAGGTGATATCGAGACTGTAGATAAAAGGGAGCCGACTAGCTGCCCTTCCCACGGGGTTCATCGGCGTGCGGCAAAACTCTCTGCCTGAGCACGAATGTCGACCCCCACCATGCTGCTCCAGGCGGAGAGCAGTTGCTGGAACACCTGGCCTGGCCGCGCCTCTCCGACAGGCTGTCCGTTGACAGCTACCACAGGCCAGACACAGGGTGAAGTGCTCGTCAACAAGACCTCGTCCGCCTCCAGCAAGTCATCGACGGTCACTGTTCGATGCGAAAAAGGCAGCTCCAGCTGTGCGGCTAACTCTTCCACCGTCGCCACGCTGACTCCGGGCAGGATCGACCCGCGCGGCGGAGAAACGAGTCCCTCCCGAGGCGCGTAGAGAATTATGTTTGCCGTGGAGGCTTCGAGCACGTTGCCGTTCAGATCGAGCAGTACTGCGCGGGCGCCCGGGGCCGACAACCCGGCCTCCCGGTCGGCCAGGTAGTAGTGCATCCGGCTGCGGCATTTCAATTCGGTCGGCCAGCACGCCGCGGGGACCTGCCGCACGCGGCTGACAACTAGCTGTTCCCCGCGCTCGTAGCTGGTGGCCCAGAGGTGAAAAGGCAACGCGTAGGTATGCATGCCGACTGTCGGTCCAGCTGCGGCTGAGGAGGCGAAGGTGGCGTAGGGGCCTGGTGTGGCAAACAGTGACAGCCCGAGGTCGTCGGCTGGGTTACCCAAGCCGTGATTTTGGGTCACCAGCGTCGTGGCTGCTTCGGCGAGCTCGTCCAAGTTGACCTGCTCCGACAGCCCGATAATCTCCAGCGATCGGCGCAGTCGCTGGAGGTGCTCGCCTAGCCGGAACAGCTGGCCTCCGAAGGTTCGCAGCTGCTCGGAAACAGCTACCCCTTGCACGAACCCGACATCGTAGACGGGCAGCACAAGTTGTGATGCGGGAACGAACTGACCGTTGAGATACGCGAGTGGCTCGGTCATCGGTGCGTGATTAAGTGGTCCGGTCTGGCAAGACCGTTTTCCATATCCCAACTCTCGATTTCTCGCAAGCCTCGTATTTGGCTGCGCAAGAGCTCAATCACCCGACACGAACCGAAGTAATACCGGAAGTGATGGACCCGGCCGATCTCGCAGCGGAGGTCGACTTGCTGGGAGGAGGGCGTCAAGGTCCCGCAGTCGTTCGGCAGACCGACATAACCCATGGCCGTTGGATGGGAGGATGGCTCGGTGGCCCAGTAGCGCTTGAGGATCGGATCAAGGGAGTTGTAGAGTACCATGAGGGCCCGCATCTGCCGCGCCGCTTGCGAGAATTCACCCTGGTTATACAGTGAGCAGTCGTCGATGGCGGGCGCCATGAGCGTGACGGCCGGCCGCACGTGCGCCAACTCCGACTCACCGAATAGCGCCCCAGCGGTCTCCAGGCTCCCCCCACCTACGAGGTGGAGCGCCCCGACAGCGACCCGTGCGCCGTAGCTGTAGCCGACGAGTACCAATCGCTGCGGTGACTCATAGTGTGCCAGAAAGCGTGCCAAGTGGTAGGCCTCACAGTCCGCACGGTGCTTCTTGTAGCGAACGTCCCGAAGTTGGCCCGGAATACGGTCGCTCGGCCATGTCCAGAAGATCACTCGAGTGCTCGGTTCACCGGCGCAGCGCAGGCCCTCGTAGGCCTGCAGCGCCGTCTGTTCGACCTCTTCCGCCTCAATGCGATTTCCGTGAACGTAGACCACGGTGGCCCGGGCTGGATCGTGCTGCCGCAGGGCTTCCTCTGTTGCTGAATGCCACTCTCCCGACGGATCGCGACGAAAGACGTTGAAGGTGGGCTGCGACTTCGGGTTGGCGCAGGGACACTCGAGATGCCGCGTGCTCAAGATCCACAACTCGTCGGCCGCCTTTTGATGAGCCTCGTTGCCTGCCGATCGCGATTCACCGCCCGAGGCAACCAGGCAGACGAATCCGCTAGTCGAAAAGGCAAGCAGAGCGACGGAGGCGAGACGTTTTGGCATCGGGGTTGTAGACGACGTTGTCGAGGTTGCTCAAACGGCGCTGGCAGTGGGGAGGAAGTGGCCCTCGGTGATCCAACCCAGGCGGACTATGCGCAGTTCGCCCGCGAACACGCATCGGCATTTGGGGCTCGCGCCCGGATTACCCAAGGACACAATAAAAATGTAGCACTTAAACAACGTACAGTGTTGAGAAAACGAGAACCGGATGTGGAAAAAAAGAGACCGTTGCGTTTGCACATCATTGAGTGTGGTGTAGAGTTGTTTGACCCACAGCCTCGCCGTGATTCGGATACATCGCCCCACCGGAGTATCGCCATGAAGAGGCTACTGATTGTGTCGCTGTTGACGCTTGTGCCGATTTTGAGCGGCTGTTGCCGCGGACGGCCCAGAATGTCCATGTATCGCGGAGATGCCTGTAGCTCGTGCGCTGCGGTCGGTGGTGTCCCGGCGCTCGGCATGGGAACGACCGGAAATTGTTCATCGTGCGGAGGGAACGGCGTGTACGCCGGCGGAACCGAATGGCAACCTAGCTATGAGGGGATTCTGCCGGCACCGGCGGCTCAACCCGGGGTCCTGCCCGGTCCCGTCCCGCCAGCGACCTAGACCAAGCTAACAGGCGGCTACCAAATACTTTCCGCCCCACGGAATCGGCCCGCTGGGGGAAGTGCGTGCGATCCTGACGCGCCTTCTCGCAGCGGGCTTTTTTTGTGTCTTGAAGTCTGGCAACTCTGAATGGGCAGAGCCGAATGTTGTTTTGTTTTACTACGGGCCCCGCACGCATAGAACGACTGACTAGAATAGAAGGAGATCTGCATTTAGAGGAGACATCTCGGTGAAGACACCAGCACTGGTTGTGATGCTCGGAGCCCTGGTATCGAGCGTGCCTGTCGTAGGCCAGGACGTGTCGTTGCCTCCGGGCGGAGTTCGACTCGATCAGCAGGAGAAACAACGCTGGAAGGTCGGACTTACCATTACGGCCACCAACGGTCCAGTGATGGGTGTCTTTGGCACGGTGCCCGTGCCTACCGACTGGCCGGAGCAGACGGTACAGGTGGTCGACGAAGACATTTCTCACCACGTGCAGCGGGTCCGCTACCGGACGCTCGACAACGGCGTCAAGCAAATGCTGGTCAGGATCCCCCGGCTGAACCGTGGCGACACTGCGTCGGCGTTGGTCACCTTCGAGGTCACCAAGCACTCGACGCTGCCTCCCTTAGACACCGATCAGCTGGTGGTACCGAAGAAAATGCCGCGCGAGATCCGCAAGTACTTGGGGACGAGCCCATACATCGAGGTTCGGGACAGGCGCATTCGTTCGTTGGCCAAGGAGCTGAACGTCGATCAGCAAGGTGCTTGGCAAACAGTCGAGACGATCTTCGACTGGGTACGTGACAACATCGAATACAAGAATGGCGAGCTCAAGGGGGCTGTAGCCGCGTTACGCGACGGGGATGGAGACTGTGAAGAGCTGACCTCTTTGTTCATCGCTCTCTGTCGCGCGAACAAGATCCCTGCCAGGACGGTTTGGATTCCCCGCCATTGTTATCCCGAGTTCTATCTTGAGGACGCGCAGGGAAACGGACACTGGTTACCTTGCCAGGTCGCTGGGGTGCGCGAGTTCGGCGGCATGCACGACTTCAAACCGATCCTGCAGAAGGGCGACAACTTCAAAGTCCCGGAGAAAAAAAAGCCGCAGCGCTACGTCGCCGAGTTCTTGACTGCCAAGTCGGCCAGCGGTGCACCGAAGGTGCGGTTCACCAGGGAGTTATTGCCGAACTGATGGGTCGATTTGCCTGCACCTAACTGCCCTGTTGAAAAACGCCGTCCCGGCGTTTTTCAACCTCACCAAGCTCAGAACAGAGTTCTTCGCGGCTCGCAAATCAACGACTTACGTCGCTGATTTGGCATCACATCCCTGTGATGCGGCAGTCGCGTTGAGAAAATCAACAGGCTGCTAGTCGCTGCGCCGCAGGTGCACCGGTGGAGGGGTCATTTGGGCGATATACCAGTTTTTCCAGGCGGTCTGGTTGAAGCCAAAGTTGACTCCCTTATGTAACGCAGCCAGCGCATGTAAGACGGCTTCGTTCCGTTGGTTAATGCGTTTGATCTCCGGTTTCCCGCCTGCCGAGAAACCGCTCCCTTGGTTGGAGAAAGTCGGCCGGAGACCCCCGCCTTGCATGACCACATGTTTGTGTTCAGTGACCAGCGCGTCGATAAGGGGTAAGGTCGCCGCAGGATCCTGCATCCTGCTCAGAGCCAACGCGGCTCGATTGACCATTGCGTTCTTGTCGTGTTTCAATCCCTCGATGAAGGCTGCGACGGCGAACGGTGGTCGAGTTCGTTCTAGCTGGTCGAGACAGGCCTCTCGAATCTTGGCGTCTGCATCGTGCAGCGCATGCTTGGTGAGCGTCGCGACTGCCACGTCTCCTGGGAACTTGCCCAGCACATCGACATACAGCAGCTTGAGTTGACGGTGTTCCTTGTCGTTGTCCAGCAAGGCGGCCAGGCTGGGTATGGCCAGCGGATCGTCGATCGCCCGCAACTGGGCTTCACCATCTCCGCGTCGTTTCAGGATCCAGGATCGCCAGACCTTGACCTTCTTTTTCCAGGCAACGACCGCGGCATCGCGTGCTTCCTGAGCCTTGAGCAGCTTGATTTCTTGTGGTAGCCGCCAGCCCCCGCGGTAGCGTTCGTAGCCCTGTTGCTTCATCCACTGGTCTTGCTGCAGCCAGCGCCCGTCGACCAAGCTGTACCCTAAAGCATAGCGCGCGTCTTTGTGGTCGGGATTGTGGCGGACGACGTGCTCCAAATGAAACAGTTGCTGCTCCTTGAGGCCAGCCCGCTCACACCGCTCGGCCATGTCGAGGTGGCCCGCCTCGGTGTCCGGAACGAGCGGCAACATCGCCTCGTAACGTAGCTGGATGGCGGATTTTTCCACGACCCGCTCCACCTGTTCTGCTGCCAGCACGAGCCGGCCGCCAAACGGCGTTTCCAGCGTGTACTTGCCGTCCCCTGGCTGTTTTGACGCGGGTAGAGTCCCTTCGACTTTACCCCCGTGCACCAGATAGACATCGTCGGCCGAGACAACCGGCGCCTGCCCCACCAGCAGCACCGTGAAGACGGTCATACAGATCCCGCATCTCATTAGTTTGACCCCTCCGGGCGAGCACCCCTGCCTCATTCGTATCATACCATCGCCGGCGATCGGAAGTCGTCCCTTTTCCGCGGTTGGCAAACGCAAAAAGCCCACCGATCGCGGACGATCGATGGGCTTACGTGGTCTGCTGTCTGGCCCAGCAGCCGGTTGGCGAGTCTATCTCGTCACAACGATGTAGCGAGGTTGAAAGCGCCAGCCGCTAGGACATTAGTACATGTCGTAGTCACCTCCGTGGCCACCACTCTTGCCTTTCTCCTCCTTCGGCTTTTCGGCGACCAGCGCATCACTTGTCAGCAGCAGCGTGGCCACGCTGGCGGCGTTTGCCAACGCCGTGCGAGTGACCTTCGTGGGGTCGATCACACCCACCTTGACCAGGTCCTCGTACGTATCCGTCAGGGCGTTGTAGCCGAAGTTGCTCTTTCCGTCGGCGACGCGTTCGCAAACAATGCCGCCATCCTGCCCGGCGTTCTGGGCAATCCACGTCAATGGCGAACGGCAGGCTCGCGAAACGATCCCATAGCCGATCTGTTCGTCATGGGACAGTTCCTCGGGCGTCTTTACTGATGTCGCCGCCCTTAGTATGGCGACGCCTCCACCCGGCAGAATGCCCTCTTCGACCGCGGCGCGTGTCGCATGAAGAGCGTCCTCGACGCGCGCCTTCTTTTCCTTCATCTCGCTCTCGGTCGCCGCGCCGACATTGACCTTGGCGACACCGCCGGCCAACTTCGCCAACCGCTCTTCCAGCTTCTCACGGTCGTAGTCGCTGGTCGAATTGTCGATTTCACGACGAATCTGGTCGATACGTGCTTTGATCTCAGCACTCTTGCCAGCGCCCTCGATGATCGTCGTGTTGTCCTTGTCGATGATCACTTTCTTCGCACGACCGAGATCGGTCAACGGCATGCTTTCGAGTTTGATTCCCAAGGACTCAAAGACTGCCGTACCACCAGTCAGAATCGCGATGTCCTCCATCATCGCTTTGCGGCGATCGCCGTAACCAGGTGCCTTGACCGCGCAGCATTGGAACGTGCCGCGCAACCGGTTGATGACGAGCGTCGCCAAAGCTTCGCCTTCGACGTCTTCGGCCACGATCAGCAACGGCTTGCCCTGCTGGACGACCGCTTCGAGCAGCGGCACCATGTCCTTCACGTTGGTGATCTTCTTCTCGAAGATCAACACGTAGGCGTCTTCGAGCACTGCTTCCATGCTCGTCGAGTCCGTCACGAAGTAAGGTGACAGGTAGCCTCGGTCGAATTGCATTCCTTCAACCCACTCGACTTCAGTCTGCAAGCTCTTGCCCTCGTCGACGGTAATCACACCGTCTTTGCCCACCTTTTCCATGGCGTCGGCCAGCAGCTCACCGATCTCGCGATCGTTGTTGGCGGCAATCGAAGCGACGTTGGCCATCTCTGCCTTTTCTTTCACCTTGATCGACATTTTCCGCAGCTTCTCGGTGATATCCTCAACCGCTCGCTCGATACCCTGCTTCATCTGTACCGGATTGACGCCAGCGACGACAGCTCGTAGCCCCTCGTTAAAGATGGCTTCAGCCAGCACCGTAGCGGTCGTCGTTCCATCGCCGGCCACGTCGCTCGTCTTGCTCGCGACTTCCCGTACCATGCGCGCGCCCATGTTCTCGTAGACGTCTTCCAAGTCGATCTCCTTGGCCACCGTAACTCCATCCTTGGTAACGGTCGGTGAACCAAAGCTTTTCTGCAGAATGACGTTGCGACCCTTGGGGCCTAACGTGACTTTGACGGCTCGGGCAAGCTTCGAGACTCCGCGCCGGATCGCTTCCCGCGCCTCTTGATCAAATGCGATAATTTTTGCCATGAATGATGGTCTCCAGTTTCGACTCTCTCACAACTCACCGGCCCATTGCGGCATGCAAGCCGTGACTAGAAATGAGGCTCCAGTTATTTCTTCAGGAACTCCTAGTCCTCAATGACTGCTAAGATGTCGTCCTCGCGCATTAACAACATCTCCTCGTCGTTGATTCGAAAGGACTCGCCGGCATAGCTGCTAAAGATGACCCGGTCGCCCACCTTGACTTGCAGCGCCCCGCGAGTTCCGTCGTCCAGCAACTTGCCGTTCCCAACGCTCACGATGCGCCCCCGAGCTGGCCGGTCCTGCGCAGAGTCCGGTAGCAGAATGCCGCCTGCGGTCTTCTCCTCAGACTCCTCTCGTTCCAGCACCACCCGGTCACCCAGTGGCTCCAGCTTGATCCCTGTCCGCGACTTTTTCTTCTTGGTAGCAGTTGCCATCTATTCTTCACCTCCCATTGACCAAAGCACTCCGATTATCTGTCTCCCGCAGCCCCCCGCCGGAGGGCTGCCAGAATTGCGCACGATCTGCCACAGGCCCCTCTCCTAAAGCAATCCGCGCGCCAAGGCAGGGCGACGCAGTCACAAGTTGCCTCTACGAGGGTGTTTAGTGATTTTCACTGGGCTCCAGCGCCTGAGACAGGCCGCCAGTTCGAGGAGAATCGCCGCTGCCATTTTGACAGAAAAGCCGATGGCGGGTACGACGAGCAAGCTGTCCGCCGCCGGCAGCAAGCGGCCGCCTGCCGATGGCAACGGCAGTGGAAGGCTGGAAAGACCGCCTGCCACGAGACAAAATGAGCGGCTTGTCCTAACCTCCTTCCTGGAAGTCATCGTCTATGCCTATCAAAGTGTCGTGTGAGTGCGGTCAGACCTTTACGGCCAAAGACGAGCTCGCTGGTCAGACACTGCTTTGCCCGAAGTGCCATCAACCGATCACGATCGGCGCCACGGCGGCTCGCGAAACCCAGGGCCCCAAGAAGAAATCGGCCGGCGGAGGCATCGCCGACTTGCTTGATGAGGCCGGCATCGCGGAAGTGCGAGGCGTCCGCTGTCCAAAGTGCGGCGAGGGAATCGCCCAGGGTGGCGTGCTCTGCGTCCACTGCGGCTACCATCAAGAGAAGGGTGAAGTCATCGCCGGTGCGCGGATCCGCAAAGGAGATGCAGACGGATTCCTCGAGGCAGCTGAATCGATGATGGACTTTGCTGAGCAGCAGATCGAGTATGACAAGGTAGAAGAGAAAAAGAACATCTCTCACGGTACTCCCGCCTGGCTCTTGTTTCTGGTCCTCATGATCGTGGTCGGTTTCGCCGCCACCATGTATGTCTTGCCGCGGGACCAGGCTGTCAGGACTACCGGCATTGCGGTGATCGCGCTCGGCGGCTTGCTGCAGTGCATCAGCAGCATCCGTATCTTGATTGTCGCTTTCATGGAACGGTTGCTGCAGGGGTTCCTTTCACTTTTTGTCCCTTTTTACGTGTTCTACTACATCATCAGCCGCTGGAGGCGATGTGGTAGTTTCTTTATGACGTTTCTCGGCGCAGTGCTCATTCAGCTGCTCGGTTGGGGACTGATACATATCTCGCCGATGTTTGAGCCCAAGGAGGCCCGCCTGCCAACGAGACCTGGTCCAGGAGTGCGTGTCGCCGCCACTGCCGCCGCTTCCACCGCCGCTAGTGGCGGCTGCTATTCCGCTGTGTGAGGCAAACGAATGATCAAGCTAGGTTTTGTCAGTGCGATTCTTCCTGAATTGTCTCTGGAAGAAGTGGTCGCGTTTGCGGCTCAGGAGCAGTTCGAGTGCGTTGAACTCATGTGTTGGCCTAAAGGGAAGGCCGAGAGGCGCTACGCCGGTGTGACCCATGTTGATGTCAGCGACCTCAGCCAGTCAGCGGCAAAACAGATTCGCGACCTCGTTACCGATGCCGGAATCGAGATCAGCGGACTCGGTTACTATCCGAACCCGCTGACTCCAAATCGCGAGGAGGCCGATGTCTATGCCGCTCACATCGAGCGAGTGATTCACGCCGCCGAGTTGCTGGGAGTTCCCAACGTCACCTCATTCGTGGGGCGTGACTGGACCCAGTCCGTCGATGAAAACTGGTCACGAATGCTAGATGTTTGGCGACCGCTGGTTGCACGCGCAGCGGAGAGCGGAGTGCGTATCGCTATCGAGAACTGTCCTATGCTCTTTACGGCGGACGAATGGCCCGGAGGGAAAAACCTCGCCATTAGCCCTGCGATTTGGAGGCGCATGTATAGCGACATACCCAGCCCGCATTTCGGACTCAACTTCGATCCG
Organism: Pirellulaceae bacterium; assembly: GCA_965223305.1. Classification (GTDB taxonomy): domain Bacteria; phylum Planctomycetota; class Planctomycetia; order Pirellulales; family Pirellulaceae; genus CBDCWT01. The sequence goes on along the minus strand of CBDCWT010000058.1, from coordinate 225,470 downwards.
TCCCACTTCGTTTGGATGCAGATGGACTACCTAAAACCGCTCCGAGAATTCGCCGACCGGATATTCCATGTCCATGCGAAGGATGTCCGGGTCGATCGGCATCGCCTTGATGATGTGGGGATCCTCGCTCATCCCCTTGAGTACCACACACCCAAACTTCCGGGATTGGGAGACGTCCACTGGGGACACTTCTTTTCGGTTCTGACCGATGCGGGCTATCAGGGGCCGGTCTGTATCGAAGTCGAAGACCGGGCTTACGAGGGATCGCTGGAAGCCCGCAAAGCCTCGCTCAGGCAAAGCCGAACTTATTTGCAGGGGTTCCTGCCTTCGACCGGATGAAGGCAGAGAAGTTCGCCAGCGTGAAAGCCAACCGACGCGCATGAAAAACGCGACACGGCTCTCGATCTTCTTCTGCTTCTTTGCTCTGTCCTTCGCGATCGACTTGACCGAAGAGTGGGAGTCGTTGCCGGCCTGCCTGTTCTTCCTGATCCTGCTGGTGACTGTCTATCTGCGAGGGATGGACCGTGCAGCCATGCTGACTTATCTGGTCCTCTCATCGATCTACACGCTGGCCGCCGATTTTCCGGATGTAGGAAATCACAACAATCTCTACCTGTTTTGCTCGCTGTTTATCATCGCCGCAACCCTGGCCAGCACGTTCGGCGCCCGCCGGCTGTCCGACGAACAGCTGTGGGAGGTCATGACGCCTCCGCTTCGTGTGGCCCTCTCGCTGGTCTACATCTTCGCCGGTTTGCACAAGCTGAATCTCGACTTCTTCCATCTCGAGTCAGGTTGTTCGTCCGAGTTTCTGCGGGGCATGTTGGGGCTCTTTCGTCTGCCAAATGCTAATGTACCTGCCGCCGCCATTCTCGCCGCCGCAGTTTTCACACTGGTCTGGGAGTTGGGTGGTGGCGTCCTGCTTTGGATCCGCCGCTGGCAGGCACCGATGTTGTTGGTCAGTTGGGTTCTGCACACGGTACTAGCGATGATGGTCTTTTTTGATTTCTCGTCGTTGGCATTTGCGCTCTTACTGACGTTCCTACCCCGCGCTCAGTGGGACTTGATTCTGCAGCGGCCAATCGGCACGAGAGGATTGCAGATCGACCGGGTGAGCTGCTACTTCTTTCTGAACGTGCTCGTCGCCTGTCTGGCCGGCATCTACTTCTATCGACATGGCCTCGATCGCTCGGGCTTCGATCGCTCTTTCCATCGTTGGCAAGGACTCGGGCTGAACTTCGGATTTCTTTGTTTTGTGTGGCCGGTCGTCAGGGAAGCGGGGCGATTTCGCCGGGGGATCGGTTGGGCGGGAGTTCCGATGTGGAACCGTCAGGTACCGAAGGTCTGGGCAGTTCTGCCGCTGTTCCTGATCTTCTACGGCATGAACCCCTATCTTGGGCTCCGAACGGCGGGCACGTTTACCATGTTTAGCAACCTGCGGACCGAAGGAGAGACGTCCAACCACCTCCTGTTCGCCTCCAATCCACTGAAGTTCTGGGGCTATCAGGAAGACGTCGTTGAGATCGTCGAGCTTGATCCCCGCCATGCGTCCGAGGCTCGCAAGTCGCTTGTCGGCTACCTGCTACCCGTGGTCGAGTTCAAGAAACAGATCTACGGTTGGCGGCGAGCGGGCCTTACCGACCTCGCCGCTGTCTACCGGTATGACGGCGCCACCTACCGCACCAGCGACATCGTGGCGGACAATGTGTGGAACGTCCGCAGCCGCGACCTGGAAATGTTCCTGCTCGATTTCCGGGTCATCCAGCAGGACGCGAGTCCTAACCGTTGTCGCTGGTGAATCCTGTCTTTTTGTTTCTGACAGGATTTACAGGATCAACAGGAACGCCGAAGACCGTGATACGAAATCAGCCGCTGGGCGTTAGCCCACGGTTTACAAACCGGATGCTAACGCATTCCGGCTGATCTGTTTTGTTGACAGGATTTGCAGGATCGAAAGGATGGCCCGGGACTGTGATACAAAATCAGCCGCTCGGCGTTAGCCCACGGTTTCCACGGTAACCAACACTCCGGTCTATTTCGGCTCGGCAGGAGCCTCGCCCTCCCGGGCGTCTTGCACGGATGTCGCGGTGAGTGGTGATGGGTATCCCGCCTCGCCCGATCGCTTCTCCTCCCGATTGCCTTCGCTACTGGTTTGCGCGAACGGCACGGTACAACTCGACGAGCTCCCTAGCATGCTGCAGACCTCCTGGCAGCGCGAGCCAGCAGCTCACATACACGGCGGAGTAGACGGCGGCGCAGATGAGTAGCCACAGCAGCCGCAGGGGCAGGATATCGCCGCCGCCGATAACTTCGACCAGCAATACCAGCACGCCAGCGGCGCCGAGCGCGCTCAGCGCGGGGCGCCAATACGCCCGCCAGAAGTCGCTTGTAGAAAGTGGAGAGGTTTTGAGGCAGTACCAAACAGACGGCACCAGCAGCAGGAGCGTCGCGACCGCGTAGCCGGACGCGATACCGACCGCGCCCCAACGAAGCCCAGCCAACATGCCAATCGTTGATACCGGTGTGGAAATCAGCGCCCACGTCAACTGGCGCTTTGTCTGTCCCTCGGCCAGGTAGACCCACTTCGTTACGCGGGTACCGCTGCTGAAAAACACCGCGGCCAGCAGCGCCTGAAAAATGGGCACTGCCTCCCGCCACTGCGGGCCCAGCAAGAGTCCCAGCACGTCGTCGGCGCAGACGAGGAGGAACGCTAATGCTGGAAGCGAAAGCGTGAAGACACCCAAGAAGCTCTTGCGCGCGTAGCTTCGGTACTTGTCCACGTCGGAACGCAGCCGGCTGAAGCTGGCGACGGCCACACCGAGCAGCGGCAAATAGAGCTGCCGGACCGGTACGGCCGACCAACGGTGTGCGATCTGGTAGAAGCCGAGCTGGGACGGCCCCAGGAAGTGGCCGACGAGTATCCGGTCGACTCCAGAGCCAAGATGCACGATGAGCCGGGCGCCGCTCGTCTGCTTGGCGTACGATAGGATCGTCTGCATTTCCGCTTGGTCGTGGGCCGCTCCGCCGCCACGTGTCGGCCGCCATCGCATGGCCACCCAGGGAATCCACGCTTGATTGACGAGCATCACCAGTTGCTGGCCTAGCAGTGCCCAATAGCCTGCGCCCATGATCGCCAGAGCGATCGCCGTCGTCGCGCCTGCCGCCATCGAAACGACTTCCGTAACCGCGATTGCGGTGAACCGCATCTGCCGCCGCAGCAGGCCCAAATGAACGTGACTCAGCCCATTGGCAAATACGCCTACCGTGAGGATCAGGATGATCCTGACCAGCAGCTGCTCATTGAAAAACCAGGCGACAGCCGGCGCCACCAAGACCATGCCGCTGGCGACGAGCACGTTGAGTTGGAGGTTAATCCAGAACAGGCGGCTCAACTTGCCATGGTCCAGCTGGCTTTCGTGCACCACCGCCATGGGCAGACCGAAGTCCCCGAAACCACGCACGAACGCCACCACGACCATGGCCATCGCCAGCAGCCCGAAGTCGCGCGGCGCCAGGAGCCGGGCAAGGACCATGGTCGAGCCGACCGCGATCGCTAGGTGCAGCATCCTTCCAACGAGCATCACGAGACCGCTGCGCAGCGTGCGTGATTTGAGACCGTGGGAGATCTCCTCGACGTCCACGAAGGCAGGGTCCCGTGCGACCTGTCCCTCGGCGGTGGTCGGGTCTCTGCCGGTGCTCACTGCGTCACAGCTGCGCCCGCTCGTCCCGGTCTGGCGGTCCCGCCGCCGACATCCGGTCCAGCTCGCGATGCAAGCAGCTGGCGGTAGACCGTTACAAAGCTCTCCACGAACCGATCTTCTGTGAAATGAGCCAGTGCATGTTGACGACCCGCTTCGCCAAGTCGCTCGGCCAACTCACGGTCGCGCAAGATGGCGAGCAATCTGTCGGCCAGCGCCGCGGGGTCGCCCGGCGGCACTGTGTAGCCCGTTTTTCCGTCAACAACTTGTTCCGAGAGTCCTCCCGCGTCGCTGGCGACAACGGCCGTGCCCCGCATCGACGCCTCGGCGGCCACGATTCCAAAGGGTTCCTCCCAGCGGGATGGGACAGCCTGGACCCACACGCGTTCGAGTTCTCCCTCAAGCTCTGTGCGGGAACGGTGGCCAAGCAGCCGGACGACGTCCGTCAAACCGAGGCCTGCCACCCGATCACGGATCTCCGCCATCCGCGGGCCGTCCCCGGCGAGCGTTAAGGTCGCGGCCGGCAGCTGCGTATGCACGATCTTCATCGCATCAAGCAGTACATCGACGCCCTTTTTGTGGATCAAACGACCGGCAAAACCGACAGCCGGGGGTGTTTCCAGCGGCGGGCGGGGCTGCCGCTGCGGAACACCATTCCAGATGGTCTCGTCGGCCCGCACGCCGTCCGCCAATAGGCGGCGACGTACCCAATCGCTGTTGGCGATCACGCGGTCAAAAGCGCTTTCCCAAGAGTCCCACATCTTCGACTGCACCCATGCCCTCGCCAAACCAGCCAGCGGCAGGCAGCCGCTGCGGTAGCAGCTGCGGCCAGCCCGGCGATGGCACGGCGATCCATCGGGCAGGAGCTTGGTGTTGAGCGGGCAGATGAGGTTGTAGTTAACGACGTGCAGCAACGACGGTATTTCCCGCAACAGCGGCAAGATCATGGGCGACAGCTGCGTCAAGAACATCCGCACGTGCACCACCTCGGGACGGAACTCGCCGAGCGCCTGGCGTAGCCCGGTGACCGCCATTGGATTGCAGACTTGCAATACCTTCCTTGCCGCACCCATCGTCCCGAAGCAGCTGTAGTCGGACTGGGGGTCCAGGTGCAAGGGCCTCGCCGAGCTGGTGAACAACCGAGCGTCGTGTCCGCGCCGGCGCAGCCCGTCACGCAGCGCTTGGGAGACATGCTCGGCTCCGCCGTTCAAGGTCCCATAGTCATGGATGATTAACACCCTCATCTGGTTGTCCCCTGGCCCTTTCGGCCCACCAGGCCGGCCAGCCCGCTCTGGACGCGGCGGGGAATGGCGAAATTGGCGAGGTGGCTGACGAGCTCAACGGTGTTCGGACGGCCGTAGCCGTAGGCCTCGCGCAAGAGGGGGAAGAACGCCGACCAGTCGCGTTGCCGCGACGCGCAACCGCTTGCTACGGTGAGCACGAAAGCCCCGTAAGCGCGAGGTGTGACGATGTGCCGGCGTTCCCGGACCCAGGACAGAGCCCACCGCCAGTCATCGTTGTTGGTCACCCGGGCCCGACCGTCTTCGATGTGCCAGACAACAAGCGGCGCGGTCGAGGCGAATAGGATCTCGACTCCCTCTTCGCGATCCGCCCGCAGGAGCCAATCTTGGTCAACGTACTTCTTCAACCCGTCCTGGAAAGGCAGTTTCCTGGCAAGTTCCGTGCTTGTCAGAACTGTGGAAGTCTGGATCAGCCCGTCGCCTGTGAGGGGCAGGTTGCGGCAGAAGAGATACTCTCCCAGATTCTGGCAGGCACGGGGAAGCCGCCTCGGCCAAACGAAATCGGTCGTCTCGTTTCTGGCGATTAGCCGGCAGGTAACAACCGGGAAGCGGATCCCGCTCTCTTCTGCCAACTGGACTTGCGCGGCAAGTTTTTCCGGCATCCACAGGTCGTCGTCATCCAGAAACGCGACCCACTGCCCGCGGGCCTGCTGGACTCCAGCGTTTCTGGCCCCCGCATTGCCGAGGGTCCGTTGCGGGCGGACGATCTTCATCCGTGCGTCGTCAATCCGCGCCAAAGTCGCGAACGTGGCTTCGTCCAGTCCATCCACGACGACGATCACTTCGATCGAATCCAGCGTCTGCTGCAGTGCGCTTCGTACCGCCCGTTCTACCAAGCGTGGTCGGTGATAGGTGGGAATGACGACCGAAACGTGGGGCTGTGGCTTAGGTGCGGGGTTCACTGGCCTTTGAATGACGATGTCGCAGTCGTGCTGCGAAGGTGAGATCGCCCCGGCCGGCTGGCGGCGAACCTGGCAGCGGTCCCACGCGAAGCCGCTCGCCACCGCCAGTTGAGAAAACGTCACCAAGAACGACCGAGTCCATCTGCCGCGTTCGCCGTCCGAGGTGGGGGCGCACCGAAAGAGGTCTAGGTAAAACGACAGCGGCATAGGCAGTGGTCCGCCGTGCCGCTTCGGCTGCGCGTCTCGATGGAACTGAGCCGCGCCGCGACCGTATTGGAATTGCTGGCGGAAAAAGCTGGTGAAGGTCAAAGCGTGTGAATGGCGGACGACCGCCTCCGGCACGTGTATCATGCGGAGGCCGTTCTCCCTCCAGCGGCGGCAGAACTCGCGGTCTTCGCCCGCCGCCAGCCGGTAGGACGTGTCAAAGCCGCCGATCTTGCGAAAGCTCTCGGCGGGGAGAGCGAGATTATTGGAAGCAAAGAAAGGCCGTTTCTCGCGGCGGTGCCAAGCCGTCAGATAGTCGACCAGCAGCTGCGAGACGGTCGAGTACGGGTTGGCGGGGAATGCGTTCACCGTTTGCCCGCCCAGCATCGCACCCGGGTCCGCGCGGAACGCCTCGGCCAAAGCGTGCAACCAGTCCGGCTCAGGCTCGCAGTCGTCATCTGTGAACACGAGGAAACGTCCCCGCGCGCTGAAACCGCCCGTGTTGCGGGCAGCCGCAGGCCCCCGATTCGGTTGACGGATCAGTCGCAGGTTGAGCTGATCCTCCAACGCCGCGACGATCTCCGAGCACTGCTCGCGACTGCCGTCATCGACAACCGTGATCTCGCACTGCTCGGCGGGCCAATTCAAACGGGTCAGGGCCCGCAAAACTCTCTCCAGCTGTCTGGGACGGGAGTGCGTCGGTACGACAACGGAGAAAAAAGGTGTTTCCATAACTTGCCCCCGCCAACTCCCATGTTGGTATCCTGTTGCTGCCGTGAGAGCGATGGCCATTCGCGCTAGCCCGAATTATTCATGAGCGATCTGCTACGAGGTCGTAAGTCCATCCGTGGCTTCGTCATGCTTCACAATTCTCCCTCGACGTATTGCTTCAATACGCCTGCGGAAGAATTGCTCGCCTTCCTTGCCACGAACGTACTTACAACCTCTCGCCACGATCTTCATGAATAATCCGGGCTAGTGCTGGCGATGCGTCTGGCCTGGCCCATCCCCACAGTCCCTGTTTGGGGCCGGCAAAAGATGATGCCCACGACCGATTGTAGCCTTTTTGGCTTGTTGGGCAATTTGGGGGTGCAAGTTAATCAGCTAGCTCGAGTCTGTCAGATACCGTCACGTGTCTCAGGCGGTCGAACTCGAAGGCCGCCAGTTTCTCGGCCGCATGGCCGGGCCCCATCGCGTAGCCCAGCATCTGTCCCAGCGCGTCGAAGGCTAGCCCCACCATCAACGCGGGAAACACGCGCGGTACAAGAGGACGGCGGCGGCCCCCGGAAAACAGCTCGCGATACATCCTCCAGAACCGCAGCGGCGGGATCAGCGGACTACCAGCGGTGTAGACCGCCCGTTGCCACAAGGACCAGCGATTGTCAGTTGCCCGGCAAGCGGCCCAGAGTCGACCCGCCTCGAAGCGCAACTCAGCTGTCGAACGCCACAGCGACGGATTGGCATGCAGCACACAAGCTGCTGGTTCCAGATAGAAGTTATGTCCCTTCGTCAATAGGTCCTGCAGCAGACCTCCATCTCGGCCAAGGTACTGCTCGAGCTCGCTCCCATACTCCTCCAGCACTTGCCGCTTGAAGGAAATGTTGTGGCGCGAGACGTGATCGGTCTGCCCGCGTTCGACGGGTTCCGTCCAGTGGCCGTAGGCGATCAGCAGGTTCGTCCAGCTGACGTTGGTTGTCGGGTTGGCGTTGCGGAAGGCTGATCCAACCGCGGCCCAGTGTCCCTGATGGGCGGTGATTAGCGCCTCGGCCCAATCACTCTCTGGATAGGCATGGTCTTCGATCAACGCGACGACCTGTGCCGCGGCGATCTGGATTCCATGGTAGGCGGCCTTGTCGACGTTCTCGATCTGTCCTACCGCAACAAACTCGACGTCCTGAAACCCAGCCAGCTCCTCCCGCTCGGCATCGTCGATCGACTCGCTGGTCGGACCAACCACGATTAGCTGCAGGCGGTTCTGAACCGTTTGTCCTCGGAGATGGCGAACGGTACGGCGGATGGTCGAGAACCGGTCGGGAGTCACGACAATCACAGACATCGCCGGGGCTTGGCCATCCCGCCGCTCGTGCAGCTGTCCGGTCGCTTCTTGGTGAGGGTTAGGCATCGACAAACTCGGGGTTGGCGTAGTCGATACGGACGCGAGATCGCTCGCGCGCCGATTTCTCGGCCGCGGCGATCACTTGGAGGCTGCGGTAGCCGTCCAGCAGAGTGACCTGGGGAGTACTGCCGAGCTGCGCGACGTCGACGAAATGGGACAAGGCCGCCCGATAAGAGGGCTCTGGTGGAGGCCGCACCGTGTCCGTGACACGCCAGACTGCTTCTCGCATAGCTTTCACCCCCGCGCGGAGGCGGTCGGTGGTGGCGTAGGCGATTTTTGGAGGTGTGTAAACGAGTTGGCGGCTCCTGCGGCGATCGGCGACGAGTCGGCCTTTCTCGCCACTGACCTCAACCCGGTCCTCTTCGACGGCCGACATCGAGACAAACATGTCCACCAGCGGGCCCTCAGCAACCTGGCCCTGGATCAGCGCGGTGTCGTCTTCGCTATGGACTGTCTGCAGGCACGCCGACACCTCTGTGATCTCCGCTTGGAACAAGAATCGGATGAGATCGATGTGATGGGAGGCGAGATCCAGCAGTGCCCCGCCGCCTGTTTCCCGGGTCCGTTTCCACGCTGGCAGCTCACGCTGGGCGCCGCAGAACACTGTGCGCACAGCTGCCAATCGTCCCAGCTCGCCGGAGCGGATACGGTCCCGCAGCGCTTGATACAGCGGGTGAAACCGGAAGTTGAAGCCGATCATCCCCCTTGCCGTAGTTTCGCCGGCGGCTCGCAACACCGTCATCGCCGCGGCAAGATCGCTGGCGAGTGGTTTCTCGACATAGACGTGTTTCTGCTGTTCCAACGCCGCCACCGCGCACTCGGCGTGCATGTTCGTCGGCAAGCAGACGACGACCGCATCAAGGTCTTGTTCGATGAGCTCATGGTAATTGTGAAAGGCCACTGCGTCTTTTGCGCAGCGCTGTGCCAGCTCGAGGTGCTTTGGGTCGATGTCTGCCAACGCAACCAGCTTGGCGTGCGGGAGGTTGGTGAGGACTTCGAGATGGATCCGCCGCGCGACTCGGCCGCAACCGATCAGCCCCAAACGGGTCGGGCGTTTCAAGGTGGCATTCACAACTTCCCCTTGCAGACTTTTGTGAGTACCTTGGCGGGCCAAGTTGGCCGGCACGCACCTTAGCATTCAGTCCGCCTAACCGTCGCCTTCAGATGGGCGGACGGCACGCGGAGCGTGCCTGCTACTTTTAGATCGCTCGACGCCTTTTGACAAAGTTTAGAATATAGCGTCTTTCGAATTCGGGGTGCGGAGTGACCGGGGGCGAGAGCTATGATGTATGCCCACCGCCGACAGTTTGTCGTTGGGCCCGAGCGAGTTCACGCTCGCCAGGACTGGCTGGCCGAGGCCCTCGGTCAGGGTACCTGGGTTTCGTACTGTCCGGAGCTACTGGTCCAGTGGGTGGAGGATCAAGATGGCATCCTGTGGGGTCTCTTGGGGGCCGCGGTGCAGACGGTTAGCCAGCGCCCCGATCCTGTCTGCGAAATTGCCTCCAGCTCGACGTCGGAGGTTCCACGTCTCCGCCACACCTGGGCGGGACGCTGGGTATTGATCGGCAATGGCCAGATCCAGATGGATGCCAACGGCCTGTTGGGATGCTTTTACGGAGTCGTGGATGGTGCGGCTTGGGTGTCTAGTAGCCCGGCTCTCCTTTCACGAATCCTCTTCGCTGGGCGGCCGACAGCGGACACTCGACAGCTGAGGTACGAGACTGGTGTCTGCTGGTACACCCCACCGCGCTCTCGGTTCGCCGGCATGCAGCGGCTGCTGGCGAGCCAGACGCTGAGCCTGCCAGCAGGCGAGGTGCAGCAGAGGCGGTTGATGCCGGATATCGACCCGACCCGTCCCTACGAAGAAGTTTTGAAACTCGTGGAAGAAGCACTCATCACAGGTTTGAAGGGACTTGCAGCCCAAGCCGCAGGCCAGACGCTCTGGCTCGGACTAACCGCCGGTTACGACTCGCGACTGATGCTCGCGGTGGCCAGGAAAGCGGATGTCGACGTGGCACCATTCACCCGTATCTCGCTCCGAACCTCTCTGCCGGATCGATCACTTCCGAGGCGACTTGCACGCGACTGCGGCTACGAGCTGATCTTCGTACGCCCGGGCAAGACCCACCCCGAGCGTCGCCGCCTGCTGGCCGAGCACAGCAGCGGGCATATTTCGGCAGGTGACGCCGAGCCTGTGATCAAGGGAATCCGGGACGAGCTGGAAGGGATCTCGTTCGGCGGGCACGGCTTCGCGATTGCCAGCGGTTTTGGAAAACTCCACACCTTGCCTGACCACCCCCGTTCAGCGGAACTGGGTGCACGCGCGATTGCCGGACTCTTCGGTGAACCGGCGAAATCAACGGCGGTCGAGGGGCTCTGCGAGTGGCTGCTGTGGACCGATGCGCATCCAGTCGAGCACTTCAATTGGCGGGACCGATTCTTCAGCGAACAACGTCAGGCTGGCTGGCTGAGCTCGAAGGAGCAGGTTTACGACCTTCAGGCGCTGCGCCGATTTCCAATTCTCAATTCTGCTCGCACCTATGCGTTGCTCCTCGGTGTTCCCACAGAGCAACGCCATGGTTCCCAAATTCAGTTCGATCTGATCGCCCGCCTGGCGCCTGACTTGTTGCGATATCCGTTCAACCCGCCCGACCCATATTCGGCGTTGCTGCGGAGCTGGCGGAGGATTTCTGGTGGGGCACGGCGGATGCTGGTGCCTAGCTAGCATGTGAGTTGGGTTTCATGCCTTACGCGCAACGTGGCTATTGAAGTTGCACTTGTGCATCGGAAGCGCGAAGCGTAAGCGAGGGAATCACTTGGGTTGGTACACGAACTCCCCCTCGCTTACGCTTCGGGTTCCGAAAAACGCGGCGAAGTTGACATCTTGTCTCCGCCAGACAGCGAACAGCCCAACTTCAACAAGCGTACCCGAGGGAATGACCGACCACTGCTCCTTCGCTGATGCTGCGGGTTATGAAAAAGCCCGGTTAGCGTATAATCATGTTTCATCGTTCGCCCACCCAGTTGAGGGAGTAACAAGCATGTTCCGGAGCTCTTCCTGTGCGCTGATCTTGGCTGCCAGCCTGTGTTTCGCCGGTTCATTCGCGTCGGCCGGTGAACTAGCCGATGCTAGCCCGCCGCTTGTGTCGCGCATGCTGGCGATCACTGATGTGGTGCTCGAACAACATGTCGATCCTCCTGCCAGGCAGCAGATGCTCCTTCGCGCCGCGAAAGCGCTCTATCAAGCCGCCGAGCGTGCCGTACCCAAAGGTCTAAGTACCCGAGTTTCCGAAATCGCCGCTCGCGATCAGTGTGAAGACTACTTGCGCGAGCTGATTGCGGAGTTCGACGCGCTTTCTGAGGCGGAGTCGATCCTAGCCGCCGGGATTCTCAGCTCGCTTCCTGGCGGAGCCAATCTTGTTGACGAGCAAACTGACAAAGTCGACGAGCAGCTGCGCGCCAACCGTTATGTGGGAACCGGTATCGCTCTGTCTTGGAGCAACAACCGTCCGCAGATTTCGAAAGTGTTTTTCGATGGCCCAGCTTGGAAAGCAGGTGTAAAGCACGGTGATTCGATCCTCGAAATAGACCGTGAATCGACAGAGTCTCTAGACATGCAGGCCGTGATTGAGCAGTTGCGCGGCGAGGAGGGGTCCGAAGTCACGGTCGTCGTCCAGCAACAGGATTCCGAAGATCCGCGTACACTCACCGTGACCCGTGGTCGCGTGTTTATTCCGTCCGTCGAAGGTTACCGGGAGGAGCCGGCGGGACGGTGGCAGTTTACCAGCGAATTCGCGAAGGAGATCGCCTTTCTCCGTATTCGACGCATTGGCCCCAGTACGCTGCATGAACTGCGGCAGGTCGAAGCCGCGTTCCGCGACGGCAACCTGCAAGGCATTGTTCTCGATCTCCGCGACGGCGGCGGCACGTTGCACGACATCGTCATGGTTGCGGACAGCTTGTTAGACGGCGGGACCATCGGCCACATTCAGTCATTCGACTCGATCACGACCCACGAAGCTCGCCCGGGGGCTCTCTTTTCAGGTTTGCCCATGGCGGTCTTGGTTGGCGAACAACTCAGTGCGGGAAACGTCTTTCTGGCAGCTGCGTTGCAGGACAATCGCCGCGCGGTTGTTGTGGGCCAGCCGACATCCGGTACCGCCTACGTAAGAACTATCCTGCCCATTCCTGGCCACGGAGGGAAGATCGTCTTGCCGACCGCCGTCCTGCAGCGCGGCGACGGAACGCCGTTGCAGACTCCTCCACACACATCACAGCAGGCTCAACAGCTCACCCGCACCGAGGACAAGCCGCGACCTCGTTTCATCGTGCCTGATCACGTCGTCGGAGACCGACGGAATCGACGACGAACTGGCGGGGATCCGGTCCTGGCAAAGGCGATCGAGGTCCTCAGAGCGGCTCGTGGAGCGGACCAGCATACGAACGCGAACGCCACCGAAACTTCGGAATCGTCTGGATAGCCATGCACCGACTTCGTTGGATCAGTTGGATTGCACTGCTGTGCGTAGCCACCCTTGCGTCCACCGCGGCCGCTGACCTGTCGCGGCGGTTCCGGCGGCCAGTCGCGTTGGCGGCCGCCGTTGACGGTAACGGGGTCTACGCGGCGAATCGGGCGAGCGGCACGATCTCGGTTATCGACACGTCAACTCGGACCGTCGCCAAGGAGTTGGATGTTGGCGGCCGGCTCGTAGACTTGGCCGTTGTGGACGACGCTTGCCTGTTGGCGCTGGACGAGCAACATCACCGGCTGCTTGCGTTGGCAGCAGCTGATGCTGATTGGGAAGTGGTGTCGAGCCTCGGGGTTGCTAAGTTCCCGGTGCGACTGTTGTTTGACCGTGAGGCGAGCCGTTGCTTTGTCTCGTCGCTGTGGTCGCGCACTCTGACCGTGGTCGCCGTGGCGAAAGTCGGTGTCCCGGCGCGGCCGCAACTCCGCATCGTGAAGCAGCTCCGACTCCCCTTTGAGCCCCGGGAGATGTGCCTCGTCAGGGACGGTGCGGCGCTGGTTGTCGCGGGTTCGTTTAGCGGTGCCCTCGCGGTGGTCCAGACAGATCGCATGGAGCTGGTTGCAACCAGTCGGATTCCGGGCCACAACATTCGTGGTTTGGCGGTGACCGAGGACGGAAAGCAACTGTGGCTCGCACAACAGGAGCTCAACTCACTTGCCCACTCCACGCGTGACGACGTCCACTGGGGCAACATGATCTCCAATCTGCTGGTCTCCTATCCCGTGGACGAACTCTGTAACGGCGCAGCAGATTTGCTGCGCCGTCGCGTAGCGATCCACGTCGGGGAGCCGGGAGCTGCGGCTAGCGATCCGGGGCGCATTACTGTCGGCTCGACGGGCGAGTTGGTCGTGCTGCTCTCGGGAGTCCATCAGGTAGCCTTTGGCCGCACCAAAAGTGGCAGCGAGTTGAGTCGTGTTGCCGTCGGGCGTCGCCCCAGCGATGTCGTCTCCCTTCCGCGCGGACTTGTCTACGTCGCCAACACACACTCCGATTCAATTTCTGTGGTCGAGCTTGCCGCGGAGAAGTCAGTAGCCCAGATATCATTGGGCCCGCAGCCGGAAGCTACTCCTGCACAACGCGGGGAAATGCTGTTCTTCGATGGCCGACTCTCGCTTGATGGTTGGATGAGCTGTCATAGTTGCCACACAGACGGACACACCAACGGGCAGCTGAACGACAATCTCAGTGACGGCTCGTTCGGCGCTCCCAAACGAGTGCTCTCCTTACTCGGAGTGACAGAGACTGGACCTTGGGCCTGGAACGGTCAAGTGGAGACGCTTACCCAGCAAATCAGCAACTCGATCCAACACACGATGCAAGGTGAAGTGCCGTCCGACGATCAGGTTGAAGCACTGGTCGCCTACTTGGAGACGCTTCCCGCACCGCCACCAGCTGACGGAGCGGCCGGCGACGCCGGCACTGGTGAAGCTCTGTTTAAATCACTGGGCTGCGGAAGATGCCACTCCCCACCCACCTACACATCTCAGCAGGCCTACGATGTGGCGCTGGTAGATTCGGTTGGCAACGCGACGTTCAATCCACCCTCGCTACGCGGCGTCGGCCGCAGGCAGTCGTTCATCCATGATGGACGGGCAGACTCGTTAGAAGATGTCTTTCTCAAGCATCGACATCAACTCGATCGGAAACTTGACGACTCGGAGCTGAAGGCCCTGCTACATTTCCTGCGATCGATCTGACATCCGTCCATTGCCGTGTGGTCTGCCGAGTGCCGCGTATCGCCGCGCGCAAAGAGCCGCACTGTCTCGCCAACTGCTTTCTCGATATACGGAAATGTCCATGCGGAACCTCCTTTTTTAGGCCGGTAGCTTGACAGGCGGATCTACTGGCTGAGAAACTGCGGCCGACCGCCTGCGCGGCGGGAAAGCGATGCGCAAATGAACCGTCTCTTCCTTTGATCTCAACAGGAGAATCCCATGCGTCACCAGGTAACGTGGCTGTTGCCGCTTTTTGTCGCCGCCACTCTCGCCATGGCGGGTTGTGCTAATGAGCCGGCGACTGAAGCACCCGAACCGAGCACCGATTCGCACGAGGGGCATGACCACGCGGATGGCGAACATGACCACGATGGCGACAGCCAATCGCCAAGCGGGAGCGAGTCCCGCGAGGAAACTGACGAACATAGCTCGGCAAAGGAAGTACCGAAGAAGAGTGGGCTGGGCCAGGAGGATAGGTACTCCGAAACCCATCGGTTTGCGCGGATCAGTTTGGCCTACGACTCGGCAACGAGCTCATTCAAGGGACAGGTCGAGAACATGTCGCGAGATGTCATGGAGGAAGTCCATGTCACGATCCGGCTCTCAGACGGGCAGGAGATCGGGCCGCAGACAGTTCGCGACATCGAACCCGGCTCGAGTGGGCCTCTCGAGCTGGCAGCCGAAAGCACTGATTTCGAGAGCTGGACTGTTGTCCCGGTGGTCGGCCCGGCTGACGGTTCGGGAGTTGTCGAGTCTGGTGACTTTGGAGATATCGGCGACATCGAAGATCCAAACCAATAGCCGATTGTTGAGTCGCAGGTGCTGTTCGCTTTGGAAGGTGAGCTTGGAGCTTACGGCACACGGAGTGTGCCTACTACCTTTGCGATACGTTACGGCACACGGAGTGTGCCGCTTACTTTGATTTTACACGGTGCAGCTCCGTCCGCAGCTTCGTCACCGCATCGGCATAGCTCTCCTGGCCGGCGACATTGACATCCTCGCCGGCATCCGACGTATGGTCATAGAGCATTTGTGACAGGAAGCCTTGCTGCCTGTCGGTGTACTCCGTGAAACGAAACGTCTCGCTGCGGATGGTATCGCCGTTGCGGAAGCGTCCGACCGCCGTGGTCTCCCAGCGAGCTTGTGGATCTTTCAACAGCGGTACGAAGCTGCGGCCTTGAAGATGTGCGGGTGGCGCTAGGCCGGCCAATTCACAAAGCGAAGGATAGATGTCGATGGACTCCGTGATTCCCCCCGTGTGTTGACCGCCCTGGTATCCCGGAGCACGGATGACCAACGGCACATGCATTGACGTTTCGAAGCAAGAGTGCTTGCACCAGAGAGTGTGCTCCCCCAGGTTCCAACCGTGGTCGCCCCAGAGAACCACAATTGTTTGATCCGCAATTTCGAGCCGGTCGAGTTCGTCCAAGAGTTTTCCGATTTGAGCGTCGGTGTAGCTGACGCAGGCATAGTAGCCGTGGATCAGCCGGCGGGCCATCTCGTCTGAGACCGGTCCTGTTGCCGGAACCCCCGCGTAGGCCCGCAACTCACCGAAGCGGTGGATCGCTTCCTGAGGAGCGTTTTCAGGTTCGTGGTAGTTCTGAGGCGTGTTGATTTGCTCGAAATCGTAGAGGTCCCAGTACCTCTGGGGCGCCACAAAAGGAAGATGCGGCTTGAAGAAACCTACGGCAAGAAAAAAAGGTTGTTCCAAGTCGTTCAGCCGGCGCAGCTCGGCAACCGCCCGCTCGGCAAGGGCGCCGTCGGCGTAGGCGTCATCGGCGACTTCAGCCGATTCATAGGGCGGGCCGCGGCCACGCTCTTCGGCAGATCTTCGCCTGTGTAGTTCGTCGTTTTCGGGGCGCTGGTACCAACGTATACCCTTGGGTCGCCAGGCCGGTTCCGACCAGCCCTCTGCGCTGTCCTGACGATGGTGGAAGACCTTGCCCAACGAGACGGTATAGTAACCGTGTCGTTTGAAGTGTGTGTTCAACGTCACTTTTCCGGGCGCGTCCTTTTCGGCCCAGGCCAGGTAGTTGACGAAACGTTCGCGAGCTGGGCGGATTCCCGTCATCAAGCTGGCTCGAGACGCGCCGCAGGTGGGCACCATGCAATAGGCCCGTTCGAACACCATTCCACTGGTCGCCAGTCGATCGATGTTGGGCGAGTGAATCGACTGTTTGCCGTAACACCCCAATTCCGGCCGCAGGTCGTCGACCGCGATGAACAGCACATGGGGACGCTCCCGCTCTGCGGCCAACGTCGGGCTAGATGCCAGCACCACCGCGGCCAGAAGAGTGCGATAGACATGCATGATTGGGTCTTCCGTGTCGATTTCTGTTAATCGGCCGAAAACGGTCGGATTGCCTCAATCACCGCATTTCATTCGGGTCCGCAGTGGCGCGGCCCGGATCGAAGGACGACTAGACCTGAGGCAGGACAAACGGCTGCCGGTACTCCCGGGTTAACAAAGCATTGGCGCGATCGTGGTTTACGAACTCCTCTTTCGCCGAATCGATCTGCAGTCGTGGACCAGCCACCAGCGGTGTTTTGTCGAGGTCGACACGATTCGACTCTAGATGCGTGACCATGCGGGCCAACGTCTTGTGAGCTTCGGGATGCATGTCCGTTCGTCCGAGTTGTTGCCCGATCTCTCTTACCGGACGGCGCATCCCCAAACGATGAGAGATATTGCCGAGGTGACACAGCGCGCTCGATTGATGCCCTTCTAAGATGTCGGCGGTGAGATCGTCGCGGTTGTGGCGACGCACTGCATCTATGAAGTTGCTGAAGTGGTTCTGTCCACGGTTGGCAAAGGTGTGGACCAGCTCGCCGTCTGGCGAGAAGACCGATCCCTCCGCGATAAAGCCCTCCGTACCGTGGATAACGTGTCCCGCTTTGAATTTGTCGCTGAATGGATCCGACTTGAGACCTCGAACTTCCTGCAGAATCGTACGCTCACCAAACAAATGAACAACCATCTGTGTATTGGGTGTCTCGCCGGCATCCTCGTAGCCAAGTCGGCCACCGACGCTAACTACCGAGTCGCCTAGTCCGTCGAGTCCCATGAGCCAGCGGCAGATGTCGACCATGTGGATGTTATTGTTTCCTAGCTCACCGTTGCCCGTGTCCCACACCCAGTGCCAGTCATAATGCAGCTGAGGCCGAGTGACGGTCTCTTCCGTCGCCGGGCCAAGCCACAAATCCAAGTCAACATGACCGGGGATCGAGCACTTGCCTTTCTTTCCAATCGATCCGCGACGACCATAGATGATGCTCCTGGCGAACGTCACCTCGCCTAGCTTTCCAGCTCGAATGTACTCCGCAGCAGCCGCCAGGTCACCGCGTGAACGGTTTTGTGTGCCGGCTTGGCAAATCCTGTCGAGTGTTCTGGCGAACTGCACCATCCTTCGACCCTCGACGACATTGTGGCTGACCGGTTTTTCGACATAGACATCCTTGCCAGATTGCATCGCCCAGATAGCCGCCAAGGCGTGCCAGTGATTGGGTGCCGCAATCGACACGGTATCGACGCCTTGGTCATCGAAGATTTTCCGCAGATCTTGAACTGGTTGTGGACGTCGCCCCTGCTGCTGCTCGAGAGAGTCGGCCAGCTGGTTCGCGAGCTGACTGTCGGGGTCGCAAACATACGCGACTTCAACGCCGTTCAGCTTGGCGAACTCGCGCCCATGCACTCGACCACGGATCCGGCAGCCGATGACAGCATGGCGGATCGTCTCGTTTACCTCCGCGGCGTGCGCGGGCCGCACCGCCGACAGAGGATTGGCCGCCGTAGCCGCCAGACCGGCAACAATCATCGACTCCTCTAGGAAGCAGCGACGGTTGATCGTCCGCATCAGACTTGCTCCTTATCAAGAAAACGACGTGGGGAATTGCCCGCCAGTCTCCAAGGGCCAGTCTAGTCGTTACGGTTCGGCTGGCAAGCTCGTGACGCAGAGATTCGTGGCGCCGCACTGACCAAGGGTGAGTTTGCGAAGCCGCCGCGGATCTTCATCGTACTGCGCAAGTGTTGGTCGGGAAGTGTTGCTATCGGCTCGCGGTTCGACAAGCGCCGGCAGTAGGATTGCGATTCGAACCGCCTGCCATCATGGCTTCGCGGGCGTGGCCTAGCTGACAGTGATGGCTTGCGCAATCCCGTCGGATACAAGCCGACGGGGGTGAGGACTGGCGGCTCGGCTAGGAAGCGTGGTCAACACCACACATACCGCGTCGGTGCGAGGATCCGCCCAGCACAACGTGCCCGTAGAACCGGTGTGGCCGAACGTTTTGTCCGAACAGCCAGGGCTACCGGCTTCGACACCGACGTCGAAACCCAATCCCCGCGCCTTCTGGCCGAGAGGATTGTGGTTGCGTACTACGAGCCGCGCCGTTTCTGGACGAAGGAGCGTTCCCGAGGGATGAAGGAACTCGGCCAGGAACTTGCCGACGTCTGGCGCCGAGCCGTGCGCGCCGCCCCAGGGTGCGCCAAACTTGCGCCAGTAAAGGCTGTTCCAATCCCATGCCTTAGCCGCCGAGTCACCTCCACCTGATTCGGGTGCCGCGCTTTCGACTTGGCACCGCATCGTCTCGTCTAAGCTAAACCGGCCGAGACCCAAGGCGGATCGCTTCATGCCCAGTGGTTCGAAGAGCGCCTTGTCCATGAACTTTAGAAAGTTGATGCCCGTTATTCGCTGAGCTATTTCAGCGGCAAGCAGGATGCCCATACTTGAATAGCTGTACCGGGTACCTGGAGAGAACAACAGCGGAGTCTGTATTGCCGAAGTCACGAACTCTGACAGGGGGGCATGACGCCTCCGCAGAGCTTCGTTTTCCGGCAGCTGGTCAGGTAGTCCCGAGATATGCGTCAGCAACTGCCTGATGGTAATCTTGTCCCGGTCTCCCCCAGCGAATTCGGGTATGAATCTTTTGACTGCGTCGCCAAGCCGAAATTCGCCGTGGTCATATAGCGTCAGCAGTGCGGCGACAGACATCGGCTTGGAAATCGAAGCCAGCAAGAAGATGTCATCCGCCGATTTCGCTTTGCCGAAACCGTGCGCAAAGACACTCGAGCCTTGGCGAAAGTAAAGACTGGCAGCACGAACCGTCCCGCCCGCCGTCGCCTCAGCCAGTATCCCCACAGCGGCATCCAACTTGGCCTGCTCCACCGCTGCGACCAACGGCGCCACCAACGCGGTGCCCAATCCGCTCTGAATGAAGGTGCGACGTCTCATCCTTCTACCATACCACCGATAAGGCAGCGGGGGGAGCCATTGCAGCGAGGCGAGTTTCCCTAGCCGTGCAGCGGTTCTGCCACTTCAGGTCATCAAAGCCTACCTAGGCAGCGCAAACTTAGGCGGATCCGCAGCTGTAATCGGGATTAATAGGGACAGGCAGAGTGCCGACACTGGTGAATCTTTTCGAGGCTGCGGGCTCGTAGCGGCCGACGAAACTTTGGTCTCGCGGCGCATGGTCTCAGACTTGACAAGCTGCGAGCCGTATGTTGCGGTCAATCGACAAGTTGAGCGCCTTGCAGTACGGCACCGATGTCTTGGATTCCCACACCGGGGCCACTAGGTACGGTTAATGCACCCTCTTTGTTTTCGAGCGGCGGATCGAACCAGTCCGAATACCGCTCGATTCCTCTCTTGTATTCCTGGTAGCGGCCGATGTCGGTGGCGAACGAGGCAAAATGCAACATGTAGACGAAACCGAACCCACCGGAGATGTGCACCGTCGTGGGCATTCTTGCCACCTCGGCCATGCGAGCCACGCGGGTCGAGCGAATGAGCCCTCCATAGTAGTTCAGATCCGGTTGGACGATATCCACACCGCGGTTCTGGATCATCCATTGGAAACGCCACTGGCTGTATTCTTGTTCGCCACCAGAGACGGGGATCGTCAGGGCGTCGGCGACACGCTTTGTGGGTCCCAGTTCGTCGAAGCGACAAGGTTCCTCGAAATAGACCGCATCGATCTCCTCAAGCATTCTGCCGATGCGGATTGCCTGAGGCGGATCGTAGGAGCTGTTTGAGTCGGCATGAATGTCAATTCGATCGCCTAGCTTCTCCCGCACGAGTGGGATCAGTCGCTCCGTGCGGCCCGGCATCGCATCGACGTTACGGCTCATCCGACCGCCGACTCGAAACTTCACCGCCTTAGCTTGCGTCTCTTCGAGGAGCTGCAGCAAATAGTCGACCTCTTCTTCAGGAGTCGAATCTCGGCGGCCGCTGGCGACGTAAAATGGAACCTCTCGTCGAATCGGGTCGCCAAGCAGCTGGCCGATCGACTGATTCGTGACTCTTCCTAACAAATCCAAAATGGCAAATTCGACCCAAGCGATTGGGCTCCAAAAGGCAAGCCCCTGCAGCTTGTAGTTGCTGCGATGACGATAGACTTCCCATAGATGAGATTCCAAGTCTCGCGCATCTTTGCCGAGGAAGTAGGGGGCAATCAGCTGCTTCAGAATTGGAAACAGATAACTGCCGCGCGAGTTCGTTAACGAGATGCCCTCGGCGCCATCCTGAGATCGGACACGCACAAACTCATCGCGTCCTTTCGTAAGGCAGTCGATCGAATCGATGATCACCGGTGTCTGCAGTGCATCCGTCCTGAGCACTGGTCGACTCGCAGCCTGAACAAGTTCTGTTTCGCTGACACCTGTCCCGGCGGGCGCGCGGTGAGCTCCCAAACAGAGCGAGCCCGCTGCCGTTGAAGACATCAGCATTTGCCGTCGGTTGAGCTTCATGGCTGTCCTCTTTCAGACACCGCACAGATTGTCGTTACGCTCGATCGCTACCGTTCTGCGAGTTTCATGACCTCGTCCAGTGTCACTTCGCTGCCGCCTCGCCGTTTACTCTCGTCCGCAGCTTCCATGAACGCGTAGATCTCAAGTGTCTCTTCGGCGTCTATCGGAGGCTCTCCCGTGCGAAAGAACTTGACGATTTCCACAACCAGCGGTCTGTATCCACCGGACGAACCAACCGGGCCGGTACCCTTTTCACCTTCGGCCTTGCCACCGTAGCCGTCGCTCTCCCGGTAGACTCCCTTTCTGTCACCGTCCCAGCGTCCGGTGACGACGATCTTGCCATCGTCGCTCATACTACGGGTTACCGCTCGACATCCAGTGCCCATCACGGTGAAGAGAGACTCGACTCCGTGAATGCCGTACCAAAAAAGATCCGGATGTGTCTTCTCGATGCTGGCCGGACTGGAGGTCTCGCAGTAGTTGACGCGACCCAGCGACCCGGCCCGCACCGCTTGTGAATCTTGACCATAGCGGAGCGACGAAGACGAAAAAACGGGCACACCTGCCTGTTTCGCCTCGCGAAAGATGATGATCGCGTCTTGTAACGAACCAGCCAACGGCTTGTCGACGAAAACCCGCTTGCCTGCCTTCAACACCGGGCGAATCTGTTCGAGATGCGGTCGCCCGTCGTTGGTTTCCAAGAGTACCGCGTCCACTCTCGTGAGTAGTTCGTCGATCGAATCGACGATCGCAACATCAAACTGCTGTATCTCTTGGACATAGCGGGGCACGCGACTCACGCTGCTCTCGATATCCGGGCTTCCTTTCGGATATGCAGCCACGACGCGGCAATTGGCTAGCTCCGGTCCGACGTTCTCGTCGTTGAGAATTTTCGTGAATTGAATGACATGCGAGGTGTCCAGCCCAATGATGCCAACTCGAATCGGCTTTGAGTTATCAGCAAAACAGTACGAGGCGATGGCGGTCAGCAGTAAGCCGAGCAGGTTTCTGCGAAACATGATGCTCTCCGTGTGAGACTTGTGTTGCCGGTTGGCTTCTCGCAGCCGGCCGTGGGCATGCCGGCAGCCGTTGGGCAACCGAGGAACTTGTAGACGCGATTCAGGAAACATCTCCAAAGTCGCCACTCATGCAGCGCATCAGAATGAGATTAACGTTCGATCGTCAGCAGCTTGGCGCGCTCGCAGCACAACCTCAGTAATGTAAAAGCAGTCTTCAGCAGTGATCCTGGGCGGTGCATCCGTGTCGAGCGACTGAAGAAAGTCGACCAGTAGGTGTGTGCTGGGCTCGACGTTGACACGCGCCGGCTCTGCCCGTGATGTGATCAACATCGGTTCGTGTGCAGGATAAGCGATTTCAAGGACACCCTCCGTGCCGGCAACTCGGAGTCGATCGTCACCGTGGCTGGGGGCCGTCTCTGGTCGCAGGTAATCCAGCCGCGCCGTGCCAGAAGCACCTCCCTCGTACGAGACGAGGATGGACGCCGAGTCCTCCGTTTCATTCATTTGAGGACGTGCGCCCGCAGCGTGAAATGCAGCGAGCTTCGCAAACCTGAGGCCAGTAACCCACGACATCAAATCCAACGCATGCACGCCGATATACGGGATGGTACCTCCCAGCCGGCTTCGGAATTTCTGCCACTCTGGGCGTTGACCCAGTCGATACGACTTCTGGCAAGTCACTTGCCGCACCTGTCCAACCACACCTTGCTGCACCAAGTTATGCATCGTGAAGTACTTCGCATCATGGCGCATCGTCAACAGCATCGTCAGCTGGCTCTGGCTCTCCTGCAAGGCGGTCCGGACACGCTGCAAGTCGTCCAGCGACGTGGCGAGCGGCTTCTCGGCTACGATGTGAATGCCGCGTTGTGCTAACTCGATTAGCTGTTCCGCTCGCAGGCCATTTTCATCTCCAACAACGCAGACGTCCATCAGAGTATGTTCCAGCAGGTGCCGCCAGTCTTGGTAGGCTTCGGCGTTCTCGGCCAGCGGCTCTCGGCGAAGGAGCTGCTGGGCCGCCTGCTCGTTGCTGTCGCTGACGGCGACGATTTGGCACTCGTTCAGCTGCCGGGCGCCCTCGAGCACGTAATTGTGGTGGCCCTTGAGCCCAATGATTCCAATCCGCATGTAGGCAGCTCCGGTGCGCGTCGAGCGTGTTCACCCCAGATTGTAAGCGAGCGCGCGCCGCTCGAACAACTCGACTAGGCAGGCTCGACGGACTTCCCAGTAGAACGGGCGCGAAACCAAGAGAAAGAGCCCGCGCGGAACTCGGTCCGAGCTTGGCAGGTTGAAAACGCCAACAATGTGCTCAACAGGCAGCTGGCAACCGGCAACGCCGCCCGAAGCGTCTACGAGTCAGTCACACTCGAATGGCTCGCTTAGTGGGCTCTATGTCAGACCCGAGAGCGGGCCATCGACACAGAAAATTGGATTACCGAATTGCTCGATAGGATGGCCCATGCCGTGGGCAAACGAGAGCAACAGGCGGTTGTGAGGCACGCCGCCATACTTCAACGACCGACCCATGCGGAAATTCAGTCCGCTACCAACCATTACGAACGGAATGTTATTCAGCGTATGTGAGTTGCCTTTGCCCAACTCGTTGGTCCACACGATGAGTGTGTTATCCAACAAACTGCCCTCACCACCTGGTTCGGGAGTCTCTGCCAGCCGACGGGCGAGGTAGGCCAGTTGCTCGCAGTACCAACGGTTAATGCGGGTTAGTTTGTCTTGAGACTCCTCGTCGTTGTCTTCTTTGTGTGACAGAGTGTGGTGACTTTCCTCAATGCCCAACCATCGCATCTTCGCCTGACCTACAGACTTGGTGATCTGGAAGGTCGCTACGCGAGCGAAGTCTGCGGCGAAGCTATTCACCATCAGGTCGATTTGCATCTTGCTGATCAACGGCATGTTGTCGTTCTGCTCTTCGACTTCTGGCGCGAGCTCTGGTACTGGGTGTCCCACGTTTGCGGCCATCGAAGACGCTTGCAACTCCTGCTCCATTTCGCGCACGAATGTTGTATGTTCCTCGAGCAGCCGTCTGTCTTCCACGGGAACGACGGAGCTGACCTTGCGGAGGTCTTCCTGCAGTTCGTCCAGGATGCTTCTTAGGTTCTCACGATCCTTCAGTTGACCGTACAACTTATTGAACATCTGATACGGGTTGTCGATGGGCGCGATCGGTTTGTTCGGCCCTGAGTAGACCATTCTGGTCCAGGTATCGGCGCGGTTCGGCACCATCACACCGAACTCCAGCGAGCCGAAACGGGTGCGCGTCGCTGCGTTTCTCTGCAGAAAGTTCTTGATTTCTTGATCAATCGAGTGTCCGCTGGCCCAACCCGCCGGCGTGTTTCCACCGCCTTGAATGTTCCCCGGAAACAGCTCGATTCCGGTCAACAGGCAGCCGATGCCGCGCATGTGGCTATCACCGTCTCCCCGCACCTTGTCGCCGACGCCATGTAGAATCAAGCTGCGATCTTGAAAAGGTTCGAGCGGCTGCAGGCTTTCCTTGAGCTTGAACGACTCGCCCTCTTCATCCGGCCAAAAAGTGGTGGGCACGATCCCATTCGGGCTGAACATGATCACCAGCCTCTGTTTCCGCCGCTGCTGGTTTGCGAAGCCCAAGCTCGGGAGGTTTAGCACGAAGGGGGCGGCGGTCGTGCCGATTCCCAGAGTGCGAAGGAAGTTGCGACGGGAACTGCTGGAAACCGTCATGGCCAATCTCTCTCTTGCGAAAAAAGTGATCGACTTCGAGCGAGCACGTGGAACGACAGAGCAAGGCCGTTCGCGAAGGCAGTTTAGCTTACTGAGGCTGTGAGTGACGGTCAAGCGAGAGATGTTGGCGGTGGGCTTGAGTCTATTCGAGCAGTTCTTGGCCTTTTGTCTCGGGCAGGAAAGTCATCAGCACCGCGCCGACCAGAAAGAGGACTGCCAAAGACGAGACCGCGACGCCTAGTTGCATATTCGGCTGCGCCTTGAGCCATCCTGAGAGATATAGAACCGGCGCCGCCAGAATACGACCACCGTTAAAGCAGAAACTCGTCCCTGTTGCGCGGAGGTGAGTGGGAAACAGCTCGGGAAAGTAGATGGCATAACCGGCGTGCATCCCGAGCGTCAGGAATCCAAACAACGGCAGCAAGCAAAGGAGCTGTGTATAGGAGGTGGGTCCGAAGCAGACTAGCGGAACGACGAGGAACGCTAGTAGGTGGATGACGACGAAGGCCGGTTTTCGTCCCCACCAGGCGCACAACGGGCCGAACGCCAGCAACCCCAAACCTCCACCGGCCGTTTGCACGATCGAGTACGCGAACTTTCCGCGTTCTGCGGCTGCTGCGGGAGGTGCGCCTTGCCGAATCAAGAACTCTCGGACAAGATCCTGTCCAGCAATGCAAACTCCCCAAAAGGTGCCCAACCCGACAGCAGCCAGGGCCATCCCTAACAGAGCACGGGTGGCCCACTTTCTGTTGAAGAGCAGGTCGCGAAAGCTTCCCAGCTGAACGTCGCTCGGAGATGACGCGGCTTCAACTTTCTTGGTCTGCCACTTCTCCGGTTCACGGACTCCTGCGCGGACCCAAAGCACGAGCAGTGCCGGAATCACACCGATCAGATAGGCGTATCGCCAGTGGGAGTCGACCAGTATTGCTACGAGGCCCGCTGCGGAAGTGCCGATCACGCTGGATGCATGGAAGATGCCCGCCGCCTGGGCGCGGGCTCGCGCGGGAAACACCTCCGCCACCAAACTGGCTGCTACCGCCCATTCTCCCCCAACTCCCATCGCCACCAGAAACCTCAGCACAGCAACGTGCCATAGCTCGGTTGCGAAGAACGTGAGTCCCGAGAAGAGTGAATAGGCCAGGATGGTAACGATCATCAGTGGGCGCCGTCCGAACCTATCTGCGAGTGACCCGGCGGCCAACCCACCAACTGTGCCGCCCAGCAGAAAGATAATCAGAAACCAATCCCCGTACTTCTTGATGTCGCTCTCATTGCTACCCACAATCTCGGTAAGCATCTGGTGGCGGGTGAGATTAAAAATCTGACCTTCGTAAACGTCAAACACCCAGCCAGCCGAGGCAATTGCCAGGACGAGCCACTGGTAGCGCGTCACGCTGTGGTACCAGCGCTTGTCTTCCTTTTCTTGCAGGTCGTGCACCTGAATTGCCCTCCGTATCTGTAAGAGAGGCCAGCGATGGAAAGTTGCTGCGACAAAAACCTAGTATCGGCCGCTCACGATCTCTTCCACCGTAACCATCTCTTCTCGCCGGATCGACTCCTCTGCGGCGATGCAGACCGCGACAGCCTGGCGAGCGGACGAACCATCGGTCAATGGTCGCCCGCCAGTGTGACAGCATTCTAGAAAGTGTTCCAGCTCAGCGCGGATCCCCCGGTCGATTCGGCCTGACGCATCCTTGAATCCCGTCTCGTTGGCCGAGTCGGGGAGGTGTAATGCAGTCCTCTTGGCACCTTCAAAGCGATGATGAGTGAGTTGTTGTGTCTGGTTGAGTGTGTTGATCAAACCCTGCGTGCCGACGAAGCCGATCTCAGTGTCACCTCCGGAAGGTGCGAATAGGCACAGCTCTAGCATGGAGCGCCGCCCGTCTTCGTGTTCGACTAAGACTTGGGCGTTGTCGAGCACTTCGCGATCGAGCAGCACGTTTCGGCCGCCAAGTGCCGCGACGCGAAGTGGGGACTTGCCGAGCATCCAGTTGAAGAGATCGAAGTGGTGCGAGTTTTTTTCAAGCAAGGTGCCGCCGGTGAGCTGCTGGCTGGAACGCCAGCCCTCTCGCATCGGTCCACGCAGCTCGCGGCACCACATCAAGTGCAGGTCGCCGATGCCTCCGCAATCGACGATGTTCTTGGCCTCTTGGTATAGCCGCTGAAATCGCATTTCGTGGCCAACCTGCAGGATCCGGTTCGCCGCACGACTCGCCGCAATGATCTCGTCGCATTGCTGCACTGTCAAACCCAGTGGTTTTTCGCACAGTACATGCTTCCCTGCATGGAACGCAGCGAGCGATGCTGCGTGATGCTGATCGTTCGTGAGAGCAATGATGACGGCATCGATGGCTTGGATATCGAGCAATTCGTGCCAGTTGGTGAAAGTCAGCAAGTCGTCACCGCAGATTGCCTGCGCTTCACTTAAGCTGGTCGTGCTGCGGCTGCTGGCTGCGAGGACGTTCACTCCGTCAATTTGCAGCAAGTTGGATAAGTGTGCTTCACGTCCGAACCAACCAGCTCCGACTAGTCCGATGTTTAGCGTTTCGTGCACGATTTGGTGTCCTGTAGACGGATTCAACAGGTAGACAATGCCCCGTTGTGGCTCGGTCTCGGTTATTATGTATTGGCTGCTCCAGGATGTAATAGGTCGTGCCCAATGCGTGTCCGTTGTCCACACTGCCACAACCCGCTTGAGATTCTCGACGATTCGACCTTCGAGAACATTGTCTGCTCGACTTGCGGCAGCAACTTCAGCTTGATTGGCGGCACGGATGTCACCGAAACGGCGCGCCGGGCAGCCAAGACCATTGGCCACTTCGAATTGGTCGAAAACTTAGGCGTTGGTGCTTTCGGTGCCGTCTGGAAGGCGAAAGACAGGCAGCTTGACCGCACGGTGGCTGTCAAAATTCCGCGCAAGGGGCAGTTGAGCGATTCCGAGACCGAGCAGTTCTTGCGCGAGGCCCGCGCTGCGGCACAGCTCCAGCATCCTAGGATCGTCAGCGTGCACGAAGTGGGTAAGAGCGACGACTCTGTCTATATCGTCAGCGACTACGTCGAGGGGGCCGACCTGAAGGAGTGGCTTGATGGCCGGCCATTACCTCCTCGGGAAGCGGCCCAGCTCTGTGCGAAGATTGCCGAAGCGCTGCACCATGCCCACCAGCAGGGGGTCATCCACCGCGACCTGAAGCCTGGCAACATCATGATGGACTTGGCCGGTGAGCCCCACATCATGGACTTTGGCTTGGCCAAGCGCGAGTCGGGCGAGATCACCATGACAGTAGAAGGCGCCGTTCTGGGGACTCCGGCGTACATGTCGCCGGAGCAGGCCAAGGGCATGGGACACGAGGCAGATCGCCGTTCGGACGTGTATTCGCTCGGCACGATGCTCTTCGAGATGCTCACCGGAGAACTACCGTTTCGAGGCGAGAAGAGAATGCTGGTGGTCCGCATTCTCACAGAGGAGCCTCCGGCTCTGCGCAAATTGAATTCGAGAGTACCTCGAGACCTGGAAACGATCTGTCTCAAGTGTTTGGAAAAGATATCAAGTAAGCGGTACGACTCGGCCGCAGAACTGTCTGATGAGCTGGGTCGTTTCCTCAAAGGCGAGCCCATTCACGCCAGGCCGATTTCCAAAGTCGCCCGCGTCTGGAGATGGAGCAAGAGAAATCGCCTTGCGGCTTCGCTTGCTGTGCTGGGGCCCTTGGTGGCGGTTGTCATGTTGCTGTTGTTCCTGCAAGCACGGTTTGAGCGGCGAGTGGCCGAAAAGGCGCGAGACGATTCGATTCAGGCCCGGCTGGCGGCGGAGTTGGCCCGCGACCAGGCAGATGCTGCGACGGCAAACGCGACGCGGGCTCGTGATGAAGCGAATGCGACGGTGGACAAGTACTTTACGAGCGTCGCAAACAACACGCTCCTCAACGCGCCTGGAATGCAAGAACTGCGCCGTCAGTTGCTCGGAGAGGCAAGACAGCACTACGAGCGTTATGCTGACCGCGACGCCGGCGATGCCAAGTTACAGGCTGCCAAGGCGATCTCATACTTCAACCTAGGGCGGATCGCAGAGGGGGAGGACCGGTTTGAAGAGGCGATCGACTACTTTCAGCGAGCTGCGGAAATCCAGCAGGGCGATCCGCTGCTCGCCCGCGAGCACGCCAACTCGCTGAATGGTCTCGGTGTCGTGTACGACAGGCAGCGCAGGTATGCCGAAGCACTCGATGCGTATCGCCGGGCGGCCCTGCAACGAGAGAAGCTGGTGGAGGCTGCCAGAGAACGCGTGGAGCTGGCGGGTGCTGAGCTGGGTAACAAGCTGCACTTGGATGCAGTCGAGCATGAGTTGAGCCTAGCTAACTCGCAGATGAACATTGGTCTGACCCTTCGCGGGATGCGACCTGCGGAGTTCGTCGATTTGGCCGCAGAATTGCGCGAGTTCCTCACCGACCGGGAAACGGGAGAGTTGAGCACGCCGCACGACTTTTTCGAGGTGGCGAACCAGGTCAGAACAAAGCAGCGCGATCTCTTGCAATCGCTCCGTGAGAAAGAGCCGGGAAACGCGGATTTACGTTCACGCTTCAGCAAGGTCTGTAGGGATCTTGGCAAAGGCTACTTCAGCCACGCGCTCTACTCGGCCCAAAAGCCGGAGTTGGCGGCGGCCACCGAACAGTACTACCGCGATGCTATTGCCAATTTCGAGCGGGCATTGGAGGACTCTCAGAACGACTTGGAGATTCAGTTCGTGTTGTCTCTCTGCCATCGCGCGCACGGTGAAGCTGTTTCCAGGAAGGACTCCGTCGCTGCTCGTTCACACTTCCAGAAGGCCCAGGAGCGTCTCACGCGATTGGTCTATTTCAACCCGGAGGTGCCGCGCTATACGCGCGAACTTGAGCGTCTAGGAACGGCGTTCCGAAATCTGGGGATCGTTCAATACGAGTCCAACCGGGACGACCTGAAATCACCCCTGGAAAACTTCAAATCCGCCGAGGAGCTGTTGGCTCAACTCGAGCATCAGTTTCCGAATCGGCATCGCCATCGACTTGAGGAAACGCAGGGACTTATTAAGCGATTTCAGAGATATGAACTCCGCAAGTTACGAGAGCTGCTGCGCGAGAGCGCCTATCGGGACGGTTTCAAGCTGGCCGACGATCTAGCCAGCAAACATTGGGACGATGGTCCGAAGTTGAATTCAATTGCCTGGATGTTAGTTACGGAGGTGGAGGACTCGCAAAGGGACTTGGAGCAGGCAATGCGAATTGCTGAGCGGGCCAGTTCTTTACAGGACCACACTAACGATGCCACGTTGGATACCGTTGCGCGTATTTACTACGAACAAGGGGATCTTGAGCAGGCCGTTGAATGGCAGCAGAGAGCGCTTGCGCACGCCACGGCCAGGAACCGAGAGCAGCTCCGCGAGCACCTGCAGGAATACAAGACGGCCCTTGGTCGTGACGTTACCGACCGGGCACAGCCGTGACGCATCACGGCCAGCTGAGCCGGTTCTAGGCGCCATCTCAGGGCGCCGTTGGCTGTACTGTCTTAGGCAATGGCAAAAGCCGCTCAGACCCCAGCCTTAGATCCCCCCGACCTCAGACATCCCCCCGACCTCAGACAGGCACCGCGTCCGCGGGACCTCGGACTCAGACAGGCACCGCCCACCACGCGGGGGCCTCAGACAGGCACCGCGCGTCTGCATCCCCCACCCGGACCCCGGTCAGACAGACCCCGGTCAGACCCCGATCAGACATGCACTGCGCGTCGCCAAAGGTTCTTCGGACGCCGACCCCAGACAGGCACCAATGGGGTCGGTGTCGCAAGTCGGACCACTAAGATCGGGCTCTCCGATTGGCAGGCAACATGGGTAGCTTTGACAGTTCGGAGGAGTCTCAGTTCGTAGTGCGGAGTCGCCTGCATTGGCTGGGCGTCGGAAGTGGAGGACTTTCTGCGGGCTCTTCGTGCACGATGGTCCCCATTAGCGGCGAGTACTTTCAGTCACGTTCTCGCCAGCCTGCGACAACTGTGTCCGAGATGACCGGAAGCCAGTCGTTTTTTGCAGTTTTTCTCGGAATTGTTGGTCGCGCAGGCATCTCGAAGGGAACTATACATGTAGCACGTTGTCGATTTGGTGTTTGGGCACATGGGAAAGGGGCAGTTTCCATGCCAGCGAGATCGCGAGGACAGATCGTCGATGAAAATGAACCGGGCCTTTATCATTGCTTTTCCCGGTGTGTCCGTAGAGCCTTCCTTTGTGGCCAGGACCATTACACAGGCAAGAACTACGATCACCGCAAAGGCTGGGTTGAAGAGCGTTTGTCCTTCTTGGCCTCGCTGATGGCGCTCGATGTGATTAGCCATGCGATTCTCGACAATCACTTGCACGTGGTCTTGCGAACCCGACCAGATATCGTCAAGGAGTGGTCTGATACGGAAGTAGCACGTCGGTGGCTCACTTTGTGTCCAGGCAAACGGAGGTCGAAGGACGGAACACCACCCAAACCTCCGACCGAGAAAGAGATTGCGGCATTGGTTGCGGACAAAGCTAAACTCGCTGAACGGCGCCGACGTCTATCCTCGCTCTCGTGGTTCATGAAGTTCCTCAAGGAGCACATTGCTCGGGAGGCCAATGCTGAGGATGAGACCTCAGGTTCGTTTTGGGAGGGTCGCTTCAAATCGACGCGACTTCTCGACGAGTTTGCGATCCTGCTGTGTTCGATGTACGTGGACCTCAATTCGATTCGAGCCGGTAAAGCGACGACACCGGAGACATCACTGCGTACGTCTGCCTACTTGAGAATTCGGGCTTTATTGGGCCGAGAATCTCAGAATCCGACGGTTCAGGGCACAGATGTCGACTGTCTGGCTGCTGCTTGGCTGGCTCCGGTCGACGTAGATGCACCTCCACCAGATGGGTTTCAGTCAGCCGAAGGACGCCGTGCGTCCGACAAGGGCTTTTTGTCCATGACGCTCGAGAAATACCTCTATCTCTTGGATTGGTCGGGTCGTGAGATTCGCCAAGAGAAGCGAGGCGTGATTCCAGCTGACCTGGCACCGATTCTCGAGCGACTGGGGTTGGCAGTCGAGTATTGGCTCGAAGGCTTGATTAGCTTCAGCGAATGGTTTGCTGACTTCGCTGGCCGCCCTTCGACGCTGAGGTCGCACGCTTCCAAGCACGGACTAGGTTGGCTCCGCGGCATGGGGCGTGGCTAGTACCAACACCTCTATCTCTAGCGATTCGCCACCAGCTATCGTTGCGCCGCTAACTCGGCAAGAGCATTGACGCAGAAGATGCACGAACCTCGGCGTCATTTAACTCCAACTCGTGGTCCCACAGTTACTGCGTTGGCCCGAAAGCTATCTATCTAAACACTAGCCGTCAACGCAATCCCGTATGACTAAACGAAGTCGACGGGCATGCTTTGGCGCGTGTTTTTCCGTTGCTCTCTCGGCACCGAAACACCTCTCCACGCCAGTTGCCAGACGTAGCCCTACGGTTTCGAACCGTCCTTACCCGGTACTCGCCAACTTCATACCCTTCCTTACAGTGGCACCCCGCCCTCGGTGCATGTCTGACGCAGGAGTGCATGTCTGACGTTCTCTGACGTTCTCCTGCCGACTCGCGACAATGGTGCGTGTCTGACGTTTGGTGTGTGGCGACAATGGTGCGTGTCTGAGGTTTGTGTGTGGTGCGTGTCTGAGGTTTGTGTCCTCCTGCCGACTCGCGACAATGGTGCGTGTCTGACGTTTGGTGCGTGTCTGAGGTTTGAGTGTGACGTTTTGCTGCGCGATTCTCGTCTGTAGTTTGGCGCCGCTCACGCGCCGTTTCCAAAGAGGCGGTCTAGCTGTCGCACCCTTCTGACCTGAGATCCTACGGTGAATCCCACCACCACCAGTCCACACAAGTAGATGGCAAAGTACTGAGGTTCGCCAATCTCCGCAGGCCTCAAAGACATCAACACAACATAGGCGACCGCTGACGAAATCGTCGTGATGATCACCAGGCGAACACGAAAAAAGAGACCGGAGGCGGTCACTAGCAGCGGATAGCCAATCAACAATGGGCCCAAGGGTGATTCGGCAAGAAACAAAATCACGGTGAACCAGGTGACGTCGACGATGGCCCACAGCGCCGCTACGCGCTTCGACCAGGCTGGCCGATCGACCAGCTGCTGTAACACGGCGGTAGAGACTCCCCAGATCAGCAGGGCCAGTGTGTGCTTCAAGTAGTACGTCACGTCGCGGCCGCTGAGAAGGAAGGTGATCTGTATGACGAGAAGCGCCATCGAGATCCCCGCCAGGTGCGCAACCAGGACTGGCTGGCGACGGGCCCATCGTCGCAAGTGATGCCACGTATTGGGCGGTCGGGCTTCGACAGGGTCTCCTTGTATGAAACGGTTGAGGTCGTCGACCAGAGCTCGCGCCGACGGGTAACGGTCCGCTGGTTGCTTCTCGAGACACCGCATGCAAATCAACTCAAGTGCGCCGGGTACCTGCCGATTGACCTTAGTGGGCAAGGTAGGTTCGCCTTCCAGCACCTGCACAAGCGTCTCGAACGGACCCGTTCCCTGAAAAGGAGAACGGCCCGTCAGTAGCGCGTACAAGATCGCCCCCAGCGAGTAGATGTCTGCTGGCTGCGCTACATCATGAATGCGGCCCGCCGCTTGCTCGGGGGGCATGAAACCCGGCGTACCGAGAATCTCGCCAGTGCTTGTCAGAGAACTGTCACTGCCAATTCGCTTGGCCACTCCAAAATCTGTTACGCGCAGCTGACCAGTTTGCTCGACGAGCACATTGGCGGGCTTCAGGTCACGGTGGATGACACCTCGGGCGTGTGCGTAGGCGATTGCCTCCGCCACAGTCTTGGTATACTCCGCTGCTCGCTGCGGTGGCAAAGGTCCGTCTGCCAAAACTTCCGCGAGGCTACTCCCCTCCACAAAACGCATGGCGAAAAAGTGCTGCCCCTCGTGCTCGCCTACCTCATAGATCGGAACGATGCCGGGATGGTCGAGATTTGCCGCCGCTTCCGCTTCTGCTTGGAAACGCCGGACGTCGTCTCTCTTGGCCAGCTGACCAGCCAAGATCATCTTTAAAGCGACGATTCGATTCAAACTTCTTTGCCGAGCCTTGTAGACAACACCCATGCCTCCTCGAGCAACCTCTTCGATCAAGTCGTAGTCGCCAAATCGTTGCCCTGACATGTTGCTTGCGCCACGTAGCGCAGGATGGGGTTGTGCCGCGGTTTCGCCAGGGCTCGGCAGCACGGACGGATCAGCAACATCATCTGCTGGAGTCGCGCGACAGGCAGCCGAGCCGGCCAGTTCGCGGAGCTGGTCGTGGCAACCGAAAAACGACCTCAGGTCCTCGGCCTCGTCAGGATTCTCGGACAACAACCGCTCGCGGTCGGGTAGCTCGCCGGCCTCGAAAGCCGTGAGGTACCTTGCAATGACGTCTGCGAGCCGGTCGTGCCGTGTCATCCGCGCGGTTGTCAGACAGGATCGAAGTTAGTGCAACTCGTTCTTAAGGGTCCGTAATCCTCGGTGGAGAAGTCCCGCTACCGCCGAAGGGCTGCGACCGAGATGCTCGGAGATCTGCGCTAAGGTCCAGTGTTTCCAATAGTGTAGCTCGATCGATTCCCTCTGAGCATCGGGCAACTGCTCGATCGCCGCCGCTAAACGTAGGATTCTCTCGTGACGCAGGGCGTGATGACTTGGTGACGGTTCGCTCGTGGCTAACAACGCTTCTAGCCGTAGCGATGTCTCATCGACCGCAGCCGAGATGGACTGTTCGCGACGAACATCCCGCTTCGCTCGCCGAAAGTCCCGTCCAGCATGGGCCAGGTTGCGAGCCAGGATCTGCCGCAGCCAAGCAGCTAACTCCGCGTCGGTCTGTCCTCGAAAATCATCGATCGCACGGTGTGCTTGCAAGAAGGTCTGCTGAACGATATCGGAAGCGTCCACCTTTGACTTCAAGCGAGGATCAAGTTGCATCCTGGCCAGCAGTCCCAGGTACGATCTGAACTTGTCTAAATCCACATCAGCTGGGGTTGAGTCCACTCGTTAACTCTGTCGAGGGCTCGGACTTGTCGCAGGTTGGCTAAACCAGTTCGGGCAGTGGGTCATGATGATCGAGCAGATACTGGGGGCGACCGGCCGGGTCTTTGAGCTTTACGCTCGCCACATCGATCCCAAGGTGATGATAGACCGTCGCCAAGACTTCTTGGACAGGCACTGGCCTGTTCAGCGGGTATTCACCTAGGCGATTTGTCGATCCGATCGCTTGCCCCATGCGGTAGCTACCGCCGGCTAACAACGCACAGCTCACCTGCGGCCAATGGTCGCGCCCCGCGTTGTTGTTGATCCGCGGGGTGCGCCCGAACTCTCCCCACACCAATACCAGTACGTCTTGGAGCATTCCTCGATCGTCCAGGTCAGTTATCAGTGCACTCAAGCACTGATCTAGCTTTCGCCCATGATCGCGCACCAAGTCGAAATTCTTACCGTGACTATCCCAACGACCGTAACTCAAGCTAACGACCCGCGCACCTGCCTCAACCAGACGTCGCGCAACTAGCAAGTGCTCGTTGACCGTGGGTGCACCGTCGTACTGATACTTGTACGGCTTGCCGTCACCATACCGCTCACGAACTTCGACCGGTTCTCGCGAGATGTCGAAGGCCTGTGCTAGCTTGTTCGACAAGAGCACATCGAACGCCTCTTGTTGAAAGGCGTCCAACTCGTTCCCAACCGTGGCCAAAGTTCTTTGCGCCTGGGAGATGCTCTTTAGCAGCTCTCCTCGTTTGTCTAGCCGCTCCGAGCTGACGCCGTTCAAGGTCAGGTCCTCCATGCCGGGACCATCCAGTTTGAACGCCTGATACGCCTTCGAAAGAAAGCCGTGATGCCCTGAGTCGGACCAGCGTATTTCCTTCGTCTTTGCCGCCAAGCCGACAAACGGTGGAATGCCCTGCTTATTCGCCCCCAACAAGTACGCTGCAACGGATCCAAAACTTGGTCTTCCGCCAACAGAAGGCAAGTCTCGGCGGAGCCACCCACTATTGCACATGTATGCGTCATGCCTGTCGACGCACTTATCGACCGAGCGGATCACGACGCACTTGTCCATGACTTGGGCGATCTGCGGAAACTCTTCGCAAATCCGGATACCAGGGACGGAAGTGTCGATTGACGAAAACTCTCCCCGAATCTCTACAGGGGCCTCCTCCTTGAGGTCCCACATGTCCTGGTGCGGCGGACCACCGCCCAGAAAGACATGGATTACCGACTTGTTAGATCGAGTCCGTTGGGCAGCCTGCAACCGCAGCATGTCGGCTAGGGACAAGGAAATGCCGCCAAAGGCCATTGTCCCGACACGCAGAAAACTGCGCCGCGATAAACCGTCACAGCCTGCGCGACCGGCCGATCCGAAAAGAGAAAGCATGATACGTGTCTTCCTTCGCTGATAACGTAGCAGGTGCCCACCAGATTATTAGACAGCCCGGAGTCCCAGCTGTGCAAGATGGAAAAGTTTGCCGAATAGCCGCTTTTCCAGTTATCGGCGGCGACCGATCATAACTTTGGCCTCCACCGCCGATGGGGAAAAGACGAGCCGATTTCACGCGCCCTTCGTTTTCTGCGCTCCCCGATTTCTGCGACGTCTGTTAAGCGATGACCGGGTGCTCCAGGTGCCACTTCGTCGACGCTTGGTAGGCGTTCGCAACGGAGAGAATGGTGTCGTCGGCAAAGAGGTCCCCAATCAGCGTGATACAGCGCGGCTGTCCCTCCGAGATCTTGTAGGGAACGACAGCCGCAGGATGCCCGGTCAGATTTGTCAGGCCGACGTCGCCAGAACCGCTAACGTAGAGGTCGATGCCACTCAGGTAGTCTCTCATCTCGAGCATCAGAGCGTAGCGTCGGCGCTGCGCGTTGAGGTAGTCCAGCGCTGTGGCGTTCCGGGCTGCTCGGAAGCTCTCTGCCCGCGACTTGCGTACCATCTCGTTGTCTAAGTGATTGCTGATGAAGTCGTCGAAAGCAGCTGCAGCTTCAATGTCCAAAATGTTGCGGACGGCGCGGGCGTCGGGTGGATCCGGCATCAACCTCGGTTGGGCGCCCAGCTGTCCAAGCTGTTCGACAAAATCCCCATCGGCATCGCTGCTATACCCGATACTCAGTTTTGACAAATCAGGGGACCTTTGAAAGCAAAACGGCGCGGTCAGGCATGACGGATCGCCTCCGTCCGCGCCGTGAATGGCGTCGAACACGATCGCACAATCCTCGATTGTCCGGCACATCGGACCGACCTTGTCCAAGCTCCAGCTCAGCGTCATGCACCCTCGCCGGCTCACTCGCCCGAAAGTGGGACGCAGTGCGCTGATTCCGCAGCGGCGGGCAGGAGAAACGATCGACCCGGTTGTCTCCGTACCAATTGCGAATCCGACGCAGCCGGCTGCCGTGGCGGAACCCGGACCAGCGGACGAGCCGCTCGATCCTTCCTCGAGATTCCACGGATTACGCGTCTTGCCTCGAAACCAGCGATCACCGTAAGCGAAGGTACCGGTGGCGAGCTTTGCAACCAAGATGGCACCTGCCCGGCGTAGCCGGACCACGACTTCGGCGTCCTCGTCAATCACTCGATGTTCAAATGGCTTGGCACCCCAGCTGGTCACGACGCCTTTCGTTGAAAACAAGTCCTTCACTCCCCACGGAATGCCGTGCAAAGGACCTCGATAGTGGCCGCCGCTAATGTCCTCTTCTGCCTGCCGCGCCGCCGAGCGAGCTGACTCCTCCATCAGAGTCACCGCGCACAACAATTTCTCATTGAGCCGCTTGAGTCTCTCCAAATAGATATCAGTGAGCTGGACCGGCGATAGCTGCCCGGTTTGAATCAGCGCGGCCAGCCGGTGAACCGGCAGGAAGGCAATCTCCTCGTCCGAGCTGGGCAGGCGACCAACCCACGGCGCAACGTCGATCTCCCCACAGGCAGCGCCGCCGTCGCGTTGGCCGAGACTCTCGACGTACGCGGCCGAACCGGACGGCGACGCCTGGAACTGAATTGCGGGAGCTTGTGCGTTACGTAGCGGCGGCAACGGCGGCTTCTGTTGGACCGGAGTTTCCTGTGCTTTCTGCTGAGGCTTCGAATCGCTACTTGTCGAATCGCCGGGCGCCCCATCGGCTGGCTGTCCGCTACCCGTCGCAGCGATCGGTGTCCATGCCCCCAGTGCTGCCGTCAGTGCCACGAAAGAGCGACGATCGAACAGGCCCTCGTGAAATGCGAGTCGGTCGGAGTTGATGCCGGCTCGACGGGGTTTAGAGTTCATGGTTGTTCTCCATATCTCGACTCGGTTAGCGCACGCGCCTCATGACTGGACAATCGCGACGACTATTTCATCAACAGCTGTGTGTAGACTAGCGCGATGACGACGAGCAGCGTCATGACCACGAAGGCAACGACCCGCATGCGTAGAGCGCCAGGTTGTAGTTTTTCTGTGACCTTGCGCTGCGGGTTCATGAACAACCAGGCGATCATCGCCAAGCAGTTGACTACTGCTGCAAACGTAAAGAACGAATTGGCTGTTCCCGTCACGGGGGCGATGCCGGGAATCGTCACGTGATCGCGGAAGTACGGAAACAACACAGCGCTAGCAGCGGCGCCGAGGTTGCCCAACATGTTCATCGACCCAGAGACGGCTCCAGATCGTTCTTCGCCGATATCCATGCAGAAAGACCAGCTAGGGCTAATCACCATCTCGACGCCAAAGATAGCGATGCCAAATGTCAAGGCGAAGATGAGAGGCGACTCGGTGGTCAACTGCGTACAGAGCAGCAAGCCAAGTGTGCCCAGCGCGAACCCTATCATGGCAGGTACACGGCGCGATGCGACCGGAAATCCCCTACGGTAAAGCGATGTCACGATCGCTCCCGAGAGACACAACGAGACGGCGCCGAAAATCAGTGGCAGTGCGGAGTACTTACCAGCGGCTTCCCCCCAGCGGTCCTCCATATACGGTAGCAGCCAACTGATGCTGATGAAGAACGTGATGTTACAGGCGACATACTGGAACATCGCCAGCAGCATGTTTGCCGATGTCACGATCTGAATGAAGGGAACTCTATCCGCCTGGGCACCTGTCGGTTTCGCTGCCACCGATTCTCCCAAACCAGACTCAATCAAGGTACACTCCGCGTCATTTGTGCCTGCATGATCGCGGGGAGTATCGCGAAACCAGAGCCACCAGATTGTCGCCCAGACGATGCCGACCAGGCCGTTGGCGGCGAAAGTGAGTCGCCAGCCGATCCAGTCGATCAGCGCCGGCATGGCGAACAGCGATATTGCCGCGCCGATCCTGGCCCCGGAATGAAACACACCTTGCGCGAGGCCGCGTTCGTGTGCGGGAACCCAACGATAGAGCGCACGCGTTGCACCAGGATACGCTCCCGCCTCGCCAGCACCGAACAGGAAGCGAACGACCAACAGCATCACACCGTTGCGGACAGCTCCCGTGAGGGCCGTGAATGCGCTCCACAGAAGCACGACGGCGGTCAGAGCTCTCCGCGGTCCAAACTGATCGCAGAACCAACCGGCAGGGACTTGGAACAGCGCGTAACCAACTGCGAAGATACCGAAAACGTAGCCGATCATCTGGTCCGACATTCCCAGCTCGTCTTGCATTCCGCTCTTCGCTGCCGAAATACAGACTCGATCCATGTACGTGTTTACGGTATGCAAGAACAGCAACAGCACCAGCAGATGACGTTGGTGTGAGGGTCGATTCATGTTCCTGGGCGCAAGCGAGATGCGATGCCGAGCGTAAGACCGGTGGGTGACAGCCGAGCGACCATTCTAACGAAGAGTCAGTATTGCCGCTTGCTACCGGCCGTTTTGCATCGGATTATCGTTCTTTGGTATGCTTGGGGCGGCGGTCGAGCGAACCGCCGCCGAGACGCGCGCCGTCAGCGGTTGGCGGGTGTTCGATCAAGCGCATCGTGGGAAGTTTCGCATGCGAGAGTTCGCATCAGATATCTGACATTCGACTCCGAGGCACGCTCGTTGAGCCCAACAATCGCAACCTCAATATGAACTTAAGTTACCAATTCTTCACGACGTTTGCCCGCATGCTTAATTCGGGACAAACTCGAAGTGTCGTCGTGTGCGGTAACGTTCATGATCTGTTTTGGGACGACGAACGATATTTACCCTTGATTCCATTTCTGCGCGGAAAGGCGCGCGCGGATCGACTGCTCCAATTGGTTTACGAGTTGAACGGACCCATTCGAATCGAAGGTCCGGATCGCCAGGCGTTGTCCGCTGCTTGGGTTCAATGGAAATCGGGTCTTGACCCGGACAGCCTCGCCTTGCGGGATTTGCGAAAAAAGGAATCTGAGCTGGAGTTACTACGGGTCGAGTTCGACCATCATCTGCGGGACGCCATCGGAAACGCCACCCTAGCGCTCGAGTTTCTTCGCCAGCTGACCATTTGCTCGCGCAGCGCGCTGCGCGGAAACCTGCTGATTATCATCGAGGCTGCCGACATGCTGCTGCCGGCGGGCTCGGGTGACATCTCGGGGCTGAACGATCGCCAATTGCGTCGCATCAGTATTGTCCAAGATTGGTTTGGTGATCCGGACTTTGTGAACGGTGGCGATTCGGTGTGCCTGCTCGCTGAATCACGTAGTTTGATCCACCCCCGGATATCAAGGATGCCACAGGTTCTGGCGGTCGACATTCCATCGCCCACGACCGAAATGCGGCAACACTACATCGAGCATTTCATCAGCGAGCGCGAACCGAAGCCTGAACTCTGGTCGACATCCCGTGACCTAGCTGCCTTCTGCGCGGGCCTGTCGATTCACGCTCTCCGCCAACTGCTGATCGGGGCGGCTTACTCGGGCGAAAAACTGAACCCCGCTGCGGTCGTCGGCAAGGTTGAGGAGTTCATTCAGAGTCAACTTGGTGACGATGTTGTCGAGTTCAAGAAACCGGAGCACACCTTGGATGATGTGGTCGGCTTTTCCCAGCTGAAGAGTTTCCTGAGAGAAGAGCTAATCCCACGCTTCAAGGCGGCTGATGATCGGGCATTGCCGGGAGCAGCCGTAGCCGGTCCCATTGGCGGCGGCAAGACGTTTATTTTCGAGGCCGTGGCAGCCGAGCTCGATGTTCCTGTGCTAGTTCTAAAGAGCATCCGCAGCCAGTGGTTTGGGCAGACCGACGTCATCTTTGAACGGCTGCGGCGCGTGCTCGAGGCGCTGGAAAAGGTAGTCATCTTTGTAGACGAGGCCGACACTCAGTTTGGCCGCGTCGAAGCGACCGCTCATGCCACCGAACGGCGTTTGACGGGCAAGATCCAGGCGATGATGAGTGATCCTCGACTGCGCGGCAGAGTCATTTGGTTGTTGATGACTGCCCGAATCAACCTGCTTTCGCCTGACATCCGGCGACCCGGTCGTGTGGGTGATCTGATCATTCCAGTCCTGGATCAAGCGGGTGAAGACCGCAAGCAGTTCATCCGCTGGGTCGTTGCCGCAGCTCCACTTGAAGACGTCCCCGAGGCGAGCTTCGCCGAGTTCGTAGATGAGCTGGATCGCGAGGTCCTGCCGGCCGACTATTCCGCGGCGGGCTTTGCAGCACTGAGGTCGCAAATCAAGGCCATGCGACCGGGAACGCGCGAGGAGTTGCTGGCCATTACGAAGGATCAGATCCCACCTGCGATCGGCCTGACTCGCCGCTACCAAACGCTTCAGGCGCTGCTAAACTGCACGCGTCGCTCCTTGTTGCCGGACCCCGAGGCGGCGTCGGAGGAGCGACTGCGGTGGGAGCAGGAGATCAAAGAACTAGAAAGGCAAGGGATTACGTAGTCAAGCTGGGAAAGTCAAGAAAGCGGCTTTCGTGACGAAGACACCTTAAACGACAGTACGACCTCCCAACACAAAGGACGACTGGTGCGTCGCGGGTGTGGCGTGACCGCATACAGTGTTCTTTCCCGCTTGATGATCCCAGCCTCGTGTCCTTGCAAACCGGGAACTGCAATGACGCTGCTGATGTCGTTCCGGTCACCGGTGGCTTGTCCGGCCAAAGCAAGGGGGTCTTACGAATGAGTGAGGAAACAACCATGAGAGCTACGCGTACAGTCTTGGTGGTGTTGGTCGCCTTTGTTAGTTGCAAGGCTGCGATCGCGCAGGAGTCTTTCTCCTCGATCGTGGGTCCGCTCAGAGTCGGTCCAGTTCAGAACCAATCGACGCTGCAAGTGCCGTATATCACTTGGGGCGGTGACGTGGCGACGTTCTTGGCAAACGGGGGCCTAGAAACCAAGCCGGGTTCTCTCTACGCCCAGCACGGACTGAAAGTCAAGCTTCTCCCTGGCGACGACTTTGTCACTCAAGTCAAGAACTACGTTTCCGGCAAGACGCCATTCCTACGTGGCACGTTCCGCATGCTTGGCCAGGCCAGCGAAGTAATCGGCGCCGACCCTCGCACCAAACCGATCATCGTGCTGCAGCTCTCTTGGAGTGGTGGGGATCACATCGTGGCCCGGGGGGATCTCAAGACACTGAACGATCTCA
The DNA here is from genome assembly GCA_965223305.1 of Pirellulaceae bacterium. Taxonomy (GTDB): domain Bacteria; phylum Planctomycetota; class Planctomycetia; order Pirellulales; family Pirellulaceae; genus CBDCWT01. The sequence goes on along the minus strand of CBDCWT010000058.1, from coordinate 182,998 downwards.
AACGTGCGGGTAACAAGGTGCGGATCGCATGTCAGCAGGGGGGCCCCCACGTCGGTTTGCTGTATGACGCTTTGAGTGCTGCGCAGCTTTCCCGCGACGACGTCGAGATCGTTTTTGTCAGCGATCTAACTGGGGAGGGTGGTCCGGCAGAGGCCTTCCGCAGCAACCCGTCGTTGGACGCCTGCTGTGTGATTACGCCTGACATGATTGGCCTGACCGGAGGGTTGGACTCGACCGGCACCGGCGCCGAAGGCACAGTGCAGGGTGCCCGCGTGTTGGTTTCGACGCAGAACATGTCTCGGTCGATCGCTGATGTTTACGCGGTTCGGTCCGATTGGTTCAAGGCAAATCGACAGACTGTCGAGAAGCTCGTCGCCGGATACCTCAACGCCAGCGGTCAAGTGCTCGCGATGCGGGACGAGTTCGAATCGAGCCAGCGGCTGTCGGGACGCTATCGTTCGCTGTTGACTATGGCTCAGCGGATTTTCGGGCAGGAAGTGCTGCCGACACTGGAGGTGGACACGCACGGAATGCTGCTCGACTGCCGGTTCGTCGGATTGCCTGGGCAGATCGCGTTCTTCGAGCAAGCTGGTAACCTCAACGGATTCAATCCGAAGCTCACTGCGGCGTTGGATCTCGCGGTTGGTTGGGGCTATGCGAGGACCCGTAATGGCTTTGATCCGGCCGGTTTCGATTACAAACGGCTAGCTCAGCTGGCCGAAGTCGAATACGTGGTGCCCGAGACCATTGTCGAGGGCGAGGGGATCGAGTTCTTTCCCGGCGACGATCTGGATACCGGAACGATCGTCAGTTTTACGATCGCTTTTGAACCGAATCAAAAAGAGTTTTCTGTCGACCGATACGGGAGCGAGTTCAATCGGGCGTTGCAGTCTGCCAGCACGTTTGGCGGCGCCGCCGTAGTGATTCGCGGACATTCAGACCCGACGAAGACGTTGGTGAATCTCATCAAGTCCGGCATGGCGAAGGGTATCCTGGTCCGCCAGGGCCAGCGGGGGAACTACCACTACTTCCTCAAAGGCCGTGGAGGTAACAAGGAGCTGGACTTGAATCAGACGGACCAAATCGTCCAACTGATTCAGACGGGCGCCTTTGAGGGTGGGGCGGAAAGTCCTCAACGGACGATGCAGGCAGCGTTGAACTTATCAATGCAGCGCGCTGAGTCGGTAGTGGAAGCCATCAAGAACTACGCCCGGGAGCAGAAGATTAATGTCAACTTGAACCAGCTGCAGCCGGTAGGCGCCGGCATCTCCGAGCCCGTGATTTCCAAGCCTGCCAACATCGCTCAAGCGAAACAAAATATGCGGGTCGAGTTTCGGATCGTGAAGGTCGATCCTGAGACTCTCAACGAGTCGGATTTTGACTTTTGAAGTGCAGCGTCTGTGGCGCTGTATCAACGGGTTGCGGCAGATTCCCCGCTACCAGATCATCGATCCGCCAAGTTACGCAACGATGTCGCAACAGGTTGTGGCGACGCAGGTAACCACGGATGACGTTAACCCAGGTGAGTGATCGAAACATGGTCAGAACACTAGCCGCCACTGTGTTGGCCCTGCTGTTAGCCACGAGTATCGCCAGCGGGGGCCAGAACGTTGTCGTTGTGCTAGACGATTCCGGCTCGATGCGCGACAGAATGCGCCAGGGCCGGCAGGTGAGGAAGATCGATGCAGCCAAGCAGGCTCTGCTGGCCGTGCTCGCCAAGCTACCTTCAGACTCGAGCGTCGGTGTGGTTGTGTTAAACGGAGGGCGAGATCCATGGGTGATGCCCCTGGGGCCAGTCGATCAGTCCCGTTTGCAGTCGGCTGTCGCGAAAATTCGCGCCAGCGGATCGACTCCTCTCGGCGCCTTTATGAAGGTCGGCGCCGACGCGCTGCTGGAGCTGCGAGATCGAGAACGCTACGGGACGTTCAAGCTGCTGATTGTGACCGACGGCGAAGCTGGAGATCCAGACTTGGTCCAGGCCTATCTGCCCGACGTGATTGCGCGGGGGATCACGGTCGATGTGATCGGAGTCGACATGCGTCAAGATCATAGCCTCGCGACGCAGGTCAATACTTATCGCCGCGCGGACGATCCTAGTTCGCTGAGCCAGGCCATTTCTGAGGTTGTACTCGGAGAGAGTACTTCCGCCGCGGGGGACGCGGGCGAATCGGATTTCGAGTTATTGGCTGGCTTTCCCGACGACATGGCCGTAGCTGCCTTGTCCGCTCTGTCTCAGGTGGGGAACGAACCGATCTCAGGGGTCGACTCGGGGACCTACGGTGTGGGTGGTGGTCAAGGTAGTACAGCGCGACCGACCACCTTGCCTGCGAGACCGGGAGTCGGTGTTAGATGGATCAGCTTTCTGACCGGGGCTTGTGGTTTCGGTTGCTTCTCGGTGATGATCATCGTCGTACTTGTCTTCACTTTGTTTTCGAGGAAACGGTAGCCGAGGGTCGCCTGTGTCGAAAGGAAAGCTCGTCGCCGTCTCGATTGTCTGGCTGGCAATTCTGGGAATCGGGGTTGTCGTCTGGAGGTACATTGTGGTGCCTGTTGTTGATCCAGACCCCGCGCCCGCCGACTCGATCTACCGGTACTCGGTCGACTTTCACCTGGATTCTTTCAGCGGGTACGCTCTGCTGCGCTCGGACGAGTTTCGCGACGAATTGCGAAAACGCAGCATACGGTTGACGCTAACCGACGACGGTGCCGACTATCAGCGTCGCATTCGCGCGCTGCAGAACGGCGAGGCGGATATGGCGGTCTTTACCGTCGATGCGTTGGTGAAGGCCAGCGCTCAGATTGGAGATATCCCCGCCCGCATCATCGCGATCGTCGACGAAACTATGGGAGCCGACGCGATTGTGGCTTACCGAGAGGTCGCACCGGACATGGACGCGCTGAACCATCCGGATGCCCGATTTGTGCTGACTCCGGACTCGCCGAGCGAAACGCTGGCACGCGTGGCGATGGCCAAGTTCAAACTAAATCGTCTGGGATCCCAGCCGTTTATCAAGGCCAACGACGCAGAGGACGTCTTTAACCGCTACAAGAATGAAAAACGGAATGCCCCCTATGCGTACGTGCTGTGGGAGCCGTACGTGTCGAAAGTCCTCGAGAACCCCGCGACTCATGCGATTGTCACCAGCGAAGGTTTCCCTTCCTATATTGTGGATGTCATCGTCGTCAATCTGGACTTCCTCAAGAAACACGAGGATGACGAGCTGCTGGCGGAGTTTCTCAAGGCTTACTTCGACGTTCGTTCCCAGTTCAACAAAGACTCGAGATTGGTCGAGATGATCGTTCGAGACGCCGATTCAACCGGCACGCCACTAGACCGCGCGCAGGCTGTCCGGCTCGTTGATGGAATCTGGTGGAAGAACGCCAGAGAGAATTTGGCGCAAATGCGGGGGAATCAAGCCCTCACGCCCTTACTCCACATCGAAGATGTCATCAGCAACATCACCGAAGTACTGCTGACGACCGATGCGATAGCCGCGGATCCCACGGCTGGGCGACCTAATCACTTGTATGACGACCGGTTCATGGAGCAACTGCAGCACTTTCGCCCTGCAGGCGGCGAAGAGCGGGTACGAGACATACGGCTGCCGCCGCTGAACGAGCAGCAATGGTCGCAGCTAACTGTGGTGGGGACCGTCGACGACTTGGAGTTTCGACCGGGAAGTGTCGAGTTGACGGGCGCCAGCCGAGTGCGCCTTGATGAGTTGGCGACCAAGCTGAAGACAACGCGCTACTACGTGATCGTGCGGGGTAATGCGGCGACGCGGGGCAACGCCGAGGCGAACCTCGAGATCGCCGAGCGGAGGGCTCGGGCGGCCGAAGTCTATCTGATCGGCCAGGGGATCAACAGGAATCGCATCCGGGCAGTTGGGGGCGAACCGACTGGGAAGCGTTCAGTTTCCTTCGAACTGGGACAGCCGAAGTAGGGGTTTCTGGCGTTTGCCCGCCCGCATCGACCTGTCGTGCGCTTCTCGGTCCACGACCACGAAACAAGAGCGTCAACCCGGATAATTCATGAAGATCGTCGCGAGAGGTTGTAAGTACGTTCGTGGCAAGGAAGGCGAGCAATTCTTCCGCAGGCGTATTGTAGCAATACGTCGAGGGAGAATCGTGAAGCATGACGAAGCCACGGATGGACTTACGACCTCGCAGCAGATCGCTCATGAATAATTCGGGTTAAGTGAGGAGATGAGGGGAGCCGTTCTCGGGGGCCAGCGAGGCGCTGAACGCCGAGGCGCGGAATGAAGTCATGGTCGAGATTTGCAATAATGCTGGCTGTCACGAGTTGCGCCCGCGTGGGGTCCTCCAGCCGATGTTGTTGCGATCCGTGCGCAAGATAGGTGTCTCGCAGTCCCTTCTCTCCTTTGGGGAGGACGCTAGGACGAGGGGATATCTGGCCACCTTACTTGACCTTCTCCCGCCTGCGGGAGAGCGAGCAGTTTGCAGACGCCTTACAAGTATGGATGACGTCAAGAAGAAAGTGTTGTTGGACCTGTTTGCTGCTCCGTCAACGGTGATCCCGATTGTAGGTGGGCTCAGTTCCTGGATGATGTCTTGGGCGATGGACGGTAGTGTCCTGTTTAGCACCGCCGGGTTGGTTGGGGTTCTAGGCGGCCTGGGGATGTTGGCGACCAGGTTGATTTTTGGTCTTGAGAAGATCACCGAGGATGCTTACGCGTACCAGAACGACCAGCAGCGTAGCCGTCAGGAGGCGGCACTTGACGCGCTTGACAACAAGCTGCGTAGAGACCACGATCCACGTACTCAATCGTGTCTCCGCCAGTTGCGGCAGTTGTACGCGAGTTTTCAGGCAGACGTCCGGCAGGGCAAGATCAGCGGTGCGGCGCAGCAGGTTCTGGAAAAAGTGGCTCGACTTTTCCAAGTTGCCATACAGCACTTGGAGCATTCCTACGAGCTTTGGCAAACGGCGCAGCGCGTATCAGGAGATGCCCGCCATTCGGTTATGGCCAAACGAGACGCGGTCATACAGGAAGTGGAAACGACAGTCGAGCATCTCGGCAAGATGATTGGCCAGTTTCATACGTTCAAGGTGAAAGCCAACGAGTCGGAGCTGGCCAAGTTGCGGGCCGAGTTGGACGAGACGATTCGTGTCGCCAAACGGACAGAGGAGAGAATCGCCGCGATGGGCGAACAGGGAGAGTGGAGTGATGGAATAACGGAATGACCTAGCGATCATTGCTCCAGTACTCCAACACTCCAGTATTTCAGGGGAGGGTAAGGCATGTTCAAAGCCGTCAGCAAATACGTCCGAGCGGTCTTCTACTTGATGACCTTCAGAATCGACAAGGCGAGCGAAACGCTGCGGATGAATCCGGGCGTGATGTCGGCGACGTACGATCGAATCATCGACGAGAAACGCAGCCGCATCAACCAATACAAGGACGCGATTGCAGCGATGATCGCTCAGGAGGAGTCGAAGAAGGAGAAGCTCAAAAAGCTGACTGCCGATATCGAGCAGCTTGATAAGCTGAAGGCGGGAGCGGCGGCCAAAGCCAGAAAGGTCGCTCAACGGCACAACGGTGACGCCGAGGCCACACGGAACGATCCTGAGTACCAAAAGTGTCAGGCAGCCTTTAAAGACTTCAGCTCGACCTTGGCTGAGAAGCAAACCCGTGCGCAGGAGTTGGAAGCGGACCTCCAAGAGCTGCTGAAGAACATCGACGGCCACAAGATCAACATCCAGTCGCAAATGCGGTCGCTCGAACAACTTGCCGAAGAAAAGCACGACGCGGTTGCTTCCGTCTTGTCCGCCAAGGAGGAGCAGGAAATTGCCGACATCATGACGGGTTTGTCCGAAGACAGGACCTCCGAGGAGCTGAGCGAGCTACGCGAACTGCGGCAGAAAGCCGGTGCCAAGGCACGTGTGAGCCGCGAGATGGCAGGCCTGGATACCAAACGCGCCGAAGAGGAGTTTTTGCAGTTCGCTCAGGAGAGCGAAGCGAACGACGAGTTCGATGCGCTGATTGGGCTGAGCGCTCAAGATGAATCAGACAGCGCGCCGCCAGAGCAGACGAAAATCCCCGAGTCTTGATGCGCTGAAGCGCGGTAGCTGGCCTTGGTTTCCGCGTCTAACGTGGCAGATGTTCGTGCTGCGACTCGTCCGGTGCGTGCGGCTCATTTCTGGTTGTGATGCGCGTCGCTGAGACGCGCCGGTTGGAAGCATTAAATCGGCGACAGGTTCTCGCGGCTTGTCACCGTTCCCGAGAAAAATTGAGGAGCTCATGATGAAAGCCAAATTCGCCCTTGCTGTGATGATCTGCATAACAGTGATCGGTTGGGGGTGTCGTTCTGGAAACGAGGGAGGTGGCTCTGGTGGTGCCGCGACCAGCACCGTGCCGCCGGCGTTCAGCTTGGCGTGGAGCGAGTATCCCAGTTGGTCGGTTTTCGGTGTGGCGCACGAAATGGGGCTCGTTGATGGTGACGAGGGGAAGCTGGGCGACATCGAACGCAAGTGGAATGTCGATATTGTGCTCAAAGAAGCTGGCTACGACAGCTGCCTCAATATGTTCACGTCTAGCAACTGTGACGCCGTGTGTATGACAAACATGGACGCGTTGATCGTCAGCCCGAATCGCGGGGGAGTGGCCTTCTTGCCGACGAGTACTAGCAATGGCGCCGACGCCTGTGTTGTGGTGGGGATCAACGATCTCGCCGAGCTAAAGCCGCACAAGATCTTCGGGTTGAAGGGAACCGTCTCCGAGTATTGCTTCGTTCGGGGCATTGAGGAGATCGAGAAGCAGGAACAGCAAGGCCATCGGGCGGCAGACTTTCAGTTCACGAATCAGGATCCCGGAGCCGCTGCGGTGGCGATGGCTCAGAGACAGGACTCGCACCGGGCGATCATGGTTTGGAATCCCTTCGTGTTGCAGACTCTCAAAGATAGGCCAGACGCAGAAGTGCTGTTTGACTCCAGCAAGATTCCCGGCGAGATCGTTGACATGGTGATCATCGGCAGCGACGTATTGGAACGTCCTGGTTCAGAGCGGTTTGCCTCCGCTGTGATCGACACGTTCTATCGTATGAACGAAGAATTGGTCAAACCGAACTCGGGGGAACTGGCCCTCGTCGCGTTGGGTGAGAAGTTCTCCAATTTGGGATTGGAAGACATGAAAACGGTTGTCCAGCAGACCCAGTTTTATAAGAACGCAGAAGAGGGGTTGGCCTTGTTGGACGGTGAGGAGTTCAAGCAAACGATGCAGACTGTAGAGAGGTTCTGCGTCGATCAAGGGTTGGTAACGGATCCTAGCTACGGGTTTGACACGACGGCGAGCAGCAAGTTGAGGTTTGACTCTTCTTACATCAGGAACTGGAGAGAGAACCCAGCGCCATGATTCGCCAACCGATCGCGCAGAGCTGGCGGATCGGACTCGGCGCCGCGTCTATTCTTGCCCTGATCGTTTGCTATGGCGTGTTGGCCCACTCTCGACAGCAGGCCAAACGCCAGCAACAGGCGGATGCAGTTGATCTGACTGTACCTACCTATTCGATGCTCTGGGAGCTGGGATTGAAGCGTGCTTGCACGCCTCAGGGGTCGTTCGAGCGCAAGGAAATCTGGATCGTCTCTGATTTCAAGGCAACCGCCTTGAGGTTACTGACTTCGCTCTTAGTCGGCGTGGCCTGTTCTGTCGTGCTCGGTCTATTGATGGGCTGCTTCGATCCCGTGGAGGCGGCGTTATTGCCACCCTTTGCCTTCTTGTCCAAGGTTCCGGCCACGGCCGTGTTGCCGGTTTTCTTCGTGCTGGTTCAGATTAATTTCAAGATGTACCTGGCGATCATTGTGTTTGGCATGCTCCCGACTCTGGCACAGTCTATTTCGCAAAGCGTCAGGAAGGATGTGCCCGTCGAACTGATCTTCAAAGCCTATACGCTGGGCGCCAGCCAATTCGAGTTGATCTGGGACGTTATCTACAAACAGGTGCTACCGAGGATCCTGGACGCTGCCCGGCTTCAGCTTGGTCCGGCTTTGGTGTTGCTCGTAGCTGCTGAGTGGATGGTGGCTGGAGAGGGGATCGGCTATCGCCTGCGTCTGTTCTATCAGCGCACGGACATGACGGTGGTGTTCGTTTATGTGATTCTGCTTGGGTTGCTTGGACTAGCAGCGGACTACTTGCTGACTTGGGTTCGACGCAGGCTATGTCCCTGGTTTGGTGACTGAGTGCTTGCCCCTGATAGAGAGACGAGCTTTGTCGAATCGCGATCCGGATATTGTGTTTGCCTGCCAAAACGTTAGCCACTGGTTCGGCAACAAGAAGGTGCTTTTCGAGGTCAACCTCCGGGTGGCACGTGGCCAGATTGTCGCCTTGGTGGGCCCCAGTGGAAGTGGGAAGTCGACGTTGTTGCGCGCGATTTTGGGCACCCATCCTCCTTGTGCCGGCGATGTACTGATGGAAGGCCAGGCTTACCGCCGGCCGCACCGCGACCGTGGAATTGTGTATCAGCGTTACGCCCTGTATCCTTTTCTGACAGCCGAAGAGAACGTGGCGTTGGGTCTGATGCTGGATCAGACCTCGCTGCCGTTCCGTTGTTTCAAATTCTGGGAGTGGCGAAAGCTCCGCCGGCGGCACCTCGAAGAGGCGGTCGCCTGGCTGGAACGTTTGGGATTGGCTGGAGCTTGCCGCCAGTATCCCAATGAGCTGTCCGGAGGCATGCGGCAGCGCGTGGCGATCGCCCAAGCGCTCATCATGCGCCCCAAGTTGCTGTTGTTAGACGAACCGTTTGGGGCTTTGGACGAGGCAACGCGCGAGGACTTGCAGTTGATGCTGCTTCACCTCTACGAGGATAATCTGGAGCATCTGGCCGCGAACAAACCTCCGCCGTACACGATCCTCATAGTGACGCACGAATTGAACGAAGCGCTCTATGTCAGCGACCGTGTCATTGGGTTGTCTCAATACCACACGGCCGGAGAACAAGGCGCCACGATCGTCTATGACAAAGTGGCTCCCGTCTTTCGCCCGGAGGATCCCAAAGAGGTGAGCCGGTTTCTAAATCAGCGGAACGAGCTGCTTAAGACGGTGTTCGACGAGGAGTATGTCCAGCACCACCAGGAGTTCGTATCCTTTTGGGAGCAGCACGAGAAGCAATAAACTTTCAGGGCAACGCGAAGGCCACGTAGGTATCGCCAGACTTCGTGCCCATCTTGCCGCCACCGCAGGCGATGACCACAAACTGCCGTCCGCCGACAGCATAGGTGGCGGGAGTGGCGTAGCCGCCCGCCGGTAGGCGGACCTCCCAGAGCACGGCGCCATTGGAAGTGTCGAAAGCTCGGAATTTTTCGTCCTTGGTCGCTGCGATGAACAGAACTCCGCCGGCGGTAACGACGGGCCCACCGTAGTTTTCCGCACCGGTCGGTGGGATTCCCTGCGCGGTCAGTTCGTCAAACTCGCCCAACGTCACGGACCAGGAAATCTCGCCTTTATTCAGATCGACGGCGTGCAGTTGGCCCCAAGGCGGCTTGACCGCCGCGTTGCCGTTGGGGTCCACAAAGCGGTTATAGCCAGTATGGCCATACGCCGAGCCCGCGAAGTTGCTGGGCTTGATCGGGTTCGCTTCGACAGCAGAGTTCTCATCGGTGTCACCGTCGTGGGAAGTCTCATCGCCGAAGATATAGCCGATGAGTTCGGTACGCTGGTTGTCGGAGAGAAAGGCGAAGGAGGGCATTCGCCCTTTTCCTTGGCGGATCTGCTGGTCAACTTGGTCCCGGGTGAACTTGGTGGGGACTGAGACCAGGGGTGGGAAGCTGCCACCCGCGGTCGTGTTTCCCTCGAAGTTCAACCCATGGCAGGCCCCGCAGTGGATGATGTAGAGCCCTTTGGCGGGCGACGACCCAGCGACCTGGGCAGACAGATCGACCATCGTCAAGATCCACGGCATCTCGTTGGTGTTCACATAGAACGTGCCGGTTGGGTCAACGGCTGCACCGCCCCACTCCATCCCGCCATCGAATCCGGGAAAGACGATCGTGCCTTGCATCGACGGTGGAACGAACTGACCTCCCGAACGCGTCTGCCGGAACTTGGCGAGAAGTTCAGCATGGTGCTCTGGGTTACGGTCGTTGAGCAGCTCTTCGGTCAGGCGCTGCCGGGCGAGGGGAGGTGGTTTCAAGGGCAGCGGTTGTGTCGCCGATGTCCGCTCGCCGCGGAGATCGGAAGGCGGATAGGGTCTCTCTTCGATAGGGAACAGTTCCCGGCCCGTCTCACGATCGAAAAGGAAAACATGTCCTGACTTGGTCGGCTGGGCCACCGCGTCGACGCGTCGGCCGTTGTGCGTGACTGTGACGAGGTTGGGGCTGGCCGGTAGGTCGCGATCCCAGAGATCGTGATGGACGAACTGAAAATGCCACAGGCGCCTTCCGGTAGCGGCATCCAAAGCCAACAGACAGTTGCCGAAGAGGTTGTCGCCAGGCCGACTGCCGCCCCAAAAATCAAAGGCGGGAGAGCCTGTAGGCAGGAAGGCGATGCCTCGTTCATGGTCGATCGTAATACCGGACCAGGCGTTGGCACCCCCGAAGCGCTGGTGTGCGCCGGCTGGCCACGTGTCAGCCCCGAACTGATGCCGTTGAGGAATCGTATGGAAGATCCAGCGGAGCCGGCCGGTTCGCACGTCGTAAGCCCGAATGTGGCCCGGGGCGCTCGCGGGTCCTTCGGAAACGACCGAGCCTATGATGATCAGGTCTTTGTAAGTGGCCCCCGGCGTTCTGGCTTGGACCATCAGCGCCGAAACGTCTCGGCCCAGGTCGTTATGGAGGTCCAGAATACCTCCTGTCGCGAAGGAGGTAATCAGCTGGCCGGTCTTGGGGTGCAGCGCGCCGAGCTTGTCGCCCGCGGCGTAGAAGAGTCGTGCCTCGCCGCCCTGTTCGTTCTCCCAGTAGGTGAGTCCGCGGCTGATGGCCGACGCTTCGGTGTCATGCTGCCAGAGGCGTACGCCGGTGGCGGCGTCCAGTGCAAAGACAAAGCGAGCGTCTGCGGAAGATCCAAAGAGAACCCCGCCCACGATCAGCGGATTGCACTGGATTTGAGTCGTTCTTCCTGCTTGCAGGCCACCCGACCGGTAGGTCCAAGCCATCTCAAGCTGATCGACGTTCTCACGGTTAATCTGGTCCAGCGACGAATACTGTGTGGAACCTGGGTCGCCGAGATAGGTTCGCCATTCGACAAAGTCGAATGTCTTGCTCGTTGGCGTTGAGGGTTCGGAAGTCGGTGCCGTGGGAGTCTGCTGCCTCACACACGACGCGCTAGCCAGCGTCGAGACAATAATGAGCCGCCGACCAGCTCGAAGCAACCACTCATTGATCATGGGAGCAGAGTCCTGGTTTTCGTGGGGCCAGTGACTGCCAGAAGTTGGCAAGAGAGACAGTAGGGTGCTGATATGTCGAGCGGAGATTTTGGAGCGGCGAGTCTTCGGACATGTGCGCTCGCCAGTGAGCGTCCCGAGTATAGCAACCTCGTTTGGAGGCTGCCACGGAGCGTGGCGTGCTGGCATCCGCGTGCGGGCATCCGGGAGGGCGACGCTCCTGCGGAGCCGTTTTTCCGCGCGCCCCTGGCCCTTCGGCCGCGCGCCAGCCTCGCCCTCCCAAAAAGGCCTTGCCGCCTCGCCCTCCCACCCACGCGCCGCGCCCCGCGCACAGTCGTGGAGCTCGAGCGATTCAGAACCGATCCTGGTTCTTTCCCTTTGCCTTTTCCAGCCAGCTGCATAGAATTCCACCGGCACTGGCTGTTCTCTATTTGGCCGGCTCGAAGATATATCGTCCGGCCGAAAACGCGGCGGTAAAGCCTCGGCGCTCCACCCACCGGGGTCCCACCCATTGCCCGCTGGCTGCCCGTTGCCCCTGGATATTTGCGACGTTCACACGAACCCGTCGTGTTTTGTTGAGGCGCGAAGTCGAGCGGCTGGTCCCCAGGTTGGAAGGAGACGCCTGTCGAGTCGTACGACTTTGGCGACGGCTCAGAAAAACATGGCGGCTGCTCGGCAGGTCGCTGTAGAAGTCCGGGCTGTTACCTACGTTGCCCTACCGACGAGGTGGCCGCCCGAGTCGACCGGTGGTGCCCATACGGCTTTAGGCAAGAAGATTTCATGATCAATCGTACCAGAACCAACCACGTTACGGCCCGCAGTGGAAAGTCATTTCTCGAGGCCGCTGCGACCGATCGGCATCCGCCGGTGGCGGCTGAGTTGAGCGGCGGTCCCGCGCCCGAGTCGGTTGAGCAGTCTTCTGCCGGCGGCGGATCGTGGGACGACGACCCGCTCCGTGCCTACCTCCGCGAGATCGGCCGAATTCCATTGCTGTCTCGACAAGAGGAGCTGAATCTTGCCGCCCGGATCGAGGCCTGGCGGCGCAGTTTCCGAAGACTGTTGTTCGAGTGTGATCTAGTCTTACGGGAATCCGTAAGTTTGCTGAGGCGAGTCCACGAAGGCAGTTTATCGTTCGACCGCATCTTGCAGGTCGCGGTCAGCGACCGCCTCGAAAAACACCACATCGAGGGACGATTGCCGCATCATCTGAGGACTTTGGACGCCTTGATTGCCAGCAACGCCGAAGACTACGAGATCGCTACCTGCGACACCGGCAGCGAGCGGTCTCGACGAGACGCTTGGCGGCGATTGGTGCGCCGCCGCCGGCGTGCTGCGCGGCTAGTCGAAGAACTTGGGCTGCGGATCGAATATGTCGAACCGTGGATGGCGACCGTTGTCGGGTATCACGATCGTGTCCAGCGATTACTGGCGGAGGCTGCAGATCACCGTGCCGATTCCGCCGCCCCGGGCTATCGGCAGTCGAGCGCGCCCGAAGAGTGTCGACTCTTGCTAGGCAGACTTCAATCCACGCCAGACAGCCTACGGCGACGAGTTGGGCGGCTTCGCAAAGCACATGACCGCTACCAGCAGGCAAAGCAGGAGCTGTGCGAAGGCAATTTAAGGCTAGTTGTGTCGGTCGCCAGAAAGTATCGCAATCGCGGATTGAGTTTCGTCGACCTGATTCAAGAAGGCAACGCCGGGCTCATGCGAGCGGCCGAGAAATTCGAACACCGCCGGGGCTACAAGTTCTGCACGTACGCGACCTGGTGGATTCGCCAAGCGATCACACGCGCGGTTGCGGACCAGAGCCGCACGATTCGTGTGCCTCCGCACATGACCACCGAGCTCACTCGGGTGAGGCAGGTCTACAGCCAGCTGCTACACGAGCTGGGCCGCGAGCCATTGATCGAAGAGACGGCCGAGTCCGCAGGGATCACCACACAGGAGACTCGAGCCGCTCTACGCATGAACCGGTCCCCAACCAGCCTGCATCACCAGGTCGGCCGCGGTGAGGATGCGGAGTTTGGCGAGTTCCTGGTGGACGAAGTCGAACAGGGGCCCGCCGTGAAGGCCAACCAACAGATGCTCCGCGAGCAACTTGGCGATTTACTCCGCCAGAAGCTCAGCTGGCGGGAAAGGGAGATCATCAAACTGCGGTATGGCCTAGGCGATGGCTATAACTACACGCTGGAGCAGGTCGGATATATCTTTCATGTGACCCGCGAACGAGCTCGGCAGATTGAGCATCGCGCGCTGCGAAAGTTGCGCGATCCGGGCTGTAGTTCGCAGCTTGTCGAATATGTCGACTAGGCTCTGTCTCGTTAACCCTTCTCTTTCACTCTCTCCCCCAGCCAGCGGCATTCGCACCAAGCATTCGGTGTTGAGTGCTAACCCGAACTTGAAACGCTCCAGAGCCGCTTTTGGCGGAGAACTCCTTTTCGGCGTTGGCCTTAAGTCGATTTCACAAATGCATTGTCGTAGCCAGAAAATTTGCGATTTGGGCTAGCTAGCTTTTCGCGGCGTTGCTACAACGGGGAGATGAGCACTCCAGAACGACGCAGCGTGCATATTGCTACCGTCACTAAGACTCACAACGGTAAGACCTACACGTCGGTACTCTTGCGACGTACTTATCGCGAAGGCGGAAAGGTGAAACATGAGACGCTGGGAAACTTGTCGGATCTGCCGCCGGATGTGATCGAGTTCATTCGGGGACGACTCAATGGGGAACTCGACGAAGGGGCACCAAAAGGTTCCTTTGAAATCCGTCGCAGCCTGCCGCATGGAAACGTGACGGCTGTGCTGCAAACGGCAAGGAACATCGGTCTTGATCAACTCTTGTCATCACGTCCCTGTCGGGAACGAGATCTGATCCTGGCGTTAGTCGTGTCGCGTCTCATCTCCCCTGGTTCCAAATTGAGCGTGTCTACTGGACTGAAGGGAGAAACAGCACAAAGCACGTTGGCCGAGGATCTGGGACTGGGCTGCGTGGAGATCCACGAGCTCTACGCCGCAATGGATTGGTTGTTAGCTCGTCAGAAGCGAATTGAAAACAAGCTTGCGAAAAGGCATCTACGAGGAGGCGTGCTTGTTCTGTTTGACGTCTCGTCGAGTTACTACACCGGTCGCAAGTCATCTTTGGTGACCCATGGCTATAGCCGCGACCACCGTGGTGACCGCCCGCAAATCGTGTATGGCTTGCTCTGTGATCCCGACGGTCGGCCGATTGCGGTCGAGGTCTTTTCTGGCAACACCGCCGATCCGGTTACCTTCACTCAGATTGTATCTCGTGTTCGTAAGCGATTCGGCATCGACCGTGTGGTATTCGTAGGCGACCGAGGGATGATCACCTCGGCGCGTATCAACGAAGATCTTCGTGGCATAGACGGCTTGGACTGGATTTCGGCTCTGCGTAGCGACCGGATCCGCAAACTGATTAAGACCAAACTCATACAAAAGTCTTTGTTTGACGAACGCGATCTCGCTGAGATCACATCGGAAGACTTCCCGGGCGAGCGGTTGATCGTCTGCCGCAATCCACAACTTGCGGACGAACGCTCACGCAAGCGAGAGGAATTGCTGCAAGCGACAGAGAAGCAACTCGAACCCATCCGCCAAGCGACTCTCCGCAAGACCAGGCCATTACGTGGCAAGGAAGCAATCGGCTTGCGCGTCGGCAAGGTGATCAACAAGCATAAAATGGAAAAGCATTTTGAACTAACCATCACCGAGAGTAGTTTCGCGTTCCAACGCAACGAGGAGAAGATCAAGATCGAGAGGCTGCTGGATGGACTGTACGTTGTACGGACAAGCGTACCCAAAGAGAAAATGAACTCCGAACATGTCGTCGAGAATTACAAGAGTTTGTCACACGTCGAACGAGCTTTTCGCTCCTTGAAGACAGTAGACCTCCAGCTTCGTCCGATCTACCATCACAAGGATGATCGAATTCGTGCGCATGTCTTCCTATGCATGCTGTCCTACTATGTCGAGTGGCACATGCGTGAGCGTTTACGCAAAGTGTTGTTTGACGACTGCGATCGAGAAAGCGCCTCACGTTCGTCACCGGTCGCCCCGGCGGTTCGATCCGAGGCAGCCAAGCAAAAAGACGCCACGCGCCTCACGGAAGAGGGCCACCCAGTCCAAAGCTTTCAAGACTTGCTTCGTGATCTAGCGACGCTGACCCGAAACCGGATACACATCGCAGACTTTGATGCGGAATACGACAAGCTCACCTCTCCGACCGAATACCAACGGCACGTCTTCGACCTGCTCAACGTGACGCTGTAACACCCCCCAAGATCGTGTAGCCAGAACGCGCGCAAACGGGATGCGCCACAAACCCCGTCACCTAGAGTGTTTACGACTACCTCGTCGATTCAAGTTCGGGCTAACTGGCGCGTGCCGGAACTGCGCGGCGGGGAAACCGTAGGCTGATGGAAGCTTCTTTTGCGCCGCTTGTTCCGGCCTACCCCTCGGGGTAGTAGGCAGTTGCACGCGAAGCGTGCCAGCAACGTAGTCGGCACACTCCGTGTGCCGTAGCCATGCGAGTAAGCACGACACTCACTTAGGAAGATGAGATGCCTGTAGTCTCTCCTACTTCTACCCTCCCGCGCGCGGGAGGGTCGGACGCGCAGCGTCCGGGGAGGGCCGCCCGGGAGTGATCGCCCCTCGCGTGCCCCCCCTCTCCGGCCCTTCGGGCCGACTCTCCCCGAGGGGAGAGTGACGAAAGACGAAATCACGCACTAAGTTAAAAGCACGACTTCTTCATCCCGGGGGCAGCGAGGTCAAGAATGCTGGCGGCCGCGGGCGTCTACCGCTTGACTCCGGTGTTCCGTATCGCCAGATAGTCCTTCGCGGCACGCAGGGCTTTTTTCCAGGTGTTCTCTGTGGGGAAAAGATACAGATTGCAGTGTCCGCAGATTCTCGCCGTCGGTGGTAGTTCGCGTTGACATCTGGGACACTCGCGATTCACATGGCCGGATGGAAGTCGCTTGGTCGTGGAGGTACCACCACGCGTAGAAGATTCCGGTAGGGGTGGGTCATCGGATAAGAGACGAACCACCGCCGAGTCGGTGATCGGGGTCTGGGCGCGGCCCGGGATGGTGACCCGACTCTTGCAGGCAGGACAAACCGCCGGGTTCCCGACGTAACGGTCGGAGACTTTCAGCTTATGCCCGTTCGGACAGCGGAAGCGGATAAGCATTTCGATTTACCTCAAAGGGTCCGGCGCGGCACTTTAGGATTTGGCGACGATCGGACCGCGAAGGAATGTTGTGGTTGCTGCTGGCGGCCACTTAGCTGTTGGTACTACTTCGGTGGCACGACGCGTGGTCATTGCCGGTCCATCCGGACACGCTAGCAGGGGGTTGGTACTTGCTGTTCGAGGAGTAAATCCCCGAAAGACTTATACCGTTAAAAAGACAGTTGTGTACACGTCAGGGTTCGGGGTTAGGAGTGGCTGCGTGGCAGGATTCGTTGGGGCGGTCGACGTCCCTCTTGTGAAGTTCGGTGGCCTGCGATCGGTCTTGGCACTATTTTCACCGAAGGCGGATTATTCGCGACCAGCTGGCGGCGTCCGTAGCTGGACAATGAGAAGATGGCGAATTCGCTAAGTTCGTAGCCCCAAGCGTAAGTTGTGGAAGCTACGTTGCTGGATTGATCGGAAGCGCGAAGCGTAAGTCTTGAAGTTGCGCTTTCGTCGCAATCAGAACCCGAAGCGTAAGCGAGGGAACAACTTGCGTTGGTACACCAACTCCCCCTCGCTGACGCTTCGGGTTACGAAAAACGCAACGAATTCGACATCACTTGTCCCTCGCCGACGTTTCACCCGTTCCCCGACGCCGTTAACGATCTCGTGTAGCCGAATTCGCCAGAATTTGGCGGAATCAGCAGTCCGCCAAACCAAACTCTGGCGGGTTCGGCTACCCTTCCCCTCTTACCTTTACGAAGGCGTCCATCGCCTGCCGCAGTTCGTGCTCGCCATGCGCCGCGGAGACTTGCACGCGAATTCTCGCTTTTCCCATGGGGACCACTGGATAGCTGAACCCAGTTACATAAACACCCTCGTCGAGCAGTTGGTCGGCCATCCGTTTGGCCTGCTGCGCGTCTCCCAGCATGATGGGGCAGATAGGATGATCAGAAGAGGGGATTTCGAAACCCCGTTCGGCCATGCCTTGGCGAAACATGAGAGTATTTGCGGCCAATCTGTCCCGCAGGTGAGTGGAATCGCTCAACTGCTGGATTACTTCAAGCGTCGTGGCGGCGATGACCGGCGCCAAACTGTTGGAGAAGAGGTAGGGGCGGCTGCGTTGTCGCAGCAGCTCGATGATCTCCTTGCGACCCGAAGTAAATCCACCCGAGGCTCCGCCCAGCGCCTTGCCGAATGTAGAGGTGATAATGTCAATTCGGTCGCCGACGCCAAAACGCTCTGGGGTGCCCCGACCTGTCTGGCCGACAAAACCGGTCGCGTGAGAGTCGTCTACCATGACGGCTGCGCCGTACCGATCAGCGAGTTCGCAAATTGCGTCCAGCCTGGCGACGAGCCCGTCCATCGAAAATACTCCGTCGGTGGCGATCAGCTTCAACTTGGCACCTTGTGAGTCGGCCTCCTCGAGTCTGGCGGCCAACTCCTGCATATTCCCGTTGGCATAGCGATACCTCTGGGCCTTGCATAAGCGTATTCCGTCAATAATCGAAGCATGGTTCAACTCGTCCGAGATGACGGCGTCCTCCGGACCCAGTAAGGTCTCGAACAGCCCGCCGTTGGCGTCAAAGCACGAGCTATAGAGGATGGTGTCCGCGGTGCCCAGGAAGCGGCTGATCGCTTGTTCCAGCTGCTTGTGCAGTTGCTGGGTCCCACAGATGAATCGTACGCTGGAGAGTCCGTAACCCCATTTTTGGAGGCTGGCTCTGGCGGCTGCGATCAACCGCTCGTCGTTCGCCAGGCCAAGGTAGTTGTTCGAGCAGAAATTGATGGCCCGCCGCCCATCCTCCATCTCGACTTGGGGAGACTGTGGACTGACGATGACACGTTCGCTCTTGTGGAGGCCTTCCGCTCGAATCTCGGCCAGTACGGTTGTCAGTTTTTCTTGCCAGCTGGCGTGCATCGCTCAAGACTCCATGTCAGACCATTTCAGCAGTATTTTCCCGCTTGCTCCCGAGCACATCACTTCGAACGCGCGCTCGTACTGATCGTAGTCAAAGCGGTGAGTAATCACCGGAGTGATGTCCAAACCACATTGGATCATCATGGTCATCTTGTACCAGGTCTCGAACATCTCGCGGCCGTAGATGCCGCGAATCGTGAGCATATTGAAGACGACCAAATTCCAGTCGATCGAGCTTTCGGGGAGGATTCCCAGCAGCGCGACTTTTCCGCCATGGCACATGTTAGCCAGCATCTGCCGCAGCGCTGTGGGGTTGCCGGACATCTCCATTCCCACGTCAAAACCCTCGTGCATGCCTAGCTCTTGTTGGACGGTACGCAGGTCGGTAGAGGTGGGATCGACAGCCCGTGTGGCTCCCATCCGTGTGGCCATCTGACGGCGGCTCTCGACGGGGTCGGTGACCACGATGTGCCGCGCCGCGCAATGTTTGGCGATTGCCGTCGCCATGCAGCCGATGGGGCCGGCCCCGGTGATCAACACGTCCTCTCCGAGCACATCGAACTGCAAGGCGGTGTGTGTGGCGTTTCCCAGGGGATCGAAGCAGCAGAGGACTTCGATCGAGATCTCAGGATCAGCGTGCCAGACGTTCGCCACCGGGATCTTGAGATACTCGGCGAACGCGCCTGGGCGATTGACGCCCACGCCTTCGGTGTGTGGGCAAAGATGGCGTCTTCCGGCGAGGCAATTGCGGCAGCTGCCGCAGACAACGTGTCCTTCGCCGCAAACCAGTTCTCCGGGAAAGTGATCGTTTACGTTGTCGCCCGTTTCACTGATGACTCCCACGAACTCATGTCCCACCACCAGCGGCACGGGAATCGTCTTTTGCGCCCACTCGTCCCAATTCCAAATATGGACGTCCGTGCCGCAAATGCTGGTCTGCAGCACGCGGATTAACACGTCGTTCGGACCAAGGGCCGGTTTGGCGACCTCCTGAAGTTCGAGCCCAACACCCCGTTTCGATTTGACCAGCGCCTTCATCGTACAGCGACGGCTCCTTCCGGTTGACCGCTAGCCGGACCATTCACCCGCGACTTGCTGCGAGGTCGCGACGAACCACGTGAGCATTCCCAGCTAGGCGAGTATTTCGTGGACAATCCGCGGCTCGAAAGTGTCCGTGAGCCTCTCTTTGAGTCCGTTTCGTTCAAAGAAGAGCTGCTCGTGATGCAAGCCTAGCAGGTGCAGGATCGTGGCATGCCAATCGGCCACGCTGACAGGCTTCTCTTCAGCAGCGAAACCAAGTTCATCGGTTCCGCCGTAAGTGACCCCTCTCTTCACGCCGCCTCCCGCCATCCAGAGGCTGAACCCGCGCGGCCCGTGGTCGCGGCCCGCGGTGCGTGCCTGGTTCTTGTTCGCCAGCTGTGCGATCGGAAGCCGTCCAAACTCACCGCCCCAGACGACGAGCGTGTCGTCCAACAGCCCGCGTTGCCTCAGGTCTCTCAGCAGCGCGGCGACCGGCTTGTCGGTCCGCCCGCAGGCGCTGGCCAGAGTTTTGCGGAGATTGTTGTGGTTATCCCAAATTTGGCCGTTGATATAGATCTGAATGAATCGCACGCCGCGTTCTACGAGCCGCCGGGCTAACAAGCAGCGGCGAGCATAAGAATCGGTGATCTTGTCGCCAACCCCGTACATCTCACGAGTCGCGGCGGATTCCTGCGTGATGTCGAGTGCATCAGACGCTTCCAGCTGCATCCGAGCCGCTAATTCATAGCTGGCAATTCGCGCATCTAGGTCCAACATACCCGGCCGACCCGTTTGGTGGATGCGATCGAGGCGTCGGAGCAAGTCGCGTTGCAGCTCGGCGACTCTTGTAGGATAAGGTTGCTCTGGCTTGAGGTTGAGAATCGGTGAGCCGAAAGTGCGTACCCGAGTTCCCTGATAGACAGGCGGCAGGAATCCAGATTGCCAGTTTTGCACAGTGTTAACCGGCAATCCGAGCGGATCGTCCATCACCACATAAGCGGGCAGGCTCTGGTTTTCGCTTCCCAGAGCATATGCGACCCAGGCACCAATCGCGGGGCGACCCGGCAGCAAGCGACCAGTGTGGATCTTAAACAACGCGGGTTCATGGTTCGGGTGGGAGTTATACATCGAACGAATCACCGCGATCTCGTCGACCTCGGTGGCGAGATGCGGCATCACCTCCGACAACCAGATGCCGCTCTGGCCATGTTGCTGAAACTTGAACGGACTACGGAGCAGACCTCCTGCGGCTTGTGGTGACGAAACGTCTGCGGCAATCTTGCTGAAATAAGCCTCGCCATGATGCTTGTCAAGCATCGGTTTCGGGTCGAATAGATCCACCTGGCTCGGCCCGCCGTTCATGAACAGCTGGATGACCGATTTGGCCCGCGGTGGATGGTGCGGGGGACGAGACGCGAGGTCGTAGGCCCGCCGGCCACCGTTGTCGTCCGCCGTCGTCGCTTCCCGTCCGAAAAGGTCGGACCCCAAGAGTGCCGTCAATGCAGCACCATGCAGGCCGTCTGTTACTCGCCAAAAGAAACTGCGTCGATCAAACCGCGTCATGTTCGCCAACCTCTTCAAAGTAGTAGGCACACTCCGTGTGCCGTAACTGCACTGCACTGCGGACGGCTCACGGAGTGAGCCTGCTACTTTGCTGCCTAGCTAGTTAGTCCACATAGATAAATTCTGCTGTATTCATGATCGTGTGACAGTAAACCGTCAGAGTAAGTAGGCCGGAACAAGCGGCCCCCAAGAGTCTCCACTTGCGTGCAATTCTCCGGCCGCGCAGTTCCGGCACGCGCTTGTTTCCGGCCCACTAATTGCGTCATGTTTGTCAACCTTCTCAAGGTAGTAGGCACACTCCGTGTGCCGTAACTGCACTGCACTTGCGGACGGCTCACGGAGTGAGCCTGCTACTTTGCTGCCTAGCTAGTTAGTCCACATAGATAAATTCTGCTGTATTCATGATCGTGTGACAGTAAACCGCCAGCGCGGCCGACGGTGCATCTTCTGGCGACTTGTTCTCTGCGACAAGCCGCTGGCGCCACGATCGTCCAAGTTCTTCGAGAGCGGCGTGTCCCACCTCGCGCTCGGCGTCGGAGGGCGGACGGCTGAATGCCGTAAGGTAGATCTGCTCGATCTGCTCGCTCCGCGACCGCGCGGTCCGCAGCACCCGTCCGGCAAAGCGACGGCTCAACTCGCGAATCGCTTCGTTGTTCATCAAGTAGAGCGGCTGCTGCGCGACGGTCGACGTTGGCCGCTGCTGGCAAGCGGGGTTCATCTGGGGCAGGTCAAAGGTCTCCAAGACCGAGGGCATCTCGCGCCGGCGGTGACGGACGTAGATGCTCCGCCGGAAACTTCCCCGCTCTCCGATCGATGTCACCAGACCGTCGCCACGCACGTCGACAGGATCGGGCCGCCCGAAGGGACGCTCGTCCAGCTCTCCCGCGACAAACAGCAAACTGTCGCGAACCTCCTCGGCCGCCGCGCGACGCAGCGGCATGCGTGACAGATAGAGGTTCTCGGGATCGACCTTGGCTGCTTGAGGTCGCAGCCGTGAGGACTGGCGGTATGTGGTCGAGGTCATCAACATGTAGTGCAACCGCTTCGTGCTCCAACCCCCGCGGCTGAACTGCAGCGCTAGCCAATCCAGTAGCTCAGGGTGGGTCGGTCGAGCGCCCAGTGCGCCGAAGTTGTCCACACTAGCGACGATTCCCCGTCCAAAATGGTGCCGCCAGATACGGTTGACGATGACACGTGCGGTGAGCGGGTGGTCGGGGCTTATAAGCCATTTGGCCAGAGCCAGCCGGCGCCCTGTCTTCTTTGAGCCTTTCCAGGGAGACTCGACAACGAAGGGTGTCTTGCCATTGGTGAGTACCGACGGCACACCGGGTCCCACCAAACGGCCGGGATTGCGAAAGTCGCCTCGTACGTAGACATACGTCGGCGACGGAGTGCCCCGGTCCCAAAGCGCGCGGATCTTCGGTTTCTCGGAGAGCTCCTTCTCCAGCTGGGTGATGATCCGGTTGATATTGAGTGCCGGCCTCCGATACCCTGCGGCCGCCTTGACCTGCTTGTCGCTGAGCGTGAGGGTCTTCTCGAACTTCGCCGCCAGATACTGCTGAACCTCCGTCCGCTGTGGGCGGGGAGTCGGGAGGAGCTTCTTTAGGTCGTCTCGCAGCGGATGCGGCAGTTTGGCCAACTCGCGATCCAAATGTTCTTGCCGGATGCGATCTGCCAATGCCGCCAGCCGCTCCCGCTGGACGACAATCTCCTGCTCGATCTCTCGTTTCCTAGCCGCGAGTTGCTGCTCCTCTTCCGGCGTCAGCAGCTCTAGATATCGTGATCCCATCGTCGACTTGGTCTGTCCCGGAACGGAGACGGGTTTTAGCCAGTCGTGTTCATCCAAGGCGCCTTTGAAGATGGCGGCCAGGCGATAGTAGTCGCGTTGCGGCAGCGGGTCATACTTGTGGCTGTGGCAGCGAGCGCATTTGATCGTTAGTCCCAACACGGTCGAACCAAAGATGTCAATCTCATCGGCGACGACCTCAAGCCTCTCGGCGACCGTGTTGACAACGTCGGATCCCGTTCCGTCAGGTGCCATGCGTAGGAATCCGGTGGCAATCAGGTTGTCGACCATTTGAGACGTCACGCGTTCTGCCTTCTCGATATCCTCGATTTCATCTCCAGCGATTTGCTCCAGCAGAAATCGATCGTAAGGTTTGTCCGCGTTCAGCGACCTGATGACGTAGTCCCGATACCTGTACGCGTACGCGCGAATCGGATCGGCGCTGCGCTTTCCTTCGGAATCGGAGTAGCCCGCAGCGTCCAGCCAAAACTGTCCCCAGCGTTCGCCATAGCGTGGCGAAGCCAACAGCCGATCGATAAGTTTCTCGTAAGCCAACGGACTGTCGTCGCGCATGAAGTGCAGGACCTCAGACGGTCTCGGCGGCAAACCGGTCAGGTCGAACGTCGCCCGCCGAAGCAACGACAGTTTGTCGGCTTCCGGCGAGAAATCGAGGCCGTTTGCCTGCAGCTTCCTCAGTACAAACGCGTCGATCGCCGTGCGAACTCGCTCGCTGGGCACCGCCGGGACGGCGACGTCTCGCGGTGGCTGAAATGCCCAATGGGATCGGTCTTCTTGATTGACAAGTGGGTCCGGTTGATCTGTGGCGACGTCCGGGGCCACGGCCGCTTCGGGCGCTCCACGGGCGATCCACTTTTCGAGCTTGTGAATCTCGTCGCTCTCCATCGGACGCACGCCGGCTCGGACGAGCAACTCTCTAGGCGGCATCTCACCTTGGTGGATTCGCTGCAGCAGCAGACTTCTTGAGGGTTCGCCTGGCACGATGGCCGGACCCGAGCGACCCCCTTTCAGCAGGGATGCTCTCGTCCGCACGTCAAGCCCACCTTCGGTTACCCTCGCGCCGTGGCAAACGGTGCAGCGTAAACGCAAGAGCGGCTCAATCTGATGGTTGGTCACCTCTTCCGTTGCCAGCAGGCGCTGCGGGTCGGTGTTGTCGTGGAAGGGAGCGCCGGCCTCCAGCCACCTGCGAACGATGGCGATCTCCTTCGGCCGCAACCCGCGCTGCCGATCGTCGGCAGGGGGCATGAGATCTTCCTCAAGCATCTCATACAGCAAGCTCTCCTCGGGCCGGCCGAGTACGACCACCTTACCGCTTTCGCCGCCCTTGAAGAGTCCCTGAGGAGTTGTCAGATCCAGTTCGGCTTTCTTCGACGACGCGTTATGACAACGCACGCAGTGCGCCCGCAGTAACGGAGCAATGTGCGATTCGTATTCGGGTGTCGACTGCGTCGAGACCTCGATAGCACTCGTCGCACTGCTCCAGAACACCACGGCGCCCAAAACGTGCAGTGCTGTTTTGCGTATCATCGTTCTGTACCGCTGGGCATGGGAGGGCCGCCGCGAAACGACGTGACTTGCATGTTGATCCCCCGAAGAGAGTCCGGTTCAGGCGTGGTGAGCGTCTGTTTTCCCGTTCCCAATGTAACCGCCCGACAATCCACCCTGCAAATCCAAAACCTCGCCGAAAGGGCGGGGTGACCCTACGTCGTTAAGAACTTTTTCCCGACGTTCCGCCGCTATCCGATCGCAGCCGAACTCGCCAGAGCGTAGCCGAACTCGCCAGGGTGTAGCCGAACTCGCCAGAGTTTGGTTTGGCGGGCTGCTGATTCCGCCAAATTCTGAGTGGGTAAAGCGGAGGCTGGGTAAGCCCAGCCACCGCCTCCCCGTTGTCGCAAGAGGGTCATTTCCCTCCATTTACCGGCGTGCGTCTTTCTCGCACCGGGCGACCCCCGAGAGCGTGCCCCGATCGAGGAGTTACGCTGCGTGCTTACAGACAGCCGCCCTTGCAAAGTCGCTTAGTTTCAGCAGTCCAAGTTTCTCAAAGTACACCATCCTTAGCTTGTAGTTGTCATGGCAACTCTTCCTCTTCAGCTTCATACACCGGATTCGCATACGAATCCACTTATCTAGGGCCAAAAAGTGGCGAAGACATGTGGAGAAGCTGGTGGCAAAGTAATTTGCCGTTCCTCGAATCACTTGGTTCAGTTTCTTGACGACTTCGGCGTCCAGATTGTGGTGGCGTTTGGTCAATTCACGGATTTTGGTTTTGAATTTCAGCTCGGACTTTGATCGCATTCGCCGTGACCGTGACGATAGGTGGAACCCTAGGAACTCGTACCCTTTTCCGTAGGTTGCCAGCTTCGTTTTCTCGGGACTGAGTGTCAGTCCCAGTTCGGTCACCGCTTCCTCGACCGTTGTCATTGCTTGTTCCGCCTGCCGACGTGTCCGGCAGACTACCACGAAGTCATCTGCGTACCGCACGAAACGGTGGCCGGCTTCATGTAGCCTCCAGTCGAGATGGTTGAGGGCGATGTTTGCCAACAGTGGTGAAACCGCTCCTCCAACAAAAGTGCAAAACTTCTTCGCCACCAGCTTTGCTAGCTTTCTTCGCAAAAAGGGGGAAGTTGATGCGGTACACGACTCGAATCTGATTGGGCTCGATCACGACACGAGCGATCAATGTACGGAGGATTTCTCTCTTTGTTGTCCAGTCCGCGGCATCCAGATTAGAGCTGACGCTGTCTGCAAAGCTGTCCAAACATGCCAACGCTTCGCGCAAAGTTGTTTGCTCGCGCGTCTCGGTCTGAAGATCGGACAGTTGCGTTTCGAGGTCATTCAGTCGCTTCCTTGCTCGTTCGATCCTCGGGTCGAACTCCTTACGTGTCAGGACCCCATCTGAATACGCATCGATTAGTCGATTGACGGTCTGCTGTGCGTTGGAGATTTGCTTCTTCAGCGATCGTTCACTGGAAGAACTTGCTGGCGTCGATAAACGCCGTTTGTATTCCTTGCGAAGCAGCTTCGGATTGCGCAGTAGCTCGCAGGCATCCTCCCAGACAGCGAGGTCGAGTTTGTCGGTGCGTATCTGTTTGTTCTGACAAACTCGCTTGCCGCCGAAACGATAGGCATCCGTCCCGACACATCGATAGTAGGCGTAAGGAACCTTCCCCTTGGCTGCGCTGCGGCTGACCCTCTTGCCATAGTATGCGTAGCCGCAGCACTCGCACTCCAAGAGGCCTTGTAAAAGGTAACGAGCACCGCGTTTGCGTTCGCGACCTCGCTGACGATTATCAGCAAGTTGCTGATCGACAGCAGCGAACAGTTCTTCTGAGACAATCGCTGGCACAGCGATGACGATCTGTTCAGAGGGATCGGTATCGTATGTCGAGCCCGTTCGTCGTGGCGTCTTGGTGCGACCACGTTGAGTCCGCAGCTGCCGTCGACGCGGGCCGTAGCGAGTCTTTCCGAATGCCGCTGAGCCTTTATATGCAGGGTTTTTGAGAATCCCCCAAATGGTTGTGCGATCCCACCATGACTTGCCCCTGGGAGATGGAATCTGTTTCGCATCCAGGCGGCGTTTCACCTCCCCGATGGATATTCGGTCACGACCGACCCACTCGAAGATCAGTTTTACAACAGAGGATTGCTCTTCGTTGATCTGATACGACGCGGCGCCACCACCATCCCGCTTGGAGATATAACGGTAACCATACGGTGCGTTTGAAAGGACGTTGACACTTCCTCGAGTCGCCGCATGACGCTTGCCACGACGGCTGCGTTCCATGATCTTGGCGCGCTCGTACTCGGCAAACATCCCTTGCATCTGCAACAGCAAGTCTTCCTCTGGACTGACACCGATTGCGCGGTTGAGGAATTCGATCTCGACACCATGCTTCGCCAGTTCGTCCACCAGCAACACTTGATATGCGTAACGTCGGGCGAGTCGATCCGGCGAGTGGACATAGAGTTTCTGGAAGCCACCGACATACGCTATGTCGCGTAACTGTTCAAGCGCTGGTCGTTTCAATGTTGAGCCGCTTACTCCGTCATCAAGAAAGCACAGCTCATCGTCGAGTGTATGACCGTCATGTTCAACACGCTCGCGAAGTGCGGTCACTTGGCTTTCGATCGTTTGCTCCTGAGCCTGTTGATCTGACGAGACGCGGGCGTAGATTGCCACGCGACTTACTGAAGCTACGGACGCGTCAGCTGCGGAACGAGTTGTCATGCTGCACGCCTCCTCGCACCATCCACCCCAGCCGGAAGATGTCTAGCCGCGCTTATCGTTGTGTGATTTGTCATTGCCGAGTTCGTTGAAGCTTCCTGCGAGTCGATCACTCCCTTGCAGACCATTGGTGTCTACACAGATTTCAAATCTTGGTACAGATTGCCGGATGGGATAAAAATTGCGTTGGAACAACGCCTGCAATCGCGTTATGTGAAATTGGTGAAAGCACATATGGACAGTGCTAGCCGTACAGCGTCGGGACCGCGGAGCCTTCCGGACTTTGGTAAATCCACCACAGCTAGCCAGGCAACCTGGCGTTTTTTCGCAAATGAGCGAGTCACGCTGGAGAAACTTATCGACCCCCTTCGGCAGCTCGGTCGCGATGGGTGTGCTGGCAGTGCTTCTCCGTTTGTATTGCTGGCGCATGACTGGTGCAAACTGGGCTTTGGCAACCAAACACGCCGAAAGCAAGATCTGGTTCAGCTGACCCACAAAACCGACATCGGGTATGACCTGACCACGTCGCTTCTGATTGAAGCGGAGACGGGAGTCACCCTGGCTCCCATGCAAATTCATTTGAAAACCGCTGAGACGGTGTACAGTACTGGGACCCACCAACCGGCTTGGGACGACCACCATCTTGATCAGCTTGAGCCCACGATGGACGAAGTTGCTGATTGGGGGCTTGAACGAGAGGTGGTTCACATCATTGACCGCGAAGCGGATTCGCTGGGACGGTTTCGCAGTTGGCATGCGAAAGGGCATTTGTTTTTGGTTCGCTGCGATGATCGGCGTGTGAAATGCAACGGTGAATCGGTATTGCTCTCGGAATTGAACGAGCGATTTGATCAACGTTGTGAATTCAAGGATGCCGGTAAGGCGAGATACCATGGGAAAAAGGTGAGACGAGAGGTTGCCGAGGCAAGCGTTATTTTGAACCGCCCCCATAGTGCCGTCGTCAACGGAAAGAAGAAAACGGTTTCCGGTGAGCCAATCGAGGTTCGGGCCATTTTCGTACGACTGGTTGATGCCAAAGGATATATCCTGGCGGAGTGGACGCTGCTGACAAACGTTCCATCGGATAAGGCCGATGCCGGTGAAGTAGGCAAGTGGTATTACTTTCGCTGGCGGATCGAGAGTTTTTTTAAGCTGCTCAAGAGTCACGGACATGAGCTGGAGTACTGGCAACAAGAAACGGGTCATGCGATTGCCAAGCGACTCCTTGTCGCAGCGATGGCCTGCGTTGTTGTCAAGCAGCTCGAAGGCAGCGAGAGCGATGCCGCAATCGCATTCCGAAACTACTTGATCCGCTTGAGCGGTCGGCGCATGAAACACGGAGTCGACTTTACCGCCCCGGCACTGTTGGCTGGTTACTACGTGCATTTGGCGATGACGCAATACCTCGAAAACAACGACAACCTAACCATCAGCAACCTCAAATCCCTCGAAAAAGCAGCGTTAAGTGAGCTTCAACTTGTGTAGACACCAATGCTTGCAGACGAGGTCGAAAGTTTGGGCAAGCAGTTGATGTTCAATTCGAGTCGGCTCGAATTCCCTTGCTACGACTGCTGTGACATCATTGCGAGCATGATTCCGTGGTCCATCCATGTGATTGCTCCCGGCACAAGGGCTTGCTTACCGCCGCAACCCGAAGCTGAGATTCCAGTTACGGCGGTGTCCAGCCTTCGCCATAACATGGCCGAAGACTCTTTCTCGGGATCAACCTATCGAACAAACCGCCCGTGTTTGCAATATCGTTGGAGGAGCGACTACGCCGCCTTGCGGAACTCCTTTTTGCGTGGGATGCAGCACGTCGTCTTCCATGACTCCTTGTCGAAGCATGAGCTTGACCAGTCGCAGGAATTTGTCGTCCTGAATCTTCTCGCGCAAACCTTGAAGGATCGCTTCATGCGCAATGTTGTCGAAGCAGCCCGAAACATCACCCTCGATCACCCAGGTGTAACCCCGAACCATCATGAGCTGGCAGTAGTGAACTGCCTGGTGCGTGTTCCGACCGGGACGAAACCCGCAACTTCGACGATGGAACTCGACTTCAAAGATGGGTTCCAGCGCCATCCGCATGGCCTCTTGTACAATCTTCTCGCGCAGGCAAGGAATGCCCAGAGGGCGAAGCTTGCCGTTAGCCTTGGGAATGTACACCCGCCGAAGCGGTTGAGGACAATACGAACGACCTTTCAGCTCTTGACGCAGACGTTCGAGTTTGGCGTCGGACCAATCCTTCACCGTCTCACCGTCTACACCGGCCACTTTGCTGCGGGATACTTTCAACACAGTGGCACAAGCCGCCCGAAGCCAGTCCGGGTTATGCAGCAAATCGTGCAGGCGGTTAATTCGCCGAGTCTTCTCGGGAAACAACGTTCCTGCCGTCGCCCGCTGCTGCTTGTGCTCCTTGGATTTCTCCCACAGGGTTCGTCGCATCGCGTTGACGTCCATCGTGAAACTCCTCACGCAAAGTGCATCAACGTTTTACGACACGAAACAACCTGCTCCCCTTCGCCATGCACTGGGCTTTCCCCAGCTCGGACTACTACGGGAGCTCCGCCACGGAAGTGGTTCCCCGGCCCGACCATCTGTTGCCAGCGGCTCGCATAGGCCTCCGCACTTCCGCTTCCCCGGTTAAGAACGTGGTACTCAGTCATCGACCCTTAGATTCGGTTGCTGATAACACACCCGTCCGCTAACTGCGGCTCCTCCGGTTCGGTGGTTGGCCATGGGTGATGCCTCCACCGTGCCGCCAAAGTAATACGGCTTCTACGGGTGGCACGGGGCCATCCGTAGCGACCGGACCTTCTCGCTAACGCCAGTTCACCCGTTGGGGATGAGAAGGGGCTCGATTTAACCGTAGGTGTTCAACCGTTCCTTTCGTAATCAATAGGTCAACTCAGGCTAGCAGGACTCCTTTGGCGGTGGCGTCCGCCTGTTTCCCACATTGTCGGTGCAGCTATTCCACCCATGCCATGCGTCGGCATGAACTTAGCACCTATCCTTGGCCTCATCACCAGAGACCAGTTTCAAAAACATTACCACGCCCTCATCTCGGGCGCACACCTTGGAATCGACCAACATGCACGGCAGCTGACGATTTCACTCCGCAATGAAGAAGGCGATGTCCTGCAGGCTCGGCAGGTCTCAACGGAGCCGAAGAAGGTCAACGCCTTCTTCGAACACCTGACCCGCGAGTGCCTTCGTAGCGACGAGACATTCGTTGCCGTACTGGAAGTGTGTGGCTTCAACGATTGGCTGATCCGTATGATACGTGACTACCGCTGCCACAAGGTAATCCTCATCCAGCCCGAAGAACGACAAAAGCAGAAGACCGATCGGCGAGACGTTGCGGCACTAAGCGAACTGCTGTGGGTCAACCGGCAACGCCTGCTGGCAGGCAAGCCTGTTCGCGGCCTTCGGCAGGTCGACATCTCTTCCACAATCGATCAGGAAAACCGACGACTCACCACATTGCGTAAGGATGCTGGCCGAGCACGTACGCGGCTGATCAACATGATCAAACACATGCTTCGGCGTCACAACCTGCAATGGGAAATGCCGACCAGAATCTTCCTTCATAATGCAGTCCTCTTTGGGCCTGGACGAGGTGGGTGAGTAAGCTATCACTAGTTCGTACGAACTATTTTCTAGGCGTTTTGCTCGGCGTTCTTTCGGTTCTGCAGTCGCGGCGTCCGAAGCTCTTTTGGTGGTAATGGTGATCCTCGGCCTGCTTGCGATGCTACTAGTTTCTGCAAGCGTTTCAACTCCTCGGCGTCTGCCCAGATTATCCAGGCTCGTGCGATTGGACGCTGGCAGGCATGTGCCCAGCCGCGAGTTACCCAGTGCTTGAGCAGCTTTTCGCGAATGCCGAGTTTGCCAGCCAGGGTACTAGCGCGCCACTCATCTTGGGACAGATCGGGATGGTGAAGCTGCTTGGCGCTGCGCGGATCTCTGTTGAGCAACAGGCTGATCATTGCGACTGACAGAGGCCGGCGGTCCCGAGGCGATAGGAATCCCTCCGACCGAAGCGTCGACGCGATTTCTGATGTAGTCTTGCCTGCCAAGGCTAATTCCAAAGCGCGGTTCAGTAGGTCGTCGTAGTAATCGAGTTGTTTGAAGTGTTGCACCGGTCGCCGAATCTCATAACAGCTCTCGAATCCGCCTGACCAACGGATCTTCGTCGTGACGGATTGACTATTGCCGACAATGGAGACTTCAACTCGCTCAATCATTAGACGGACGATCTCTTTTCGTTCTGCGTGTGTGGCACCGCTCCACAACGCAGCCAGATCACTACATGTTGCCTGGATTTGGTCACGTTCTTGTTGAGTCAATTGAACATCGCTTTGGCTACGGAATCCGTCGAGTTTCTTACTGGCTGCTTGGTGATCTACAAGCGCTGACTCCCAATGTTGTTCAAGCGTACTGGCAACCAGACGGTTGGCAGGATCGACGGTCCGATAACGTCGCTCAGCTAGGTTGACTTCGTATTCGGCCCGTTGCACTTCGTGTTCAAGCTGTTTTTCGAGCTGTCGACGCCGCACCGACTCGTCCTCCGCCGCTTGTAGGCTAAGCTCGATCGTGCTGGGCGCGAGGGCTTCGAGCACCTTGTTCGCGACGAAGTCATCGAGCGCGCGGCAAACGATCGTCGATGGGCAGGGCTTCACGGCAACCCGATCGCGATACCGTTGGCAACGATAGCTACCTCGGTCGGCAGCCGTATAGATGGGAGTTATCCGCCGTCCGCAACAACCGCAGAACACGATACCCGCCAACAACGCGGCGCCGCTACGCGGAGCTCCCTTGTGGCCTTTCCGCGTGTTGTTCTCATTCAGTCGCCGCTGATTTGCCTCGAACTGTTCCCAGGAGATGTAACTCGGGAATCGATCCTTAATGAAGACTTTCCATTCGTCTCGTGAAAGGAATTTGTGCTGCGATCGCTTGCCGCGTTTGTTTCGATAGTTTTTTCGCCTGCCGTAGCTGTAAGCACCAGCGTACAGCGGATTCTTGAGTAGTTCGTGTACGGTGGCTTTGCTGGGTACCCGCCAACTGATTTCGGAGTCGTGTCCTGGCGACTTGGAGGTTCCATCGCGAAACGGCAACTTGATTTGATTCCAGGCAAGATGGTGGAACACTTTGCTGCCGCTGCCCAAGGATTCAAACAAGCGAAAGAACATTCGCATGGCGTGCCGCGCCGACTCGTCGGGATCAAGTTGCGGTAGGCCAGCTTCATCGGGCACGAAGCCAACCGGCAGACTGTGCAACAACTCGCCTCGTTCTGCTTTGTTCATTCGGCCGCGTTCCAAACGAACCTTCATCGTGTGAAGTTCCATCTCGCTAATAATGCCCTTCAGCCCCAACACCATCCGATCGTTGGGGTCGTTGGGACAGAAGACTCCGTCTTCGTCGGCGATCAACGAATCGAATACCGCACACACTTCAAACAGATCGTGCCAATCCCTGGAGTTCCGTGCCAGTCGACTCATCTCCAACCCCAGCACGATGCCGAGTTGGTGGTCGGTAGCGAGTTTCAAGAGTCGACGAAAGCCGTCTCGGTCCACGCTCCCACTGCCACTGACACCTAGGTCTTCATCGATGATGACTATCTGATCTCTACGCCATCCCAACGCAAGCAACCGATCGTGCAGCTGATACTGCCGCGCGGTGGATTCGCGGTTCTCTCGAAGTTGATGCAAACTCGACTGTCGAATGTAAAGTGCCGCGTCACGAGCAAGGTGTTCAGGTTTGATTTTGGGTGAACCGACAACCTGAACAACTCTCGGCGATTTGACGATATCGCGAGGCCGTGCAATCTCGTCTGCGACAACGCTCGATCTTAATGCGGCGTTACTCATTGCTGGCCTCCGTTCGGTTTGGAGCCTTCGGCAATGAATTGGCCGCAATGGTCGAGAGAACTTGGAGAACCTTCGACCGTGTCGGTTGGTCGACTGCGTGGGTCCAGATTTGGGTCAGCGGCAGCGAGCGCGGGGGGGAGCGACAGCTGTGTTCTTGTCGTCGGACATTCGACGCCTCCTTGCGATTTGACTTCCAAACGAGAGGCCAACCAATCAACCAAAGCTCTGAGCGAGTCAAGAGCAATCACAACTTGCGAGCAGTCACTGCTATCAGTGAATCGCCCGCGAAATGCACTTCCGCCAGCCTCCAATTGTTCGGTGTTTTGGGGGGCGCTACCAAAACGTTTCCCTCTCAGCCGGCTATCGCCTGGCTGAAGCAGTTGGCCTTGCCCGAGATTGACCAACTCGAGATGAATCACTTGCTCGCTGACTTAGAACACTCGCAGAAACGAATTGAGGATCTTGAGGAGAAGCTCGCCCAGCGGTGTGGCACGAGCGATGCAGCTACGTTGCTTTCATCGATACCGGGCGTTGCGGCCTACACTGCGACTGCTTTGGCATGTCGGGTCGGTCGAGTAGAACGCTTCCCGCGTTCCCGCAGTCTGGCTAACTACTGGGGGCTTACTCCTGGATGTCGCAACAGCGGTGAGAAGAACCAACGCCTGGGCAGTATCACGAAAGCCGGCAGCGGCATGGCTCGGTGGCTACTGGCGCATGTGGCCTATCAGGCGCTCAAGAAGGACAAAGAATTGCGCCAGTGGTACAAGCGGATCAAACGCCGACGAGGCGGGAGCATCGCCCGCGTAGCGGTGATGAGAAAGCTGGCCACCATCATCTGGCATATGCTGACCAAACGCATTTCTTACTTCGAGTGCCGACAGCTCACAACGGAATGAGTTGAGTTGCAGACATGGAGCCCCTCGGGACTCCGAACAACAAAGCCTACATATGGCGACCGAGACTCAAACGTTCACAATCCGGCTTCTTACGTCCCATCCTCCGTCGGAGCCATTCGCTTCGCCGGGGTGAGCCCCGACGGATGACAGGACGACGAAGCCTACCTCGATCAGCGTGCCAGCAGAATAGGAGGTCCAGCAAGCAAAGATTCGGCAACGGTTGTTCGATCCGAGTTGCCTACGGCAACCCGAGATCCCTCCCGTTAGGGTCAACTCGAATGAACCCGTGGATGCGGCGGCTTGAGCTAACGACAGACTTGCGAGCCAGCACGTTGCGTTGAGTGGAGTGACCCTTTTGGAGAGGAATTCGCACCAGATAAATATGCATCTACCACGACCAGGTAGAGTCGCTCACGGTGACCGTGAGCGGTACCTTGCGAAGGAATGTGTTGGGAGCAATCGCCTTTGAAAAGAACGATCGCAACTTCCCGCAGCGGCGACGATAACCACGCCAATCAATTTAAGTAACTGACCGACGAAACCATTCACGAATAAGCAAAACAGGCGATTACGCAGACAGATACCGGTGCGCAGTGAACCTAATGGAAACCGCCTTTTTTCTTTTACGCTTGACAGCCTGGCCACAGATGGCGGATGGTGACAGATTCGCCAGTTCTCGGCCGTCATCGACGCTGATCATTCAATCTGGAAAACGAGCGTCCAGTGCCTTCAGCATCGTCTCCGGTGTCCCAAACCCGTGCACGAACTTGTTGCACAAATCCACCACGGTAGACGCACACTGTTCCTTCCACGGGGGAGTGAAAGTCCCTGAGGAACTGAATCGCTCCGTATGCGTTGGCCCTTTTGCTCCATGCCGGTACAGACCAAAGTTTTGATTCATTGTGGCCAGATACCGGTTAAGTAGCTTTGTCGCGACTATCTCGTAGGATAGTTCTTCATTGACGACGTTTGACCACCGCTCCATGAACTGAAAACACTCACCAAGCGTAACGAGGCACCTCTCGTAGTCCAGCCACTGTCCGGCCGCGACTGTCTTGGGAGGTATTGGCGACCCACCGGTGTACTCGTAGGAATTCTCCTGGTAGCTCTTCCGAAACATCAACAAACCCGAAGTTGCTACCGCAATGGCTTCCTCAAAGCTAGTCGCACACACCCCGAACTCGGTGTCGCCGAGGTTGGCTAAGCAATCTCCAACGAGTGCTGAGTCCCTCACACGAAGTAGTGCCTCGCGGAGGGCCTGCGCGTCTCGAAATCGTTCAGACTCAAACACGGACGGAAATACCGTAAGTTGCCAGCCACCATTCAAAAAACTCTCGTCAATCCGGTTCAGTCGATCGTCCAGTTCACTGACTTGGATTACATACGATGGGCTCGCCTGCACCGAGCTAAGGCTTGCTATCTGCAGGCTCTCGAGAGTGCCCTGTTGGATGGACCCACCCTGCATTGTTCCGATCACAATGATATTGGACGGAAAGTGCGGGGTGTCCTGATTCGGTTTCTCCAACGCGTCCTCAATCTCTTTTACTCCACCGTGTTCAAATCTGACCTCGCGACCTGTGGAGTAGTGTATGAGGTGCTCCGCTTCAAGAAATCGGATGGCTTTCTCGATTTCATCTCGTGCGTATCCTTCGCCTGTTAGCGATGAAACCGTTTCTTCGTCTGAGACGTATTCGGTCGCATCTCCACCCGTCTTTTCGTAGAGCAGTTTCAAGAATCGAAAGCGAAGAAGTTTTCTTCCAGCGACATCCATCTTGCTGATCGTCCTCGCTATAGAGAGCCAAGTATTGCTGTAATTGCTTCAACAACTCCTGTACTGGCAGCACCTCCCGCAGCTCCCTCCATGATCGTTCTCAACGAGGTCAAGCACTCTTTTACGACACTCCGTTTCGGACGCGGTGACCGCACTTGTCGTTCTATCGTGTCCACGTCTTCTACCACAACTTGTGCATCTTCATGGCCAAGGCCAAGCTCAGGCAGTATCTTCCGCACCTCAGCGATCAGTCCCGCCAACGCCTCTGCATCTGCTTCACCAAACCTCACGTCTTGGTTGCTGCCGACATTTCCCTGCTGGATTACGCTCTGATTCATTTCCTGAACGAAGATGGCGTTTGTCACTCCGCTTCCCGATACTTCTGTGGGATGATCGAGCTGGTGAACGACTTGGACAATTGTGGGGTCAATGTGGAGACATCCATTGTGGGCTTCAATAGTTGGAGCCTCGACAATGCCAAAGCTTTCGAGTCGAGCAATCACTTCGCGATAACCAGAAAGATCCAACCCAAATTTGGCCATCACGTCGCGATGCAGGGTGGCAGGTGCATTCAAGTGAGAGGGACGGCTGCCCTTTTCCAAGTATTCCTCTTTTAGGAATCTCAAGATCCGTTGCTCAAGATCGCTAAAGCTCGGCATGTCGAAACTCTCCGTTGCTGGGAAATCAACACGTAATTCTACTCGGCTTAGCAAGTTCGGAAAGCTGCCGACCAGTCGTGCTCTTAAACGCAGCGGTGGAATAAACCTCGGAGCTTGAGCGTCAAATCTAGCTGCGGGCGGAGTGACACACTTCGCTCAGAAGCGGGACTCCCGAATCCGCATCGGTCCGCTTGTCCGACGTAGATTGAGCAAATCGCTTCGACGCGTTGGCTTCATCGTCCTGTGCAGATTCGGAAGCCTCGGCCTCCGAGCCCCGACGACGCCACATTGGCATGAATCGGCGCGACCTTGTCCCCGCAACCCAACTGGCCAGGTGGACCGCTGGAGTGTCCTCACTTTGATCCGACCGGTCCGAAGAGACACGGAGTTTCGACGCACGGAACGATTCCACCTCATGCACGAAGGGCGATTTGCTAACTCGCACGGACGTGCTCGGACCGAGCAGATTCATGCGGCGAAACTGGCCGCCGTCCGCGCCAATCCGCGTCGGTGTTTCATGCTCGTAACATCCGGCCTTGACGCTTTGATGCGGTTATCCAAAGCACGACCTGCTGATGTGGGTGCGCCAGACCGACAAAGGACATCCACTTTCGGTCGGAATGGCGGCGCTAGGCGCGACGTAGTCTCAAGCTGGCCGCCGGATGTAGCATCATTCGAGCCGGCAGCTGAACCAGCCACGAGTGGTTGTTGCACAGATTAAGTGGTATGGAAAGGTCGGGATAAAGGACGTAGAACCGTCAAGGGAATGGGTTACCCGGCTGGTCGCCGGCAGCTCGATGGTGGCGATGGGTATTGCATCCAGGCCTACCACGGAACGATCGGAACCAGCAGTCTCTTCTTTTACAAGCGACAGGTTGATTGCGACAGTCGTCGCCTCGGTTCTTTCCGGCAAAGTCGATAACGACGCTGGGCTACGCAGACTGCCTAGATTCTGGAAGAGCCAATGCATCCGACGTCGACTAGAGGAACACTGGGGAGTGCCAAAAGACTAACCCGACCCCTGCTCCGACTTTCGTAGTCGACTTCCCGATACACGTCCCGATAAAGGTTCAGAGCTGCTAGAATTCGGTTTGCTGGCCATGGTGTGAAAATAGCCTGTGGGGTGAGTTCGATGACACCTGAGGACAAGTTTCCTGAACTTCTCGCGGTGGCGTTTGGAGCGGTATTGTTTCTGGCGTTTGCCGTGATGTTTCTCATCGCGATTGCGTTCGTCGCGGCCCTCCTTTTTAGCGTCACATGCTTCGGGGTCATGTTAATATTGACGGTAGTTCGACTTCGCGTTCTGGTGCGTCGCATCGAGGACCGTGGAACCCGTAAACGCTTGACGATTGTGGCGTTGCGGAAACATGTCCAGTTGTTCGACCTGATACCGCCGCTCTTAAATCTGCCGAAGGCCCTCGACCAACGTCACCTAGTAAGCGCTATCGAAATCGGGCTTCAGGATAATACCGACAGAGGTGCTTTTCGCCGGCAACTAGTCCACTTTGCCAAAGTACTCCCACGGGAGCAATTGGATGAAACGCTGGCATGCCTACAGAGTCGATGTTCGCAGAAAATGCAGATCGCTGCACTGGCACAGCGTGTAGGTAGTTTCGTATCCGATAAGAGTTACGCAAACAGCGTAGCCTTAGCATGCAAGCTACGCCTCCGGGCGGATGACGATGAAGTTATCGACTACGTTCGCGGTTTGTTCGATTCGCTGTCCGACGAAGAATATGAGCTCGTCGTCCAGAGCACTTCGGGACTGACCGATACCGTTAACGTGCGACTATTCTCCTCTATCGCACATGACTTGTGCGGTGCACTCCCGCTTCTAGAACTTGAAGAGAGTCTAGCCCTAGCGGTCGAGTCGATAAACAGACTGCGGGCCGCCGGTATTCAGACACGAAACTTTCTTCCTGCCGTTCGGCTTGCGGCAAAACTTCCCTCGGCAGAGTTCAGGGACACACTCAGGAGCCTCGCAGAAACCGCAATGGAGTTGGACGTTGTGGAACCGGACCGGTGTTGTTGCCGCTGGAAGGCCGATGAGTTTCTCGCCGCGATGCACACAACAACCTCAATGACAATGACCGCGTGGGCTGAGAATATGTTCTTGCTTGGCGGTGAATCGAAGAGCGGCCATGCACTGGAGGTGGTGTCGGCTGTCCAAGAGCGATCGTCGCCCCAAACGTTTGCAGCAAACCTCCGCGAAGTCTGCAACT
Source organism: Pirellulaceae bacterium (assembly GCA_965223305.1). Taxonomy (GTDB): domain Bacteria; phylum Planctomycetota; class Planctomycetia; order Pirellulales; family Pirellulaceae; genus CBDCWT01. The sequence continues at coordinate 144,534 of CBDCWT010000058.1, read as the reverse complement.
GCCTCCATTTGCTGCGGAACGAGGGAGTCGAGACCGGGCAACTCGTAACAAGCTGGATCGCAAGTGCAGTGACTCCAAATGGTTCGAGTCCACTTCACGATCGCCTCTCAGAACGGAGTAAGCTCTTGCTGACATGCAAGCGTTCCAATGTAGTGCCGAGCAGTGAAGTCGATCGCTCAGAGCAAGCCCGCGCAACGTCCAGGGAACTTGACGAGCTTCTTGTAAACGCAAGAGCTCTTACGACGTCAGGAGTGACGGACTACTACGTTCATGTTTATCGAGAGCAAGGGTTTACTACACGTGAAATGTGCGGTTTCGAGGAGATAGTAGGCTTCACTGTCACTGTGCCTCAATGGCTTGAGCTAGTTCCTGTCGGGGCTGAGCCATCTGTCGAAAAGAGTAATGGGCACCGAACGCTTGTCCGGATTCAGCGTGAAAAAGAATTAGCCCGAAGGCGGAAAAGCAATCGCAAAGAGTTGTTGGAGATGATTTTTGACCCATTCTTGGTGATGCCCGCCCTCGGGCTAGTGGTGTTTGTAGTGTGGCATGTGGCGAACTGAACTGTTGCGGATAGTAGCTATGACAACCCGGGCTCTGAGGACACGGCGAACTGCGGTTTTGCTGGCTATTCTGCTCGTAGTAGGTGCAGTATGCATTGCGGGCAATCACGTCGCTCACCGCACATCCTTCATTACGTACTGGGATGACGAACTGACAGTGAACGGAGCGATCCGAGATGTCACTGGCAACGTGATCGTGGTCGGTGGGAACGTCGATGGCCCGTCAGGCAAAGGCGGAACTGCAATTTGGGATATCGGAAAAGCCAATCACCGAATTGTCGGTATTAAATTAACGATTTACACAGGCGGAGCTAAAGCCACGACATGGGGGAAAGGCATTCACTCAACGAAAGCCGGTGGTGAAATCGCGATCAAGTTGAATCGGAGGCTGGTGCACACGATCGTCTGCGACACCCCCGGATATCATTCCGACTATTGGCCTGAGCAGGCACCGGTTAGCTCGCGCTCCTACAAAAGCGGATACATCGAGCTCTCTGATTCACCGATTCCCGCTGGGCCTTTGTCTCTGGCAATAGAAGCAAGTCCCGGTGCAGTAATTGATGTATACAGCGTAGTTGTAAGCGCAGTATTTGAATAGTTGGAAGTGGCGATCGAAAAACGCCTCCTAACCCCGGTGAGTGCTGCACTTCCATTGTCGCCAGGCCATGCTCAAGCGGCGTTGCTGAATGGCGTCGCTGCGTCCTCACCCGGAGGTGTTCCCCGCACCGGGATCTTCAACGCCGAGGGATCGCCATGTTCGATGGCTGACAGCATCTGGGTAACATCGCTCACATGGGACAGAGTACTTTACCCGCAACGCGACTTCCACGACTGAGCCAAGCTGTAGTCAAACTACAACGACATAAAAACTGAGCCTGTCCGTGAAAGCGCCGTCGTTTTGACGCGGTTGGTCTCTGCGTTTCGACGCGCTTGTCGATTCCACCGCAAGCAGGAACGGCGATTTGCTAAGTCGCACGGGTGGGATTCCCCGACGCATCCCAACGCGCATATTGCAGACGCGGTCTGGGCCACCTCCGCGCGCAAGCAAATTCGGTCAGATGGTGCGGTCGCCCCCACACGAGCAGGGTTGGCGAGAGTGAACTGGCGCTGATGGCCAGTTACAGAAAATGTAACTTTTCTCGTATCATCGATTCTCGGGCGTGTGGTCGGTTATTTCTTGGACAGAGCAAATGGCAAGTGTAGAGAACACGTTTGACACGATCGTCGTCGGCGCCGGGCTCATCGGCGCGGCAGCTGTTCGCCATCTCAGTCTCAGTCACCAAGAGGATCAACGTATCGCTATTATCGGGCCAGAGGAACCGAGTGGTTGGGAAGACCACACGGGGGTTTTCGGAAGCCACTATGTGCCGTTAACGATTTTCCTCGAGAGTTTCGAGTGAATTCGCATTTCCTGATCCTCGTCTTGGTCTTGCTCTGGAATGAGAATTCCCATGTGAATTCCGACGATTGGCAAACCCAAAATCCTTAACGGCGTTGCTAGAGGGGGTGTATGCGTCCGATTTAGTGACGGTATCGTCGCATGGTTGGGCTGATGAGCTGTCAACGACTTGCATCGCCCAATGAGAATGACTCAAGGCCGGAATTCCGAGGTGCGACGGGTGACCGTCAAAACAATCTCAGCACGACAAACACATCGTTACTCGACTGCCCATGGCTCAGTCCGTCGCGATCCATCGCCTCCGCCAATTGGCGGAGGCGACGCATGTTGATAAACCTCGCATGGCCGCGTCATTCGCCAAACGGACGACTCACCCTGAAGTCTAAGTAGCTGTCGTTGTTCACTTCGTTGGGCTCCACGATCTTGTTGGAGGAGTCGACCAGTACCTCGATCCGGTACTTGCCTTCTGGTAGTCCTCCGTGATTCCAGTACCCACTCCGGGTGCTTCCGGCGCCAAGACCGGAGAACGAGATTTTTTCGCTGGAGATTTCCTTGCCCGTGTCTCGATTGATCAATCGCAACTTCGCCTCGAACTCCTCGACATCATGTGTACTCTGAACTGAGAATTTGAAGGTGAATGGCTTGTCGCGATCAGGAAACGATGTGGGTTCCATCCAAACATCCGCAACCCGCAAGTCTGGAGGGGCTGCCGGTGTTGAGCCGTCCCATTTGGGTACCGTGATTTCTTCGATCACTTCAAACTTGCCGCTGCGTACGATTAATTGATACCTGCCGTCATGAAGGCTGCGTTGCCGCCTGATGGTCAGCGTACCGGACAAGTCCAGGTCGTGATAACTATCGTTGTAGAACCGATGGTTAATGATCACTTCGCATGTCGAATCACATTCGACGCTCCACGTGAGCTTCGCACTGTTCTCGTCCGTGACGGTGGGGGAGAACGAGATGATACGAGGCTCGCTTCCCACTGGCTTTGGGGGTGGGGCGCAGTCGCCGTTCGAGTCCGACCACCTTTTACCGCTGTCGGAGTTGTAATAGTCATCGCAGCCACCCCCGCCAGAAACAACTCGATCGTTGTCGTCAAGCGTGATGCGGTCGCCATCAGCCTGTCCGAATACTTGGTCAGCGCCGGCTCCGCCGTTCATCCGGTCCCAACCGCCTCCTCCGTACAGCTCATCGTTGCCCGCGCCACCATCGATCAAATCACCGTCGGGCCCACCGAATAGTTTGTCGCGCCGCAGCCCGCCGTAGAGATTATCTCGCCCCGACCCGCCATGGTATTCAATATCGGCGGTCTTGTTCGAAGCGGTTAGGTCGTCCCACCCGCCCTCGCCAGACACCAAGGTAACTCCGACAAGTGCAGTGTTGCTAAAGTTCAATATGTTCCTCGCGTGATTGCCAACGATTGAGTGACCGCCGTTTTGCCATTCCTCCACTCCATTCGTGGCGGAATCGAAGTGCCCGATGGTGACCCTTCCGTTCCCGGCATTCAGAATGCGGTCGAATCCAGCGCCGCCTGAGATCGCGTCGAATTCGGCTTCGCGTCCGCGTACCTTAATACGGTCATTTCCGCCCCCTCCCACGATGGTGTCCTTACCCAGTCCACCGTCGATCGTGTCATGCCCAGATCCACTCCCGACGACCCAGAAGCCGTCACCGGCAATTAGGTCGTTACCAGCGCGACCGGTCAGAATGTCGTTGCCAGGTCCCCCGATCAGTTGATCGTCTTGGCCGGTTCCTTTGAGCACATCATTGCCGTCGCCTCCGGTGATGTGGCGAATACCGTCAGTGGTCAGGGTGATGTTCAGCCCAGCCGTTACCTTCTGCGCATCTCGGCGACGAAGATCGACTGTGACGCGTCGAGATGTCTTGGAAAAGTCAAGTCTGTTCTTGCCTCCCTCGTCCACAAGCACATCTGAACCTAACGGACGGTCCGCATCGAAGAGAAAAGTATCGTAGTCACCACCGCCTCGGAGCGTGTCGTCATGCCTGCCGCCTTCCAGAAAGTCACCGCCAGCGTTTCCATTGAGTGTGTCGCTTCCATCACCACCGTAGAGTTTGTCGTTATTCAAGCCGCCGTGGAGCGTGTCATCTCCGGCGTCGCCATGAAGTTCGTCGTTCCCCTCGTCACCCCACAGTTTGTCGGATCCGCTTCCCCCTCGGAGCACGTCATGACCGGCACCGCCACGTAGAATGTCCACACCGGCGCCGCCAAGTAGAGTGTCGTCATTGCTTCGACCAACGAGCGTGTCAGTGCCTCCACGCCCCTCAAGCCGATTCCGCAACCGGTTTCCGCGTACGGTGTCGTTGTATCCTGTTCCAATGAGGTGTTCGATGGCGAATGGTGAGCTGAGTTTGAGGCTCAGATTCGGGTGGACACGTTGTGTTGCTGTCTTTTCTAGGTCAACAGTGACACCGCTGGGGCTTTTGGAAAAATCGAGCGTATCCTGGCCGTAGGCAACGGTAAAGAACCCAGCGTTCCCTTCGTCCACCACATCTTCCCCTAACGCGATGCCGACGTTGAAGATGTATGTGTCGTTGCCTTTGCCTCCAACGAGCCTGTCATTGCCACGACCACCGGCGAGTCGGTCGTCACCAGCGTCGCCTTCAAGCGTGTCGCGCCCCTGCCCACCCTCCAGGTAATCATTGTGGTCCCCGCCTCGTAAGGTGTCGTTGTTGTCGCCGCCGATTAGCCTGTCCCTCTCAGACCCACCCTCAAGCGTATCGTTTCCCGAGTTGCCAAGAAGGTGATCTCGTCCTGCGTTGCCGTAAAGTGTGTCTTTCCCGCTTCCGCCCTTGAGCGTGTCGTTTCCGCCGTGTCCCCAAATTCGGTCGTGACCACCGTTTCCTTCGAGGGTGTCGTTTCCGCCTCCACCGTGTAGTACATCATTCCCGCCCTGACCCTGAATGAGGTCGTTGCCGGCACCGGTGGTGGTAGGCCACCAGTGGTCGCCAATCAAAGTGTCGTCGCCGTCACCACCCTTGATGGTGTCGCCACCTTCTCCTCCGATGATGAAGTCGGCGACGCGACCTGGTCCGCCAAGCAGAGTGTCGTTTCCAATGCCACCAAAGATGCGGTCAGCTAGCAAACCACCGTCGATGTAGTCGTTTCCACCGTCTCCAAAGAGCACATCTCGCCCATGTTCACCGTAGAGGTGGTCGCGATGGTCGCCTCCTCGCAGTGTGTCTTGGTCGTCACCACCGTGCAAACGATCTTGGCCTCGTCCTCCCTCGAGTACATCGTCACCGTTGTGGCCATACATCTTGTCGTTGCCATCATTGCCAAACAGTTTGTCGTTGCCGCCGTACCCCTTAAGCGTATCGGCCCCTGGTCCGCCATAGAGGCTGTCATTGCCGCCGCCACCGATGATCGTGTCAGCGCCGCCTATTGAAACCAGTGGCCAGAGATAGTCACCATACAAGAGATCATTGCTGCCTCGGCCATTGATCGTATCGGCGCCAAGGCCACCGTAGATGACGTCGCGAGTTGATCCGCCGGACAGCTCATCGTTTCCACCTCTACCGTGAATCGTGGCGGGTCTTGACGTGTTGTTTGAGAAGATGTCGCGGTTCTCGCTGCCCCAAAACACAATCTTCTGCACGAAGTATGCTGGGTAGCTCGATTTCTTGGTGGAGGAGCCGACGCCGGATGTGACAACGATCGCCCAGGACTCTTGGCTGACGTCCACCTGCCCTCCGGCAGGGTCCGCCTGGATGTTGAAGGTTCCGCTCGTCAAAGAGACATCGACAGCCATGAGCTCGCGCTTTTGCAGAGTCTCGTGCTGTGGGCGTCGGTTTTGCTTGCGTGAAGGCCTGTGACCCTTGCGTCGGAATGCCATAGTTTCGTCCTCTCGGTAGTCGGTACTTGCGAGCCCGTTCTTGGTTACGGCTGAGTCGCGGAAGACCTGGACCTTTCGCCCCTTAGAAAGGTCACTGATCGGAGGAGCCAGATGCTGCGCTACCGGCCAGCGTTTTTTTCAAAAAAGAGACGTCTTGCAAGCAATAGAAGGCCGGACGGGAGCCGCATCCTGACTGGCCCAGGTGCCCCGGAGTGAAGTCGGGAGATAAATCCGATCGGTGAGGGCGCTAACGAGGACGAGTGTGTGAAGCGCAAAACTCGGAGGTCGTGCCCAATCGGGAAAGCTTTCGACCCTGTGATGCGCTGGAGCCGCTGTGGTAAACTTTGGGACACGGCGGTGCTCCAGCGGTGACTCGAGGGGTCGAAAACGGCCAGCGGCTGTAGTGCGGGGGCACAGGTTCACCAAGACACATCGCACGTTCTCGCGTCGGGACGCGTGCCAGCGCTTGCGGGCTTGGAGCTCATGACTATCGAATCAGGCCGCGAGGGTGGCCTCTCATCCAAGAGAGAGAGTATTCTCCGCGACTTCCGGAACGCTCTTCGCGCCAACGAGTCGCCGAGAGTTGAAGACTATGTGGAGCGTCTATCTGCCTCCGGTGAACAAGCGGAACTCAGGGCAGACCTTAACGAGCTGTTGCTTGCACATGAATCAGAGGCCGAAGCCGCGCGTTGGGGGTTGTCTTCCGACTCAAGCGAGCCTGACGAGCCGGGTGTTGCGAACGGGGACGATCTCGGAGACGCTCCTCAGAGAATCGGTCGCTATCATCTCAAACAGCATATCGGTGGTGGGGGATTCGGCGACGTCTATCTAGCGGAAGACGAGGGACTTCGGCGGTCAGTCGCGATCAAGATCCCGAAGCGGAAGGCCAACAAGGAAAAGGCCGAAGAGCAGTTTCTTGCGGAGATGCAGACCGTTGCCAAGCTGGATTCGCGTCATCCGGCGATCGTTCCCATCTTTGACTTCGGCAAGATCCCAGATGGGCGACTTTACGTCGTCATGAAGTACATCGATGGCCGCTCGCTGGACCGGGCCATTGCGTCCGGAGTGCGCATTGTCGACGCCGTGCGGATCGCGAGACAGGTGGCCGAAGCACTTCATCAGGCGCACCTGGCAGACTTTGTGCACCGCGACGTGAAGCCGGGCAACGTCTTGCTGGACCAAAACGATCAGCCTCACCTGACTGACTTCGGACTGGCGCTCCACGCTGGTCAGCAGCACAAGCACGCAGGCGACGCATCCGGTACGATGCCCTACCGTGCTCCCGAACAAGTGCTCGGCCAGGCGAACTGGATGGATCCTCGCTGCGATATTTGGGGATTAGGCGTAGTCCTGTATGAGATGCTGGTTGGGGTCAGGCCATTCCAAGGCGAAACACAAAAAGAACTGAATGACCAAATCCTTTATCGCGAACCGCGATCGCTACGGACAATCAATGACAACATACCGCTCGCCCTGCACAGGATCTGTTTCAAGTGTTTGAGGAAGGGCGCTGAGGATCGGTTTACGGCCGCGGACGAGCTGGCAGCGGCGCTCGGCGAAATTGAGAACACGTTGCCGCACAGCGACTCGCCGCCCAGAAACGATCAGAAACTCGCGACGGTTTCACCGGCGCGGCGGTTTTTCATTTCGTACCCCCAAGGCGATCCGCAAGAAGAGCATCTTGCGAAGACGGTGCGTGACCACTTTGTGGCCGATGGCGGGGACTGCTTCATCGATGTAGGCATGACTGCTGGCACCGAATGGTTTGAGGAAATCAACCGTCGGCTGCGATGGTGCGATTACTTAATTGTTTTGTTGTCGAAGAACGCGATGCATAGCGAGATGGTGCAGACCGAGGTCCGGTTGGCGCACCTGCTCAGGCAACAGACTGGAAAACCGAAAGTGCTGCCAGTACGACTTCGCTATTTTGGTCCGTTGGAATACGAGATGGACCTCTACCTCGGCAATCTGCACTTCATCAGGTGGAACGGTCCGGAGGACTCTGAGAATGTTGCGCAGCTCTTGCTAAGAGCGTCTCTATCGGACTACGAGCCGCCGCCAAGCAACTCCACCGATCTGCCAGCCACCTCTTCGGCAGATCAGCACGACTCAGATTCACGGCCCAAGCCGTCGGTCAATGCGCGAGCGGCAACTGTTCCGGGGGGAACGATCCGCTCGTCCGATCGCTACTACATCACGCGTCCAGAAGATGCTGCCGTTGTTCAATGTGCGCAAGATCATGGTGAAACCTTGGTGATTAAGGGACCGCGACAAGTTGGCAAAAGTACCCTGCTCTTGCGTTATCTTTCGGAGTGCCAGCGGGAAGGCAAGAAGGTCGCGTTTGTTGATTTTTCAATCTTCTCGGAACCAGAACTAGCGGACTACCAAACGTTCCTTTCGCGCCTCGCCGAAATCTTCGCTCAGCGGTTGGGAACGCAGCAGCCCGCCACGGCACGCGCGGACTCGCAGGCTTCGATGACGCAGGCTCTCGAGGAGATGCTAGCGCAGGTTGATTCCCCAGTTGCGATTGCCTTGGACGAAGCGGACCGCATCTTTGGACGCGATTACCAGGGTGATTTTTTCTCCATGTTGCGAATGTGGCATAACAACCGAGCCCCATTTCCGGAATGGGAAGACGTCGATCTCGCCATGGCGATTTCGACAGAGCCATATCTGCTTATTTCCGAAAGCGATCGCTCTCCGTTCAATGTAGGCTTGGTTCTTGAGCTGAGCCCCTTCACGGCCGAGGCTTGCTCGGAGTTAAATGAGCGATATGGTCGGCCGCTTGACGCGAGCCAAGAGTCAGAGCTGTATCAATTGCTGGCAGGTCACCCGTACCTGACTCGCCTGGCTTTCTACCGCATCTGCGGTCCTGTTCCGTTCCCGTTCCACGAGCTAATTTCAACAGCGGCTGAAGACCACGGACCTTTTGGTGACCATCTACGCGCGATTCTTTTCAAGTTGCACCAGACTCCGGAATTGCTGGAAGCTATGCGTTCCATCGTAAGGACCGGCTGTGTGCCAGACCAGGACTTGTTCTATCGGCTATACGGTGCTGGTTTGGTTCGTCGGGAAAGGCGCCGCATAAACCCCGCAAACTTGCTGTACGGCCGTTACTTTCGGGACGCCCTATGAATCAATCTACTCCTCGTCGCAGATTGGCCACTGGGGGCGCTGTCAATCCTCGGAAACATGTTTACATCACGCGTCGTGATGTCGAAGAACAGGTTTTGTCCATTCTGCGAAGTTCCGAGTACTGCAATATTCTGTCTTCACGGCAAGTCGGGAAAACAAGCCTGATCTTTCGCATTCGGGAGACGCTTAAAGGCGAATCGATCCGTGTCGTCGTCTTGGATATCACGTCGATCGGCAGTCAGGAGACTGCAGAGAGGTGGTTTCGGGACCTTTTGATGCAGTGCTCAAGCCAGCTGCGTCTTCCAATAGACTTTCTCGAGTGGTGGCAAGAGCATGAGCACTTGTCGCTTGCTCAGCGTTTTTCTACTTTCTTTAGCGACGTGGCTATTTCGGCGGACACCAATTCGCCAATAGTCGTCTTCCTTGACGAGATCGACAGTACGCTGAAGCTTCCGTACACGGATGACCTCTTTACGACAATCCGGTACATGTACAACCAACGCCCCAGCGAGCCGCGTTTTGAGCAGGTGTCGTTCTGCTTAATCGGAGTTGCGACGCCAGATGAGTTGGTGAAGGACCGACGGACAACCTCGTACAACATTGGTCAGTCGGTTGAGCTGCGCGACTTCAATCCTGAAGTTGACGACCTTTCGGAACTGACGGAGATTTTGTCCGAAGTTAGCGACGACGCGAGCGGCCTCCTTGAGGACATTCTTCGGTGGACCAACGGTCACCCGTACCTCACTGCAATGCTCTGCAGCGATGCCCTTGAGGCTGGCGCCGGCCAGCAAAGCGTTGATCTCATGGTGAGCGAGAGGTTTTCCGCGCTAGAGGAACTGAGAACCGACGTTCACTTTCAGCAAATACTCCGTTTTCTCGATTATCGGCTAGCTCGCCCGGAAGCAACCTTGGAGCTATACAGAGAGTTGCTCCTGGGCCGTCCGGTGCGCGATGGGTCGTCGAACGCCCATGTGGAATTGCGCCTTGCTGGTCTGGTGCGTAGCATGCCGGATGGCACGATTGCAATTCGTAATCAGATTTACCGTCAAGTCTTCGACAAGAAGTGGCTATCGCGACAACGCCCAGACAGGGCGAGACGAAGGTGGAGGCTAGTTGCAGTCGCCTCCACGGCAGGGCTGCTGGCTATTCTGGGATGGCTGATCGTACACCTCGCGGTCACCGGTCCGGCGAGGAGAGAACAGGCCATCATTCACAGCATTCAGACCGCTGAATGGCCCGATCTCATTAGCTTGGTGCGCACCGATGCTACTTTCCCGATTCCTTCATCGAAGCAAACTGTGCGGGAGAATCTCGAGGTCAGGCTGAAAAGTGAAGTCGAATTGGCGTTGAGTTCGCACACGACCGTTGCTGATCTGAAGGCGACGCTTTCCGCATTGCGTGAGAGTTTGGTTGGGGACGAGATGCTCCTCACCAAATTTGACTCTCTCATAGTTTCACAAGCATTCCCCTTGGTGGCCGGCCACGGCTGGCGCGACAACCTCGACACGACCGCTGCACTTCTTTCGATCAAGCCTGATGACGGCGTGCTCGCGCGGCTTGAGATCCAACTCCGGCAGTACATGGACGAAATGCTTCAGCGGTCGACCTTTCCTTCGAACACTGAGTGGCAGGAAGAGAGTACCCAACTGCTTTCAGCGGTAGCTAGTTCATTCCCACCACTCGACAAACTGGCAACAGAGTATCAAGAACAGGTCGCGGGATTGACCTCCAAGTTCGTGATGTTGAGTCTCGATGATGTCGCAAAGGAGCAGAGTATTGGCCCTTCGCTGACCGTGACAGGTTCCTTCGTGGTGCCCGCAGGACCGGAGGCGGAACTGACTCTCTTCTTAACGGACAACAATCACAGGGCAGAACGAGACTCAGCAGAAAAGCGTGCTCGATGGGTGGTGTACTCGATTCAATCGCTGTGGGATGCACGCTACACACGGAAACTGATCGTGTCGATCAGCGTTGCAGATAGTACTGGACGCAGATTGCTGTCGGCGAAGGAGTTGCTTGTTGATGCTAGCGTTGGTCAGGAGCTTACGTTTCGCGTCTCTCGCGAAAACGCCCTGCATGCAATTAGCATAGGTTCTGACCGACTGGAGCATCAGGAGTTGTTTCATGATCCTATGCGGACTCGCGCTCTCGGCGTCTCCGGAGACGCAACCTGGCGGGTATCGAACGACAAGGTTCGTTTTCTTCGCCTCCCCGACAATGGCGTTAGCGCAATCCAGCTCGCTGACCAGGCATTTTTGGATGGGGAGTTTCGCCTTGCGGCAACTAGGTACCACGACATCGAAAGGCAAACGACATCAACTGATATGAAGGCTGAGTGCCTGCTCAAAAAGGCAATGTGCGCCCGTGAGCTGAGGGTTGTTTCCAGAGATATATGGCCATTGGTGTCCTACCCGGACCTTGGTTCCGTCGAAAAGAACTTGCAACGGATATTCTCCAACCTCACCGAGGACGTCAACCACCGCTTCGCCGGGTACGCCGCATACATTCGCTTGGTCGACATACTCAAGCGTAGTGGACTCAAGTGGACAGCAGCACAACAGCTGGAGGTTGCCCATGGTTTCGATTACCTCAATCTGGTTCCGCAGGAAGAAAGGTCGCGTGTCGCACCGCCCCAATTGTGGGAAGCCGTTCAGTTGGCTGTCAGGGGCAAATCAGCCACGCTACAGGAGCAACTGCGGATTTCAAGTGATGACGTAGCGGCGTACCAAGCGGTGATGGAATATTTCGAACTGGTCAGCTCCGCCCCAGAGAAGACTCACTCCTTGCTATTGGCCGGCACGGCCGAAGCATACTTTTATAATGGCCAGACGGGCGACGCGTATCAGCGACTTTCGACATTGGTCGACTCTCCGTACGTGCGATGCCGCGGAGACATCTACAATGCCCTCTACGGCTTTACATGGGCTGCAACGCTCTTGGGGCGTGATAGAGAGGGCATTGAGAAAGTCGAAGAAGTCCGGACCTACATTCCGTGGAAGGTAGGATTTGAGAGGATGCTGGACGTCTTGGAGGCTAGAGCTGAATTGTGTACTGATTCACCGGTGCTTACGACTCAGAGCCGGCTGGCCAAGATTATCGAGCAACGCGAGCTAACCCATGGCACTGATGACGATAATCCGTTCTACGCAAGTGCTGTATGTGATGCATATCTGCTACTGGGGTTACTCACACGTAACGACATGCGTCAAAGTGAAGAGATAGAAAACGGTGAAGACGTCGCAAGAACGATTTGGGCTGAAGGTTATGATTTCGGCGTGAAGAAAGACGTGTCCCCCGCAACGATTACGATGGTGGCGCTGGCTTCACTTAGCGGAAAAGTTGAGGTTGATTTCGTGGAACGCTCATTCGAACAGAATATCCGCGCGGCAGGCGGAGCGTTTTCGGCTGCCCGTTTGCTATTACCGCTACTTCGCACGCACATGTCCGAGATTTCGCTAGCGGTCGGTGATATGTACGCGATTGAGCCCGGTAAATCTGAGGTGGACAAACTGATTCTTCGCACTGTACCGCCATCCGAATTTCGTATTCTTCAAGCTGAATTGGGCATGCTCAATACGATTCGGCGAGGAGCGTTTCCACACGCCTGTTCAGATGAGCAAATTGCCTTAATTAGGCGCCTTAGTCGCGCGGGCATTGCGGCCTGGCAACGACGCGAGTTGGAATGGGCCAACATGATGCAAATTGTACTCGCCTGGTTGACACCTCAAACTGCAAATATCCAACAAATCCACCCCTCGGTGCAACACGAACTCGCCTATGTATTTGCTCATCGCCTGTTGCTGCAAACTTCCTCGGACGCTCAGGACAAAGCAGCGGAGTTGCTCGAGTTCGCAAAGGACAACGCGCCGAACGAGTTGACACGCGCCCTCGCCAGCGAGTCGTTGGAGGCGATTGATTCCAGCGCAACAGCTGTCACGGAAAAGTAATCTCCGCTCACTGGGACTCGGTCGCCTTTCCATCATGCCGCTGGATGTAACCCTGCAGCAAGTCTCGGCTGCTCTCGTCCAACCAACAACAATCAAGGACTTGCTTCATAGCTGCCGATAGCTGTGTCGGAGATGCGCTCGTGATGGAATCGTCACAGCGAGCGTCGGCAAGCGCAATCAACACTAGCCGTGCCGTTCCCGCGACTTGGGTTGGGAGTTCCAGGCGATTGGTGCGGATTGCGTTTCGCAGGTCGCGGCAGATGGCGCGGAGTAGGGCGGAGTTCGGCTCTGGACTCAGCAAGATGCCGTGAATGTTGACATCCGCCACCTCATGCTCTGCAAGGAAGGAGCTCTGAGGCAACAGCTCCCTGAGCGGTGTACGAAGGTAGCTCTCGTATATCAAAGCTTGCTCTACTGGGAAAAGTTGATCGAGTCCATCGGTCAGAAGATCGAGTAGTCCGCTGTAGGTGCTCTCGTCAACGTCGCGACCTTCGATCGCTGGCAGATCTTGGGTCCCATCGAATTGAATGGCCTGATTCAGCAAACGCTGTGCGTCCATATATTTGGCCATTCGCAGGCTCGCTCTCGCGTCATCAAGTGCTTCGGCCAGTGCTCGTGAGTCGGCCGATCCGATGTCGTCGGCCAAGACAGCTGCCCACTTGTCTTTAAAGGTCCGCAATGCGTTCGTCAGGATGTTCCCGACTTTTTTCGCATCGGCGAGCTGATATTTTTCGGCCAGCGACTCGTGAGACGGTGGCTTGGACCCGAGCACGATCGGCTTGAGCCACCTTTCAACGAACATCACCCAATGGGTCTCACGCCCGCTGTCACAGTAGTGAGACCTCAATTGTTGGAATGTGGCAGCCAACAGATCCTCGACCCACCCCAAGGCATAGAGGTCGGAAAACTCGTCTCCGAGAACTCCCTCGCTCGGCAAAGCCTCTAGGCTCACCATCTCTTTCTTCGCCTTCAAACGATCAAGGGTGAAATAGGTGAGGGCACGCACTAGGTATGGCCGAAAGCTACGGTGCCCAGACTTGGCAAGGCACTCGTAATAGGAATTGATCAAACTCGCATCCGCCATCTTCTTAAAGAGAAAATCGTGGAGGATGTCGTCTGCGTCCTGGGGATGAATCCGGAATCTTCTCGAAAGCACTTTGGCAAGCCCACGTCGATAGCGCTCGTAAAACACGCCTAGGGCGATGAGCTTCTGTTCCGCGGCGTCGTTGTCAATCGCTCGCAGCAGGGATGTTCGAGTAGCGGGAAGTTCGCTAAAGGCCATCTAAAATCTCCAGAGTAAACAACTTGTTCAGTGATTCTAACGGGTTGTGTCCTCGCCGTCCCAGCTAGGAAGTGACCGGCGGCTGCGGACGCGGTCATTCCTGACTGGGGCACAACCCCGGTTGCGGCACTCGATTCTTCGACTGATGTGTCGCGTCAACCTCCGACACGCACGAACTTCAGCATGGTATGGGCACCAAACCCGAATAGCCCCTCCCGCTCTTTCCAGGCGACCAAGGACCAGCCCTCTCGAGCCATTTGGGTCGCGATCTTTTCGCATTTTCGGGGCCTGGGCGCGCACAGAAAGGCGCTGTAACTGACCCGGACTACTTTCGTTTGCTGTTTCATCGTTCTACTACTCCGTTCTCATCGACCTTCAGTGTGGGACGCACTGTTCGGTCCCGGCTCTGTCACTGTAACGGTCTTCCGGAACGCGAAACTGCGCAAGATCTCGTACGAATTCTAAGTTCGGTGCGCAGTGTTAGCGCACCGGAGCGACGAATGCCCATCTCAAGTCCTTTCCAGGCTTGAGCGCAGTATTTCTTCTCAAGAAACCGTTCTGCTATTGAGGGCCAGGTTGGCGACCAGTCGCCGTCGGAAAGTCACCCAGACCAAAAGGAACTTATAAAATGTCGCAAGTGGAAGTCTCGCAGCGAGAAACAGCCTCATTCACGACGAAGGAGCGTGAGGCGAACGGGAGAGAGCAAGTTCTCTACAGCGAGACGATCGCCATGTTTCGCAACGCTCCCGTGAGCTTCGCCCTGTGCCTCGCACTTGTCCCAGTTGGAGTCGGAGCGGTCCTCCTGTTCGGTTGGTGGCTGAAGTCCATCGAAACACGGCTCACCGTGACTACCCGACGAACGACTCTCCGGCGCGGCGTACTCGCCTGCCACATCAACGAAGTCATGCACTCGGATGTGCGGAACGTGCAGGTGCGCCAGTCGTTCTTCCAGCGAATCATGGGGACGGGTGACTTGCTCATCTCGAGCGCCGGCCAGGGCAACATTGAGATCGAGGTAGTGGGCATTCCGCTACCGATGAAGGTTCGGCATCTGGTGGATGCGCATCGGCCGCTGGGTCACTACTGATCCGCCAATTTACGCCTCTTGCGACCTGAGGAATCGCCCCGTGCGCAGTGAGTGAACCCGTCCTTTCTTCGGCGAACCCCTCATTCGAGCGGGCAAATTGGCCGCCGGCTTAGCGCGCGGTCAGCCTACTCGGGTCTGCGCCACCGCGGGCCTTTTAGGGCGATCACAAACTCGTGTCGCCCGCCTCCGCTTTCGGCGCAGTTGGCCACTGAGGTGAATTAGACCCGTGCGTCGAAACGCACTTCCGGCCGGCCGCGCAACTCGCGTCGGTGTTCCAGACCCGAGTGGTTTACGCAGTCAATGGCTGCATCCAGTGGGAGCCACCGAAGGATCCGGTCAATTTGATTCTGGTGGCCTGGAAATCGTCACCCTGCGCGTAGTCAAGCTGATCCACTAGTCTGGCACGTACTCCGGTATCGAGTGGCAACTCAGCAGCGCTTCTAAACCCATCAAAATGAAGCCCGGCTACCAACCTCGCTTGGAGCAGGCAAGTGATGAGTACTTCCAATGCGCTAGCGACGTTCGGGAGATTCAAGCCGACTGCACCGTGCAGTCAAGGGAATTCATAAATGAGTGTGAAGAGACGATGAGGTCTCTTGGCTGTGAGAATAACTCAAGTGAGCTAGGTGGCGGTTTAGCTCGAATTGATGCCTTATATAAACTCCAATCTTACATCGCCAGCATCCAGCACAAGCCTCGCGGCAAACGCTTCCCCTGCTTTGGACTCAAATCCGACAAGAACTGAAGTCTGACCTGCCACGAGCAGTTTACGCGCCGTTCTAGCCGAGATTCTCTTGCGGGCGATCTGCTTCCGAATCGCGAATCCGCACGCCGGTTGGGACTGGGAATTCCGCCACGCGGAACAACGAAAGGAATATCGTTGCTCGGTGACGTTCTTGCCACAGCGCGGGCATTTGCCAACTGTTGCTCTACGATGCGATTCCCTGTTGGTGCGTCTGGTTCCCATGCGACCTCCTAACCAAAGCGTTCGCTTGTTATGCCAGGCACCGCAGCGATGTTGCATAGCGGCAGGGTGGGAATTAACCGTCATTGGCGTTCGGCTTACTCTCGGCGAGAATCCGAGCAAGCTCGGCCGGTTGCTCCTGCTTGTGCTTTAGATCAAGCAGAAAGGCAAGCCGCTCCTGTCGTTCCTTGGAGCCCTTGGATTCGCGTTGCGTTTGCCACATGGGCTTTGCGGGCGGCTCGCGGGGGGTGGGTTCAGCAGCCTCTTGCTGGGTTGCTTTTCGTGGCAACGGAGTCCGTTTGAGCGCATTAAAGTCATGCCTCTCGATAGCGTATTCCGGCCGAAGACGAATCGGCTCGTGATGGCCCGTTAAGTCATCAAGAATGGCAAAGCACTCGTTTTTTGTGGAACTTGTGTCCAAGATATCGTTTTTCTCTAGCCGGGGCCGAATTGTTTCGCGCTCACTCCGCGAGACACTGCTGCTTGCGATCCCATTACTATGCGTCACCGCGCCAAGGTCGACACGCGTGTCTTTGGAAAACGCCTGCAGCTCTTCGATGTCTTGCTTGCCAGTCACGGTAAAGTACATCTTCAGCAGTGTGTTGTCGCGCACCACGTGTGATAGATCCAGATCACGGTTTTGTAGCTGCGCCGTAGTTTGGTTTGCCATGATGATGCTGATACCGAACTTGCTGGCCCGGGCCAGGAGTGCCGCGAAAGAGCGACCAGCGACCTCTTGGAACTCATCCACGAATATCCAGGCATGGGGTAGGGGACGATAGCGATCTTCGGCTGAGAGATTGCGCTGCCGCTGCATAGCGGCGTTAATCAGCGTGTAAAGACCAAGCCCGGCGATTTGCCGAGCCGTAGTGGATTCACCCATGGTCGGACAGAAGAAGTAGATACGTTCCGCCGGCGACGCAGTGATCGCGGTCGCCCCCGCCGGCAACAGCAGCCATTGCTAGAACGGGCCGTTGAATTGAAGAAAGAGCAGCCACGGCGAAGCGATGTGGTGATCAACCGCATCTTGAAGCACGAGTTTGGTCGAGGCCTACCTCGTTCGACCCTTTACCGTCACCTTCATCGAGAAGGCGCCACACGGCGTAAACTCGGTGTCAGCCAACAGCCGGTCCGCTGTCGCTGGACACGCGACCAGGCCGGAGCGTTGTGGGTTGGCGACTTCGAGCATGGGCCTCCTGTGCTCCATGAAGGGCGCGCTGTCACCACACGACTGTCGGCTTGGATTGACTGCCACAGCCGCTTTGTCGTCGAAGCACGATACTACATTCGCGAAAATTCCGATGTCCTTGTCGACTCGCTACTTCGAGCCTGGACGCACCATGGCGCTAGCCGCGAGCTCTATGTCGACAACGCCAAGATTTACCACGCCAATGCACTGAAGCTCGCCTGCACCCAGCTAAACATCAAGCTGCTGCATCGGCCACCGCGTGACCCGGCTCCCGGTGGCTTGATCGAACGCTTCTTTCAGACGCTTCAAGGGCAGCTCGAGGCAGAGATTCATGCAGCGAAGCTGCTTTCGCTGGGAGACATCAACCGCGCCCTACACGCCTGGCTGACGCAAGAGTATCACGCAGCGGTCCACAGCGAGACGGGCCAATCACCTGCCGAGCGGTACGGCGACAAGACCCGTGTGCAACGCACGATTCATCTACAGAGCGTCGTGAGGCTATTCTGGCGTCGCGAGCCGCGAACTGTTGACCGGATCCACAGCGACGTGACGATTGACGGCCGGTATTTCGCCGTAGATCTCCAGTTCCGCGGCGACTCGGTGGAAGTACGTTTCGATCCGTTTCAGACAAGCGGCGAGCTTCAGGAAGTGGAGCTCTATCGCGCAGACGGCACCTTCCTGGGAGTTGGCCGCCTCTACGATCGAGAGAAAGGCTATCATCCTCAGCCCGATGCACCCACGGACCGCGGGCCGATTGAGCCCTCGTACCTTGACGCCTTGGAAGCTGACAGCCGGGTCGATCAAGAACAGCGGCGACAGTCAGGCCTCGACTTTCACTCCGCCAGCAGCCGCAACATCTGGTCGTTCACGAGCTTCGCGACCTTGATTGCTAAGTTGCTCGGCCGCGAGGGCGGGCTCTCCGCACTTAGCAGTGACGAACTCAATGCGTTGCGTGCCTTTCATGCACGACACGATCGTGTCCACGAATCCGTACTCCGAAACGCTGTCGCCCGCGCCGAGTCACCAACGATTCCACACGTTCTGTTGCAGCTTCAATCCCTATTATCTGAAGGAGACGCGTGATGTACCTAGAACAGTTCCAACTTCGCAGCCAACCATTTTGTGAACATGCTGCCGCGGCTGTCTTGTGGCAGGACCAGCGGATGAAGGAGGGTCTAGCTCGACTCGACTTCCTGATTGACATGGGCGAGCTGGGGATGCTCACCGGACCGAGCGGCGTCGGCAAGTCGGCGCTGATCAAACGCTTCCTGTCTGGTCTCACACCGCAACAGTGTGAGACCGTCTATTGCCACCTCACACATCTTCCTTCCGCTGGGCTCATGAAGCTCATCGCAACGCAGTTGGGCGAGCCGCCCCGGCGGGGCAAGGATCGCGTTTATGAGCAGATTCTGGAACGCGCTCAACGTGCCGAAGGAACGCTGCTGCTGATCTTCGACGAGGCGCATCTGCTAGGTCGAGGCCCAGCTTGCGACGAACTTGCTTGAGATCCAGGGGCGGTTCCACTCCGCGCAGATCCGCAAGCAGCCGGCTGACCGACTTATCGATTCGTCGCTTTACGCTTGGTTTGACTTGCGGATTCTTCACGGCGTTGCCCTCACTTGCGAAGGTATTTGACCCATTGATGGAAGAGCTTGCGATCGTGTTTGCTCAGCTGGCTGAACTCTGGTTTGGCGCCTGCTGCGATTCCCAGCGAATCTGCGAGTTCATCGTCGGCGGAATCCCGAGCGAGCCCTGCCAACCGCTGAAGTTTCTTCGGCGCGAGTTTGAAAAACTCGGCCAGCACCGAAACGGCCATTGGCTCGGGAATGCTGTCGGGGCACGATTCAATCTCTTGAAGTTCATCGATTTCCAAATCTGTCCTTTCAGCGAGCTGCTCAAGGGTCAACTTGCGCTCGGTGCGCATCAACGAGACGAGTTTCCCCAGGGCAGTTGGTGAGCGTGAGGCCTCATCTTTTTCGATGACGCGTTCCAGTACGTCGCTGGCGCTGCGCAACTTGGCAGGCAATTCGCACGGCGTCGTGCCAAACATTGCTTCCATTTCCTGGACATCTTCGGGCGTCTGTGCAATGAGCTGATTCAAGGTTTCGTTCGCTTCGTGCAGTCTCCGTTCAAGGTTCTCTGGTGTGCTGTTGTGGTTCGGGTTCATGGGATTGCCTCGCGGTTTGGTCGGGTCACTGGGGAATTGTCGCCATGGCGCTTTGGAGCGTTTTAAGCGCTCGCAAATACACCTGACGCAACGCTTCGGGCTTGATGTCCCATCGTTGGCAAAAGTGTGCCAACTCTTCGCGATCAGGTTCCGACTTACGAGTATGCGGATCGTAGGCATTTATCTTGAACCACACGATTGCCGCATCTCGCTCACTGAGCGTGCTGGCCACCAACTGTTCCAACGCGGTCGCCGCCTCGACCTTGTCATCCGACTCCACAGCGGCAAAGAGGTCTCGATTCTCTTGGCTCGGATCGATCGGGAGAACATCATCCTGGCGCCGTAAACAATCTCGAATCAGGTTGACGACAATCTTACCCAACCACGCGCGGGTGCTCGCCGTTGGTGAATCGGCGTTTGCCTTGGATGGGGAGAATCTGTCGCAAGCTGTTAACCAGACCTTCCCGAACGCCTCCTGGACAAGGTCTTCCACGTCTACGCCGTGCCCAACCAGCTGCTCGTTCGCATAGCGCAGATGCTGGTAGACGTAGGTGGCGTGACGGTCGTAGAAGATGTTGAAAGCGCGCTTGGCGGCCTCCAAATCTTCTTCTTTTCGCTGCATCCGTGAGATCAGCTCGTGGTCAGGTGGTTCTAGGGGTGTTTCGTTCACTCGAACGCCTCCCTGTATCGTGAAATGGCAGTCGCAACATCGCCTTCAATGAGTATACGGATGGCTGTGACACAAAACCTGAGGAATTGTGAGGCCGAGCACGATCCCGGTGAATCTGTCACAGCCGACCGTAAGCCTGGTGTAGGCGAGAACGTTTCTCGCCGTGTAATGGCCATATGACTTACGGAGAATCGAAATGGCGAGCACGCCGAAAAACGTCGATCTTCCCGACGAATTGGAAGACTTGGAGGTTTGTTGCAAAGAGGGGCGGCCAGCGCGGTGCGTGCGGCGATACCGCATCCGCATCGACCGCGAACGATATGTCGTCAAAGTCACGCACATGACCGGGCGGCAGCTGCTCGAGCTGGCGGGCAAGTGCGACACGTCGAAGTGGAAGATCTTTCAGAAGCTCTGCGGCGAGATGAAAGAGATTCCGCTCGATGAGGAGGTCAGCTTCACTACGCCGGGCGTCGAGAAGTTCAAGACATTGCCGTTGGACCAGACGGAGGGCGAATCGCACGGAGTTGCACGATGAACCGCCGCGATATCGTCCTGCTGGATCCTGACGTCGTGTACCTGGATGCAGCGCATCCCGGCTGGGAAGCCATCCGGGATGGCGCCGCGTCTTGGTTGCTCCTCCCAAAGTACGCACTGCCTGACGGTTACAACCAGTCAGTTGTCACGGCAGCGTTGCGGCTAGAGCCGGGGTTTCCGGACACCCAGATCGACATGGTGTTCTTCAATCCCCTGCTCAGTCGGGCCGATGGGTCCAAGATCGGCGCGACGGGCGGGAGAAGGACGATAAACGGCACAACATTTCAGCAGTGGTCGCGACATCGAACCTCGAGCAATCCTTGGCGTCCTGGGATTGACGACATTGAGTCGCACATGCTGCTGGTCCGCCATTGGCTCGAGCGAGAGTTTGCGTAATGAACCACGATGTCATCCTCCGATTGACGGGCCGCCAAAAGCGTCAGCTCACCGATCACCTGTTCCCTGGTGACGGGCTTGAGGCGGTCGCTCTGTTGCTCTGCGGCCGACGACGCGGCGCCGACCGACACTCGTTGAGCGTGATTGACGTTGTCCCCGTCCGTCATGCGCAATGCCAACGAAGGGCGGATCGCATCACGTGGCCAACGAGTGTCTTGGAGTCTCTGCTCGCCAGGGCAACCAATGACGGTTTGGCGGTCGTGAAGGTGCACAGTCATCCAGAGGGATTCCGCCGTTTCTCGGAGGTCGACGACCGGTCTGACGACGAGTTTTTTCGGGTGGCGGCCAATTGGACTGAGTCCGACGATCCGCATGGAAGTGTTGTCATACTGCCCTGTGGGCGCATGCTTGGTCGATTCGGAGCCTGTGGCGCCTTCCATCCAATGGCGATGATTTCAGTCGCCGGCGACATGGTCGAGTACTGGCCATCTGGCACCGAAGCCTATGTGCCCGACTTCGCCGAGCGGCATGCGCAGGTTCTCGGTGACGGCACATTTGAAAAACTTCGTCAGTTGAGAATCGCCGTCATCGGCTGTTCCGGAACGGGATCGCCAACCGTTGAGCAGCTATTCCGCCTCGGCGTCGGTGAGCTTGTACTTGTTGATCCAGACACGATTGGCCCGGAAAATCTGAACAGAATCTACAACTCACGAGGTCGTCATGCCCAGGCTGCTGCGGCCAAGGTCACGGTACTGGCAGATGCAATCGAGGATACTGGGCTTGGCACGACCGTGATCACGCTGAGCGAAGACCTTTGTACGCCGCGAGCGGTCGAGGCTGTCGCAGCGTGCGACCTGATCTACGGGTGCGTGGATAGTGTTTTCGCCCGTCATCTGATCAACAAAATCGCATCGACCTACTGCATTCCGTTGATCGACGTGGGCGTCGGCCTGAAAGCGGACGGCGTTGGTGGCATCGCCCACGCCACCGGGGCGGTTCACTATCTGCAACCCGATGGATCGAGTCTCTTGAGTCGGCGAGTGTTTTCACTTGACGACATTCGCGTCGACATTCTTCGACGCACCGATCCCGACGAGTACGCCTCGCAGCTGGAGGTAGGCTACATCAAGGGCGCTGAAGTGGCTCAGCCGGCCGTTATCGCGATCAATACGATCTTCTCCGGTTACGGCGTGATGGAGATGCTCTGCCGCCTTCACCACATCCGTGACGACGATAACGGTGAGTTCGCAAGTCAGCGGTGGACTCTCTCAGGCGGGTTTGCAACCAAAGAGCCCGATGGCGACCGGTGTCCTGCCGTTTCCAGAAACCTTGGCCGCGGCGACATGAAGCCGCTGCTGGGATTGCCCGAGTTATCCATCGACGAGGCGCGTAGTCATGCGGATAGTTAAGCGATGGTGGTCGTGGTTCTGTCGCCGGCTTCCCCCTTGCCGCCAGGCGCGATGGAGAGCTGTTTGGGTCGATGACGATCCTAAGACAATCAAGGAAAACACGATCTATCTCGTTTCTGAAGACAAAGTAGTCTGGCAGGCGGTCATGTTCTGCCCGTGCGGTTGTATGGCACGGATTCGGCTCTGCTGCCTCAAGGACACTCGTCCGAGCTGGCGTTTCGACGTCGGACCTGACGGTCTGGTGTCGCTGTACCCGTCGGTGTGGCGCAAGGTAGGTGCGGCGTCTCAGTTTAGCTGACCGGAATCAGCGGCGTTTGTCTCGGTTTAGTTGACCGAGAGTGAGCCCGCATCAGCCCGCCCTGAGCCCGCCATCGCGCATATTTCTTTCGGAAGCCCGCCCCTGTCTGGGCGTGTGCGCATAAGAAGAGGAACGAGCCCCACAAGTTTGCAACTTAGGCCCGTTCCTCTGTTCAACAACGATCTCTTCATCGTCTTGTCCGCCACCTCATCTTCAATCTTGGAGAGGCTTGAGCTACATCGCCAGGCGGTCTGCGAAGGTCGCCGGTATCGCGACCGTTGCGGTCGTTGTGAAGCGACCGGGGGTTTCACACGACACGAACTGCGACGACGACAGGTTCGTGTGATTATTGACCTTACCGTGCAAGTCTTCTCAATCGTTTTGAGTCGCTGGAGGTGCTCGCGATGCGGGTATGTATTCACCGATCTGCCCGACTTTCCTGTTGCCTTATCGGCGGTATGCCAGCGTCAGCCTGCTGCCTCTGGCACGTGACTATCTGGAGCAGGATCGACAGTCGTATCAGCAGACCGTAACACCGGGCGGCCGAGCGATCGGTTACGTCACGCCACCAGGCCAAGAGAAGATCGACGAACGTGCTCTGAACCGCTCCACGCTGTGGCGGTTCCTGTCGTTCCTGGGTGGTCAGACGGTCGCTTTGCAGGGCGGGTCTGGAACTCTTGTGTCAGCATGATCCGCTGTCGACGATGCACCGCTTCGTGGGCTTGGTCAGCCCGCATAAGTTCCGCAGTGAACAACGGGGGGAGATCTTGCGCACCGCGCGCCGTTTACTTCATCTGATCGACCGTTGGGACCTCGCCTTCACCGAGTCTTTCTTCCCCAGCTTTGCAACAAGAGCACGCGTCCCATGAGATAGCTTGCTCCTTCGGCACACCGAACTCTCGAAGTCGAAGGAGAACTCTATGGGTCGTGACGATCAGGCGTGGGCCGTCTTCTGGTGCTCGCTGCTCAGTCCCCTGCTGCTGGGAGAGATCCCCGAAGCAGAGCGGGAGGCGTACTTCCGGATGTTGGCTGCCGAGGAACGGTTACTGCCCAACGGGCAGCAGAAACGGGTTTCGGTACGCACCCTCAGACGTTGGTGGAAGCGACTGCGGGATGAAGGAGTTGAGGGGACGTTCCGCCGCCCACGCAGTGACCGTGGCCGTCCCCGCCGGAAACAGCAGCCGCTGCTGGAGCGAGCTGTTGAACTTAAGAAGGAACAGCCGCGACGAAGCGATGTGGTGATCAATCGCATCTTGAAGCAGGAGTTCGGTCGAACGCTGCCGCGTTCGACCCTTTACCGTCACCTCCATCGAGAAGGCGCCACACGGCGTAAACTGGGTGTCAGCCAACAGCCAGTCCGGTGTCGCTGGACACGCGACCAAGCGGGAGCGTTGTGGGTCGGCGACTTTGAGCATGGTCCTCCGGTGCTTCATGAAGGGCGCGCTGTAGCCACTCGGCTGTCGGCATGGATTGATTGCCACAGCCGTTTTGTGGTCGAAGCGCGATACTACCTTCGATGTCCTTATCGACTCACTCCTACGAGCCTGGACACGCCACGGTGCTAGCCGCGAGCTCTATGTCGACAACGCCAAGATCTACCACGCCAAGTCGCTCAAGCTCGCCTGCACACAGCTAAACATCAAGTTGCTGCATCGACCACCACGGGACCCAGCTCCCGGTGGCCTGATCGAACGCTTCTTTCAGACGCTCCAAGGACAGCTCGAGGCAGAGATTCGCGCGGCGCAGCTGCTTTCGCTGGGAGATATCAACCGAGCCCTACACGCCTGGTTGACGCAAGAATATCACGCCGCGATCCACAGCGAGACGAAACAGGCACCTCACGAGCGATACCAGGACGCGACGAGCCTGAAACGCACAGTGCGTCTCCAGAGCGTCGTGAAGCTATTCTGGCGCCGTGAGCCACGAACAGTTGATCGGACCCACAGCGACGTGACGATTGACGGCCGGTATTTCGCCGTAGATCGCGAACTACGCGGCGATTCAGTGGAAGTACATTTCGATCCGTTCCCGACGAGCGGCGAGCTTCAGGAAGTGGAGCTCTACCGGCCAGACGGCACCTTCTTGGGAATTGGCCGACTCTACGATCGAGAGAAAGGCTATCATCCTCAGCCCGATCCACCTGCGGACCACGCACCGATCGAGCCCTCGTACCTGGACGCCCTGGAAGCCAACAGCCGTGTTGATCAAGAGCAGCGGCGGCAATCGGGTCTCGACTTTCACTCCGCCAGCCGCCGCAACGTCTGGTCGTTCAGCAGCTTTGCCACGTTGATTGCCAAGTTGCTTGGCCGCGGCGGCGGACTCTCCGCCCTACGCAGCGATGAACTGGATGCGTTACGCACCTTTCATGCGAGACACGACCGCGTCCACGAGTCCGTACTTCGCAAAGCCGTGGCTCGAGCCGCGGAACCAACGATTCCACATGTTCTGTTGCAACTTCAATCCTTGTTATCTGAAGGAGACACTTGATGTACTTAGAGCACTTTCAACTTCGCAGCCAACCGTTTTGTGAACACGCTGCCGCAGCCGTCTTGTGGCAGGACCAGCGGATGAAGGAGGGGCTGGCCCGGCTCAACTTCCTGATTGATATGGGCGAGCTAGGGATGCTCACCGGACCGAGTGGCGTCGGCAAGTCGGCGCTGATCAAACGTTTTCTGTCCGCTCTCACGCCACAGCAGTGTGAGACGGTCTATTGCCATCTGACGCATCTACCTTCCGCTGGACTTATGAAGCTCATCGCGACGCAATTGGGTGAGCCGCCCCGACGAGGCAAAGATCGTGTCTACGAGCAGATTCTGGAACGCGCCCAACGTGCCGAAGGAACGCTGCTGCTGATCTTCGATGAAGCGCATCTGCTCACGTCCGAGTCGCTGACCGACTTGCGGTTGTTGCTTAGCTCGGCGTTGGATGTAGGACCGCCGCTGAAGATCTTGCTGGCCGGGCAAGATGCACTACGCGGAACGATGAAGCGGGCTCAACACGCGGACTTACTCAATCGCATCTCCGTGCGTTATCAGCTGCGACCGCTGAACAAGCAGCAGACGACTCAGTACGTCGACTACCAGATCTCACAAGTCGGAGGCGATCCCAAGATCTTTGGCGAAGAGGTCAAAGACTTGCTGCACGACTTCACCGGCGGCCTGCCGCGAGCGATCAACAACCTGGCCATCGCCTGCCTGCTCCAAGCGACTACAGCCGGAGTCGCTCGCGTGGACGAAGGCGTATTCCGTCAAGCCACTGGCGAATTCCAGTTGCAATAGGAGCGGTCTGATGCCGAAACGATTCACCAACGAACAGCTGTGGAAGCTGCGAAACGAGGTTCCTTTCGGACCACTGCTGGACAGACTCCGTTGGCCTCACAAATCGCGTGGCGGACAACTCACGTTCGTCTGTCCACGCTGCGGCGAGAGCCGATCCGATCTCAACCCGCAAGAGAATCTCATGCGGTGTTTCCACTGCCAGACCAACTTCAATCCCATCGACTTCACCATGGCGGCACGCGAATGCGATTTCGTCGACGCCGTCCACTACCTGCTCAGTCTCGTTCCTCGCGACTGAAGCGTCACTACCAGCTTGCCTCTGAGACGGGCGGAAATTACCGCCCGTCTTTCTATGCGCCCAAACTACCTCGACAACCCAATCTTCGGACACTCAAAGTGAGACAATCCCGGACAAATAATCTGGGACGCGGCAGTAGGCTGCCGGAGTCACTTCTTCATTCGTGGCGGACGCATTTATTGGTGCCAGCCATAGTAAGACAATAGTGTTGCCCCGGCTCGAAATCGCGTTCGAGAGGAGGCGAATCTGATCTTGGATTCGCCCACCCAACAATACGATGATCACTCTTCGACGGGCTTCTGAAGAAATGGCCGGACTCGAATCTCAGGCTCGTTTCCAACGGGACAAACGACGGGCATGGCTCATCGAAGTCGATGGCCACCGTTTCTTTGCTTTTAAACGCTGGGTCGTTGTGTACGGGCCGCTGGATGATGGAATTGTTGTCGAACCCGTGATTGATAGCGCGCGGGACTTTCGGCCTACCTTCGGTGGACGGATTCAAAAGTGATTCCGGGGCGTTCATGTTTGGACGAGCATGGCCGGGAAGAGTTTCCTGGACTCCGACCAAAGATGACTTAGCGTGCCAGCTGTGGCATGCTCATCCTATGAGAACTGCAATCAGTAGACACATTGAATCCGACGATCTGACCACAACTCGCAGTTGGGTAGAGATACGGCCTAACCGGTGGCTCGAAGTTCCACCTGGAGAGACAGCCGAATCGAGAGCGGCTCACTACCAATCGTCGCAGCCCTCCTTCGACTACTCCTTGGTCAGCTCGGAGTTTATCGAGGCTTTTGCACTAGAATTCCTTATCACGCAAACTCCATCATAAACAGCGTATCATCAGGCCAAACGAAACGGCGTTTTCTACAGAATGGCAAAACGTAACGAAATCAATGCCCTACTTCCGCCTTATGCACCATAACAAACGTTATGATGCATGAAAGCGAGCTGACTCAGGCATCGACGCCTATCTTCCTTTGTAGTGGTTCAGCGGAACGTTGAGTTTCGGCGTACTTGAATTAGCAAGTTGATGAAGGACCTTCGGCAGTTTTTCTTGAATGGGGGACTCTGTCCCCCAAACCCCCTGGGATTTGTCGCTTTGGTGCCAATCCCGAAGAGTTGGGATCAGTAACAGAAGAGCTGGCCCCTTGGCCATGCAAGGAGCCGGACTCTTCGGTCTTGGCCACTGGGTCGGCGCTCCGGTTGCGTCCCCGCAGAGCCGTATCCTCCGCCCAGTCCACTTCCAGTGTAGCATCCTTGCCACGTTCACGAAGTTGCGGTCGCTGGTTGGCGCGTCGCTGTGCACGCAGCGAGCGAGCCTCCTCAAGCTTGCGATCGCGTTCCGCAAAGATCGCCTGCTCCCGACCAAGCTGCTTGTCCAGTGGTGTCACGTATTGCAGCGCGCTGTGAAGCCGCTGTTCGTTGTACTGCTGCACGTACGTTGTCACGACGCGACGCGCATCCTCGAGAGACAGCGGCGTCTTGGGACGGATGCACTCCGACTTGATGGTGCGGTGATAGCGTTCCAACTTACCGTTGCTTTGGGGATAGTAAGGCGACGTTTTCACATGGGTCATGCCACTAATGCGGATGAAGTGCTTGAACTCCTTGGCGATGAACTGCGGACCGTTGTCCGTGATGATCCGCGGTGTTTCACCCGGGTATTCTTCGCGAGCGCGCTGCAGGATCGTTTCCACGTCTACCTCTTCCATCTTCTCGCGGATTTCCCAGTGCACGATGAAACGGCTATAGCCATCCAGAATCGTGCACAGGAAGTAGAACGTGCCAGCAATGTTCAGGTACGCAATGTCGACGTGCCAATGTTGGTGCGGACGACGAGGCTGATGAAACCCTTTACCTTTTTGCGATGGCTTGCTGTTGCGGCGATTCAGTACGCCGGCGCGCTTCAGGACGCGATACACACTTGAGGCGCTAGCAGCCACCACATCCGCATCGAGCATCATGTACGTCAAGCGGCGATATCCTTCCAGTGGATGGTCCCAATAGAAGTCGAGGATGGCACGCTTTTCCCACTCTTCCAGCCAGTGATCGCGCGGGATCCAACCGTTATGCTCGTTCACCTTGCCGTAACGCTGCCGCCACTTGTAGAACGTCCCCTCGGAGACCTTCATCCAGCGGAGGATCTGCTTGGCCGGAATCTCGGCTCGCTCCTTCCAGTAGCGGACATAGTCCACCACGGTATCGCGGGTTTGATGGGGAACCCAAACTCCGTTCAGAGTTCCCCAAGTTCTTTTTTTAGCTGGACGTGCTCCTCCAGAAGTTCGGCCACGACTTCGTTCTTCTTCTGCAGCTTCTCTTCGAGCTGGGCAATCTTCTTGACTTGCGCGTCTTGCGTGCGCCGCTGGTTTGCCTTGTTCGGCCGCCGCTCAAACGCTGAGCTGGCATTCTCGAACAGCTGTTTCTGCCACGTGTAGAACTGAGTTGGATGAATGCCGTACTCGTCACACAGATCGGAGACCGCCACATTCTCCAGCAGGTGCCGGCGTATAATCGCCACTTTCTGATCAGGCGTTAAATGCTTCCGTTTCGACATTGAGCTTCTCCTTTAAGCTGGTGCTAAACTCTAGCACACTGTTAAAGCTCAACGTCCAACTGGCGCAAAACACAATGACCTCACGAGGCCCTTCTTCAGCCACGACTAGGCAAGACTGAACTCGCTTGCGATAGCGGCTTCACTTTGATCGGCGGGTGTGGATCTGTAGAATTCGGCAGCACATTTGAGCCATAGAAATCGAACCACTCGCGATACAGCTGCCGCGCCAGGCCGTCCCTCAACTTTCTCAAAAGATCTTGTCGCTCTTGGTGCGTTGGCCACCGGCAGTAGGGAAAGCGAATTGACTGAGGAGTCCCTTTCAGCGTGCCGCGATTGTAGGCAATGGCCGTCGCCTCGACCAACAATTCGACCTTGCGCGCGTATGCCTTGCGTTTGAGCGAGATAATGGACTCCACCTCATTTGCGGGGACCAACTCTCGTCTGATGACTTCGCCGGTGTCGATTCCCGGGTCTACGAAATGCAGAGTTGCTCCGACTGGTATTGCCATTTGTAGCGAGCGAGGCACCACTCCTACACCCCTTGCAAATGGGAGGATTGCGGCGTGCGCGTTCAGCGTTCCGATCGTCGGTATCTCCAAAGCCTCCGCGCTCAAGATACCCGAATCACCGAGTATCAGGTAGTCAGGAGCCAGAGCCTTTAGGTCCTTTAGCATGATGGGTCCGTTAATTGGTCCGGTGGAAACTACTTCGTTGGACAACCCAATCCATGGCGATTCCTTGGCGGGCGCACTTTGCGATGAGTCAGAAAAGAACGTGTGTAGCCTGCCAAAACCTGCCGCTAAGGTTCCGCGAGCACGTCGTCGCAGAGAGGTTCGAGTGCGGTGGGTGAGCGAGGAAGCCTCCTGGGGGTTTCTGCCAAGGATGAGCACCGCAGCAATCTCGATACCACGTAGTGCGCATCCAACGGCCACTTGCTCTGTATATGAGCCGCCGCTCGTCAGCAGTACAATTCGGCGTCCCGTTGTTTCGTTCGTGTTCGACACGTCGAACTCCCTTGGCGAAGTAAACATGCCGATTGTACCCGTAATTTCAAGAGATCGTTGAGCTCGCTTCGGGCGCCGCGCTTGTGCCAAAGTAATGACAGTGAGGGGTGACGCTCAGCTTGCGCACAAATTTCGTCAGCGCTCGAAATCGTAAGTGTTTTCTGTGAACGTGTTTTATCGATCTTGACTTAGGAGTCCAAAAAGCTACGACCCTCCGCATGTTGATCTTTCCACAAGGAAATCACGGAGGGTTGGCCCATGGCGGTCAAGACTATCGCAAAGCTCGGCAGATTGCGACAGTCCTTGTTCATCCCGAAAAGGAAGAGTGGTAGCAGCGATAGTAGTCAGTTATTCGATCTGACAGTTGCTCCTATTTCACACGGTTGTCAGCTGAGTGCTGTTCAAGATCTTGTCTTTCGCGAGCTGCGGCGAGAGAAACAGGAACGCACGATCTGGCGTCCCAAATTGTACCGTACCTTCTCGAAGTACGTAACTTCCGATTGGCTCGCTCGACATTGTTGCTTGTGCGGACTTGTTTTCCCCGTCGCGCTGTGAAGGAACACCATCATCTTCTTGAACTTCTCCAGCGACAACATCTCGATCACCTTCGCCAATTCGGCGATTGCTTTGGAATAATGTCGCCCGGACCAGCGTAGTCCGGTAGGAACCAGCTTGGCGCGTCTTGGAGCAGCCAAGCCGGCATTTGCGGCCATGTTTTGCCACGCCGCGCCAGTGCACATCGCATTCTTGATTACGTCCAGCTCGTGCTTGGTGATTTCCCGACCGCGTTGAAGATGCACAGTTGATGCCATGCGTCGGGCCACAGTTCGGCCAGCACTACCGGATACACAGGCGACCTGCCGGTGATCCCGCTATCGGGCGAGAACCCTGGTTTTTCAGTTTCTTCAGGAACCTCCGCATGTGATCCTGGTGGTTGCTATCGAGCAACGCAAACGCCGCCGGGAAGTCCTTCAATGGGTCGGTAGCAAGCAGCAAGGCGTAACGCCCGAGGTGCAACTCGCCCGCCGAGAGCGAAAACGACGAGTGCAACCGAGGTACGCCAAGCGAAGGACAACGATGTGCCGTGGCCGGGCGAACGTGAAGGTCAAAGCGTCTTGTTAGTACCACGAAGCCGGCGAACAAAACCCAATTGGAGCCAGTAGAGGCAAGCGAGCACCGGGTCTCGAAGTTGTTACTTCGGACGGCGTTTCAGTACATGTCCGTCTCGTAGTGTCGTTTCGACGCTTTATAGACTCCCGCAAGTGCATGCTCCGACCGTTCACGTGCGAATCGTCTCGTTATCAGATACGATCTTCAATCGCTATGGTATAATCGTTGGCTTATGGATCCATGGAAGATCGCAAGTTCCTATGTTTCGGACACGATCGAATGAACCCGGAGCTGACTGACCGCGAGACCGGCGTTTCTGAACTGTGGCCGGCGGCTGAGTTGCGACCGGCGCGGAGACAATGCGCGAACGGACGTGCAGCGTTGATGCTCCTCACGCTCATGTGTGGGTGCAATGGGTCCGTTGCGCAACAAACGGAAATCCCTGAGAAACATGTAGTCGAATTCGCGTGTGAAATCGTCAGTGACTACACGCATGATTCTACCGCCCTAACGGAAGGGCTCTGTTTTGCTAGGGGCACAGTATTTGAAAGTACCGGGGGCTACGGTACGTCGTCAGTTTCTTGTCGACGACTCAGCGACCGCCGAACCGAGTTGCTGCCGCTAAGCAAATCGTTTTGGGGAGGCGGACTAACTCTGTGGCGAAATCAGCTAATTCAGCTCGCGCGGGACGAAAGAGTCGCTTTCGTGTACGATTGCCATGACCTTCGCCCGCTGCGAAAAGTCGAAATGCCGCTGACAGGTAGAGGACTAACCACCGACGGTGAGTTCCTGATTGTGAGTGATGGGTCCCACTACTTGTACTTTGTGACCGCTTCAGATTTGAGAAAGTCGCATCGAGTTCGGATCACTGATCGAGGCCGCGATGTGGACGGAATTGGCGAACTAGAGTACGCTCGTGGTGAGGTCTGGGCAATCGTAAGCGGAGGGGAACGAGTCGCCTGCATTGATCCATCAACCGGCTCTGTGACTGCTTGGCTCAGCCTTGCTAAACTCAACAGACGGAAGCCACCTTTCGACCCAGATGAATGCGCCAGTGGGATAGCATTTGACTCCGAGAGCAATAGGTTACTTGTTACCGGCCGGAGGTGGCGGCAGATTTTTGAAATTCGGTTAGTTCGCCAGGATTAAGAGAGCCGAGCCAACGATTCGGGCAATAGAATGCGAAGCCTCCGCGATGCGCGATCTCGACCTGCCGTAGATGGCACGCAGTCATCGCATGACCGCCGCAGCGGTTTCGATCGGTACACACCGTCATCAGCGACTTCACTGGGGCACTGCCATGGTGATGTTCTGCGAGCTCAACCTTCCTGGCTACGGCTATCCCATTGGGCGCTTCGAGCTGTACTGAGCTTGGTTGTCCTCGTTGCAGTTTTTGG
Organism: Pirellulaceae bacterium; assembly: GCA_965223305.1. Lineage (GTDB taxonomy): Bacteria > Planctomycetota > Planctomycetia > Pirellulales > Pirellulaceae > CBDCWT01. The sequence goes on along the minus strand of CBDCWT010000058.1, from coordinate 111,995 downwards.
ACGAATCCCGGAGTATGCCGCTGGCCCAGCAGTGGTTCGGTACAGAGACCGAAGAGACTTGATGGCTGTCGAGCGTCGACAAGTTGAAGGTGTCCATGTGTTGACCGGCGATCATATCCAGATGGGGCAGGCGCTAATTACATTTGACACGACCAATCTTCGCGGAGAACTCGAGCGTGCTGAGCGATCATACGAATTTCATCGTCGTCTTGTCGTGATAGATCGGACGTCACAAAACATGTCCGACATGACTCGTACCCGAATCGAACGAGACCGATTCCTGAGCGCGCTGTATCAGAGCGTCCTTCGCGCGCCTGCTGATGGTCGAATCCTAGATGTACGAGTCCGAGCGGGCGATATCGTGTCCTCTGGTGAAATATTGCTCACTATGGGCGATGGTGAGTCCGAGATTGAAGTGGTTGGACTACTGCCGGGCTATTCGGCTACTCTGCTAAGTGAGGACTCCACGCTCCAGCTAGAGCTTGATGGTTTTCCACACTCGCGAACGCCGCTTGAAGTGATTGAAGTGTCGGACGAGTTGGTGGGACGGGACGCTGCTGTGCAGCATCTTGGAAACAACAGCACGGACAAGATTCAAAGCCGCATCGAACCGATGGTATCGAAAGGATCGATGGCGGTAATTCGGGCTCGCGCAGCCACCGGAACGTTTGCTTCCCAGGGAGTTCGATATCAGCTGTTTGACGGCCTCACGGGGCGAATTGAGGCGAAGCTGCGCCTGGATCCAGTGTACATGGTTGCCATCCCGGGGATGCGAGCCCTGCTTGAAGGCAGTCGAGGAACACCAACTGAGCATGCCAATTGAGCGCTCGACAACAAGCTTTGTTGAGAGGATTCGGCTCTGGGGTAGTCGAGGCCGTATCAAATTCGTTGAGGCCGAGGGCGCATCGGATATAGGATTGGCATGTCTCGCAATGACTCTTCAGCTTCATGGAAAGTACTTCAGCATCGAACGCCTCCGTCAGTTCATCGCTGCCACGCCGGGCTCGAGCCAGCTCGAACGAGTGCTTGAGGCTGGGCATCGCCTAGGGATGTTGCCACGGGTCGTGCAGCTAAACGACGCTGCGGATCTGCGCCATCTGGAAGCTGGCAGTGTGTTGGAGTGGGGCCCGAATCACTGCGTCGTTGTAGAACGAGTACATGCTGGCAAAGTCCAACTCGTAGATCCGATAGCTGGGGCGTCCGTTGTTACTTGTGCGCACGCTGCAGCAACGACAACCGGCCGGGCAGTTGTCTTTGAACGGGGGGTCCAGCTCCCAAACCGAACGAATCGAGCCAGCCCACTCGGGGGCTATCTCAGACGCCTTGCGTCGCACCATGCGTTGGTAATGCGAATTGTCGCACTGTCGTTTGTAATACAGCTATCGACCTTGGCAATGCCACTTATGATAGGAGTTGTGGTCGACAGGATCGTGCCAAGATCGGATTATGACTTGCTCCGTGTCCTTGCCTTAGGGTATTCCATCATTATTCTGCTTGACCTGCTATCACGCATTTCGCGCGGGTACGTCCTCCTCTACCTAAATACACGCTTAAGCGCGTCAATGACTCTTGAGTGCTTAGCCCAAATACTTGAGATGCCTCTTGCAAAATTCAGGCAGAGGGGGACAGGCGATCTGCTGGAGAGGTTGCGCAGTACGCTGGCGGTACGAGAATTATCAGGGGAAGTTGTGACGAGCGGTTTCTTGGATGGCTGCATGGCATTTCTGTTCTTGGTAGTTTTGTTCATCTGCGCACCTTTGATGGGTGTTATCGCTCTCACATTCGGGTTTGCCCGTGTAGCTGTTACCTTGCTTGGCACGCCTATCAACCGTGCAATGATGGAGAGGCGGCTTCAGCTCGAGGCCGAGAACACATCCTTTCTCGCCCATGTGTTTGAGGGCATTGAAACGGTAAAGGCAACAGGAGCGGAGAAACACCTCTTCGACAGGTGGTGTTCGATGTTCGTCGACTCTGCAAATGCGTATGTAAAGCAGGCACAAACCAAACTATGGATCAATGTGGTGTTGTCAGCTCTTCAGTTCACTTCGCCGCTTGTCATACTCGCTGTTGGAGTTTACCAGACTCTAGATGGAAAACTTACGTTAGGTATGATGATTGCGTGTTCGTCTCTTGCTAATCAAGTGCTGTTTCCTCTGACTCGGTTATCGCAATATTGGATCAGCTTGCAGGATCTTGCAGTTCATCTTCGCCGAATTGGAGAAGTCATGGAGGAAGACGTGGATGCTGCAAGACCAACTTCGAGGGAGGCTGCTGGGCATCTATTGGGGAACATTGAAATCGACAACGTTTCATTTCGGTACCATCAAAACGGCCCGCTGGTTCTGGATGAAGTGTCGTTGGAGATTCGAGCGGGCGAGTTCGTTGCGATTATTGGGCCAAGCGGATGTGGCAAGACGACACTTGCGAGTCTGCTGGTCGGCCTCTATGCTCCCACGAGCGGGAGGATTCTCTATGACGGCAGAGACGTTCAACAACTTGACCCGAGCTGTCTGAGACGCGAACTGGGGACGGTAAGGCAGGACACTGCTCTATTCGAAATGTCGGTCTCAAGTAACATTGCGCTTTTTGACCCCAGCACAGCACGAGTCGATATTGAACTTGCAGCAAAGCTCGCCCACGTGGATGCCGACATTGAAGCTATTCCAGGAGGTTATGACGCGTGGCTGGGCGGCGACTGCGGTTTGTCGGGAGGCCAGCGTCAGCGAATTGGGTTAGCGCGCGCACTCGTAACAAGTCCAACAGTATTAGTCCTTGACGAGCCAACCAGCGCGCTCGACCTGAAGGTGGAACGGCAAATAATGAAGGAATTGAAGCGACTCTCGTGCACTCGTGTCGTCATAACTCACCGTCTCGATGCAATTCGAGAGGCAGACACTATCGTTGTCATGAATAAGGGCAAGCTAGTTGAAGTAGGCCAGCACTCCAGTTTAGTTGGAAAAACCGGCCTCTATGCAGACATGATCGGCCGCGAATGAGTTCTCGTGACTCGCTCGTTGAAGGTCTTCGCTTACCGCGGTCCGCTCCCACCCCACAACCAATGAAACTCCAAATCATCAGATTGACGACTCTGTGCTTGGTGGCATGTCGCGTCATTTGTGCAGGCGACTTGCCGGACGATTCGGTAGTTCGGGCCAACTTCGCGATGATCACGATTCTCGATGAGGCACACGTTCCAGCACGTGAAGCTGGCGTGTTGCTAAGCCTGAATGTTAAGGCAGGAGCCGAAGTTCAAGCTACTCCACCCGGCCACGGCGTATCTTCGATCACGAAATCTCTAGGAATGATTGACCCGGCGCCAGCGATAAATGCTCACGCGTTAGCAGAGGTCAAGCTTCAGATCGCTACTCAAAAGGCGTCAAACAGAAACGCCCTCCTTACCGCGCAGAGGAATGCAGAATTCGCGGAACAGCATTTTTCTGTTGCGCAAGCGCTTCAAGACGGTGTCACTAGCGCCATCGGCAAGGTGGAGTTCTTGCGGATCTCACGAGATCTAGGGTTAGCGGTCCTGCAGGTTGAATCGGAAAAAACGCAATTAGACACGTTGAGATTAGTTCAACGGCAGGCGGAATTGGAACTTCAGGCTGCAAAGACACGTCTTGCGCGAAGGCAGATTGAAACCCCCATTGACGGTGAAGTCGTAGAGGTATTCAAGAGAGTTGGTGAGTGGGTCGAATTGGGCCAAGCTGTTGTCCACGTCGTTCGCATGGATCGACTACGAATTGAGGCGGAGATAAGTCGAGAGAGGATTCCTCCTCACATCCTCGTTGGCGCTGCTGCAACCGCGATTGTGGACATCGGAAGTAGGCAACAGGTTAGATTTGACGGTGACATAGAGTATGTTGATAGAAGGATCTCCGCTGATGGGCACGTACGATTTTGGATGCTAATAGACAACAAGAAGGACTCCCGCAATAAGTGGTTGGTAACTCCTGGCATGCCAGCGAGGGTTGAAATTACTGTTCCTAATGGATTGGCTGAGAGAGTGAGTTACGAGTAACGATACTGTCTGCAAGAGGCCGTTTGACTGCTATCAATGGCGTCTCAAGTGTTTATGAATAGCACGTCTTTAACTTGCGGGCGGAGTGGAGGCGTTAATTAGATGCACTTAGAGATAGTTAGCCATTGCTGGAAGTATAGTCGACTGCTGATGTACCAGCTGAGCTCCCTCGTACTTTACCCTCCAAGCGACATCTGCATCACAATGACAGTCTTCTCCAGTAGTTGTGACGATCACACTCAAGAAGTCTGTGGCTTCTTTAAAGAGATTGAGGTGCCAAACGTTACATGGCGTTTCTGGAATATAGAGCGAGGTAAGCTACTCCGAAGAGCTATCGGACGAAACTTAGCGGCGTTGAAGAGTCGTGCCGACTGGGTGTGGTTTACCGATTGCGATCAGCTCTTTTATCGCGGGTGTTTGGACGGCTTGGCTGTCGAATTGCCGCGCATTGGGGGGCCACTTGCGTTTCCACAGCAAGTGTGGACGTCAACTCCAAAGTTTACCGACGACGAACTGTTCGTTCGAGCGAGCGGGTCGCCCCGAGTTATCGCAATAGACACAACAGAGTTCACTCGCGAGCAGGTAGACCGGGCAACGGGCGCAATGCAAATCGCGAATGGTGATGTGGTCCGTGAAGTTGGATACTGCAAGGACGTCGTCGAGTTCATGGCGCCAGCTGAGAGATGGTATCGAACTTTCGAAGACGTAAAGTTTCGAGAGATACTCGGTACTGCCGGGCAGCCCGTTCCTTCAGTTAACCTATTCCGAGTCGAACACAAACCGAAAGGGAGGCAGGGCTTCGTTCAGCTCTAGTTACACGCTATGAGATCCAGCGCGATTCATCGAAAAGAGTCGCGGTACCATGGTCGTTTCTGCAGTCATTCCTGCACGCCTCGCGTCGACTCGACTTCCGAGAAAAGTGTTGCTTCGCATCGCAGGCCAACCGATGTTGTGGCATGTTTGGCACAATGCTAACTCGACTGGCTCATTTGACGTCGTGTATATAGTAACGGATTCGGAGGAAATCGGGGAGGCGGCCGCCCATTGGGGGGCCAATGTAGTGATGACAGAACCGAACTGCAGCTCTGGGTCCGATAGGATCGCGTCGGCGCTGAGTCATCTCGATGGCGATTTCATCGTCAACGTGCAAGCTGATGAGCCGCTTTTGAAGGCCGAATACCTCGATCAACTGGGGCAATCTTGCCTATCAGCAACTGCGGATGTAGACATAGTGACAGCCGTGTTCAGGATCACGCAGGAGGATGATATTGATGACCCAAATGTCGTCAAAGTAGTGAGGGCGAATGACGGTCGCGCTCTATACTTCTCTCGAAACACAGTTCCCCACGTTTTTGGGCGTAGTCGGCAGTCTTGGCTGCAACACAATTGCTTCTGGGGACATATCGGTGTGTATGGATATCGTCGCTCCGTCTTGGAGATGTTTCGAAATCTGAGTGAGAGCGTCACGGAGCGGGCGGAGTCCCTCGAGCAGCTGCGTTTGCTAGATGCCGGGTTCACGTTCTCAACTATAGTGGTCAATTACGCACCGATTGGCGTAGACACGCAACAGGATCTAACGCGTGTACGGCAGATCCTGGAATCTCGGGGCTAGCTAGATCTAACAAGATCTAAATCTAATAATCCGGATGGTAGCCCAGCGCCTCACTGTCCCTTCGAATTGCGTGCCCAACCGTCGATGTCTCTCCAATGTGCCGCGCAAGCGAGGGAACGTGGAACCAGCAGTTTAGCCCGAGCTGTGTAATGTAACTGGAGACATGCGCGTCGCGTCCTTTCTGCAGTCTCCAATCTGCTCGCCGAATAACGTCCGTCAAGACTTGCTTCGAGAACACGTAGGCCAGTGATCCCCAGCTACGACGACCTAGGTTTAGTGCGACCCACCCTGAGTTTAGTGGATTCCGAGCGACCTTTACGTTATGAATCGGTGTATAGAGGCTAACGTATCCGATGTCGAGAAGACTAGAGAGTCCATCGAACAGCTTCTCTCTTGATGAGCGACAGTATTCGACATCATCCTCGCACATGAGGATGTGCGTTGCATCTTTTTCTTTCACAAGCCAAGACGCAGCATGTAGCCAGTTGCCAAAGCAGCCGGTTAATTCACGATGCTGATGAATTTGAACGTGCCCGGCTGCGGAGAAGTCACGAGTAAGACTGCTCGGTTCTGCGAAGACGTGAACAGTGTCAGCAAATCCGGCATTGCGAAGGCTGTCCAGACTCCTCCCTAGAGTCGGCGTCTCGCGAGGCGCTGTAGTAACGGCAATTGCGAGTTTCATCAGAAAGGATCGATGGTCACCGGCGATTCGGTGGTTGGATTCACATTCGAACGCTTACCGCCGCCTCACATCGGCGACACAACAGGTCGGACTCATTGCGATTCAGTAGTTGAAGAAATCGAATGTAGTCAGGACCATGCCAGATTTCGTCGAATGTGCGAGCACGTAGTAAGTTACCCATCTTGTGCTTTAGCCCATAGTCACAGCAACATAGGTAAAGGTCGCCGTTCGGCAGCAGAACCGGCTGCTGACCGATCTTGTTTCTACTACATCGAATCGCCCCCACTTTGGCGGGTACAGCAATCATGCCATAGCCTGCCACTTCTACGTTGCCGGCCCTGCTAATCACTTTCGGGTATCGAACTTCGTGCTGCTCGATGCAGTCAGCAACCACTGGATGCAATCGTCCAATACACATGAATTGAACGGCCTGTGTGAACACCTCGTCCATCGCCTGGACCTTCCGTAGGGAGAGCAAGTAATCACTGTCTATCCTTAACCGCATCAACCCATCAGCGTCAGGCAAGTGAACGCATAGGCCGAGCCCCGACAATTCAACATTCCGCATCCTGTAAATGTCGGTCACCGTCATTCCTCTAAGCGTCGAAAACACCTCGACTTTGTGACCGCGCGAATGTGCGTAGAGTAGCATGTCGGAGGCGTGGGGGTTCAGCCACGGTTCGGCAAATCCAGAAAAGTGCACGTCAACATCAGCCGGTAGCTTATCGACACAACTACGAAAGAGCTCGAGCGACATTTGTTTTTCGCCGGCGTATCGTTGCAGTAACTCTGACTGGGGACAGTAGCGACACACCATCCCGCAGCCGATCAGAGTTGTCACTTCGATAAACCGATTGACGGGCATTACTGGAACCTCTGGTAGGAATGGGACCGGCGCGTTCGTTGCCTGCGCTAGCAGCGGGTCGAAGACCCGCGCGTCTACTTCCCTGATTTCTCCTTCCACGCCGTCTACTTCCGTCTTCTTCGAGCCGACAGATCTATCTGTCTCGTGTCCTTCTACGTTTACTTCTCCCCCTTGCGACCTCGCGGCGCTCGACTTTTCTTCCGGACGACGCTACCGTGTTCTCTTCTGTTACGTTTCATCGCAACGCCCCTTGTTGCTGGAGCGGTTGCCCTTGCGATGCCGTGGAGAAGCTCGTCGCCTCATCTCCCCGCTTCGGATACACAGTGCGTCTGACTGGCCGGGCCGAGCACCGCATGCCAGCTGGCCACTCCAGGGTCTCTGATGAGTGTCGTCAGGCCACGACGTTGTCGGGCAACGGTGGTGTTGTGCATCGAGGGAGAATCGCCTATCGATCTGTGTACACACCGATCCGCCCGCCGAGCGCCGGTGACGGCCGCTTCGGCCGCATCCGATGGACGCAGGCAGTCACGGTGGAGGGACCAGCTCGCCCTTTGCAGGCCCTGCTGCGAAGTTGTCTGCGGTACGCGGTGACGCCTCACTCCTGACTCCTCGCTCTGCCACAGTGTCCTATGGTTAGCGCCCCAATGGCGGGAGCTTCCATCCCCACTTGGGACCCGAGTCGAGCCAGCACTGCAGGTGCATGCGTGCCGTATGCGGCGACTCCGCCCGACTTCCCACGAACTATCGGTCCGCCGAACAAAGCGTCCCCTTTCCCTCGCTCGGCAACATTGCGTCAGCACCTTTCCTCCGCGAACTTCCATCGTGCCGAATTGCCTTACCGTCTGCGCTCAGCTGAGTACGTGGTCAAAGTGCGGGTCGCCTACGCGCTGAAACTGCGGGCGTCGAATCCGGCGGTCCCAGGAACACAAAATGTTCGCGACTGCCGCTCGATAGCACGCCAACATAATTGCTGATTTCCTATTTCGACTGTTGCACTTCTATTGACGAATTCTAAGTGATTTCCTATTAGCACCTTCTGCTGTTTGTGGCCATGCCAATTCACACGGAAGGAGCGGTCGCATGGAAGCGATATACGAGACACGGAAGCAGGAGTTGTTGGATGAGTGCTCTGTGGATCCCCGGGTCTTTGAACAGGTGATACCGCGGTTGGAGCGGTTTATGGCACCCTTTGTCGAGAACTTGGTGCGTCGAGAACAAGTAGAGCATGCTCAGACGTTTGTCCAAGGCTTGCTTTCCGATCTCGATGCAAAGAACACGGAGTCGATTGCTTATCGTTTCGAACAAGAACGAATGCCGCTGCAATGGTTTATTGGTGTCTCCGGCTGGGATGATAAACCGCTGCGCAAAGAGCTGGTCCGCCAAGTGGGTCAGCAGTTGGGCACAGAAGACGGTGTGATCGTTTTCGACCCTTCCGGATTTCCGAAGTCGGGGAAGGGCTCGGTCGGCGTTGCGCGTCAGTGGTGTGGTCGCCTGGGAAAGGTCGACAACTGCCAAGTGGCCGTTTACATGGGATACGCGTCGAGCGAAGAGCATGCATTGGTGGATACGCGATTGTATCTTCCCAAGGAATGGACAAAAGATCCGAAGCGGCGAAAGAAGGCAGGAATCCCCAAAGGAACCCGGTATCGTACGCGACACCAGTTGTGCTTGGAGATGCTGCAAGAACACGCTGATCAGCTGCCACATGAGTGGATTGCCGGTGATGACGAGATGGGCCGTCCATACTGGTTTCGCCGCCGTTTGAACAACATGGACGAACAATACCTCCTGTCTGTCGCGTCGAACACTTTGATTCGTGATCTGCACGCCGACCCACCTCCGTATTCCGGTCGTGGCAGACATCCCAAACGTCCTTGGCTGCGAGTTGACAAGTGGGCTTCGTCTCTCAGCGACAGCGAATGGACGGAGATCGACGTGCGCGACGGCGCGAAAGGCCCACTGATCATTGAGGCCGTGAAACGTAGCGTTGTGGGGCGTACCGACAAACGACAAGAAGGACACGAAGAAGTATTGGTCGTGATCCGTTACAGAGACCGCGATGATCAAACTGTCGTCAAAACAGATTACTACCTTTCCAATGCGAACGTTGAAACGCAATTGAGTGAATTCGCACGTGTGGCAAAGGCTGAACATCGAATCGAAGAATGTATTCAACGAGCCAAGAGTGAAGCCGGCCTGGCGGACTACGAGGTTCGCAACTGGATCGGCTGGCATCACCATCAGACACTCTCGCTCATCGCCACTTGGTTCTTAGTCACGGAAGCCCGGCGGGGGAAAAAAATGGACGCCAGCGATCACCGTTCAACAAATCCAAGAGAGTGTCGCATCAATCATTCACAAACGATTCGAATGCGGTACGCTCTCCCACGTTCTTTGGGAAAGCGAGGAGTGGCTGAAGCGAAACGAACTAGCTCGCTTGTACCACTGGAAACGACGTAAACGATTGGCTCCCTTGAATGTTAACAAAAGACAAATCTAAAACAGTCGAACTATTGATTAACTGTTTGCTCGGTGAAGTGTGAGCAAAAAGTTTCAACCTCTCTGCTCACACGCATTCCCTCCTGCTCGTCATCGAGGTCGGTCAACACTCGGTGTATGAAGCTGGCAACTTCGGCCATCTCACGTTCTTTCATTCCCAGTGCGGTAACTGCGGGTGTTCCAAGGCGGACGCCACTTGTGACGAATGGTTTCCGGCAGTCCCCAGGGACCATGTTGAAGTTGGTAATAATCCCGGCGCGCGCCAGCGCCTTGGCGGCTGCCTTGCCAGTGAACTCGCAATTCCGAAAGTCCATCAAGATTAGGTGATTGTCTGTACCACCACTGACTAGGCTGTAACCGTGTTCCATAAGGCCTTGCGCCAGAGCTTTGGCGTTCAAGACAATTTGCTTCGCATACTCACGGAATTCAGTACTGTCGGCTCGCTTAAATGCTACCGCCATTGCCGCCACTACGTTCATATGTGGGCCGCCTTGAAGATGCGGAAAAACCATTCGGTCGACCCGCTGTGCCAGATTGTACTTGCTGTCCGGATGATACAGCGACTGAAACTTATCCTCTACCCGCGACAAGATGAGCCCCCCGCGCGGACCACGAAGCATCTTGTGAGTTGTACTGGTTACCACGTCGCAGTATTCGACTGGATCCGGGTGCTGTTTCGCGACGATCAGGCCGTTGATATGCGAGATGTCGGCTACCAAATATGCATCGACTTTTCTGGCGATCTCGGCAAATCTGTCATAGTGAAAGTATCGTGGATACGATGTTCCACCTACCCAGATCACTCGCGGCTTCGAGTCCATCGCAACACGGGCTACTGCGTCGTAATCTAGCTCTCCCGTTGCGACGTCGATGGAATAAGCTACTTGTTCATAATCGGTTCCCGAGAAGTTCACTCCCCACCCATGGGTGAGATGCCCTCCTTCAGGTACGGGCATTCCCATAATTCGATCGCCCTTGCGACAAAGCGCCCGGTAGACGGCCTGGTTTGCTGGTGACCCGGAGTACGGCTGGACGTTCGCGTGTTCTGCGCCGAACAAGGCTCTGGCTCGCGAGATCGCAAGGAGCTCGATCTCGTCCATGATGTCGTTTCCTTCGTAGTAGCGCCGCGTGGGATAACCTTCACAATACTTGTTGGTTAGGATTGAACCTGTCACTTCCAGCACATCATCCGGCGCATAGTTCTCCGAGGGGATCAGCTTTAACGTCTTGCTCTCGTACTCGGTTTGCCGGCAAATCAAGTCGTGAAGTTGCGGGTCTGTTTCCTCTAGGGATTCCCTGGTGAACTTACTACGCGACATTCTTATTCTCCTCTCCCAATGTCCTAGAACATATTACTTCTAACCACGGTGAGACCACCAACTGAGCATCCATTCGGGCCATGCGATCACCCGATTTCGCCAGGCTTGCTGCGATGCCTTCCTCTTCCTTACAGGCCATACTCGACGTGTAGTCTCCGGAAACGCCAATGAGGTGTGAGGGTAGCACGCTATCAATGCCAAACCCCGACCTTAACAACAATTGACGAAGATTTGAGAGGCAGAACAGTCGACTGAAAGGACAGCCTAGGAAGCTGTTGTGAGCAAGCATCTTTATTGCAACGTGGTCTGGTTCAACAGGCCTACCCAATGCGCGTTCAATGTCGAGCATCGATTGACAGAATGCAAAAAACAGGGCGTTGGGAGTTCGAATGATCAAGTGCCCCCTATCTGCAAGAATACGACTAATGAATTGAAGTGAACCTAACGGGTCGGGCAACTGTTCGAAACAATTCCACACAAAAACGGCGTCCTTGCTCTTGTCCGACAAGGAGAGCTCTTCCAATTGACAACACCGCGTCGTCAGCTTCTTGCTGCTAGCGAACGCGGCAACATCGACACCTACGTCGACTCCTTCTGCACGCCATCCCCACTCAGTCGCGACTTTTAAGAAGCCGCCAACGTGGCTACCCACCTCAAGAACTCTGGCCCCTGACTCAAGCAACGAACGGAAGGGGGTCTCTCGTTGTCTAAACGCATGCACATACCGCTGAAATAGGAGTTCCATTACGGGTCCGGAGTATTTGTCATTGACGTATCGGTTAACCAAATCCGACTGGTGGCTACCTTGTCGGCTCAGCAGTCCACATCCGCTGCATTGCAAGATGTCGGCTGGGGTGTTCTGGACAAAGTCAGTTATGTCTTTGAGTTCTTCTTCCTTGATCTGGCCTTCGAATCGACTTTCAAAGAACCGTCTGCGCAGGGAGATTTCATCCGCCATCCGCGCCTTTTCCATCGCCACAACAGGACGTTGTGTTCCGCAAACAATACATGAATGACTGTCGGACATGCTCATCCACGACCGCTCTCAGAATGTTGGAAAGTTCTCTTGTAAAATCTTCTGAGCGACGAACGATTCATCGGTTCAGGTGCCGATCGAACACGACTATCAAGCGCTTGAGCCCCGTTCGGCTCTCAAGAACAACGGGGGCTCGCAAAGGTTCTGTGTTCTCTGGCGTCATTGCCTCCAAGCGGACCAATAATACTTCATCGTGCCTAACTAGTAACTGTCGGAGATCTCAAAGCCCTTGTCGAAAACCCGACTCTTCCGAACCGGTACGGAGTCCGAAGTAACACGGTAGTGAAGAAACACTTCTCCTCCGGTCCCGCTTCTGCACGAACACAGTCTCAGGCGCTTGACTTGTTCCTTGGCGAAGCCAACACCGTCCAGCGAGGTTGGCGCACTTTGCCCTCCGAACAAGAACGGGCATACGGTCATGAAGACTTCGTCAACAAGTGACTGCTGTAGCATCGAGTAATTCAATGTTCCGCCGCCCTCCAGCAAAAGAGTCGTGACACCGCGACTCGCCAGATTCCCTACGACTTCCGTCAGTTGAACTCGACCAGCCGAATCCCGCGCCACTACGTCGACGCAAACATCCGGGGGCGTGGAAAGAGAATCGGTCTCACTCGCAACCGTAGTGTAGATTATTTTTGTGGTTGTCTTTTCCAGACAAAAGGCCGAGTCGAGTAGGCCAGGAGGCAGCTGTGAGCATACAGCCACGTTAATTGGATGTATTGGCTCTCCACGTGCGAGCCGCTGTTCTTGAAGGCAGCTGTCCCGAACGAGCAACGGAGGGTCGTCGGCATCCAGTGTACCTCGGCCAATCATCACTGCGTCAGCACGGGTGCGCAATTCCTCCATCAAGCGGCGATCTTCTTTGCTACCAAAGCGCAACTTCTCGCGGTCCCTGGTCGACGTTTTGCCGTCGGCCGAGATAGCCATGTTCATTATCGTGAAGGGCCGAGTTAATCTACTCATTGCTATTCGGCTCGCCAAGATGACCGGAGTACGATGTCGTTTCCGTGGATAGACTCCATACTGCGAGAACAAATCTCGACGGCTGACGAGGGAACCGTCGACATTGCTAGACGCTGACACATCGCGAGTAGGTCCCTTGCAGCGTCCTCAATAAACTGTGGCCGGCTGTGGGCGCGAAATACAAGTGCCAATTCCTCTTCTCGCGGCAGTGCGCTCTGGGTACGAAAAATCACCGTATCGATTTCTTCTAACAGGCTTCCCAGAGGCAATAGATTGCCGCATTCCCTAAAAACGATCTCAGTTCTACATCTCTGTGAATGCGTGAGGCGTGGTCCATCCTGATTTCCATCCTCCCCTGTCAGTCGTTGAAGGCATCGATAAGTCTCTTGGACACACGGACACGCGGTCAAGTGATCCACGATTACGCCGGCCGATAGCTCCTGGGAGTCCGCGGTGACTTTGGCGGAGCCAACGAGACCGATGTTTTCCAACGAGACCTTGTCCTTATCTTGAGTGCGTCCCTCAACACGCTCACAAAAGGTGAGTGCCCCAGATAATTCCACGGTAGTCGCTTCACCGTATTGAGCGCGTCGGATCCGATCCGCCATGTGACACGCAGCTTCGGTGAGCGACCGATGCGTTCGCATTGCCGACTCTCCGATGATGTTCGCAATACGAGACATGTGGATGCCACGGCGATCACTGGGGACAAGTGTGCCAACTTTGACTTCACAGGAAACTATTGTACAACCCGTCCCACTGAATGGTTCAACAAGATCGATTGGGAATGCGGAGTACTCGCATCCAACGCTGTCGAGTTGGAGTCGGACGGTTGGGCATTGATTTGGAATGTCTAGCCCACTCCCATCCATCTCTTTAATCACTTCCGACGCCGACACGTCGAACAAGTCGGCAAACGAAGGGGATTTTCGCTCGAATCTGGGAAGGCGACTCACAGCCGAGGGCGTCGTATCCGTTGGTCGGTGCTGCATGGTTTTCGACTCGCTAGAGATCGCGCTGGAGGACTCTAATTCGACTCTCGACTTCGTCTTCGTCGAGGTAGCACACTTGTAGCCATCGCTCCCTCGAGGTACTCCGAAAGGCGTCTCGTGCGTGCAGCACGCGATAGTTGTCGAGACATATCACTTCCCCGGGTTCAAGCCTGCGGTGTAAGCAGAATCGGGGCGACTGGGCCAACTCAAGGAACAAACGGTATGCTCGGTACAAAAGAGGCATTCGCTCGAACTTCGATGAGAGCGGCGATTGGAGGAATGTGTTAAAGCGAATTCGTTGGATCTTCTGGCTACCGCTGGCTAAGCTGATAATCGGTCCTCGATGGCGATAATCGCTGTCCGCGTCAACGTATCGAAATTCAACATCCGTGGTCGTTAGAATATTAAACGCTTCCGGTGCGGAGCGAAGTAGCTCATTTGCTACCGCAAACCCGTCAGCGACTACTGAGTCGCCGCCCTCGTCACTCTGCTGTAGGCAGTGCATTAGCTGATATCTTGGCGGAGCGTGGCGACTTGGCAAGTCGGTGTGTAAAACAAGAGGAAGGTTCGTGTACGCCGTGCTCACCGGGTTGTCTCGCGCTCGAATGTCAAACAATGCCCCCTTCGAGTGTGTCCAGGGATGGCCAATTTTTGAAGCGAGCCGGACAACCTCACCACCATTGTTGGGCACATTGCTGATGAGCAACACAGGATTTGTTTGCATCTGTTGGCACAAATCCAGCAAGGCTCCATTGCTCTCCAATACGCTATGGTAGTCCGTTGATTGGACGGAGAGCCCTTCCGTTATGGTCGTCTCGCCTCGCTCGTTCACCGGAGTCGGAACACGACCCTTCGAGTAGCGATGCCCCCGAAGCCACTCACCACGATAGACGCTTTCGTGCCTATCGTCGTCCCAGACCAAACGTAAGTCAGTAGCGTTGACAACAGCGCTCTCAGTCGGGCGAATGTTCAACGGGATTTTCAGCAGATCGAAAGTTCGCTCGACGGCGTCGGGATGGCGGCAGACCGAACACCCGCAGTTGTCGCGAAGCCAAAGGTAGTGGTATTCTCCGTCGAATCCATCTGCCCATGTCAAGTCGATACTCGTTCCCCTATCCCGAATTCCGACTAAACTGACGTCAGTGGCCACCGCCATGATTTATATCCTTCGCACCTTGCTCTTGAGACCACTCCAGTATGTCGATTCCTCTATTTGAATGGTGCGTTCTGGTTCGCTCAAGTAGACTTAAACTTAGAGTGATGCTCCTAGACTTGACCTGAAAGATCCCTTTTGATATAATGCCGCGGTGGTTCTGTGTCTTCGTTCTTCTTTCAAGGAAATGGAGGGTGAAACGTGACTACTCAGACATTGGAAAGGGCAGAAAGTGGCGTGGACGTTGATGTCCTAATGTCGGAGCGGGCGGAGCTAAGCGAGCGACTTCGCGAGGTGCTAGACAGGATTGCCGTCATTGACGGAGAGCTGTCGCGGATCGGCATGAATGATCCATCAGAAAGGATGTCTTGGTAGTAGATATCGACTCAGCAATTCAGCCGGCCTGCTTTCTCTCGGCTGGCTGAATTGCCCTTGTTTTTCAGATAAGCGGGGCTCCTTTGTTCTTCGCTCGGGATGGTGCTCGCATAGAGCTCCGGGATCTCTACAAGGAGGCGGCCGCATTCTTGGTCTGTTCTGGGCCTTCTCTGCGATTGGTCGATCTCTCGCTGCTCCTTCGCCGTGGCGTGTTGACAATGGCAGTGAACAATGCTGCCGCGGTCCATAGGCCGAATCTGTGGACGTGCATTGATGGACCTCACAAATTCTGTGGGGCTATCTGGCGGGACCCTGGCATCTTGAAGCTGGTTCCTTTCTCTTACATGCAAAGACCCTTCATGGCCGGCGAAACTCGCCATCGTGTGGTGGATGCGCCTGGTGTGGTGGGCTTTGTCGAGAATGAAGAATTCATTCCAGAAAGATGGCTGCACGAAGATTCTGTAAACTGGGGACAGGCAGCAGGAAAGCGCGATCGGGACGGGCTTGAGGGCGGGTGCTCAGTGATGTTTGCCGCCCTAAAAGTCCTTTTCCACCTCGGAATTCGACGCGTATATCTACTAGGTTGCGACTTCAAAATGGATTCCCAACAGCCCTACGCATTTAAGCAGAGTCGATCGGAACAATTCATTTCAGAGAACAATCGACGGTTAATCACTATCAACAAGCGTCTCAAGCTGTTGAGACCCTACTTTGATGATCAAGGTTTCCAGATCGTAAATTGCACAGCGGGGAGCAGTCTTACGGCGTTTCCTTACCGACCGTTCTCTGAGTGTGTGGAGGAAGAGCACGATCAAATCCCCAAGCCGGACACAGACGGCATGTACGATAAGTGCCAACTGGCCTAGGCTAAATGACTTCAACGGCGCATATCAGACTGATCCGGTGGGATGCAGCAGGGGCGATCGTTTATGAGCGGATATCGCCTGCAGCTAGTACACGATCTGTCTGGACTGCTTAAGGTCTACAAGGCCGGACCAAGTTCTTCCATTCCGATTCTTATGCCGCCAAACTCGGGGCGGCTCCGCCGTTGGCAGTCTGTACTTAGTAGCTATGAATGCGTCCGGCCTCCGGCGCAACTGACTGCTCGCGAGAGCGGGCACTGGATAGTAGTTATCGGCAAAGACCTGATTGCCACAGGAGAGTATCTATCAACGTTCTTGGGGCGCTCGTTTCGGCAACTTGAATCGATCGGAGACCTGTCGCGGTGGATAACGCAAAATTCGCCCACGAGCGTATTGGCTATCGCGAGAGCAGCCGCTTGGAGCACTGACGCGGTCCGCTCTGTCGCGAATTGTGTACAGGAGACGGAACGGACGGCCTGGGGAATCTTGCCAACACAGGACCTGCCAGGACTCACGTTTGCTGCGGCCAAGCTACTTCTCTCTCGAATGTCCAAACGGCCCGCCGACGTCTATATCGACGCGTACCGTGACACGATTGAGATTCTAACTGCCGACAAGGAGGGCACTGAAAAGGCAGTCGACCCACTCAAACAAGAGTGGAGAGCGCTCATTCTACGTGCTCACGGCGAAGGCTCCCACGTGAATTTAAACAAAACTGTACTATGCGGCGCGCCCGTTGAGGGCGAGCGAGATTTGGAGGGTCGAAATGTTCGAGGCTGTGAGGCTGGACGTCGCTGCAAACGCGTATGTGGCAGCAGCACAGAGATAGTAGCTGTTTCTGACGTCCGCACTAACCTGTTGTGTCTGCTCTCGTGTAACGGATTCTCCGTGTGTGGTGAGCACTATCCATCAAACTCAAGTGTGGCGATCAGCGCGCTCGACGGGTATGCGGCATCTGTATTGACAACGACAATGCAGACTGCACCTGCGGACTGTCTGCCGAGGGTACTCCACGGCCTAATGCTACAGAGATACACGCTGGGCGCAATTTGTAGAATCATGAATGACTGCGAAATTGCTGCTAGCGGAAACCCGCTCTATGTACTTTGTGGTGATCCGAACACTCAAATCACAGACCCTGACGATGTTGAATCGGACCGGAAAATCGAACGCGTTGAGCGGAAAACCGTGCATCACCTGGACCTTGGGACGTTGCGCAGCGGTTCCACAGTAGAGGTGTCACAGTCAGTTGATGCAGTGCGTGGCACGAAGGAGATTCTTGTACTAGGCCAACGGGATGCCATTGCGAATGCTCGAATCGTCGATCGCACGTCGGACATCAACGAATTCGACCGACGGATACGACGCCTTATGTTACGCGTTTATTCGGCACAACATCTCGAAAGAACGATACAGAGCATCCTAATGCCCCAGATCCAGGAAAATGAGGGCTTCGCTGTTGCGCTCGACCAACTTACTGCGGCCCGACACCAAACCGAGAGGTGTTTGTGGCAGGGTCTCCGAGCGTGTCAGGTAGCCCAACGCGATGGAATATGGTTGCCGGGGATTGAGACTTGGACACGTTCCGCGACGCTTGGTGTAACCACGTGGGACGGAGGATTGGCTGCGATCATACGAAATCACTTGTTCGACAAACTGTTTAACGTGCTGCACTTCTATCATCGACATAGCAAGAGCTACGCGAGTGACAATTGCCCCAGGTGTGGGGCCAGTGTGCTAGTGACCGACTACGATTCTCCCGATGGTGTTGTCATGAGAAGACAGTCGCGGGAGTGTGTCGTGTGCGGTCCGCTCACTGAGGTCCCAGAATGTGGCGTGCAGGTAGACATTGAGTTGACGACGCCTCTTCGTGCTGGACGGCGGGCCACTCTCAAGCTTTCCAGCGATCCGATCGGTACTGGCGGTGTGTGCGTGGACAAAGGTGTGGCGGCGATCGAAATTCAAGACAGAGCTCGAGAAGTCAACATCATCTCCGCTTTGCGCACGGGCTTGGGGCATCGCGATGAGGTCGAGTTCGTCGTGCCGAACGACATGAGTTGTGATTTGCATCTGGCACGTGTTGCCTGGGTCCAGGAATTTCAGGTCTCGTTCGCTCGGTGCCGCTCTCCACTCTTGCTTTGAGGCAAGGCATGAGTCGTTTAAGCTATATAATCACCGGAACTGGTAGATGCGGGACGGCATTCATGGCGCAAACGTTCACTTCTGCAGGGGTGAATTGCAGCCATGAGCGTGTATTCTCGTACACAGGTATTCGCACTGAGTTAATTGTCAGGGAGAAGCTGCAAGGAGAGTCAAGCTGGTGCGTTGTTCCATTCATGTTCCGCGACGCTGTGCGAGAATCGACGATCATTCACATTGTGCGCCACCCGATGAAAGTGATCATCTCGCTAATGGCCTCTGACTACTACCAAAACCCCCCCCGCCCATGGGACAGGTTTCTGTATAAATGGTTGCCTGAACTAGAGCGAAAGGAAACTCCGCTGAAGAAGGCGATGCATCAATACGTGAATTGGAACGTTTGGATTGAGCGCCAGTGTACGGGTCGTGAGGTCTTTCGACATCGGATTGAGGACCCTGCGAGCAACCTCTTTTCGCGACTTGGACTTATGGTCACTCCGACATTCAACGAACCAAGCTACAACACAAGCCGCGGACGAGCTAACGCCATTTATAGGGATGAATTGCGATTCGCCGACTTGCCGGCCGGAAACGACAAGCAGGCTATTAGGACATTGGCAGGGCGTTATGGATACGAACTATAGGGCCCAGGTTTACAAGGGGTTCGAAACGAGAGCGCCCGTTCTTACGTAAGCTTCGAGTATTGTGCGCAGTCGGTCTATTTGCCAGTCGTTCAACGGTTCTATGTGCCGCCGCGCGCGATCAATCACATGGAATCTTCCCGACACATTTCGTCCATGATACGTTCTAACGTACAAAAGAGGGTCATTGTCCACGACAACAAGTCTCCCTGCATCAAGGAATGTTTTCGCGAAACCAGTGTCCTCACCTTTTGACAGCGACGGATAGCGTAGTACGGACCGAGTATGAAGAATGGTTCCTTCACAGCCGCCGCACGGAAAGGTCTTACAGGATCGCCCAAACGCTTCCCCAGTTGTCAAGTCCACCGTTGTGTAACGCTGTAGTATCGAGGCGCACACTAGGGCATCACATGCGGCCGCCTGTGTTGCGATACGCGCTGGTGCGTGCCAGTCGTCATCGTCCCAGCTCACAACGAGCGCGCCTTTTGCCAAGTCCAACCCTATGTTGCGAAGTTCTCCTACAGTTTTCCCTGGCGCGACAAGTTCTTCCCGGACTAGACTGCTCTCCGGGCCAACTTTGTCGGACGATTGGTTGATCACTAGTAGTTCGCGATTGTCGTATGTCTGGTTAAGAAAGCACTCGATCGCAACCGCAGCGAGCGGCCTACGCGATGGATGATCGCCCGTCAGCATCACAGCTGTCACCAGAGGCTCTTCCTGCGACGCGGCTCCTTGAGTGCTCATTGGACCCATTCCCAATTGGTGCGCGCTGAATTGACGCAGGTCGCCTTCGTCATTTTCGCCTCGGCTGGATTCGAAGTTTATAATTTTCTACGAGGCTTTGTCGTGCGTCAACCTACTCCTCGATTACTCGGACGCTCCGTCAGGCAAGATGTTTGCAAAAATGGCGAGAGACTACGGGCACCAAAGCCCAGCTCGTTCGGTCAATGGCAATTCGGTCGACATCCTTCAGCCGTGAGATAACAAAGAGTTCGCCGGTACCCGACTTTCGCACGACGATCCCCCTGAACTCCTGGTGATGAGACGATGAAGGCTCCAACTCCCTGCTATTACTTAAATCCTCGCTTACGACTAGCGGAATACGCCGATCAGAAGTTTGCCTACGACTCGCAATCGCGAGAGAGTCCGCTTGTCGCAATTCCCACTCAAGCCATTACGAACGTGGAGCACGTGGCTTTGCACTGCCTTAAGGGCTTGTGCAGTGTTGCGCAAGATCGGTCCGAAATCGTTCGCGGTCTCTCTGCGGCTGGATGCGAGGAAGACCTCTTCGACGACTTCTTACGTCGCAATCTACTGGTTTCAAACGTGCCGCAAGAGGTGTCGAGAGGACGAGCTACCAGTTTCAATACTCCAGCTCCGTTCACCAAGAATGGTGAGCATTCTTTTGGACAGAAAACGTTCTTTGGGCTTCCTCGCAACATCGACCCGGCCAAATCTCATGTGGGAGTATTTGGCATACCACATGCATCGCGGGAGGTCAGCTGGGCGACCGAGGTTGCTCCGTCACTCTTCCGCCACTACTCCCGTCGCCACTGCTGGTTCGAGGTATATGATCAGGGAGTTTACAGTGAGGTCTCAACAGCAAGTAGCCCCGCCTTGCTCTGCCAGGGAGTCGTATTGCGTGATTACGGGGACTTAAACCTCGAGGATGTCAGCTTGCCTGGTACCGCCGATCAGCTGAAACAGCTGGTCAAGCGAGAATTGCTGGAGCACAGAGTCCATCCGTTGTTTATTGGTGGCGACCATGCTATTACGTTCCCGATCGTCATGGCATTCCTGTGTGTCTTACCGGAACTTGGATTGATCCACCTCGACGCTCACAACGATTTATTCTATACGCGAGAGGTTGTCTACAGTCATGCAGCGCCTGTCTCGAATTTGCTGCGATGCTCATCCATTGAGCAGATTCTGTCGTTTGGTCTACGGACGTACACCGACAAGCGTGCCAATATCGTAAGGTCCATCCTGGAACGAGCAGACAGAAGAGAGCGTATACGCTCGTTTCCGTTGATGAAGTTGAAGCAGTTGTTAATGAATCCTCAACTCCTCAGGCGTGAGTTGAAGGCCGTTGCACGACGGCCGTATTACATGACTATTGACCTCGACATACTGTCCGAAGCCGCCATAGGACGTCAGCTATCCACTCCTTCGGGGCACGGCTTGGAATGGCATGAGCTGTTGTACTTCATCCGAACGGCGTTTCAGCATCTAGAGATAGTTGGATGCGACATCGTTGAATACAACGTAGCGCGGGGATCCAGTCTTGATTACTACCCCTTTCTCTTGAATTCATTGCTCTTCTTAGTCGTCGATGGGCTTGCAGCGAGTAATCAAAAATTCGCGTCAGTCCGTTAGTGCACGCCTGGGGCACGCCAGCTTGGCATCGACGCACCCTGCTCCCCCAGAACTCGGTTACGCTCAAGCTGCTGTTGCTGTAGTTTGCTAGACGATCACCGCCAGGTAGACTCCGCACTCTGTTTACGCCCCATCACACCGGCCTCGAATAGGTGAAGAAGAGTATCTCCTCAAGGCAGGACGCGTGGTACCTCCCTTCGATTGTTCGGCGAGCAAGCATCTGGCATCGGCCGAATCCGCCTGTCCAAACGCGTTCGCGGCAGGCGGATCAGGACTTTCAATTCAAGGATTGATTCTTGGTTGACAATGCGAGTCCGGTAGATCGGTCTCTGTCGCTAGCCGATCGGTAAGGCCTCGCGCTACATGGCAAACCAGGAAGCAGCAAGACTGCTGTTAACATGCTGTCGGTCGCCACGACTCATTGGATGGTAGATCTTGTCTTTAATGAAGTTGCGCAACTCCCACGTGTGATATAGTCAAGCACATGCTCGACGTGGCGACCAGTTGAAGCTCCAGTCGTATGGGGCCGTGGCTGCGAAAGAGAGACCGAACGCCTAAAGTGCGATACGCGGCCAGCTGCCATCAACCTAGCAAACCGTTCGTTGACCATGCGACAACCAAGGTGGCGGCAACTCCTGCGGATATCACCAGGCGGTGTAGTAACGAACCTCTCTGCTGGTCACGCTGTATGCGTAACAAAGTGACGTAAGCCTGGTCAAACTCGCTTCTCCTCATAGACGTACCCCCATGCAAATTCGAGAAGACCGTTATGGGCGGCCCAGGCGGCTGTGTTGCATATCAGCGGTCCTCGTGTCGGCGACTTTGCCCACGGATGACGCGCGTCGTCACCTACCCGGTCGAGGTGCGCTGCGTCAAGAAACCAGGAGTCGTGCAACCTCGAATGCATTCACCTCCTCGTGCAACATCCAGTGTTTGTTGCGATCGAGTGGTTGGTTCGGCGCGCGAGTAGTGAGCGGCGCGATTTCGCGTTGCCGGCGTAGCGCGACAACGATTGATTGTCAAACTTCCATGAAAGAATCTACACCATGCTCCAAGAAGCGTTGCGCAGCCGAACCTGAAGATGTCGCAATTGGATGAGTCATTCATTTAAGTGTTCGTCCAACAGCAGTGAAGCAATCGCTTCCTCCAACGGCTGAGCATCTTGGTGCTTTCGAAGCATACCGGCAGGTTCTCTACTCCAAATCGACATGACCTGGTCTACGGTCGGCTGCCGATTAGTCCCTTGATTCGCAAACGGCGATGGTGACGGTTGTGCATCCAGCATCTCTACCGGAGGAGCCACCTGGCGCTGCGAAGGCAACAATACTGTCGGAAGTGGGTGGCCCGGTCCCGCAGCCACTGTGCCGCCTCCGGCGACGACAACACCCGCCGGAACTGGCGGAATCCGCGGCACGTCAAACAGTGCCGCGAACTGCGCGACAAGGGAAGCATCAAAGGCGTTAACGGCGCCGTTGCCGCTGATCTCGGCCAGGATTCGAGGATCAGCCAGCGGGGCCGCGGAAAACTCACTCACCAGTTGAGCAGCAAAGCGCGCAAGGCGCGACGCGTCGCTGGCATTGATGGCACCATTTCCAGTCACGTCCGCCAAGTAGCTCACGACATGCACTGAATCGTCATCAGCTGACGGGATCGCGTTTGAATTGGCGTCCGAAACTGTGAGATCAAATACATCTAGTACTTGCAGCCGGCCATAGTTGGCACTGGCGTCTCCGGTTGGAACCGTGGCCTCTAAGGCCCCACCGCGACGTCACTGATTGTTAGCAGCGTCGGGTCGTAGCCAATTGAAAGAGAGGTCGTTCGTACTCCCGCTGCATCGCTGATCGAGATGGGAATGCCGCCACCAGAGTCTGCAGGCAGGGTTACGTCTTGACCTGGGCCACGAACGAAGTCCGGAATGCTGACCGTGACGGGGCTACCTGTTGTGAGTCCTAGCGGTAGGCGAGCCAGGTAGTTGTCTCCAGGGTCTCCGTCTCCATTGCCGTCGAGCTGGTTGCCGTCAACGTCGTGGATACCACCTGAGTCACTCTGCAGCGTGACGGTATACACATCTTCTGTCAGTGGGGCACCTGTCTTCACGAAACTGAGCTTTCTCCCTGCTGGGTCGAAGACGACGGAGCCCGGCACACGACCAACTTCGACGCCCTCGACGACGACGTCGCTTGCATCCAAGAGGTCTGCGTCTAGCTCGTGACTGAATTCGGCGACGAATCCACTCGTAGTCGGTTCGAAGTCCGTCACTCGAAACCCGGTTGCCAGCGGCAAGTCAAACTTGGCAACATCGAGATCGTAGAGAAAAACCTGGCCAGCATCAGTCGCGGCGAAGCCTTCAAAGATACCGATCATTGAATCGAACCCGGTAGTCGGAACTAGCTCCCCATTTTGCACGGCAAGCTGTCCCTTCTCATCGGCGACCAGGGTACCAATTTGGACCACTCGGCCAGTTGGAACGTCTACTAATGGGCCGGCTCCCTCGCCTATGCTGTCAAAGAAATCAGGAAGCCCATCCCCTGCGAGCGGGACCTCTGGCGTCACCTCGGACCACAGCAGGGCAGGACCACTGGTGCCGAAGAAGGCATCGAGTGAAACATAACGCTCAAGCTCCGGCACCCAGCGGATGTCCTGGATATCGACGTACGGTTCCGGAGTGCGTCCGGCGATAGGCTTCTCCTGAGAAAACAAAGTGCGCTCGGCGCTCGCCCACTTGGCGGCATCTTGCAGGTCGTCGACATGCATGACGATTCGCGATCCTTCCCCGCCCCGCCGACCCTCACGATCGGAATAGTCAAGGAAATAAAGTTCGAGGTAGTCATCGCGAATCAAGGCGGAAGGAAAGCCCGCGCCGTAGACGTTTCCAGCAGTGCCGCCTGCCCGCGTTAAGTCCCACGGATTGCCTGCGTCTTTATGTACCGGCAGCGCGCCTTGCCATCCCTGCCGAGCGGCCGGCAGGTCGTAGCGAGGAGGTAGGCCAGCGATTTCCTCTGGCTGGGTCAGCGGTGCAACGATGGCCCCGGGAGCACTTCCGGTAGCTGGGCCGACGAATTCTTGCCAGTCAAAGCCATTGGTGGACGTCAGCATTGTGACATGATTCATGGGTGCTCGACGAAAGTCCTCACAAGTGAGGCACTCACTCATGTACCCCAAGTCCTGAACAAAACGAATGTTGTAACCGTTCACGGGAATTCGATTGATCTTGGTGGATTTGGTGGTTTGGGACTATTCTGATTGCCGTCATGGCGGACGGCGAACAACCATCTGGATGTGCACGTTGTGCAGAATTGGAGGCACGTGTCGCGGCATTAGAGGCCGAATTGGCGAAGTCCCGGAAGAATTCGAGCAACTCTTCTAAGCCTCCCTCCAGTGATATCGTCAATCCTCCCAAAAAGGGCAAGAAGAAGGGTGGCGGTAAGAAGCGAAAGGCGGGCGGCCAACCGGGTCATGAGCGACATGAACGAACCCCCTTCACCGAGGACGAGATCGATCAAACCTGGATCTGGTATGACGGTGAATGCCCATGCTGCCACGGCAAACTCGTGGACACCGACGAGCCAGCACGCACGATGCAGCAAGTGGAACTGCCACCGGTATCGATGGTCGTCGAGCAGCACGAAAGCCGGCCACAACGGTGTGCTCATTGTGACAAGGTTTTCTACCCTGAGTTCCCCGAGGAACTCCGCAGAGCAGGGCTGGTAGGACCAAGGCTGACGGCCCTGGTGGGGTTTCTCAAGGGTGCCTGCCACATGTCCTTTGGGACGATCCGCAAGTACTTTCGCGACGTGATCGGTGTCTCCATCAGCCGTGGCATGCTCCGCAAACTGGTGGGAAAGGTGGCTGACAGCCTGCTTGAACCGTACGAAGCCCTGCTAGCCATGTTGCCCAGTGAGGACCGCCTAAACGTAGACGAAACGGGCCACAAGGAGAATGGCCAGCGGATGTGGACCTGGTGTTTTCGGGCGTATCTTTTCACGGTCTACAAGATTTCTCCCTCGCGTGGCAGTGACGTGCTGCTCGAGGTTCTGGGCAAGGAATTCAACGGCGTGTTGGGCTGTGACTATTTCAGCGCCTATCGCAAGTACATGCGACTGAATGAGAACGTGCTGTTGCAGTTCTGCCTGGCTCATTTCATTCGCGACGTAAAGTTCCTGGCTAACCATCCGAACAAGCGGAACCAGGCACATGGACAGCGTTTGTTGATCGATTTGCGAAAGCTGTTTCGCGTGATTCATCGCCGTGACGAATATGCCAATGGGCGCACCTTCCAAGCCGCCCTGGAGTCGGCCCGTGACACCTTGGTTTGGAACGCGACGATGGAATCACCTCACACCCAAGAGGCGCTGGCGTTGGAGGAGCGGTTCTTCCAGCACACGGAGAGCTACTTCCGATTCATCACCGAACCCCACGTCGAACCAACGAACAACTCAGCCGAACAGGCCATCCGCTTCGTGGCCATCCATCGGCGAATGACCCAGGGAACACGAAGCCAGGAGGGACGAGCTTGGTGCGAACGGATCTGGACCGTCATTCAAACTTGCAACCAGCAGTCACGCTCCGTGTTTGAATTCCTATCCGCGGCAGTCACCGCGCACTTTCGATCCGAGAAAGCGCCTTCTCTCCTGCCAATTTCGAATCTCGCGGCGCGCGAGGGCGATGGAGGTGTCGTCGGCAGTGAAGCTCAAAGCACGGATCAGGATGTATCCGGCGCCAATAGCCGCACCGTGCTAGCCAACCTCCGCGTTGCCAAGAAACCGGCGAAATCCCGTGAACGGTTACACGAATGTCAATTAACCGCGCTCCCTGTCGGAAGGTTAGCAGAGGATCATCTTCTCCGTAAATTGAAAATGTATCCTGCAAGAACAGGTCGAAGTACTGCTTAAGGGGGACTCTTCCTTCGCCCTCAGAATCAAAAAGATAGAAGACGGGAACGCCGTTGTTTAACTGTCGATGGGGATTGTCGAACTCGTCGAGCCCGGGATCAATCGGAGTGGTGGAGAGGTATCGATTGACTCGGTCATCCTCGACCCCTGGACCATTCTGGTAGATGACTTCACCGGCAAAGATCGGATGGGTTCCTACCTTTGGGTATGGCGAAGCATAGCCCAGGCCAAAGTTCATGGTATCGCTACGCAACGTTCCCTCATCGGTCAGATAGATGTCTAATTCACCCGGCAGTTCAAAGCTGCGAGAGTTCGTCACGAACGCGTCGCCAAAGACCGGGTTGCCGGCATCTAGAAAACGATTAACGACAAACACCTCCGTACCAATTCCTTCGACAAACATGTAGTACGTATCGTTGTGCTTGACGACGGATGGTGACCCGGCGAGGTGATCGGTGCTGCCGATCGTTGTGTCTTGCCAGTCGCCGACGTAGACAACCTGCGGATCAGACCAAGTAGTGCCACCGTCGGCACTCTCCGTTAAGAGGATACGGTCGCCGGGTATGTGTCGCCGCGGAGCAGGGTCATACCAATCGCCAATGATTGGCTTGTCGGTGAATAGGCCGAATTGCAGAGACTGCTGAGGTTCAAACTGCGCCTGTTCGCCAAACCCTGCGGGCCCCGTATCCAAATGGAAATATCCGAAACCCGCAGAATCCCGAAAGACACCGACTTCCGTTACGCCGTCCCGATCATGATCGAAAGCGACAGCTAGATCGCTCGCTGCTACGTCTGGCAGCGCTATGGACTGGTTGACGTCGTAGAACGGCAGAGAGGGAATGGGCTGGGTTACCGATCCGTCCTTGTCACTACTGGGGTCTTCAAACGTCAAGAAGAACTCCCCATTCTGAAAGACCCCTACTTCGTAGACTCCATCGGCATCCCAATCCCCCGAAATTGGTTGTGCGCTGTCGAGCCCGAAGCCGACCACGATTTCGAGGTCACCACCCTGCCAGCCACGGATCGAGTCATCCAGGATGAAGCTGCCAAAACCATCACCCGTTCGAAATACGCCGAGATCGTCCTCTCCGTCTCCGTTCCAATCGCCAACGACGGGAACATCACCCGAGCGGCCGAGTTGAAACTCTCCCACTTCAGTCCCGTCGTGCTGGAACAACAGCCAGTTTCCGTCCTCGAACAGGCCGACCTCATCCAGGCCGTCTCCGTTCCAGTCACCGACGACCGGCAAGGCAGTAGCACTTCCCGCTTCAAACGTGGGCGTTGGTTCTCCCGGAGTAAAGCCACGGCCGGCCGTGTCAAACAGAAAACTTCCGCTGCGATACACGCCGTAGATGGCATCCGGTGGTGGCCCGAAGAAGTAGTTGCGAATCACTCCGTTGTCGACAAAGGCGTTGGGCTTAAGGTCGTAGATGGCAGGCCGACCGATTGCGCCGACCTCGAGCGACTGCGGAACGGGTGTTCCAAACGGGCTTGCTAGGACAAGCCGTTGATCGAGTTGCTCAAACCGGAGTCTTCGTGTTTTGCGCACTTCGGATTCTCCTTCGGGCCGGATCTTGCGTTGCTGAGAAGTCGCTAAACCCAAGCATATCACTTCGAGGCGATCGTATCTGGGTAGCGTCACGCGAGGCCACTGGCCGATAACCAACGGCTGTAGGACCGTGGGTGGTTTACTCACACTCTCCCCCATTTGTCCCGCCACACTCTGGTCCGGTAGAATGAAGCGACGAGATGGAGTGTCACAAAGAGCAGGGGGAAGGACCAACTCTGAACACAATTTGATACGACGCGTGTGCGTCTGGTGCTGCTTAACAGCGAATCGCCAGGCAGGAGCATTGACTCCTGTAAATCAGCGAAGGCAGTTCCCGTCGTTCGCGCTCTCCGTCTGGAGAGCGTTGGGCTTGGGTTCTGTGTTTCGCTGAGCGTTCTGGCGAACGTGCTGTGAGCATAGGCTTAGGTTTCAACGCTCTCTTTAATTGCGGAGGCAACTCGTGCAGTGTCCCAACTGTGCATCGCAGCTGACCCTTGATCGCGTGAGTGATACCCTCTCGTTTGCGACTTCTGGTGAGGGCACACCTTCGGGAGACGACGCAGCGGCTCGCCCCACAACGACCACTCTGGGTGACTATGAGCTGCTCTCGGAAATTGCTCGAGGCGGTATGGGGGTTGTGTATCGCGCCCGGCAATCCTCTTTGAATCGCGTTGTTGCTCTGAAGGTGATTGGCAAGGGAGAGCTGGCCTCCTCTGAGGAAGTGCAGCGTTTCCACGCAGAGGCGCGAGCTGCTGCGAATCTCGATCACCCAGGAATCGTGCCCGTGTTTGAGGTTGGCTGCGATGCTGGGACGCATTTTTTCTCGATGGGACTTGTGGAAGGCGAGAATCTGGCAAAGCGGCTCGTGGACGGGCCCGTTGCTCCAACCGAGGGGGCTGAGTTGACAGCGGACATCGCGGCGGCGATTCAGTATGCCCACGAATGTGGGGTGCTTCATCGCGATATCAAACCACAGAACGTCTTGATTGATCAGCACGGCACTCCCCGCGTGACCGATTTCGGTCTGGCAAAGGAACTGCGCAGTGACGCGGGGCTAACGCTGACGGGCCAGGTACTGGGGACTCCGAGCTACATGAGTCCTGAGCAGGCCAGAGGTAGTCTGGTGGGGAGACTCGCTGGGCGCCCTACTCTATTGGCTGCTGACGGGCCGGCCACCGCATCAAGCGGCAAGCGTTGCTGAGACCCTGATGGAGGCTGAACGCAAGAATTCCCCGGGATCTGGAAACCGTTTGCCTTAAGGCGCTTGACAGGGATCCGGCGAAGCGCTTTGGTTCCGCGAGGGAACTTGGTGATGAGCTGCGACGGTTTCTCCGGGGTGAGCCAATTCGATCGCAACCGATCAGCATGGTGCGACGCACGGCAAAGCTCTGCAGACGCTACCCGAAGACGGCAGCCTTGTTCTGCGTTTTCATACTTAGTTTTTTCGCAGTGGTCGGCTTTGCGTTCTATGCCCACTCGCAAACCAAGCTCGCTGAGCGGCGTGAGCGAATGGCGCTTCGTACGCTGGCAGGACGCAGACGGAGTACGGAGAACATGCAGATTCAGAAGAAGTACAAGGATCTAGCCATCGCCGAGGAACGAATGCTCGGTTACTTCAGGGCGGCCGTGGCGTACCGAAATCACGAGGACTGGGATAGATGCATGGAGTCCCTCGAGAGGGCGCTCGCCGTGGAGAAGGCGAGTGAAGAAATGTACGAACGGGCCCATTCCTACATCGGCGAGTTAAAGGAGATGATGCACGCCGCCGAACGGCGGGAGGAACTTTAGCAGAGGGAATCACATTGCGCCCAATCGTCCTCGTAGTCCGTGTCGCAGATATATTGGTCAAAGTCATCCGTGGCATCGACAAGGCAAGCGGTGAAGGTTGTTTCTGCATCGTCGAAACAAATTGTTTGCTCGACTTCGCACCCCGCACTTCCAGAGCCGGAGCCCTCATCCCACTCAGCCAGCAGAGATGCGGGAATTGGGACGGCAAGAGCAAAGATCAGTATCAGTCGTTTCATTGGCTACTCCAATCGAAAAACCAGCTACAGCATCCATCGACCGGATCACCGCCTTGCCAAAGGTTTGGTCTCGAAATCACGTCTGTCACCGCGAACAAACGGGCCAGGCGGCAGACATTGTCTTACGCGTCAAGATGAACAGTTAACTCCCCAGCCGAAATCGAGTGTAACGGTTGTGAGGAGCGCACGAGAGACGGGCGTATTTGAACACGCAAGCGGCGTTGCTAGAATTACCTGGCGGTGGCCTCGGGTTGCGACGGGCCGACCTGCCCCCGGCCTCTCGCTGTCCGGATCACTCCGCCCGAGGCCACCCTACTTTCTTGCCGCTTACATCTGACAAGGCCAAGCTTTGGCGTGGTTCCAATTGGCACAACGAAGTCAACACGACAACGAGCTGGATGGCTCGGCGGCGCAAGCCGATTCCTTGTGCCAGCTGCTAGACGAGGCAGCAGCCCGGTACGACGCATATGACGCCGACAAGGACTGGGACGAGAGAATCGACACCGCACTTCCATCGGTTGCTGCCAATGGGCGACCGTACTGCCTAGAGCCCGTGGTGTCTCTTCTCCCGGGCCGCAAAGGGAAGCCATTTCCAATCGTGTTTCAAAGTCGCGACGAGGGGCTGCATCAAATCCGGGCTGGATTTTTGGACCAAGTGGAGGAACACACCTGGCTGTTTGTCCCGGCCATTTCGGCGTGGATTGATCATACGTATGATTTCGTCCTCGATTCGGAAGTTCAGTACGCAAGTGTGAAAGCAGACTTTCATGTCGCGACCACGCTGCTGGAGCACTTTGGCTGCATTGAGAGTTTCCACACGCACCCACGCCCGCTCACGTTACAGCTGAACAAGTCAGCCGAGGAGGAATTGGAAGAGACCCTTGCCCTGTTGGCTGCTGCCTTGCCGGGCCAGATGGACTTGATTGCTGCCGGACTACTAGAAGATCTTACCGGTGTAGGCGTTCGGCATGTTGGGCACGTGATCAGCCTTCACGGTGTTTTCTCCTACGAGCGAAGTGACGAATTCAGAAAGCCCGATGCATGCTGCGGACCTCTTGAATGGGACGCGCACAGCATGAATCCTGCAGGTATCGCGTTTGAAGAGATTCAAAAGATCTGTCGGCACTTGCAAGAAGAAGTAATGGTGATGCCGCTACCAGACGGCTCAACAACACCAGGTTGGTACTTTGGCTTTACTCCCTGGCGTTGAATTGGGCGCGGCTGAGCCTCAGGCTCCAACGCAACCCTGAAGAGTCATGCAATCCCAGGAAAGATACGAGCACGCCGTGCGGTCATTCAAAGCGCTCGGTCTCGCGGATTGGCAGTTGGACGCTCAGCAAACACCGCAAGGTGGGCAGAGTGGGGTTTGTGCGGTCGTAAGTACCGATGGCGTGCAGGGCGTGTTCCGCTGCCTGCCGCCCAACCCCGATGTGCTCGCAGTTGACCGGTTCAAGCGGGAAGTGACGGTACTAGGAGAGATCAATCACTCGAACGTCGTGCGACTGCTCGAGTATTCGCTGGACAGCCCTTACTGGTACATCTCGCCTAGGGGTGTCAACCTAAAATCTTACTGGGATTCAATCAGTGAGCGTCAAGGCCAGCCCTATCGGGTTGCACTGGAGGTAATCCGCGGTCTCGCCGCGGGACTAGTGGCGTGTCACCGCCGCGATGTTGTCCACCGTGACATTAAGCCGAACAACATTGTGGTGCATGAAGGAGAAGACGCGATTACGCCGGTGCTCATCGACTTCGGAGTCGTGTGGCTGACGGACGAAGATCGTTTGACTCCGTTGGATCAGGCTGTCGGCAATGCACAGTATTCTCCCGATGCTATGCGTCGGCGGCAGGAGCAATATGCTACCTGGAATGATGTCTTCATGCTCGTACAGGTGTTCTTGTGGCTCGTTGCTCAACGGGACGTCAAGCACTTTTGGCAGCGACCGGTTCATTGGCGATATGTCACTTTTCCGGACAGTTGTCCGCAGTGGTTTGCAGATGCCCTGCGAGCATTGGCGGCAGCAACGTCGATTTTCGAGCTGTCCCCCAAAGATGCCAGCGAACTGCTTGAGCTGATGGACTCGCTATTTTTGCCGTCAAAAGATGGCAAAGGTGACAACATGACGGTCAATAAACAGGCAATTCAACGAGGACTGGCCGCTGGCACGGCGGCCAAAACAACCAGAGAGGCAGCCGACCGTGAGGTCGTGCTCGCCGCGCAAGCGGCTTCGGCCGCGTTTGTGAATGGGATTCGGGATCTATTCCTCGAGACTGTCGACGACAAGCTGATTTCAATCGCCAGCGACTCAGATTTACGCGAGATGTTTGAACTCGGCAGCGGAGTGGATTACGAACAAACCTGTGTGGAATTGCGGTGCGGAGTACAAACGCATGCGTTCAAAGTGCGCCTCCGCGTGGTAGCTTACTTGCCGTCCTACTGGGAAAGAAAGAAGCAGAATCCACCCCCGACGATGCAAACGACGAATCCCTTCGTTTGTTATCTTCAGCGCTACGGTGGCAAAGGCGACTTCCCAAGCAAGACGTACGTCGTCTCGCAAGAGAGCAACGGCGACATGATTCTCCGCAATGAAGATCTCAGCATCGTTGAAGCCATCGATCTCGCCCGCATTCGTGAAATCATCGCGGAGCTGGTGTCCGACGAAGCCGCCTGGGCGGCGATCGGGGAGGTGCAATAAGAGACGCTATCGCCAAGAGTACTATTGAGCGATGCAAAACTCCTCGGTCGCACCTGCGTTGCATAGATAGATCGAGGGGGCGCACTGGGGTTCGCGCACTTTTCTGCTTAATTGCATTGCTGTCTGGCTGTCGATGATTGATATGGCAGTGGACAGTGTCATCGGATTGTTGCAAAGGGAAGTGGCACGGTGGACAATTACTTGCGATTGAGCCTGGTCGCATGCATCGCGACTTTCACGATTGGCTGTCAGGTACCGTCGTTGGCACGCAAGAGCCAAGATTTTCGGCAAAAAGTAATGGATCTGTACGTTGATCAGGCAATGGACAATCTCATTCGAGCCAAGAGGTTCATGCCGTTCGTTCAGCTGCAGTACAGTGACTTTCAGATTCAAGGCACGGACAGGCTTGGCGGTGATGCTAGCTACACTCACGAGGACGCTAGCGTGTTGAAGCAAATCTTCAAGGTCGGTGTTAACGGTGAGCGAAAGGAGTTCATCGGTTTTAAGTCTTCTCCAGTGATAGATCAAAATGACATATATGAACGGTATCTCGATTTTGCGCACACTCCGGGGCTCTTCGAGGTTGCGCCCTGTGCGCCGCCTCCTGAAGCCGTCCACATCTTTCGCGAGTGTGGCGGACTCTATTACTTCGTTCCGATTGACGCCGCTCCCGCGTTCCTGGAGCTCGTGATGAGCACGGCATTCATGCGGGGAGCTGATTCTGTTCCCGTAGCGTATGAGCGTGTGATCACCCACGCACAGCAGATCAACGTGATTGAACATGAAGCTGAACCGGACAACCCAGAGATTGTGGCAAGAATCACGATCAATGAGCCTGTGCCGGCCGGTAGGGGGACTATCGTGGCGTTGCTAGAAGATGGTAGGAAGGTCCGGTTTCGCGTCTCCCGACCAGCCAGAAACCGTCCAAATCGCGGGTCTCCGACTACCGTGTTTATGGGTCAGTGGAGCCCAAAGGAGACACTCTTCACCGTGCACAATCTTTGGAACGTCCGCATTCGATTCTATTCGGACATGTATCCGCCGGAGGCACCGGTAGAGAACAGGTATCAGCAGCGCGTCCTAGATTCGCTCGACCGCATCCAGGCCCTGCAGTTTATGGGAGATGGCCTCTAATGCCTGCAATGACTAGGGCTCCACAGCCTAGAGAGGAGAAATGGATCCGCTGTGATGGATATGAACTGATTGTTCACAATGCTAGGCAGTCGAATCCGAGGACGAAGTTTGATCTAACAGCGTTTGGCCTTAACGGTAAAAGGTATGCCTACAGTTACTCCGAATCAAAGAGCGACAAGCTTGCTCGCGAGATTTTGCAAGTTCTCCAAGAAGTTTGGCCACGACGCGACATAGAGGTGCAGGCAGAGGACGATGGATTCATCTTTGGGATCCGACCTTCGAGTAGGGTGCGAATTGCCGCGCTCCTTCCGAATCCAGTTGGGCAAGATCGCGGGAAAGAGACGGTCACTCTCGTCAACACGAGCTCTCGGGCAGTCTCAATCAGTGGATGGACATTAGTTAACCGGGCGCAGAAGGTTGAGGAGTTGCGCGGGAGAATCGAGGCGAACCGGGAGAAGATCATTAAGATCACCGAAGGCAATTTCTCACTGAATAATGCTGGTGATGAAATACAGCTGCTCGACAAGAACGGACGTGTTGTGAACAGTGCCAAGTACACCGCTTCTGAGGCAAAGGAGGGCAAGACCATCCGGTTTGATGGAGGGAAGGATGCGGGCGATGAATTCGACGTGCTGGAGGCGCCTGTTTGATCGGACTAACCGCATCCGTAGCCCGAGTCACCGTTCGACTTTCCAACTATTCGTTCTGATTGTCTTTTCTCTGCGGTGTGTGCCGCGCAGGCTGACCCGGACTCGCGTCCGGCCAAAGTCGATGATCCCATAGTTGTTGAGCGGTCGACCTCGCTCCTTGCGGCCAATCCCCGAGGAAATCACTTCAAAGAATCCGTCATGGGTTTTGAAGGTGTTTTTGTGAAGGTCGCCTGACACGAACAGCAGCCTGGGGACTTGTTTAAGATGTTCCCGCAATCTTGCATAGGCGTCTCGGTAAGCACTCCACTTGTCGCGTGGGGCGCCGGACTCAAGGCAAGTACCCGAACCGACGACGGTGAACTTCGAATTGTGATCAAGTTCG
Source organism: Pirellulaceae bacterium (assembly GCA_965223305.1). Taxonomy (GTDB): domain Bacteria; phylum Planctomycetota; class Planctomycetia; order Pirellulales; family Pirellulaceae; genus CBDCWT01. Next base: position 77,138 of record CBDCWT010000058.1, on the reverse strand, counting down.
CGCCACAGCCACCTCTCCTGCTTTGAGCCTAGGATCGTTGGGTTCCGCTGCCTAAGACCTGTGCGATAGTAACGCACGTCAAGCATGATCACTTTGACATCGTTGACCACATGTGAGCAATAGACCTCAGGCCGGTTGTTGTTGATGCCATCTTTCATGAAGCGGTGGAAAAGCCTGCGTGAACGTGCGCGGTACGGCTTGTCTCTTTCCGACGCTCCACGTGAGTCGTTCGGGCCGAAGTCGTGGTCGTCCCACGTGGCCATGTAAGGAACGTTGTCGAGCAAAGAAGCGAAATGAGGCTCGCGGAACTGCACTTCGTAGACGGATTTCAACTGCCTAAGATCCCATCTGGGGCCACTCTGTCGCATGTAGACATTGTCACCCAGCAGTAGCACGAGATCAGGCCTTTCCTCTTCGATCGATTGCCACGCGGGCTGGTCCTTTTGGCTTTTTTGTCCGCGGATCTTGCAGCAGGATGCGATTGCGATCTTGGTCATGATGTTCCTCTCGTTGTCACCATCGGGAGTGTGAACATAGGGGGCTTCTGCGGCGAACTCCATTAGAGTTCGAGCCCACGCGCGACTCAAGGCAATTGTGGCCACGACTTCTGTCCGGACAAACACTGAAGCATTGCCGATTGCTTTGCAGACAGAACTGGAATGCTCGAAGTTGATGGGCAATCTAAGTGTGTGAAGTCTGTGTGTCGGCTGTCATTGTCTTTGCAGTGGCAGCCTTTTAGGTAGGACGACGTCTGATCGTCCTGCTTGCAATTTGCAATGGTAGAGGGTCGCTAGAAGCGAGGGCTGGCTCGGTTGAAGCTGGGGCACCACTACAAACAGTTGCAAGAAGGCGAGTCGCACGCTTCAGGCTGATCCCATAGATTCGCACCGCGCGCATAGGCGTGTAATAGTTGTATTCGGCCGCACCGTCCGTACAATATCCGCGAGTGGCTAGAACTCGCGAAGTGTCGACTAACATCACCACGGAGCGCAGCATGTCAAGAATATCTCGAAGATCGGCGATTGCCAAAGGCGGGATCGCGGCACTAACTGTTTCTGTTCCCCATCTGATTGTGGGCCAAGACTCTGACACCCTACTACCACCGGGCGTCATTGGAGTTGGGCAGGCGAGACAACTACCGAAGGACGAACGCAAAGAAACCAAATTTTCGCTCGAAGATGTGATCATCAAACGTCCATCAGTGCTAGAGGTGCTGAATTCAGGAGGATGGGTGACTCACACGGCATCTGGACTCGGACACAACCCTCCTAATCGCGGCAGGTCAGTTGGAGACTATTGGCGGGATTATTGTGATAGAACCGACGGCCACGCGTGCTTTGGCCCTTACGTTACGTTGGATCCAGGCGTATACGAGTACTACTACGAGATTGAATTCGAGATTCCGAGATGTGGAGGAGCTAACAACACAATTGTCTTCCGAATGGACTCCGTGTATCGACCTGAAGGAGGTGTCTTGGGAACGCCGATTCCAGGGAGCCGAAACTGGGTGTTGCGCTGGAACAACATGTGCGACGAAGCGGATGAGCACAACATCTTCCGGGGATCTTGGGGTGGGACTTTTGCAACCGACGAACGACTCGAAAAAGTTGAAATGCGATTCAACAACGATGTGACTGCCATTGGCGGGCGAGACTTTGAGGTGCTGCTAAAACAATTGAAATACAGAAAAAGGTAACACCTGATACTGGACAGTCCAGGTTCTGCCAGCTCAATCGCTGACGTTTGTCATCCTTCGACAAACGTCAGCGACCGACGTTGAGTCGGGCGATCGACAGTAGTGGCGCAGCGAGGCGGCCGGTTACGCTGCGTTGCGGAACGACCGCTGCGGCTCCACTTCAACGATCGCTCGCACGGTCTGAAGCAATTGATGGAGAACGTGCTTCAGGTTCATTCGGTCGAGGTAGGTAGTCGATTCCTGATTTGCTGCCTGCAGGCAACACCGTTGAACCTGCTCCAACTGTAGTTCAAAGCGGGACTCGAGAAACTCAAGCCGGTGGTTCGTGGTGGCCGTTTGCACGTCAAGAGCGAGTCGAAGCGCATCCGCTGCTTGGGTGAATAGAGTTTGGCAGTCAAAGACTGACTCAATTGCCGTTTCCTTGTTGGGGCCGGTTAGTTCGGCGACCAGCCGGGTCAGGACACCTTCTAGGAGGGCCGCGAGCGCGCCCGAGCCACTCTTGGCGGTTGGCTCAAGGAGCTTGCGGTACAAGACCTCGTAGACGTCCGGCGTCGCGGCGTTCGGTTTGATCTCGCTGTTATCGGTTTGGTTGTGGCACCCATGCATGTTATTCTCCCCTTCTAATCGCTTTACGGAACATGGCGAGGTCACTAAGGGGCAACTGACCAAGAACATGGACAGTCCTCGGTGAACCCGACAAACCGCTAGCACGGCTAGTTTTGCCGCGAGATCTCTCGGGTTTTTCAAGGGTGTTAGTGCGCTAAGAAGTTGTTTGCTAGCAATTTGTCGGGATGAGTGAGGAGTGTCAGAACATGTTGCTCTAAACAGCGGTTGTGATTACAACCGCAAACGGCCGTTTCGGCAGTTTTGTGAGGATTTTGGCCGGCTGCCCGAAAGCGCGTTTGAGCCTTGAAAACAAGCGGTTTTCGGCCGAATTGCCACTTCGAGAGAAATGCCCCAAAACTCATTAAGAGTCAGTTGCTCTGCCAGTTGAGCTAAGGGGGCTAAGTTGTTTTAGGAAATACGTTTGCGGATTCTGGCGTCGACCGCAGAAACCGACGATTACAACCAATTCTATGTAACCGTCCTCCCACAACCGGGGTCAAATCCTACCAGAAGTCGCGCGGCGTGAAAATCGGGTAAAACTAGCCGCGAACGGAGAAATCGCACGCCCGACTTTCCTTCGGACCGCTTACCCATCGAAGGAGAGCAACAGACAACAAGTCAGCTACCCTTCCAGAGGATTTCGATGGCAAAAGGAGAGCATCGGTCAACAGGCAAAACGGCGAATCAACCTACGAGGGCGGAGCAGACTTAATGCGGCCTATCGCGCCGCTAACGCCAGATCAAGAAGGTCGCTGACACCGCGATTTGCTGGCCCATCTTCGCATGTACGACAAGTCAAGCCGGCCACCCTGAACCTTCAGCACGCCAATCACGTCTAACAACTGTCGTTCCGACACTCCTTCGCCCAGCCGATACCACTCGAGTTTGCTCAACACGCCTCCGGCACCAATGTAATGCTTCACGCGTAGCGTCCGAAGCGCCTCGACCACTGGCCTCAACGCCTCGACCAGCTCCGAATTAGACATTGGTCAGTGCGGTCCTTATATAGGCTCGGACCTGGTCCGCAAGTGCCTTGCCATAGTGCACTTCAATGAATAGCAGGTTTCGTTCGCGCTGGTCCAACTCGGGGTGCGCCCGCTCGATAGCGCGCTTGGCGTGAAAGATAGCGGCATTCGTCAACGAGCAAGTGAGTTTTCCTCGTTCGAACGGTGTCTTAGCCCGCAGCAGCTCGTGCTGAACGATTTCCGCCTTAGGTTCGGTGTCCGAGTTCGCTCTCATGCGGGGAGGTCCAGGCAGGCCGAAAATCTCGGCAGCGAGCACGTCAAATCATACTCTCCACGTCAATCCTCGATCAGGGTGCTGTTTCGCGCTCAACCACTTCGGGCCACGACCGGCCGCACCAAATCGGCTACCAAGCCTTCCGCTGCCTGCTCGCCACTGCGGATACAGTGGGGTATGCCGATGCCGTCGTAGGCGTTGCCGGCCAAGAAGAGACCCGCATGGTGACGTTGCTGATCGCGAGTGCGGGAAACTCTGTCGAGGTGGCCGATGTGGTATTGCGGCATGGCCGCTCCGCGACGGCTGATATGCGCCAGCCGCGGATCGCCTTGGACACCGAGCAACTCGCGCAACTCGCCAACGACTACTTCACGCAACTGGTCGTCAGGGAGGTCCCCCAAGTCCGGCTGGCAATCGCCGCCGACAAAGACTCGGATCAAGACGCTTCCGTCAGGCGCCCGACCAGCATATTTGATGCTAGAAAAGCTGGCGGACAAGATTTTTCTTTTTTCGATCATCGGTACGACAACGCCAAAACCGTCCAGCGGATGTGCTACTTGATCTCGGCGGAATCCCAACGAGACGATCGAGCAACTTGCAAGACGGATCGATCGGAGCTCTGCTGCAATCCTGTCGTCCACCGCCTCGATCAGCTGGGCCGTCGGAGTTGCCGGCATTGCGAGAATGACTGCGTCAAACTCTTTGGGACCGCCAGAGTCGTTCGCCAGCGCCACCGACCAGCCGTGTTCGGTTTTACCAACCCGCTCTACTTGGGCGCCTAAATGAATACAGCCGTTGGGAAGTTTGTTGGCGATCGCGTCAATCAGACTTGACATGCCGTCACGGGGCGCTACGAACATGCTGTAGCGGGCTCCGCTGCTTCGGCCGCTCGGCTTTGGTTGGTTCCCCAATGCGCGAATCAGACTGCCGTGTCGCACTTCCATTTCGGCAAAGCGCGGCATCGTCGCGCGCAGGCTGAGCCGCTCAGGATCGCCCGTGTAGATTCCGCCGACGAGCGGCTGCACCAACCGCTCATAGCTTTCCCGGCCAAGCCTTCGCCGACAGAACGAAGCCAGACTTTCATCGTCGCGCTCCCGGCGGCGAGGAACAAACCGTTCGCATGCCAACCGCAACTTGCCCAGCGGGCTTAAGATCGGCGTGGCCAGCATCGGCCAGACCTTCGACGGCGCCATCACGACGAAGCCGTCCGGGATAGGAACGAGCTTCCCCTTTCGCACGACGAAGGCATGGCGGTAGCCGGAGTTGGTCGAAATAAGTTGGTCTTCGAACCCAATTCGCCGGCACAAGCCCAGTGCCCACGGGACGGTCACCAGGAAATTGTCGGCACCCCCCTCGATCAAGAAACCTTCGCGGCGAGTGGTTTGCAACACGCCTCCCAAATGGTCGTCAGATTCAAATAAGGAAAGCTCGGCAGCCGGAACAAGTTCCGTCAAACGATGAGCCGCCGCCAGCCCAGTAATCCCACCGCCAATGATGGCTACTCGCAATGCGGATGAGTGTTGCGGCGACATGTCTTAGGAGTGAAAGGTGAAAGGTTCCTCGAGCACGCGGCATCTGCGAGAGCGTGGAATGGTGGATCGCTCTGCAATGAGGGATGCAGAGCACGATCAGCGGTTGACATAGAACGTAGTTTCTGCAATTATGGATGTCAAGGTCCTGAAGTCTTTATTGAGCCGGGGCCTCCCACCAAAGAGCCCCGCCTAACGATCGCGATCGCATACCAGGGGACTCTGCGTCACGGTCGAGTGATCGAGAGTAGTTTGGACAAGAGCATGAGCTTCTCCAACTATACGCACGCCGACTTCGCCGTGAGTCCACTGATGTTCTACTACGAAGTGACCACGGCGTGCGACTTGGTGTGCAAACACTGCCGCGCTTCGGCTCAAGAAGCAGCCCATCCGAGGCAGTTGACCACTGAACAGTCGAAGGCACTGATCGAGCAGGTTGCGAGCTTCCCGCGCATGCCAAACCTGGTGCTGACTGGAGGCGATCCGCTCAAGCGGGGGGATATCTTCGAGTTAATCCGCCACGCGGTTTCCGCCGGCTTGCAGGTTGCGCTAACGCCGTCCGCCACACCGCTGGCGACACGCGCGGCGCTTCGAAAAGCCAAAGACGCCGGCGTACGCCTGCTGGGGATCAGCCTCGACGGCCCAGATGCCAAGACGCACGATGCCTTTCGCGGTTGGCAAGGAAGCTTCGAGCGCACCATGCGGATGCTGGTCGACGCGCGCAAGCTGGGCCTCGGCGTGCAGGTCAACACCACGATCACGCTCCGCAACTTTCACCTGATCGAAGAGATCGCGACGCTTCTCTCGACGCAAGGCATTGCCATGTGGTCGGTTTTTTTCTTGATCCCGGTCGGACGTGGGATTGACGAAGAGCGGATAGCCCCAGAGCAATACGAAGAGGTGTTCGAGCGGCTATGGATTCAAGCTGGTCGTCAGCCGTATGGCATCAAGACGACCGAAGCGCCGCACTATCGGCGGTTTGTTTTACAGCGCAACGGCAATCCCCTAGCGGGGCCGCGCGCGGAGCGGGCTGCCAACCTGCCGGAGCGCGGCCGAGCTGAGAAACCGGCCGGCACGTCGCCCCAAGGAGGGCGTGAACGCAAACATCGCGGCCCGCTTGGCGTTCGCGACGGCAACGGCATCATGTTCGTCAGCCACGTCGGCGAGATCTATCCGGCCGGCTTCCTACCGTCGGTGTGCGGCCGGTTTCCGGAAGACTCTGTCGTCGACGCCTATCAAAGGCACCCGACGTTCGTCGCGCTCCGCGATCCCGATCAGTTTTCTGGCGACTGCGGCATCTGTGAATACCGCTATGTCTGTGGTGGCAGCCGCAGTCGGGCGTATGCAGTGACCGGTGACCCGTTGGCCGGCGAGCCAGATTGTGTCTACGAGCCAGGCCAGATTCCGACCGTTGAGTTGAGCGCGAACTGAAGGAGACGGTAATGATTGCGTCACCACCAGAGTCCTCCTACGACGTTGTCGTCATCGGCGGAGGTCCGGCGGGGACCACGGCGGCAACATTACTGCAACGGCAGGGCCACCGTTGCCTGGTGCTGGAAGGTTCGACCTTTCCGCGTTATCACATCGGCGAGTCGTTGATTCCACACACGTATGGCACATTCGATCGTCTGGGACTGCTGCCGAAACTGCGCCGATCGCACTTTCCGGCCAAGCACAGCGTGCGGTTCGTATCGCCTTCGGGAAGGGAGGCGGCGCCGTTCTACTTTTCCGAAACGGTCTCAGGCGAACGGGCCACTACATGGCAAGTCGAGCGGAGCGAATTCGACCAACTCTGCCAAGACAACGCGCAGGACGCCGGCGTCGAGATTCGATCGGCCACGAAGGTGAACAAGGTGCTGTTCGACAGCGACCGGGCCGTTGGCGTACGCGCGCAGACCGTCGGTCGAGAAGCGGAGGAAATTGCTGCGCAAGTCGTCGTGGATGCATCAGGGCGAGCGTCTGTGATCGGCAAGCAACTGGGCTTGAGGACCGACATCCCCGGACTCGACAAGGCTTCCATCTGGAGTTACTACCAAGGCGGTCATCGCGGCGAGGGCATCGACGCTGGCGAGACCACCGTGTTCATGCTCCAGGATCGTGGCTGGTTCTGGTACATCCCGCTCCCTGACCACGTCGTGAGTGTCGGCGTTGTCGCGTCACCCGAATACCTGTTTCGTGAAAGCCGCCGCTTCGAGGATGTGTTTCTGCGTGAAGTGGAATTGTGCAAGCCGCTGTCGTCGTGGTTGACCGATGCATCACTGATCGGCCCGCTACGAGGTCTCCGAAAACTCGCCTATTTGAACCGACAGGTTGTGGGCAACGGCTGGGTGATGGTTGGCGACTCGGCTGGGTTCCTCGATCCAATCTACTCGTCGGGGCTCTTCTTAGCGCTGGCGTCGGGCGAGTTGGCGGCTGGCTGCATACATGACGCGCTGACAAACAACGAAATCTCAGCCGAGCGGTTAGCGGCGTTCGTTCCGCAACTCTGGGAAGGCATCGAGGTGATTTATCGCCTCGTGCGGGCCTTCTACGATCCCTCGTTCAGTTTTCACAAGTTCGCCGAGCGTTTCCCCGACCAGCGGGCCGCCTTGATCGACTGCTTGATCGGAGACGTGGTTGGCAAGGAGATGACCGGCTTCCTCCAGGCACTGGCCCAAATGACTCCGCCGCCTGCGCCGCTTCATGCGGATTCGGACTTCGTCTTCACCAACTCAGCGGAAACGTAGCGCTGCCGAGGACGCACAGGACGGCGCGCCGCCAGCTGCTAGAATTGATGGGTCGAAGTCGTAAGAAAGTTCTCACCTAGGCGGGGTGATTCTGCTACGTCATCGGATCGTTGACTCGATTCCTCACGAATGGACGCCGTCGATGGGTGCCTCCTTTGCTCAGTCGCTTGCTCAACTGTCGCAATACGGCTTCGCGATGCTCGAGGGCATCTTCGTTGCCGACGAAATGGACACATTCGCGAGCCGGCTTTCTGCCGCACTTCAGGGGTGGAGCGATCCGTCTATCTTGCGAAGTCGCGGTCAAACCTACGGCTCCCGAAATCTTCTTGAGGTCTTTCCCGAAGCTGCGGGGTTGCTTGACTGTCCAGCACTGGGAGGATTTGCCTCGGCGGTTTTGGGCGAAAACGCTGCTATCGTGCGTGCACTCTACTTCGACAAGCCTCCCGACCGATCGTGGTCGCTGCCGTGGCACAAAGACCGAACGATTGCCGTTAAGAGAAACAACCTTCCGAGCAGGTATTTTCGTAAACCTACCGTGAAGGCCGGCGTGCCGCATGTCGAGGCTCCGGCATCACTCTTGGAGCAAATGCTTACGCTGAGAGTTCATCTGGATCCGATGAACGAAGAGAATGGACCGCTGTGCGTGATTCCCGGCTCCCATCGGGAGGACAATGGAGAACAACCACGACCCGTGGAGCTGCATGCTAATACTGGGGATGTGCTGGCAATGCGACCTCTGCTTTCACACTCGAGCACGATGTCGCGGCGGGAAACCACCGCTCATCGACGTGTGATTCATATCGAGCTGGTAGGCAACGTAGGTCTGGTGGACGGATACGAATGGTATTCTCTCGTTCCTGTGCACTCACTGGTCCCACGTAGACAACGCGGCGACGAATCTCAACTCCAATAATCCCACGTGAGCGGCGAATGCAAGACAAGCGTTATTAGCGAAGCAGCTTCATCGAGGAGGAGAAAACACAGTGAACGCAGGTATTCTCATTCCGATCGTCCTTTTTGGCTGTGTATTCGGCGTGGCCGTAGTAGCCATCCTGGCCAAGACGTTCGCGGAGGTAGCTTGCCATTGGCGGGATTCAACCTTGAAGATGCGCATGGTGGACGCAGGCTATACCGCGATGGAAATTGAACGTGTACTGAAGGCACGGCGAGAAGACGGGACTGACACCGATGCATTCGACGTACCGCCAGTGCGGAAGTCCCCACCAGCGCAGAAGAAGGCTTCTTAGTGGTCGAGTTGTCAACGCAGACTATGACTCAGTTTGACACCCTACTGCCACGGCAGTAAGATTCGCGCTATGAAGCTTCACCCTGCACAACGTTTCGCGGCGCCATCAACAATTCAGCATGGAGTGCCGCTGAAGGAGATGATGGATCGACGCCTGGTGAATCTGATCGGCGAATCCTTCACGGACGTTGTGACCGGCTTTGATGTAAAACGGTTTCAATCTCGTGCGGTCCAGGGGTTGCAGAAACTCGAATTGAAAGATCGGGCTCAGCACATCGCAGGTGCGTTGGTCGAACAACTGCCTTCGGATTTCGACAAACTCGCACCACTTCTCGTGCAATCGTTGGGGCCGCCTCTCGAAGCGACCCAAGATAACGGGCTGGCTCCCTTTTTCTACCTGCCGCACGCTCAGTTGATAGCAACCTGGGGTGTTTCTCGATTCGACAGTGGAATGTGGGCCAACTACGAACTCACTCAGCGATTCTCGGCGGAATTCAGCGTGCGGCCATTCCTGATCGAATATCGTGCGAAGTGCCTCGACACGCTGACGTCCTGGGCCGAAGACTCCAATCCCCACGTGCGCCGACTCGTCAGTGAAGGAACACGGCCACGGCTTCCGTGGGCAATGCGGCTTCGTGAGTTTATCGAAACCCCGACCCTTTCTCTGCCGCTGCTTGAGAAACTCAAGGACGATCCAGAGCTGTATGTTCGCCGATCGGTGGCCAATCATCTGGGCGACATTGCCAAGGATCATCCGGATGTCGCCTTTGATGTTTGCCAACAGTGGCTCGAAGAGATTGAGGATTCCGATGACCTGACGCAGTCCGGCAATCGCCGCTGGATTGTCAGTCATGCTCTACGACATCCTGCGAAGAAAGGAATCGTACGAGCCGTCGATCTTCGCAAAGCTGCCAGGACACCATCCACGTTCACCCACCCCGCCTGAAACCCAGGCGCTGGCTTGGTTTGGGAGGCAGTAGCTGCTCGGCCCTGTTCGCCAATCGGACTGATGGAATGACCAGTAGTTGGACAATGTGCAGCAGCCTGGTGATTATGTCCGCGCTGCTGGGCTGCGTTTGTTGTGCGGCGGACGATGATCGGCCGGCCGAAGGCGCGGCTCGGCCGGCCCTGACAACGCAGCGGGTACCCGCATCAGACGGTACTGCCGCGGTCCTGTCAGGCACGATCGACGGTAGCCCTGCACACGAGATGATGCGGAGATACCTGCGCGGGCGTGTACGAGACGCGGTGCAAGACAGGCGGACGCGCTATGAAAACGTGAAGACTGCCGACCAAATCGCCGCCTATCAACGTCGGCTGCGGCAGTCGTTCCTCAGCAGTCTTGGCGGACTGCCCGAGAGAACGCCGCTGAACGCACGGGTTGTTGGTCGCGGCAAGGGAGACGGCTATCGCTATGAGAAGGTTCTCTACCAGAGTCAACCTCGGTTCTACGTTTCAGCGATTCTGTATCTGCCGGAGAGCGAGCCGCCGTATCCGGGTGTGCTGCTTCCTTGCGGCCACTCGGTGATTGGCAAGGCGGCCGATACCTACCAGCGGGCCTGCATCCTGCTCGCTCGACATGGCATGGCAGTACTTTGCTTTGATCCGATCGGCCAGGGAGAACGTCGGCAGATATTCGTTGGCGAGAAGACACCTTATCCTCCGACTTCGGAACACAATCGTACAGGAATTGCTCCGATCCTGCTGGGCCGTAGTCTGGCAACTTACATGATCTGGGATGGCATTCGAGGGATCGACTATCTGTGCAGCCGCCCCGACATTGATTCACGGCGGATCGGTTGCACGGGGAACTCCGGCGGTGGAAACCAAACTGGCTATTTGATGGCGCTTGACGACCGCATTGAGTGCGCTGCACCAGCCTGTTGGATCACAACCACAGCTCGTAAGAATGAATCACCCGGTCCGGGCGACATAGAGCAGAACATTCACGGGCAGATGGCCTATGGCATGGACTTTGCCGACTACCTGTTGATGCGGGCGCCCAAGCCGACACTCATCTGTTCGGCCACTCGCGACTACGTTCCGATTGAAGGAGCGTGGGAGTCGTTTCGCGATTCCAAGCGATGGTACACACGACTTGGTTATGCTGAACGAGTTGACCTCGTAGAAACAGACCAGCCACATGGTTTCTCACAGCAACTGCGAGTCGGAGCGACGCGCTGGATGCGGCGCTGGCTTGTTCATCAAGACGATGCGATCACCGAGTCACCTTCCGAAGTTGCATCCGTCGCGGAATTGCAATGCACGCCAACCGGACAAACACTCCACATCAAAGGAGCTCGGTCGGTGTTCGACTTGAATATTGAAGTGGAATCGAAGCTGGTGGTCGATCGCCAACGACAATGGAAAGAAAAAGACACGGCTGCAATGTTGGCGAAGGTTCAGGACGTAGCGGGAGTTCCCAGCCTTGTAAACGTCCCTCGACTTCGAAGTGAACAGGTAGGACGAGTCCAGCGCGGCGGCTACACGATCGAGAAGCTCGTACTCCACGCCGAGGAGGGCATTGTGCTTCCCGCGCTGTTGTACAAGCCCTCAGCTAGTACTGGTGACTTGTATCTGTACGTACACGGCCAAAGTAAACAGATTGATTCACAGGTGGGCGGGCCGATCGAAGCGTTGGTTGTGGCTGGCCACACCGTTCTCGCTGTTGACGTCCGCGGTTGTGGAGAAACGCAGGCCATACCGTGGCGGTACAGTCGGGACGTCGACGTGATGGGGCCGAACGGGCCCGACGTGATTGTTGCTTACATGCTGGGCGAGTCCTTTCTCGGCATGCGAACGTCCGACATCCTGGCGAGCGCTCGTTTCCTGCGGGAATCCGTCGCTTGTGACGAGGCAACTCCACTGCATCTCATCGGCATTGGGGAAGCCGGCCCACCCGCTCTGCATGCAGCCGTGTTGCAGAGGCAAATGATCACTTCGCTGACACTCCGCCGCTCACTGGTATCGTGGTCGAACGTCATTCACTCACCAATCACGAGTAACCAGCTAGTCAACGTTGTTCACGGCGCGCTGCGAACGTATGACCTGCCCGATCTCATCGCGCTGCTTCCCAAGGCTCGTGTCTTGGTCGAAGACCCGATCGACGCTATGGGCCGTGTTGTCACCGGTACGGACTAGGCTTTGTCTCAAAAGCCCCCTTTCTCTGACTCTCTCCCCCAGCTAGCTGGGGGAGAGAACACTTGGGAAGTCGCTACGCGACCAAATTACTTGTTTTGAAACAAAGCCTAGCATTCCCGAGATCCTCGAACCCAGATTCGGCAGTTTGCCGCACGGGTCATAATTGTCCGGTCTGGTACGGACCCTCGCAGGGGCTGCGCAGAGGACTCAATGGAATTCAGATCGCAGTTGGAGTGGACAGGAGCTCTTGGTACCGTGAGGATTGTAATATACGTAACCAGGTTTGCTCGCTGGCCGCGTCACCCGTAAAGGACACGCACCAATGATACGATCCGCAATCGCCGTCATCCTCATCGTTGTGCTATGGTTCAGCGGCAGCAACGGGCAAGACGCTCGCTCCAAAAATAGCCGTGACGTGCGCGGCGGCAAGCGCGAGCTCACGCCACGCCAGGTGGCTCTTCGAAAACAGCTCGACGAGTTTGTGGAAGCCGGTAAGCTGACGCAGCAAGAAGCGGCAGAGCTTTACAAGACAGCTTTTCCGGACCACGCAGGTGGCGGCAACCACATGGAGTCCGAGCGGGCTCGCACCAAGGAGAAGGGAAATGACAGCTTAGAGCAACGGTACGAACAGTTGCTGAAAGACCGGCCAGCCATCAGGCAGAAGATTGAAAGTGGCCGAGCCACGAAGGAAGATGTGCTGCAGTGGCTGCGGCAGGGTGATCGCAGAGAAAGCAAAAGACGTGCAAGTAAGGGAGAGTACTACCGCAAACGCATAGAAGTCAAAGATCCTGCTGAGTTCAGCAAGACGCTGGAGAAAGTCGTCTTCTCCGGTCCACAACCGGGTGAGAAGCTACCTCCGCTGACGGTGACCGGTATACGGGGTGACTTTGTAGGTAGTGAGTACGATCCAGTCGCAGTGGCCGGGAAGAAACCACTCGTGCTGATTTTCCAAGACAATTCGGTGGTTGGACAGAAGGGCCTCCTGTTGACCGGTCCTGCGCTGGCGCGGATCGCAGAGAAGTCACCAACCGGGTTGCACGTTTCGACGACTTTTCTTGTTGACGATCCAACGCCCCGTGCCATCTTCAAGTACGACTTTGTGGATCAAATCTCAGATGTCATTCAGATGAGTATCTCGTCCGATGGTCGCGATGGGCCGGGAATCTACGGCTTGAATCGCAACGTGGCGATGACGATTATCGTCGCCAAGGACCGAAAAGTGCTACACAATTTCGCGTTTACTCAACCAATGTTGTACCCTGATCCGCATGTTATGGGCGCGATCGCAGCGGCCGTTGGTGTCGATAGCGAGACAGTCGCGGGCTGGATGAACAAGAAATCGGACAAGAACGAGCAAGTTAAACGTCAGCACGACAAGGACCTCGCGACACGCCAGGCGGATTTCAAAGAACGATTCGGAGAGTTGGTCGACGTTGGCAAGCTGACGCGTGACGAAGCGATCGGCCTCTACTTCACAGCTTTCCCAGCAGATGGTCGTGGCGAGCGCGCAAGAAAGTAAATACCTACTGGCGCGAACGACTTCGGGAGTGAGGAGTAATGGTAGGGAAGGGCGCGATGAACGCGAGACGTTGCGACGGTGTTACCCGCCGAGACCTGATTCGAGTGGGTGGATTGTCAGCTTTGGGCCTGGGGCTGGGCGACTTCTTTCGATTGCGGAACGCCCAGGCGGCTGAGGCGGCGCTTCCAGCCAAGGCAAAGTCGTGCATCTTGATCTGGCTCGACGGCGGTCCGAGCCACCTCGAGACTTTCGATCCCAAGCCGGCTGCGCCAGAAGAAGTTCGCGGTCCGTTGAAGACGATTGACACGAGCCTCAGGGGGGTGCGGATCGCCGAGTGTTTGGAGCGAACCGCACAAATGATGGACAAGTTGGCCGTCGTTCGTTCGGTGACCTCTCCGCTCGGTGAGCACAACTTCGGAACCCACTATCTGATGACAGGTTACAAGCCTTCGCCAGCGTTGGAGTATCCGACGTTCGGTGCGACGCTCGCCCAAGTGCGCACCCAAGCCGGCGTCCTGCCGCCTAACATTGCCGTACCCAACTTCAATAGGAATATAAGCGGCAACGGCTTCTTGCCCAGCGCGACGCAACCGTTCTCCGTGGGCGGCAATCCAGACCGTCCCGACTTCAGAGTGCGGGACCTCGACTTCTACCAGGGTCTGGACCTGACGCGCCTGGATCGTCGCCGACAAATCGTAAAAGCTCTCGATGAATTCAGTCGATCCAAGGACGCGTCGTCTTCGGCAACGGATCCCAATCTTGAACGAGCCTATAGTCTCGTTGCTTCCTCCGCGGCAAAAAACGCCTTCAAGCTATCCGACGAACCGCAGGCCCTGCGAAGTCGCTACGGTCGTGGTGGCGGCGGCAGCCTCGGTCAAAGCTGCCTGTTGGCGCGCCGCCTGGTCGAGCGTGGTGTGCCGTTTGTGACGGTCAATAGCAGCGGTTGGGACACCCATCAGGACATTGCCAAGCTCAAGGAACGTTATCCTACGGACCGGAACGCTCATTTACCCTCACTCGACCGAGCTTTCAGTTCGTTGATTGAGGATCTGTCTGAGCGCAACATGCTGGACGAAACGCTGGTGTTGGTGATGGGCGAATTCGGCCGCACACCCAAGATCAACTCTGCTGGCGGAAGGGACCACTGGCCAAATGTCTTTAGCGTTGTGCTGGCCGGTGGAGGGATATCAGGTGGTCAGGTCATTGGTAGCAGCGACGCATTAGCCGAGTATCCCAAGGACCGCGCTGTCACCCCTGCGGATCTTGCAGCGACAATTTATACGCTGCTCGGCATCGACCCGGCGCACGAACTTCACACTCGCGACGGTCGCCCAGTTCGCGTCGCACCCGATGGCGCGAAGGTCATTTCGAAGTTGATCGCGTAGCCCGACAGGATCGACATGATTGGCAGGATGTGGTGGTGACGCGGTTGGCTGTGTGCATCGTCGCCGTGCCGAGCCATCAGATGTAGAAAGTGAGCGACCTCCTTTCCGGCGCGTTATCGTGTCGGTCCTGTCTAGCTGTCATGATGAACGAATAGCCAGACAGGATTGACATGATTGACAGGATGCGGTGGTGACGCGGTTGGCTGTGTGCGTCGTCGCCGTGCCGAGCCATCAGATGTAGAAAGTGAGCGACCTCCTTTCCGGCGCTTTATCGTGTCGGTCCTGTCTAGTCGTCATGATGAACGAATAGCCAGACAGGATTAACATGATTGACAGGATGTAGTGGCGATGTGGTTGGCTGTGTGCACTGTCGCCGTGCCGAGCCTTCAGATGTAGAAAGGGCGCGACCTCCTTGCTGGCTCTTTATCATGTTGATCCTGTTAATCCTGTCTAGCCATTGTGATCAACGGATTGTGAGACAGGATTGACATGATTGACAGGATGCGGTGGTGACGCGGTTGGCTGTGTGCGTCGTCGCCATGTCGAGCTTTGCAGATGTACTTCCTTGCCGACTTCTTTATCGTGTTGGTCCTGTTAATCCTGTCTAGCCGTTATCATGAAGGCAGGATGGGTTGTCTGCTGGTCACTCCAAGCATTGTCGAAGCGAACAATGAATGACAGGTTGAGTGAACAAGTTATTGGTGCAGCATTTCAAGTCTACAATCGACTTGGGTTCGGATTCCTGGAGTCAGTCTATGAGAAGGCGTTGGCGATCGAGCTGACCAAAGCAGGAATCACGCACGAGGTGCACGCGCCGATCTCGGTGACTTATGACGACATCCTCGTCGGTGACTTCGTTGCCGACATTCTGGTCGAAGACGAGCTGATTCTGGAGCTGAAGTCAGTCGCACGGCTAGCGATCGTTCATGAGGTCCAGCTAGTGAATTACTTGACGGCCACAGGGATCGAGATTGGTTTGCTTATCAACTTTGGACCAACAAAAGTCGACGTCCGTCGGAAGTTTCGTGTTTACAAGAGTGGCGATTAAGTGGACGGGTGAGTTGCCAGACTTTTAATATTTGGTCGAGCAACCTTCCTTCTGTAAATTCTGTCGATCTCATTTTCGCGTTTTGTAAATAGTATGGAGCGGCTTCGCCGCCGTTTTCTTTTGCGTTCACGCAGACCGGGGGGCTCATTGCCGCCCCCCTGGACCCCCGCTAGCCTTTCTCTGTGTTCCGTTTTTGGGAGGCGTTGTTTGCATTGTCAAATAGACTTTGCCAGTTTCCCAATCGTCGCTGGTCTCGCTGAGGATCGCGCTGACTAACCGCAGGAGCGACGCTTCGTTGGGAAACAGCGTTGCCACTCTGGTGCGACGTTTGATCTCCTGGTTTAGCCGCTCAAGCATGTTCGTCGTGCGAAGACGGCGGCGGTGAGAAGGTTCCAATTCGAACACCGTCAGACTTTCCGCAACGTTGGTCTCGAGCCAACGGGATAGATCCGGCGCCGTCTCGGCGTACTTCTCGACCATCAACTTGAGGAGACGATCTGCTTCGTGACGATCCGCTGCGTTGAGCACGTTACGCAAGTCCTGGATGACTTCCGGACGCATGGTTATCTTGGGTACGTAGTTCAGAGCGTTCTGGAGGAGGGTGAAACTGGCAGCGCTGCCAGGCCACGCCTGCGAAGCATGCCTTGCGAGCCTGCTTCAGCCCCGCGTGATCGTCGGAAACGATCAACTGAACACCGTGCAAGCCACGGTCGATCAGACTCTTCAAAGAAGCTTCTCCAGTGAACCTCTGCTTCGGAAAGTGAGACGCTGACGCCCAGGATGCTGCGTTGACCGTTCTCCAAAATGCCGGTGGCGATCAGTACCGCGCAGTCACGTACGCTGCCTCCGTGGCGAACCTTCTCGTAGCGAGCATCGAGAATCACATACGGCACCGTTTCCAGTGGACGCTCCCGCCAGGCTTGCAGTTCTTCGTCCAGCAGCTCGGCGGCCCGACTGACCTGAGTACTACTGACCTCCAATCCACACAGCTCCTGAGTGATCTCCGCCACTTTCCTGGTCGATACTCCCTGCACGTACATCTCCGCCACCGCTAATTTGAGCGCCCGCTCACTGCGTTCGCCCCGTTCCAATGTCGACGGATAGAACTCCACATCTCGGGTCTGAGGAACGTTAACGCGCAGTTGGCCGAGTCGGCTGTTGACCGTCTTGGACTTGTATCCATTGGCATATCCACGTCGCGCTTCGGTCCGCTGATACGGCATCGCGCCCAGGGCTTCCGCGCGCTCGAGTTTCATCGCCTCATTCATGAGAATCTCAATCGCGTGCCCCATTCCCTCAAAGCCATGTTCGCCGAGTAGTTGGAGCAGCTCTTCGAAACGAGTAGATTGATCGTCGTGGGCCATGTGGGTCTCCTTTCGCTAGAGTAGTGTCCTGCGAAAAGAAAGATCGACAGCGGCCCACGCTTTTTCAAGCCGCCTATCAGCGACGCTCCGAATCAATTAAGTTCGGCGCGCCACTGCGCTTTTACAGAAAGAATGTTACACCACCTAATATTTGTTGACCTGTCCAGCCGTTGTGATGAACGGGTAGCCAGACAGGATTAACATGATTGACAGGATGTAGTGGCAATGCGGTTGGCCGTGTGCGTCGCCGCCGTGCCGAGCTCTCAGATGAAGAAATGAAGAAAGTGAGCGATCTCCTTGCCGGCTTTTTGTCATGTTGACCTTGTTAACCCTGTCCAGCCGTCACGATGAACGAATAGCCAGACAGGATTAACATGATTGACATGATGTGGTGGTGACAGGGTTGGCTGTGTGCGTTGTCGCCGTGTCGGGCCGTCAGATGTAGAAAGGGAGCGACTTCCTTGCTGACTCTATATCATGTTGATCCTGTTAATCCTGTCTAGCCATTGTGATCAACGGATTGTGAGACAGGATTAACATGATTGACAGGATGTGGTCGAGCTTCCTTGACCGGTCAATCATGTCGGCCGAACAGCCGCCCTGCGGTCAGGTTGCAAGTGAAACTGAGTCTCAGTTGCGGATGTGGTTGCCGGCGACCCAATCAGCGGTCAGTGCTGTGCGCACGCCGTGACCGAGTTAGCGAGTTGTCCTTGACTGGCGAGGCCAGCAGCACCTCGGAAAAGTTTCTCGTATCTCGCCAGCGCCCTTGCTAGAATAGGTCGAGAAACGCTATGAACAGCAGGGTACACTCATGTCGTCAGGCGCGCATCACATCGGTGGTGCTGTCTGTCTGCCTGATCTATCAACTCGGCGCATGTCCTTGTGGCTGTCTCGAACACAACCACTGGCTCCGCGTGTTGGGGCTCGCGGACCACGACGGCGACCTTGCTGTCGACGTGGACCGCGCAACGCTGGTTGTCCAGCAAGAACACGACTGTTCGCACGATCCGCGGGTCCAGTTTGTGAGCACGTCCCGTTCATGGGAAGGTAGCTCTTGCTGGCTTTGCGATGAAGCGGTCGTTCTCCAACAGCCTCTCGTAGCGGTTGCGCTGACGCCAAGCCGCCGATCGTTGGACCGAGGTCCCCCCGGGCCTCTGGGCACCAACGCTCTTCTCAGTTCGCTGCAGGTTTTCCTGCTCTAGGCGGCTCGCAGTACCCGGCTGCTGATGCCACGTGCTAGCTGTTCGGCTGCTTCGAATGGCTGCGCGCCTTCTCTCCCGCTTAGAAAGGTACTGAGAGTGTCACGCATTGCGCAAAACGTACTAATTTCAGCGATCGCAGTCACGCTCGCTTTCGTTGCCGGCAATGTCAGCGGGCTCTACTTTTATCCGAGGCTGCTCGTCGGCGTCGAAGAAGATGCGGCCCACGATCCGAATGACACTGGCCACGCAGTCCCCCACGAGGATGAGCACTTAGCTCTGACAGAACAGGCCTTTGAGAATCTTGACTTGCGACTCGGCAAGATCTCGCGCGGCGAATACTGGAAGTCGATTACGGTTCCCGGAGAGGTCACAGAGATTCCGGGTTGGAGTAACCGGTCGGTGTCGGCCCCGGTTTCCGGCATCGTTGAGAGCGTGTCAGTGCTCGAGGGCCAGGCAGTAGGGCCGGCAGCCGGCTTGTTCACTTTGAGCATTACGGATGATGGCCTGACGGAAGCTCAGTCGAAGCTGCTGGCCACACTTTCCCGCGAAGAAGTCCTCCGGAAGGAAATTGCCAGGCTCTCGCCTCCGGCAGAATCCGGTGTACTGTCCCGGAACCGCCTGAGAGAGTTCGAATACGAGTTAAACCAACTCGAGGCGTCGCAAACCACGCTCAAGCAGGAAATCCTCGGGCGCGGACTACCGGAGGCGATGCTGGTTGCTGTGCTAGAGAACCGGTCCCTGGCCACGAGTATTGAAGTTGTAGTGCCGGCGTTCCTCGAATCACCGACTTCGCCGACTATTCCGGTGTCTGTTGTCTCGCCGAGTCCGCCGCGGGAATTCTCCGTCGAGCGGATCCAGGTCCATCCGGGAAAAACCGTTCAACGCGGCGAAGAACTATGCCAGCTGGCGTACCATGCTGAGCTCTACATTCAAGGCCAGGCCTTCGACAGGGATCTGCCAGCACTGGCGAAGATCAGTGAAGCAGGTTGGAAAGTGAACGTCGAGTTTGGTCACGAGCACGATAGAGAACACTCACATACCTTGCTGCTGCAGGGGCTCGAGCTATTGCATGTCGACAACCACGTCGACCGGGAAACACAGACGAGCAGTTTCTACTTGCCGATTAGAAATGAAGTGGTCGAGTCAATTGCCGACGAGCACGGACGAGAGTTTCAGCAGTGGAGGTTCAAGCCCGGCCAACGTGTCCACGTGAAGCTTCCTACGGAGCACTGGGAGGATCAATTGTTGTTGCCGTTGGACGCCGTCGTGGTCGAAGGCCCCGAGGCATTCGTCTTTGTCGAGCATGATGATCCAGCGCTGGACGATCAAAACAGCAACGATTTGCAAGACGCTCACGACGAGATCTTTATAGAGTTCGAGCCTGTACCAGTGCGGCTATTGCATCGCGACGACCGCTGGGCGATTGTCGCCGATGACGATCAACTCTCTCTCACGCAACGGGTAGCCTTGAATCGCGCGTATCAGCTTCATCTGGCGATGGAACTGCAGTCGGCGGGGGGAGGTGGGCATCATCATCACGACCATTAGCCGTTGTCCAAAAAGTATGTTCCCTCACCCGTTGGAGGCGGTGCAGCTTACGCTTCATGCAGTCCGCCAAACCCTGGTGAGTTCGGCTACGCTGCAAATCAGCCGCTGGGCGTTAGCCCACGGTTCCTCAGCGAAACCGGCGGGTAGCGTCCGAGGACTCCCCCCTCTCCGGCCCTTTGGGCCGACTCTCCCCGAGCGGAGAGTGAAGAAAAACGAAGTCACGCAAAACTCAGAAAGCTGCACGGCCTCGTTGTCGGGAGAGGGACAGACCGGAACCGCTTCACTGATCGTTTCTTGGTTTTGAGCCGAAGCCCAACAGGCCGCGCGACGCGTAGTTTGCCAACCGAACGCCAGCAGTGGTGCGAGGAGCCGTCATGCTAAATTACATCATTCAATTCTCTCTCGGGCACCGTTGGCTGATCGTCTGCGCCGCCCTGGCTGTAGTTGTGCTGGGCAGCCTCGTCGGCACCTCATTGCCGATCGACGTTCTACCTAACCTCACGCGCCCGCGCGTCGTCGTGGTGACCGAGTGCCACGGACTGGCACCCGAAGAAGTCGAACAGCGGGTGACGATTCCGTTGGAGACCGCGCTCAACGGCGCCGTGGGTGTCATTGCCATACGGAGCTCGTCGGACATTGGGCTGTCGGTTGTCAACGTCGAGTTCGATTGGGACGTGGATGTCTACACAGCCCGGCAGATCGTCCAGGAGAGAATGACCACTGCGCTCGACCTCCTACCCGCTGACGTCAAACCGCAAATGGGCCCCATCTCATCTCTCTTGGGTCAGATCGTGCTCGTCGGCATCTGGAGCGAAGATGGCACGACCTCTCCTCGAGAGATCCGGACTCTGGCCGATTGGGTGGTCCGACAGCGGCTGCTCACGATCGAAGGTGTCTCGCAGGTAATCACGATGGGCGGCGGTCGCAAACAATATCATGTGTTGGTGGATCTTCACAAGATGCACCAATACGAAGTGTCCTTGGCGGAGGTTGAGACTGCGCTGTCGGCAAGCAACTTGAATGTAAGCGGCGGCTTCATGAGTCGTGACTCGCGCGAGTTCTTGATCCGCGGCCTAGGGCGGTTCCGATCTGCAGCCGACATCGGAAATGTCGTCATCAAGGACACACTCAAGCGCGCAGTGCTCGTGAAGCAGGTAGCAGCGGTCAAGGAAGCTTCCCAGATCAAGCGAGGTGACTCATCGGTTAACGGAAAGGCGGCCGTCGTGCTGACGATCCAAAAGCAGCCTGCCGCGGACACCCGTGCTGTGACGGAGCGAATTCAGGAAGCGATCGACGAGCTAAGAACATCTCTGCCAAGCGACGTCGTTATTCAAGCGACTTACGAACAGCGGGAGTTCATTGACCACAGCGTCCAAAACGTTGTCGAAGCTCTGCGGGACGGTGCTTTGTTGGTGGTAATCATCTTGTTCTTGTTTCTCCTTAACTTCCGCACGACGTTCATTACGCTGACTGCGATTCCGCTATCGATCTTGGTGACGGCTCTAGTTTTTCGCTGGTTCGATCTTTCGATCAACGTCATGACCCTCGGTGGATTGGCGGTTGCACTGGGAGAACTCGTCGACGATGCGATCGTAGGGGTGGAGAACATCTTTCGTCGGTTGCGGCAGAATCGGCAGGCAGAAAGCCCTCATCCAGTGTTGCTCGTTGTTCTCAAGGCGAGCGTGGAGGTCCGTAACGCGATCTTCGTGAGTACGGTCCTCGTGGTTGTGGTGTTTTCTCCACTGTTTGCACTCAGCGGCATCGAGGGCCGGCTCTTTACACCGTTGGGAATCGCGTACATTGTCTCGATCATCGCCTCGACACTTGTCTCGTTGACTGTCACACCTGTGTTGTCCTATTACCTGCTCCCGGCCGCCAAGGTGACGGCGACACGGCGCGACGGTGTATTCCTGCGGGCGTTAAAGTGGGTTGCCCGTCCGGCCATCAGGTTCAGTTTGCATCCAGTTGGGCTCACCGCCATGTTGTCTCTCCTCGGCATCGGTACGGTCGTCGGCACGATGTCGGCGGTGGGTATGGGGAGGGATTTCTTGCCGCCGTTCGACGAAGGGGCGGCCCAAGTTAATCTCTTCGCGCCACCGGGTACGTCACTGGAAACGAGCCGCGAAATCAGCCGTATTGCCGATGCCAACTTGCTGAAGCTGGTCAAGTCGGAGAGCCATCCCAGGGCACCGCTGCTCTGGTTTACCTGCCGTACCGGCCGCGCAGAGCAGGACGAGCACGTCATGGGTGTCAACACCAGCGAGTACGTGATGTCACTGAATCCAGACAGTGGACTGTCGCGCTCGGAGCTTATCGAAGAACTGCACGATGCAGTAGAGTACGTACCGGGCGTGGAAACTGAGATCGAGCAACCGATCGCCCACCTCATCAGTCACATGCTGTCGGGTGTAACCGCGCAGATCGCCATCAAGTTAGTGGGCGATGACCTCACTCTACTGCGTATGAAGGCCAAAGAGATCAGAGATGCGATCGATGACGTCGATGGTATCGCATCTCCGGTGATCGAACAGCAGGAGCTGACTCCGCAATTCCGCGTGGAGCTCAGGCAAGATCGTTTAGCCTATTACGGCGTAACAGCCCAGTTTGTGCAGGACTTCGTCGAGACAGCGACGCACGGTCGCGACGTTTCGCAAATCATCGACGGCCAGAGGACGTTCGATCTGCTACTGCGATTGGACGAACCTTATCGCAGGGATCTAGATGGATTTCATCGTATCTCGCTCGAACTGCCGTCCGGTGCACATATTCCATTACACGCCGTCGCCCACGTCTATGAGGCGATTGGGCCCAACACCATTAAGAGAGACGATGGTCGCCGGCGCATTGTTGTTCGTGTCAATACAATGGGGCGAGACCTTGGCAGTGCTGTAGCGGAGATCAAGCGTAGGATCGAAGAACGAGTACAGCTGCCCGACGGATACTTCGTGAGTTATGCCGGTCAGTTTGAAGCGCAACAGGAAGCAAGCCAGCGGATTGTGCTGCTGAGCGGTCTGGCTTTGGCTGTCGTATTCGTCGTCCTGTACACGACGTATTCGTCTGCGAATCTCGCTGCACAGATTGTGATGTCACTTCCAGCAGCCTTTATTGGCGGCGTTCTGGCACTCCATCTTACCGGTCAAACGATGTCCGTAGCCGCGATGGTCGGTTTCATTTCGCTGGGAGGGATCGCCGCTCGCAACGGATTGCTGCTCATCTCCACCTATTTAGAACGCATGAAGGAAGAGGGTTTTTCCAAGGAGATGGTCTTAGCCGGCAGCCTGGAACGGCTTGCGCCCGTGCTCATGACGGCGTTAACAACAGGCCTCGGTCTCATTCCGCTCGTCATCGGCGGCTATCTTCCAGGGCGGGAAATACTCTTTCCCGTTGCCACGGTTATCGTGGGTGGTTTGGTGACCTCAACTCTCTGCGAGTTCTTAATCCGGCCTGGATTGTTTTGGACTTTTACGAACCCCAGCCGCTTGCGGCGCGGTGAGGAATTCGCCGCCCTACACCGTCAACAGGACACGACCTGAGGGCCAGCGGCAGCTGATCGCGGAGTGGGCACGTGTGAGCTGACGAGCCCGAATGCGCTTTGATGCAGCAACTCCGCGAAGAGCAGTCCCGGATCGACATCATCTGCCCGCTCGGAACATACTCGCGGCCTTCATTCTCTGTGATCTCCGTGCCCTCTGTGTTTCAAGACAGCCAAGAGTAAGAAACACCGAGGCACAGAGGACACAGAGCCGGGTTGGTAAAACAGGTACCAGAAAGATACGCTAATGCAACTTTTTTAGCCCTAATAATCTTGCACTGAGTTTAGCCACAGGAGACTACGCCGCTATCCGATCGTAGCCGAACTCGCCAGAGTTCGGTGGACTGCGAGCTTCTGGCGAATTCGGCTACTAGAAATCCTTAACAGTGTTGCGTAGCACTTCTGCTTTCTCGAGGCACAGCGCATTGCCGGGGGACGGACCAGCGAGGGTCATGCCTGTTCTTTCGCTTGTGTTTGCTGAAGCTGCGATTAAGCCAAACACGCGACATCTAAACTAACGCTTCGGGTTACGAACGAGGAATGCCTAGGTACCTCGTAGCGCTAACTTCCTAAGCGCTCCGTCTAACGACCGAACAACTACGTGTCAGCGTTGTTTGGCCGTTGTTTGACAACGGATGTCGGTGAACTACGTTTCGAACGTGACGATTTGGAATTTGAAGAGCCTCGACAAAAGCGCGGGGCGGAACAAGTTTGAAGTCTCCAACCGTCGGGCGAGCGTAGGCAGCCGCTGGTCGAGCGAGGACTCCAAGTCAGGTGGCGTGTTGAGTCCTGCGCAACACGACTCCCATCTGCTTCTTTGGAGTCTGGCCACTACTGGCATCTGCACCACTGCTGTTTCTACGGATTGTTGTGCGCGGATGGACGAGTAACGGGATGGGGTCGGGCCATGAAACCGCTGACAGATCACAGCACAATCGCTTCCTCGCGCTGGAAGCGATTGTGGTTGAAGAACACAGCTGGCCGATTGTCCTCATCGAGCGTTCAGGGCGCGGCTGTCAATCATTAGGGCTCACTCTTCGTGTGTGCCGATCTGGCGCAGCTCGCAACTCAGATCACTATCTCATCGTAACTCGACCTAACACCTAGTACCCGAGATCAGCCAGATGACAGCCATCCTCGTTGTCGACGACATACCTGATAACGTAAAGCTGCTGGCCTACGAGTTGGCGGATGCCGGCTACGAAGTGCTCGAGGCCTACTCGGGCGAACAGGCGATTACGATTACGGAGGACAAGCACCCAGATTGCGTGCTGCTCGACATCATGATGCCAAAGATGGATGGCTACGAAGTATGTCGGCGAATAAGGAGCGACAGTCGGTTGAAGTCGATTCCGATTGTGATGATCTCAGCGAAGGACTCCAATGAAGACATAGTAGCTGGGCTCGACGTTGGTGCGGACGACTACGTTAGTAAGCCCTTCAGTATGCCGATGGTCGAGGCTCGCATCCGAGCTGTGTTGCGATCGAAGGAAGCTCACGATCGACTCGAAAGAGTAAATCGGGACCTCGAGCAGGCTTGCCGCACAGCGGAAGCCGCCAATCGTGCGAAGAGTGAGTTCCTGGCCAATATGTCGCACGAGTTGCGAACGCCGCTGAACGCCATCATCGGATTCTCACAGGGGCTGCTGGAGCGAACCCACAAACACCCTCTCAACAATCACCAGCAAGATCGACTCGGGAAGATTCTCAAAAGTGGTAATCATCTGCTGGAACTGATCAACGGCATCTTAGATCTTGCCAAGATCGAATCCGGCAAGATGGAGGTCAACATTGTTCGGTTCGACGCCATGCTGCTGGTCCGCGAAGTTGCTGAATCGTGCACACCCGTGCTCGCCGACGGTGTCGAACTCGAGGTAACCGGCTGCAACGGTGCGCTGCAGATCAATTCCGACCGTGAGAAGGTGCGACAGATACTACTGAATCTGATGTCCAACGCGTGCAAGTTCACGCGTTCTGGGAAGATCACCGCAAGGTGCGAGCCACGATCTTCGGAGGTAGGCGAGCAACGGCTCGAGTGCCAACCTGCCGGCGGCGACGAAGCTTGTTGTTCGTCACTAAACTCGATTTTGTTTGAGGTCGAGGATACCGGCATCGGTATTGCTGAGGAAGTGCTCCCTCGTGTTTTCGAGAAGTTCCATCAGGTACGGGAATCAACTTCGAATTCGATCAAGGGGACGGGGCTCGGGCTAGCCATTTGCCAGAGCTACGTCGACATGCTGGGCGGACTGATTTCTGTCGTGAGCGAGCCAGACAGAGGAAGTTGTTTCTCGGTCACATTGCCGTGTCCGGCGTTGTCAGAGGGGCCAGCAACCCGTCACGACGAACTTTATGTAGCCGATTCAAACTGAAACAGCAGGTGTTCGCTTAGCGTAACTTGACAACCTAGCTTGATCAGCCCGCTCTGACAGGGGAGCGCGGCGCGCAGGTTAAGCGTGGTAAACAGATCTCAATTCAAATTTAGGAACCAACATCGTGTGCCGAGTCCTGCTTGTCGAAGATGATCTCCTCAACCGGATGGTGATCGAGGATGTGTTCGATCTGGATTCCGTGAAGGCGGAGCTTACCTGTGTGGGTAGCGCCGAAGACGCGGTGGCGATCGCGCCAAAACTAAAACCACATCTTGTACTGATGGACATCAAGCTGCCTGGCATTGACGGACTCGAAGCCACGCGGCGGCTGAGGAAGATGCCCGAGTTGGCCGGCGCTAGAATTTGGGCAGTAACTGCTCACGCGATGACGGACGAGAGGCGGCGAGCGCTGCAAGCCGGTTGCGACGAGTTCATTTCGAAGCCGTTAGATCTGAACGATATGCATCATAGGTTCAAGACCTTTGCTGGCGAATCGTAGGAACGCAGGAGTACTGCCGCTACGAGCTCACGTTCAGCAAATGCGAATGCTGGTGACCAGCGAACGAGGAATACGATAATGCAGCGAATTCTAGTCGCCGATGACGATGCCGATTGTCGTGCCGTGGTGTCCGATGCCCTCTCCGATTTCTACGTCGTTGAGGAAGCAGTTGATGGGCGCGACGTGATTCAGAAGGTGGAAGGGACACCGCCCGATTTGATTCTGCTTGACATCATGATGAGTGGCCAAGACGGGCTGATGACGTTAAAGGCTCTCAAGTCGACTGCAGCGACTAGCGGCATTCCTGTCATCATGCTAACCGCCATGTCGAAGGATGACTTGACCGTCGAGTGCCTTAACAGCGGTGCGCTGGACTACATTACAAAACCTTTCTCGAACCAAGTTCTGCGGGCCCGTGTTGCGGCGGTGTTGCGGAAGCAGCAAGTGAGAGAGTCGGCTTCGTCCGGCGGCGTGATCGCTGTGGTAGGAGCGAAGGGTGGTGTCGGTGCAACCACGTTGGCCCTGAATGTAGGAGTGGCGCTGGCGTCCAATCGCAAGACGACGCTGTTGGCCGAGCTGGCTTGCGGGAATCGATCGGCAGCGAGTCTGCTAGGTATCTCGGATCAGTCTTGCGATCTCAGCATCAATCGCGAGACCGTTGCCCACCTACAGCGCCATCTTGTGAAACACTTTTCGGGCTTGCGTTTCGTTCCTCTCGACACTTGCCATTCGGTTTGCTCGGAGTGGGACGTTCCGACAACTGAGGGTTTTCTAAAGCACGCCGGCCGTGCGGCCCAATACGTGATCGCAGATCTGCCGCGCTGCGCCGGGATTGCGACGGACATCGTCCTCCGTGCGGCCGACCGAGTGATTGTCGTTTCGGACACCGAACCGCTGTCGATGACCGCCGCACAGAAAACGCTCAAGCATCTCACCGGCAACGGTGTTCAAGACTTCAACGTCTCGGTGGCGCTCGTTAACCGTTCTCCATTGGGTCATCGGCGCGGCATCAACGAATTAAAGAAGGCCCTTGGTCACGAGGACGTTTACGTGATTGTGCACGACGTCGACTTTCTTGCCAGGTGTAGCGCGGACGGTACGCCGGCAATGTGCAGTGATGCACAGCATGTGGTGTCCGCATCGTTCCGTGAGCTCGCGGAGAGAATTGTAACGAGATTAGAGCCGGACGTGGCATCTGTCTCAGCGTAGTGGGGATCAACAAGGGAGTCGTCCAAGGCGGCGGTCCATCTGTTAATTGGGGCAACAGAAACATGAATTCTTCCTAAACAGTGCCAATTGAGAAGAAAATGGACCAAAGCGATGCCTTAGAAACGGTCGGTAGGAGGCCGGCCTCTCAGCAGATGTCTCGGGGGGAGGGCCCTAGGCTAGATTTACTAGCCGTTGCGGCAGCGCATCGCCGCGGCGATGCTACTGCACGGTCTAGCAGGAGGTTTGAAGGACTGACGTGGCGGCTGACTTCCTTTCTGGTCGTCGTTGTACTGGGCGTACTGGTCACAAGCTATGTGGCGTTTCGAGATACTCATCGAGTGCTGCGGAATGCGCAACACGTCGACGAGCTCGTCGACATCGCCGAGCGGATTGGGGCGTTTGTGCATGAGACTCAGCGGGAACGCGGCGTGTCTGTGTTGTACCTGAGTGTATCTGCGGACGACTATCTCGCAGAGTTGATTGATCGGTGGACTCAGACCGACCGGCAGTTGAACCGCCTAGAGCAGTTTCTGCTGTCGACGAGACGCGGCGCCGAGCTGCATTCACGCCTCATGCGGATGAGCGACGAGAGTGACGATTTAGCGGAGGATGGGGCTGACGGGAACGCGGCGGGTTCTGGACAAGTGTTGTTCCGGCTTCACTCGGTGGCTTCACAACTCGAAGAACTCGACGAGCTGCGCAGGAATATCCGCTCCAGGTCGGTTTCGCTTGACGCCACACTAGATTGGTTCAAACAGCTCAATGAAAAATGTCTAGCGGTCGTCGAGGAGGTCTCGAACGTCAGCGAGAATGCAGCGCAGGTGCGTCGTCTGAATGCCTATCTCAGCCTGCTAAGTGTCAAAGAGTACTCGGGAAGAGAACGCGCGGTATTGTCCAACGTCTTTGCGGCCGATCGATTTGGCAAGCAGCTCTACCAAACGTTCGATAATCTGAATGATTTTCAGCAGCTGCATCTGCAGCGTTTCTTGGCAACGTCGTCGGATGGCGACCGTGAGTTCTACCACGACGCGATGTCCGATCCCAGGGTCGCCCACGTGAAGCGGATGCGCGCAGTAGCTCGCCAAAACGCGGATACCGGTAACTTCGATATCGATCCCGCCGAGTGGTTCGATACATCAACCGCGCGGATTGACATTCTGCGGAAGGTTGAGAACTACCTGGCCGCGAAGCTGCACGATCAAGCTGAGAACATCAAGGCCGCTGCCACGTTGCGGCTGGGGGTCGTGAATGGGTTGAGCTGCCTCGTACTTGGCATCGTGGCCAGCGGTGGCTGGTGGTGCCTGAGTTCGTTCCAGCGAATGGAACTGCATCAACGAGAGCACCGAGCTGCGCTTGAAGCAAGCGAGGACATGCATCGGACAGTCACCGATACGGCCGTTGATGGCATCATCACGATCAACTCGCAGCGTCAAGTAGTATTCTTCAACCGTGCGGCGGAAAAGTTGTTCGGCTATTCTGAGCAGGAGATACAGGGTCAAAACATCAACATCCTCGTTCCGGAACCGTGGCACTCACAGCATGATTCGTACGTGCAGAACTATCTGAGCGGCAAGACAGCCGGAGTGATTGGGAAGGGGAGGCACGTCAAAGGGTTGCGCAAGGACGGATCGACTTTTCCACTATTCCTGTCGTTAGGTGTCTTCTCGATGGATGGTGAAACCTACTTCACCGGCATCGTCCGCGACACGACCGAGGAAACTCGGATCAAGAACGATCTCGAGAACACCGTCGCGGAGATGGAGCAGCAGACGTGGTCGAAGGTGCACTCGGGCCAGATTCTGAACGACTTACAAGGTGTCACTTCGGTAGCCGATTGTGCACAGCAAGTGATTTCCAGTCTCGCACCATTGATGGGAGCTGGTTACGGGGCGCATTTTTCATCCGCAACCGGCGAAACGACGGTCGGACCAACGAACGTCGAAGTTTAGCGCTGATCGGCACCTACGGCCTGGATGAACGGAGACACACGAAGAACACTGTTGAGTTCGGCGAAGGGCTCGTCGGCCAATGTGCCCTGGAGCAGAAACAGATTCAGTTGACGGACGTTCCAGCGGACTACGTTCGCGTTCAATCCGGTGTTGGGCAGCGCGCTCCGCTGAGCGTGCACGTGATGCCTATTCTGCACGAGCAGGAGATACAAGGTGTCATCGAAATTGCCGTCTTCAAACCTCTTGAGGCCCAGCAACAAGATCTGCTAGACACGCTCGTCAACAGTCTGGGCGTCGTGCTCGACAGTAACGCGCAGCGCCAGATGACCGAGAAGCTGCTCGAACGCTCGGAGCGGTTGCGCGAGGAGCTCAAGCAGCGGCAAGACGAGATTTCGTCCGCTAACGAATCGCTACTAGAACAAACCGAGTCGCTGGAGAAACAGAAACGCGATATCGAGACAAAGAACCGGCAGATAGAAGAGGCGATGGCTGCAGTCCAGCAGCAGGCCCAGGAGATTGAGCAGGCTAGTCGATACAAGTCCGAGTTTCTAGCCAACATGTCCCATGAATTGAGGACACCGCTCAACAGTCTGCTGATTCTGTCGAAGTCGCTGATGGACAACCGAGAGGGCAACCTCACGGAGGAGCAAGTAGAGTCTTCCCGCGTCATCTACGACGGCGGGCAAGATCTACTGCGATTGATCAACGACATTCTCGACCTGTCAAAGGTGGAAGCAGGAATGCTGCAGGTTCAGTGGGAAACAGTGCGGTTGGCGGACACTGCTCGCAACGTCGAACGACAACTTGAACATCAGGCAACGAGGAAGAATATTGACTTTGAGTGTGATGTCGAAGAGAGTGTGCCGAACGAAGTCATCACAGACGGACTGCGCCTCGAACAGATTCTCAAGAACCTGCTGTCCAACGCAATCAAGTTCACTCAGCGTGGAAGTGTGAAGTTGCGTGTAACCAACGCTTCGCCCGAGACACTTTTTCGCCGCTCGGAGTTACGCGCTGACGGCACGATTGCCCTCGTCGTGAGTGATACCGGAATCGGCATTCCGAAAGAAAAGCAACAAGCGATCTTCGAAGCATTTCAACAAGCCGATGGTTCCACAACCCGCTGCTACGGCGGGACCGGTTTGGGTTTGACTATCTCGCGCCAGCTGGCGCGACTGCTCGGCGGAGAAATCCACGTTGACAGCGTTCCACAAGAGGGCAGCACGTTTACGCTCTTTATACCCAAAGAAAAACCGGCCGACGCCGCTGAACTCGAAGCTTGCTCGTTGATCGCCACGCAGCAGGCGGCGACCAGCCGGTCTGGTGCCGCCACTCAAGTCCAGCAAACGCGTCGAAACAGGCGAGAGTCAGATGCTCAGGGTGAGCGCGCGTTCGACAACAGCCGACCTGCTTCCGTGCAGGATGAGGCGAGGACATCGCTTCCCGACACCACCGCGCCACAAGAGAATGAGCCTGAAGAGCCGGCCATCGTGATTGACGATCGTCGCAGCATTCGCCCCGGCGACAAGACAGTGCTGCTGATCGAGGACGACGAAGTGTTGGTGAAAGTCTTGCTCAAGCAGATTCGCCAGCGGGGATACAAGTGCCTCGTGGCTGGTGATGGTGTGACAGGCCTGCAATTGGCCGACCAGTATTCGCCAAGCTGCATCCTGCTCGACCTGATGATCCCCTTTATTGATGGATTCGACTTCCTGCGGCTGCTAAAGGAAGATCTGTCGACGCGGCATATCCCTGTTTGTACGATCTCCGCACACGATCCCGAAACGATGCCACAGAAACTCGGAGCGATTGGGCATATTGCGAAACCAATCGCGCCGGACGATCTCGATCGCGCGTTCGAACAATTCGAATACGTATTGGGCGCGACCACGAACACACTGCTCGTCGTCGAGGACAACGATGATACCCAGGTGGCGATCACGGCGTTACTCGACAGTGACAGTTTGGAGATTGTACGGGCGAAATCTGCGGAGGAGGCCTGCGAACAAGTTGCCGATCGCCACTTTGACTGCATCGTGACAGATCTCCGTCTGCCGGGCATGACCGGTATCGAGCTGATCGGCAGGCTGCATCAGTACGAGAATTGCCGGGCAACTCCGATTATTGTCTACACCGGCAAAGGGCTGCAGGGGGACGACTGCGCGATTCTCAACCGCTACGCAGCTCGAGTTGTGACGAAGGGAGACGGCGTACCTGCCATGCTGCTCGACGCCGTTTCCGTGTTTCTGCACCGCGGAGATGCATCGTTGGAGGAATCGCAGCGCGAAGCCATTCACTCCCTTCACGATCCGAACGAAACACTACGAGGCAAGCATGTCTTGGTGGTCGATGACGACGTTCGCAACGCGTTTGCGATGTCGAGGACGCTTGGCGACGCGGGGTTGAACGTCGCCGTTGCCGACAACGGAGAACTCGCACTGGAGAAACTCGATTCCGAACCGGCCATCGACATCGTTCTGATGGACATCATGATGCCCGTCATGAATGGATATGAAGCGATCTCACGGATCCGCCAGCGAGATCAGTTCCATTCACTGCCGATCATCGCATTGACGGCTAAAGGTATGTCCGAAGATCGAGATAAGGCGATCGAAGTCGGCGCCAACGACTATCTAACCAAACCGGTCGACATCGACCGGCTCTTGACGATGATCAAGATGTGGCTGCACAGTGCTAAAACGGGAATGATTGCTGATGACGAGGAGTTGATATCCAGGTGACTAGTGATTGGAGCTACAGGCCCAGCATGACCTCCGCTCGATCACTCCTCCTCAGGCCGACATTCAGGTGAAGTTGCTGAAACTGAATTCCAACACATTAACCAAACTGTATACAAATGACGCTGCCTGTCCCCAGAGTACTTGCCGTTGATGATCGGTACGAGAACCTCGTCGCCGTAGAAAACGTGCTAGGCGGCATGAATCTTGAAATTGTGAAAGCTAACTCGGGTGAGGAAGCACTGGCACAGGTCATGCGATCTCGGTTTGCCCTCGTACTGCTGGATGTGCAGATGCCGGGTATGGATGGATTCGAAACGGCAACGTTGTTGAGATCGCACCAAAGCAGCCGGACGATTCCGATCATCTTTGTGACTGCGATTTCGAAAGACGACGACTACGCTTTCCGTGGCTATGAAACAGGAGCAGTGGACTTCTTGTTCAAGCCGATCGACCCCACGATCCTGCGAGGAAAGGTAAGTGTGTTTCTCGACCTCTTCCAGCAGCAGATCACACTAGAACATGAAATCAAACATCGTCGGCAAATTGAGGATGAACTGCGTGCTGCACGCACGGCCGCGGAGAGTGCGAATCGGGCGAAGAGCGAGTTTCTAGCCAATATGTCGCATGAGCTCCGAACTCCCATGAACTCGATCATCGGATTCACCCGCCGCGCGATCAAACGAGCCGACCCAAGCACGGACCAGCAGTGCGTCGATGCGCTGGAAATCGTCGACCGCAATGCCCACCAGCTGCTGAGTTTGATCAACGACATTCTAGACATGTCGAAGATCGAATCGGGTCGCATCGATCTTCACAAAACACAGTTTGAGGCGGTCGCGGAGATTGAAACCGTGGTGCAGCAGCTCGAGGCGTTGACAGACAATCAGCCGATTTCGCTGATTAGCGAGTTTCCAGACGGCGAGATCCTGGTGCACGCCGACAAAACCAAGTTCGGCCAGATCTGCAGGAATCTAATATCGAACGCGATTAAGTATACCGACGAGGGTACGGTCACGATTCGAGTTAGCCGAGTGGCGGCGACGAGCGATGACTCCGGTGAGCTCGGTGATGGGCCTGCTGATGGCACAGCGCAGTTTGCAGGAAGGCAGCAGTCTGCGGAGCCGGAACACGGCCGGAACCGGCAGTGTCTACGCATCGAGGTGGAAGACACAGGCATCGGGATCAAGGAGACTGACCGCGTGCGTTTGTTCGACCGCTTCAGCCAGTTGGACAGCGCCACGACACGGCGAGCGGGTGGTACGGGATTGGGGCTGTACATCACAGCTACCTACGTCCGCCTGCACCACGGCACGATTGACGTGGAGGGTGAGTTTGGCAAAGGCAGTAGATTTACCGTTGAATTACCTGTGTGCCTGGACGCCGACTTCGAAAATGCATCGTCGCTACTCGAAGCAACGCCAGGCCAACTCCATTGACAACAATGAGGTAGCGCAAAATGATCGCCCATGCAACCACGTTAGCAGCTGTGAATGGTACCCTTGGTCGGGTTCTGGTAGTCGAAGACGACGACTATTCCGCGACAGCTATCACCGATGAGCTCGAGGATGCCAACTATGATGTGCTCGTTGCGACCAACGGAAACGAGGCGCTCCATCAAATGGACGGACAAGATTGTCCGATTATCGTATCCGATTGGAACATGCCATCGTTGAATGGCCTCGAACTGTGCCGAGCTATTCGTGAGAAAAGCGGCTCAGACTACCACTATTTCATCATGCTCACCTGCCGTAGCGATCACGACGACATCGTAAGGGGGATGGCAGCGGGCGCGGATGACTTCTTGGTCAAGCCATGGTCGTCTGACGAACTGAGGATGCGAGTTGATGTGGGCCGCCGAATCGTCAGCCACGAATCGTACGATCTAGTCGTGGCTGCGCTGATGCGGGTTGTCGAACTGCGCTGCGCCGAGACGGGTGCTCACTTGAGGCGAGTCCAAAAGTACGCACAGCTGCTGGCGACTCGGCTGGCGGAGCTGCCCCAGTTCGCCGGTCAGCTTGATGTACCGACGGTTTCTCTGATCCGTCAGGCCAGCCCGCTGCACGACATTGGTAAGATCGCCATCTCCGACTGGGTCCTTGGTAAACCAGGACCACTCAGCGCCTCGGAGCGGCAGCACATGATCCAGCACACCATTCTAGGAGCCGAAACTCTGGAAGACGCGCTGAGTAGTTTTCCTCGAGCGAAGTCGTTCATGCAGATCGCCCGCGACATCGCCCTGACGCATCACGAAAAATACGATGGCACCGGCTACCCCTGCGGGCTTGCAGGTGATGAAATCCCGTTGGCCGGCCGGATCGTTGCTGTTTGCGATGTTTACGATGCGATGACTTCTCCGAGAGTGTACAAGGAAGCCTACTCGCACGAGGTCGCTCGCGATTACGTCACGGCTGAAGCGAATCGCAGCTTCGACCCAGACGTTGTGGCAGCATTCCTATCGCTCGAACACCGCTTCAAGGCGATCCGACAGCGGTTTCCGGACTAGACCTTGTTTCATAAGCCGTTGCTTACTAGAAGAGACGTCCGGCTTTACAGCAGTTACCCAAGTTGCGAAAATACCCGGCCTTGTTCAAGACAGTCGGATCGAACTGTACCCGGCCGGGGGAAAAACCATGACGCGAATCGTACTCGCCGCACTATCAGGCGCTGTGATTTACTACGTATGGCAGATGATGGCATGGATGGTGCTGCCGATTCACGGACCGACCGTTTCGGGACTTCCCAACGAAGATCCTGTGCGGGATTTGCTGGTCGAGCAGAACGTGGAGACTGGAGTTTACATTGTTCCGTACGGAACGGAAGAAGCTATGGCAGACCCGGAGTCGGAGTTCATGAAACGCCATGCCGCAGGCCCAATTTTCAGCGTCTACTTCCACAAAGATGGCTTGGCACCGATGGCACCCAGCGTGATGGTCGGTGGGTTTCTGCTGGACTTTCTCGGCGCGGCGATTGCGGCAGCGATGCTGAGTTGTGCAGTTGGAGGATGCTGCTGCCGCAGCTACGTTCAACGCGTCGGCTTCGTTGCGGCCTTAGGCGTGTTTCTGGCACTCATGGGGCACGTCGCCTACTACAATTGGATGCACTTTCCGGCGGACTACACAGCGATGTTTGCGCTTGATGTTATCGTTGGCTGGTTGCTGGCGGGACTCGCCATCGCAGCGATCATCAAGCCAGGGCCGACATGATGGCATGATGGAGAGGACAGCTCCCACGGTAGGATGTCCACCGCACTCACTGCACCAACCGTGTCAATCGATCGGGAGGGCGAGGCTCCTGCCGAGCCGGGAGTGCAAAGAACCGTGGGCTAACGCCCAATGGCTGATTCGGATCGTAGCCGAACTCGCCAGAGTTTGGCGAACGGCCGATTGGCCAAATTCTGGCGAATTCGGCTACTAGAAGTTCTGCGAGGCCATCCTGTTGATCCTGTAAATCCTGTCGAACAAGCAGCAGACAGGATTAACATGATGAACATGATGGAGAGGACAGCTCCACGGCGGGATGTCCACCGCACTCACTGCACAAACCGTGTCAATCGATCGGGAGGGCGAGGCTCCTGCCGAGCCGAGAGTTCAAAGAACCGTGGGCTAACGCCCAGCGGCTGATTCGGGTTGTAGCCGAACTCGCCAGAGTTTGGCGGCCTGCCGCTTGGCCAAATTCTGGCGAATTCGGCTACCAGAAGTTCTGCGAGGCCATCCTGTTGATTCTGTAAATCCTGTCGAACAAGCAGCAGACAGGATCAACATGATGAACATGATGGAGAGGACAGCTCCCACGGTAGGATGTCCACCGCACTCACTGCACCAACCGTGTTAATCGATCGGGAGGGCGAGGCTCCTGCCGAGCCGGGAGTGCAAAGAACCGTGGGCTAACGCCCAGCGGCTGATTCGGATCGTAGCCGAACTCGTCAGAGTTTGGCGAACGGCCGCTTGGCTAAATTCTGGCGAATTCGGCTACCGGAAGTTCCGCTTTCGGCGCTCAGCTGGCCAACGTGAATCGCAATGTCGACTGCTTCATCACACTCGCCAGCTCGCTGAATTCCTCGCCTGCCTTGCGAGACTCTTTGGCAGATCCGCTAGTTTCTTGGAGGACGCGATCGACGCGAGACATGCTGGAGGTGATCTCGCCGCTGGCTGTGGCCGTTTCGCGGACTCCCACCGCCAGAGTTTCTACGGCGTCTGCCGAGTTGGCAACTTTCTCCTTGATTTGCGAAGCCGTGGCGCTCTGCTCTTCGACTGCCGCGGCGATCGTGTTGGACGCCTCGCGGACTTCGCCGATGACCTCAGCGATCTCGCCGATCGACTTCACAGCGCCGCCGGTGGTTTGTTGCATTCTCTCGATACGTCCACGAATTTCCTCCGTTGCCGAGGCGGTTTGCCGGGCGAGGTCCTTGACCTCTGTGGCTACGACGGCGAAGCCCTTACCAGCGTCACCAGCGCGTGCAGCCTCGATGGTTGCGTTCAGCGCCAGGAGATTGGTTTGCTCGGCGATATCTTCGATCACCATCGTGACCTTGCCAATTTCGGTGGCCGCGTCGTGCAGCAGATTGACGTTCTCGTTGCTAGCTTCGGCCAAGTCGGAAGCACTCTTGGCGATGCCGGCAGACTTCTCCGCCGTAGTTTCTACTTCTTGGATGCTAACCGTCATCCCTTCGATGGCCGTGGCCACCTCTTTTACTCCTGACGACACGTCGGTGGTCGTCGACGCCATGTTAGACATGCTTACAGACATTTCTTCGGCTGCTGCCGCAATAGTACCAGACTGTTGCTGAGCATCGATAGCCGCAGCAGCCAGGCGATCAGACAGCTCGGCCAGTCCAGTGGATGAGGTGTCGAGCGTCATCGCGTTGCTTGACAAGTCGGCGACGATTCCGGTGAGCGCGTCGACGACCGTGTTGACAGCGCTGGATACTTCTCCGAGTTCGTCGCGGGAAACGTCTAGGCGTCGGGTCAGATCTCCCTTCGCAATGCGACCGAGGGAGCTGGTCAGGACTTGCAGCGACTTTCTGATGGCTCGTATTACGAAGTAACCACCGATCGCAGTTGCCCCGATGACGACCAGCGCAAATCCCGCAAAGCGGTTGCGCTGAGAGGTGGCGGCGGAGCTGATTTCTGTGGCGTGACCTGTCAGCTGGGCCGCCAAGTAGTCTTCGATTTTCTTCAGCAGATTGATGCGCTCTGTGGCTGTCGCAAACCAATCCTGTGCGGCTTCCTCGAAGCCACCTTCGGCACTTCGGTCAGTAGCTTTTTGGCGATAGCGGGCGACTTCGGAAACACACTCGGCGTCGAGCGTCTCATCAAGGAAGAGTCTGTCACCAGCAGTAGCAACGAACTGAAACTCTTTCAGGTAGGAGTCTTGCAGCGACACCAGAGAGATGAACTTCTGCAGCATGCCTGGCGCGAATGAATCGCGCGCAAACGTGGCACTGAGTACGGCGCGTTCGACGCCGGCCAGTTCCTTCGCCTTGAGAAAGTTCATGTACGCGGAGATTCTGACGGTCATCTCGGCGTCAGTCGAAATGAGCATCATCGTTCCAATCGAATCGATGAACTCACCGTTCATCTGCGTGTAGTAGGCAATGGCTTCGGCCGTGGGGATACTGCGACTGCTGACTCGCTGACGAGTAGCTTCCAGCTTCTTGAGAGACGCTAACGCGCGATTCAGGCTGGCTCGAAAACTCTGAGGATAGTCGGTCAGCTCCATGGTCGAGAGAAACTCGTTGAATTCCGCGACCTTTTCGTCGGCCACCGTCCATTGCTGTTGAAGTTGTGGCTTAAGTTCATCTCCATCGCTGCCCAGGAACAATGCTGTGGTCCCGCGCTCTTTCTGAGATTCATGCACAAAACCTGTGGCCATTGCACAGATGTTCGCCATCTGCTTCAGTTGATGCATCTCATTGGTAACTGTCGAAGTTCGGCGATAGTTGTCCAACGCAAGTAGCGATAGTGCCAGTAGCGGTAGGCCAACTAAGACAAACAACTTCGCTCTAATACTCATGTCGCGTTTGCTCCAGGTCACGATGCGCGGTATGGATGGGTTGTATCAGCTCAGGATGTTGAACTTGAGTTGCGAATGGTCCGCGACGCGGGGTCAAGCTCGCGCGGGTTTTCGAGAGGAGTCGTCTCGAGGACTTTGAAGTCTACTTTAGGAAATACACTCGGACTTGCGCATTGTGACGGGAGTCCATTGACCGGGCGCTGTGCTACTTCTGTTGTCGGCACATCTCGCATCAACGGCACTAGCAGGCGTCCAAGCAACGAAGGACCGTGCGTCGAGCTGGCCGATCGATCGGGTCGTTGCCTTAGCAGCACGACTTGCCCCCGGCTGCGGCGTTTCATTCGTGGTCGGCGTATTTGATTTGAGTTGCCACGATGTCATCCCTACGGCGAAAGAACGCGTCAAGTACGCGGGGATCAAACTGGCTTTCGCGCCCTTCCTCGAGAATTTGGAAACACTTCGCCAAAGGAAACGGCGGCTTGTAAGGGCGTTTACTGCTCAGCGCATCGAAGACATCGGCAACAGCTGTGATGCGTCCTTCTACAGGTATGTCTTCCTGGCAGAGGCCCAATGGGTAGCCCGCCCCATCCCATCGTTCGTGGTGTGTTAGGGCAATCACACCCGCCAGGTCCATTAAACGTGAATTGCATCCATGGGTGATGTCAGAGCCGACGACCGTGTGGCGCGAAAAGAGATGGAACTCGTCGGCGTCCATAGATTCGCAGAGACTCAAGCCGACCCCACAGTGCTTGCGAATGACATCGAACTCTTCAGGCGTTAGCTTGCCCTCCTTGTGAAGGATCGCGTCCGGGATTGCGATCTTCCCGATATCGTGCAACGTGGCTGCTTGCTCGATCATCTCCGTCCTCTCGGTCGAAAAGCCGAGCTCATTGGCGATGATTCCAGCATAACGTCCCACACGAATTACATGCCGCCCCGTCTCGTTATCACGGTATTCTGCTGCTTTGGCGAGACGGCGGATCAAATCGAGGCGAGACGCCTCGAGCTCCATGGTGCGCTCACGGACACGTTCTTCAAGTTCGTGCTGATAGGATTTGATAAGGAGGGCGTTGCGCACTCGCGGTAACAGCTCGTCGACAGCGACAGGTTTGGTGAGAATGTCGGTGGCGCCTAGCGACAATGCGCGAGTTCGCAATTCGGTCGATTCGGTACCGGTAAGTACCAACACTGGGACGTGCTTCAATTCGTCGTCGGAGTGGAGAGCCTCCAAGATGTCGAGGCCAGATATATCTGGCATCATTAGATCTAGCAGGATGAGGTCTGGCGACTCCCGGTAGATGTCTGCTAGCGCCTCGGTCGAGTCGGTCACAGAGCGTAGATTTGTATAACCTGCTGTGTCGAGATGGGCGCGAAGCAGCTTGACGTTGACGGCAACGTCGTCGATGATCATGATCACTTGATCGCGGTAATCGTCTTCATCGCGGGCAACAGGATGTCCTTTATCAACTCCAGTTGTATCCACGGCCACGCTCATCGACCTATCCACCTGTTTCTTGTGATTGCATGTTCGGGAGTTCGATTCGGTTCGCGATTCCACGAAGTTCGTCGATCAGCCGTTCGCTTTCGGCGAAATCGCTGTTGTGAGCAGCCTCCTCTAGCTGCCGAGCCGGCTCCGTAAACGCGGCGAAGCCCGCGGAACCACCCGCTCCCTTGAGGCTGTGTGCATGTTTCGCAATTTCAGGAAACTCGTGCGCAGCCAGTTGCGCAGTGACTTCCTCTAGTAGCGAAGTTAGGTACTCGCCGAACTCGGCAACGATCTCGGCATAGATCGGTTTTTCGGTCGGCAGGGAAGACCTCAGCGGTTCGTGGCTGAACGGTTGAGACGCTTCTGTGTCCGTAACTTCAACTGCCTCCCGCCGGTCCGGGGCTAGCCGCGAGGACAGATACTTGACTAGCTTGTCGGCGTCGATCGGCTTTGTGAGAAACCCGCAACATCCCGCTTGCAGGCACTTTTCCTTGTCGCCTGACAACGCATGCGCGGTGAGTCCAATAATGGGAATGGTCACTCCGGCAGCTCTCAACTTTTCGGTCGCAGTGTAGCCATCCATGACTGGCATCTGCATATCCATCAGAACTGCGTCAAAGTCGCTCGATCGAGCCAATTCCCACCCCACCTGACCGTTCTCTGCGAGTGCTACGACCGCGCCGACTTCTTCGAGGATGACCTTGATCAGCTTGCGATTGGTAGGGCCATCATCGACGACGAGGATTTTGGCGTCCGTTAGATCCAACGGTTGACTTTGCTCTTCCGTGTCGACGGGTTGCGGATTCAAGGCATCTGATTCCACAGACGAGAACAACGTGACCTCGTCGAGGGAGCCGGTCGCAATTCGGGCTGTGAAGCGGCTACCTTGCCCTTGACTGCTCTCGGCTTCCAAGTCGCCACCCATTGCTCTGGCCAGCCTGCGGCTGATGGCGAGACCCAGGCCAGTGCCGCCGAAGCGACGCGTGACCGACGTATCCGCCTGCACGAACGGCTCGAAAATCGCCTCCTTCTTCTCCTGTGAAATTCCTATTCCAGTATCTTCGACCGAGATCGACAGCTGCTCATTGTCTTCGTCCAGCCGTGCTGTAATCCGCACGTGGCCTTGCTCGGTGAACTTAATCGCGTTGCCAACCAGGTTCATCAGCAGCTGGCGGCAGCGGGCGGGATCGGACACGATCGAGCTGGGCACACGACTCGCCCAACCGTACTCCAGCGCTAGCCCCTTCTGCTGGGCCTGTGCCCGCAACACGCTGGTCACCTGTGTGATGACTTCGTGGGGACTACACGGAATCGCCTCGACCTCCAACTGGCCTGCCTCGATCTTCGAGATGTCGAGAACGTCATTGATCAGCGTCAGCAGGTGCTTTCCGCACGACTCGATGGTTTGCAAATAGTCGCGGCATACGCCCGGTTCCTGCGCGATTTCTTTCGCCAACAAGTTGGTAAAGCCGAGCACTCCGTTGAGAGGCGTCCGAATTTCGTGACTCATGTTGGCCAGAAACTCGCTCTTTGCACGATTCGCCGCTTCTGCTGCATCCTTGGCCCTTTCGAGATCCTTAAGTACGCGTTTTCGCTCCTGGATTTCGTCGGTCAGCTGTGCCGTTCTTTTCTCGACACGACGTTCGAGGTCGT
The DNA here is from genome assembly GCA_965223305.1 of Pirellulaceae bacterium. Classification (GTDB taxonomy): domain Bacteria; phylum Planctomycetota; class Planctomycetia; order Pirellulales; family Pirellulaceae; genus CBDCWT01. The sequence continues at coordinate 35,439 of CBDCWT010000058.1, read as the reverse complement.
CGTGGGCCGCCTGCAGTTCGTTCTTCGAGTGTTGGATCTCGTCTAACATCTGGTCGAAGGTGGAACATAACTGCCCAAGTTCATTTTGAGCGTTCCAACGCACACGGATTGAATAGTCTCCATCTTGCGTTACCTTCTTCGCGGCTTCGACGAGTCGGGCGATGGGCCGCGAGATTGTCCGTTGCAGCTGAACGGATAACAGGACGGCCAGCGCCATCGAGAACGCCATCACGGTTCCGACGATTCCCACGTAGTCACGAACCCCATCGTAGAAGTCGTCCAGATTGGCTCGCAGGACCACGGTGCCAATTGTCTCTTCCCCGTCGACTACAGGGTGGCGAATCAGCAACCAACCGTCATCGGTAAACTCGAATGGCTTGGTGTCTTCGGGTACAGGGTAGGGCCCCGTCAGACCCGCCGGAAATGTCGCAAGGACGACACCCTCACTATCAGCCAGGTGTGCTGTCTCTACAGAAGGAAACGTTTTCAGTGAAGACAGCAGTTGTTCGGCTGCGTCGGCATCTTGGAATGTGAGAGCCGCAGAACTATTGAATCCCAGCATGCTGGCTTGCAACTGCAGCTGCTTGACCGTCGAGTTTCTAACCGTATCGACGTTGTAAACCAGCAGCGAGATACAGGTTATCGACAGGGCGGCCCCGACTGAGGAGACGGCCAGCAATAACATGCGAGCTCTGATCGACAGCTTACGAGCTACTTGGCTGAGGCGCATACGATAAATCCAGACAGACCCTGCCTTTTCTACTGGTTTCCTCTCCTAATTTAGGTTTCGAAACAGGCCCGGCAGGGCTCGATTTGGTGCGTCAGCGCGAAGGACATTCCGACTATTCGGAATGTATCGGGAGTGAGGTTGGACCTGGGCTCTTGTCTCAGCAGTTCCCTCTCTCTCCCAGGAGGTCGTGCAGCTTTTGCGCTTCATGCAGTCCGCCAAACTCTGGCGAGTTCGGCTACGCTGCAAATCAGCCGCTGGGCGTTAGCCCACGGTTCCCCAGCAAAGCCGACGCGTGGCGCCCGGGGAGGGCTCCCCCTCTCCGGCCCTTTGGGCCGACTCTCCTCCGAAGGGGAGAGTGTAGAAAGATGAAATCACCCACGGTGACGGCACGCCTATGTGCCTTCGAGTAGTTCTTCGGTTTTGCTCTCCGCAGCTACTCGTTCGAGAACGCGGGCCAGCGTGTCGGGCTGAATCGGTTTGGACAAGTAATCGTCCATTCCAACGGCGATGCAGCGCTCACGATTGCCGGCCATTGCGTGTGCGGTCATGGCCACGATGGGAACATGCGAGTTGCTCGTTGCCTCCAGTTTTCGAATCGCCCTTGTCGTGTCGACGCCGTCCATGTCCGGCATCTCAAGATCCATGAAAATGACGTCGAAAGTACCTTGCTCGAAGGCAGTCAGCGCTTCTCGGCCGGTGTTGGCGATTTCGCAGGTGTGCCCGAGCATCTCAAGAATCCCCGCCGCGACCTCTTGATTTACCAAGCCGTCCTCTGCGACGAGTACATGTAGGGAACTGATCGGTGGTGTGGACTGTGTCGAATCGGGCTCTCCGGCGTGAGGACCATCCCGTTGGTCTGTCACGCTCAATACGCCCTCGATCAACTCGCTGCGTGTGGGCGGTTTAGTCAGGCATTGTTCCGATTCCAAGCCGACTCCGTCCAGGGCAACACCGGTGGCAGGGACCAGGGCCAAAACCGGCAACGATTGGACCGACTGCAGCTCGACGTCCAACAGTTCTTGAACTCCCCGCCCGGCGGTTTCGATGTCCAATAGTAGACACCAATTCTCGGATTGCCGCCCAAGTTGGACCGTCTCGAGAGCGTCTGCGACAGTTGGCAGGATCGAACACTCGGCACCAGCATGGGTAAGAACTTCGCAATAGGATCTCACGGCGTTGGGTCGCTGGCAGACAACCAGCACCTGGTAGCCGTTCAGCTCTGCACAGGTCGCGTGTGCTGTTTCATCGGCAACCCGCATCAACGGGATCGTGAAATGAAAGGTGCTGCCCTCGCCAACTTCGCTTACTACCCAGATCCGTCCACCCATCAGAGTTACCAACCGCAACGAGATGGAGAGGCCAAGACCTGTACCTCCGTAGCACCGTGTCGTCGAATCATCGCTTTGCTGGAACGCTTCAAAGATCAGGTTCTTCTTGTCATCGGGAATCCCCGCACCGGTATCTTGGACAGCGACGTGAAGCAACTCTTGACCGTCTGCACCTCGCTCCAAGTGGCAGTCGACGAATACTTCACCGTCATCGGTAAACTTGATTGCATTGCCCACCAGGTTGACGATGATTTGCCGAAGTCTCCCTGGGTCTCCAACGATCTGCGTGGGGACGTCCGGTGCAACCCGGCAGACCAGTTCGACTCCTTTTTGGGCGGCAGTCACTCCCATGAGTTTTGCAGTGCTTCCGATCAACGCGTGCGGTTCCACGGTGATCTGTTCCAAGACCATTTTTCCCGCTTCGATCTTGGAGAGATCAAGGATGTCATTCAGCAGGCTCAACAGCGTCTCGCCCGATTGGCGGACGACGTTGAGACAGTTTCGCTGTTGCTGGGAGAGAGTTGTTCGCAACGCAATCTCGGTCATACCGAGAATTCCGTTCATCGGTGTACGGATTTCGTGGCTCATGGTGGCCAGGAACCGGCTCTTGGCCTCGTTAGCCGCTTCGGCCGCGTCTTTAGCATCCCGTAACTTCTCCTCGGCCGACAGTAGTTCGCTCGCGGTCCGCTCCAACTCGCGATTCGACTCGGCCAGCTCGCCGGCGCGCGCCTCAGCTGCCGCCGTTCGCTCGGCGACGCGTTGTTCGAGCGTCGTATTCAAGTCAGCCAACTCACGGAAGCCCGCCGCGTTTTCCAAGGCGGCACCCGCGATGGTTGCTACGAAGTCGGCCAGCCTTTCTTCATCAGTGCCGAACAGCCCGAGGACTTGGCTGTGAGTGACGTATAGGCATGCTGCCAGCCTTGCACGAACGTAGATCGGCACGCACAGGGCGGATCTTCTGGCGTCAGCGTCAAGCGTGCCAGCCGACAGTTCTTCGAGAAAGGCAGTCGCTCGGCCGGCGCGCACCGCTTTCTCGACGCTTTCCACACAGTAGTGGCTGTCGTCCGCGGAGATGGCTACGAATTTTCCGGTTTCTTCGTCTCGCCGGTACTTGATCAGTTGACAGTTTTCGCCACGTAGCAGGCGAATCGCCGCCGTTTGAGCTTCTTCGTAGATCTTCTCTGTCGAGAGTTCGGAGGCAATCTTGCGGCCGGTTTCTAGGACTGTGTCGAAGCGGTCCACCAGCGAGAGTGAGCCGAGTTCTTGGTTTTGGGAAGTTCTCTGGTCGCCGTTGTCGGCGAGCGCATCGAGCAGCCGCTCCGACTCAGCGATGTCTCGTTCACAGTCCTCCCAGCCGGCAGAGCGACCAACGCGCCCACGATGCAGCAGTGTCCTCGCCTCTTCATACTTGGCCTGCTGCTGTACTGCGATGGCGTGGCTTCGATCAAACAACCGTCGAGCTACTTTGAACTGTCCGCGCAGCGAGGCGATCAACGCCCGCTCGCGAACCGCTCGCGGCAGGTCGTTCTTGCAGATCTTGCCGGACCGAACTGCCTTGCGAGCCGTACGCTCCGCGGCGCGGAGCATCCGCTCCCGGGTATGCGGGGCGTAGTGCGAGGCTTCCTCGGCGTTGCGTCGATAGGCGGTTGCCAACCAAGCCAAGGCCGGAAGTGTATAGGCGTTTTGAATGCCCGCTGCGGCCGCGACGCTTACCGCTTCCTCCAGAGCGCCGACCGCGTTGGAGAGATCGCCGGCGTAGAGGCACCGGATACCGCTGGCGAGTAGCACCTGTGTTTGCCCCTGGGCATCTTGACGTTTTCTGGAAAGTTCCGAAGCCACGAGCGACTCAGAGACATTCCCTCTGGAGGCGCGAGCCCAAACATCCAGAATGATCCCTGATGCTTGTTCGTCACCCAATTCGATCCCCGATCGATGGTTGAGCGCCGCTTCCTCGATCGCACCTCGGAAGTCGCCCAGGTGATAGAGCGACGCGGCAACTTGGTATCGCGCAATATGGACTTGCCAATAGTCCCCTGTGCGCTCCAGCAACCGGACCGCTTCACGACCTTTCTCAATCGACTCGGTGTAGCGAGAGGCCGCGTACAGGACGACACTATAGAAATTCAGCGACTGGCCCTGTCCCCATACATCACCGAAAGACTTACGCATGTCGAGCGAGCGCTGGGCGTAGTGGATCGCTCGCGGAAAGAGTGGGATCAGGCACATGACCGGCGCGTGTTCCGAATAAGCATGAGCGAGTTCGGGTGTCGGCGGATACCTTTCAGCGAGGTTTAGTCCGCGCAAGTGGGCCCACAAACACTGCACTTTACTCCTGCAATACCAGCAGCCATGTGTAAGCAGGCTGAAAAGGCGTATGGCTAGCTTCTCCGCTTCATTGGGCGGTCTTGTTGCACGGTGGACGAACAGTCGTGGAAGCAAGGTATGCAGGACTTGAATGGCCGTTTCCCAGAGCAGCATCACGACGATTAAGGGCATCGACGACGGCGCGAAACGGCCCAGTGTGCGGAGGGCGTTCTCGAAGCCAACCGTGGCACTCTCCATGTCACCTCGCTTGAAGGACAGTTCGGCCAGTTTGCCTTGTATCTGGGCCCGCGCTAGGTTGCCTTCTGCGAGCGTGCTGGCTTCTTCCAGGAGCGGGGCTGCCTCGACGTAGTCGCCCCGCAGCATGAGCGTATCGCCGAGTCCTTCAGCAATCCGAAAACGCGTCAAGGTTGACGCCTGATCCGCTCCCCGCTGGGCGATCCGATATTGGCGCTCTGCGACTTCCAAGGAGAACTGGGAGCGTGCTTGGTCGGCCGCACGCAGCGCGTAGTCGAGCGCTTGGTCGCTCTGGCCGGCGGCATCGAAGTGGTACGCGATCTCGGATATCTGGTGATTCGAATATGTCTCGAGATACCAAGCCGCCTGTAGGTGGAGCTCTTTTTGTTGTTCTGGCGAGAGACGTTCCAGCAGCGAAGCGCGGATCTGGTCGTGCACAAAGACGAACTGACCCCCGTCCGGACGTGCCCAGACCAACCGCCGCTCGCGCGCCTGGCCCAACGCGCTGAGAGCTTCCGAGGTTGTCAGGTCGGTCAAGCTCGACACCATGTCGAGGCTGAACTCCTTGCCCACGGCTGCTCCTGCGGAAAGCAGGCCGATAGTCTCTTCCGGGAGCAGTTCGATGCGTCGCGCTAGGAACGACGCCGCGCGCCGTGATGACTGCAGGTCGGCCACCGCCTCGGAATCGACTTGCCAGCCTCCCTGCGAGGGGATCAACGCTTCTGTTTCGACCAGGCCCCGCAACACGGCGGAAGCCATGAAAGGACTGCCGTCGGCGAGGCCTGCGATCACGTCGAGCGCCTCGTCGGGGAGTGTGCCCGCCATCGATTCGGCCAGCTGTTGGATTTCTGTTGGGCGAAACGGTTCGAGTTGGAGATGCGTGACGCCCTGCAAGCCTCTAAGGAAGTGGTCGTGTCCCACCTCTTCCGATCGAAAGGCGACGATCAGCGACGTTGAGCGGGCTGATCCACTCTCCTGCGTTTGCCAGCGACGAATCAGCTTGTAGGTCAACTCATCTGCCCATTGGCAATCATCGAGAATGATGACCAGCGGTCGTATTTCCTTCCCCAGCACATCCAGAAACCGAGCGAGGGCCCGGATCGTTCGGTTTTCACCGAACGCAGCCGGGGAGAGGTCACTCTCCTGTTCGGCGCGCAGTACTCCGCGCAGGCTGGGCAACGAAGCGCAGAGTGCATCGGCAGAGCTACCGAGGCGGCGGCGAACGTTGTCCGCCAAAGCTGGCTCGCCCGCTACAACGGAGAGAAAGCCGTCTACGATCCCGTTGAGCAAGCTGAACGGACTTTGACCGACGTTTGTGGTTCCCTGTCCCCTTAGAACCCACAAACCATCTCGTTGTGCTTGCTTCGCGACTTCGACCAGCAATCGGCTCTTGCCACTGCCAGACTCACCTTCCACCAGCATCATAGCGCCTTCGCCGCGCTGCGTCTGAGCGACGAGGCTCTCGACTTGTTTTAGTTCGTCAGACCTCGCCACAAAGGCCGGCTCCGTGAGCGTGCAGCGGCGATCTGCGGCGCCGATGACGATGTCGGGATTGCGAATGTTGGCAGTTATCGCCGAATAAATCGCCTCGATGTCCGTAACGACAGCGCCGGCTAGCTGGTAACGATCGTGAGGGTCCTTACGCAGCAAGCGTTGCACGAGCTCGTCCAACACTCTGGGAACGTTGGGGTTGATGCTCTGCAAGTCCGGCACGCGAGCTGTGAGATGTTCGAAGAGAATCGTGCCGGCGTTCTCGCCGGTAAACGGCGGTCTGCCCGCCAAACAATGAAACAGCACCACGCCGGCGCAATAGAGGTCGGACGACTCGCCCACGTCGGAGTCGATCGAGCCTGCTTCTTCCGGCGACATGTACGTGACTGTCGCGCACTCGCGCTCGCCGAACAGCCGCTGTGGATGAAAGCTCCTGATCGTGCCGAAGTCGGCGAGTTTCGCCCACTCCAACGCTTCGCTGTCGCTGGTGATGATGTTAAGCGGCTTGACATCCCGGTGGAGTGCACCGCCTTGGTGTAAGTCACGCAGGCTCGTAAACAGGTGCTTGCCGAGTATCAGTGTCTCTTTGACGGTCAGCGGGCCTTGCTTGAGCCGTTCGGCGAGGTTGATTCCCTCAATGAATGGCATCACGACAAAAAACTGGTCGTTTTCGTGGACAAAGTCGTTGACCGGAGCCAGCCATTCGCTGTGCAGTAAGTACCTCGTCGACGCCTCATGCTCGAGCCGGGTCCTGACGCCTCGGGTAACACCGCCTGTTTGGACAGACTTAATGACTACCAGCCGCCCGGATTCTCTATCTCTCCCAAACAGCGTCTGGGAGTGCTGAGATTCGCGGATGACCCGCAGGAGCTGGTATTTCGAAGAGATGTAGGTCCCAGCACCTTGTTCGAGAGGTGATTTCGAACTTGCGGGTGCGTGATGGCTTTGATCGGTGTTCACAGCTGGCCCCTCCGCCCCAACGCCAATAACCCGAATTATTCATGAGCGATCTGCTGCGAGGTCGTAAGTCCATCCGTGGCTTCGTCATGCTTCCCAATTCTCCCTCGACGTATTGCTTCAATACGCCTGCGGAAGAATTGCTCGCCTTCCTTGCCACGAACGTACTTACAACCTCTCGCCACGATCTTCATGAATAATCCGGGTTAAGGACTTTTCCCCAACGTTCCGCCGCTATCCGATCGTAGCCGAACTCGCCAGAGTTTGACGGACTGCCAATTCGTCCAAATTCTGGCGAATTCGGCTACAAGAAATCCTCAACGGCGTTGCCCTCCGTACCATGATCGACCGTGAGAATCCGGTTGCCCCCCGCGGGTGCATAGGGGTCCAAAACAAACATAGCTCGCGCTAGATGGTCCGATCCGTACTCATTAGAGGAGTTACGACGAATCATCTTGGATGACCGTTACTCCTTATCCAGCTCCACCCCTCTAGTGGGTTCAAAGGTTGATTTTCTGCATCAAAAACGGTTGACTCGGGCCACACTCTCGCGGATCTTGAACACTGGTTTGTGCGAGCGGGGGATCGCGGCACCAACAGGGGCGGATGCGCAGCCAACGCTGTGCGTAGTTTGTGGTGTTTGACGCGATACACATTTATTATCCGAAAGGTGATACATGAACCCTCTCTCAACCAACGCTGCCGGTGTCCCCCTCTCCATCAACTCTGCTAGCCGCCAGCGGGCCGAACGATTCTTGGCCGAGGAAGTGCGATCTTTTACGGATCGACTGCGTGAGCTGGACTCGGAGATCCCCCGTGCTGCCGTGCCACGCCGAGGCGACGACCATCATCGTCGAGTCTTGGAGGCATTTCAGCGGTCCCAGGACGCCTGCCGGCGATTTGAAGAGGCGAACCAGCAGTCCCCCGAGATGATCCTCGGTGTTCAGGAGCGGTTTCGAGATGCGACCGATCCGTGGTTTCGCCGCAGTTGGATTGCCCATCGAGCACGGACAAAGCCGACCGGATTTCCCGGTGACTTCGAGATGCTGATCAAGCTCTACGACGAGCAAACGCCGGCACTCGGACTCGGTGGTTATCTTGATTTGTGCATTTTGGACCTTCCGCTTGCCCGGGCAGTAAGGGCTCGACTCGCCGCTGCCCGGGAGTTTGTGGTTGCCGAAATCGCTCAACGAACCGGCGATGTACGCGTGCTCGACATCGCCTGCGGCCCCTGCCGTGAGTATCGGAACTGGCCAGACCCAGGCAGATCGGCGCTCGGCGCGCCGCGAGCAGTCGAGGTCGTCGCGATGGACAGCGATCCGAACGCGATTGAGTACGTGAAGGCGTCCATTGCTGCCGAGCTGTGCAGTGGCGTGCGGCTGGAACCCGTCCGGTACAATGCCCTGCGGACGCGGTCGGCCGCTACGACCGAGCGCAAGTTCGGTAAGTTCGACATTCTCTACAGCGTTGGACTGTGTGATTACCTTTCGGACGCTCACCTCATCGCGATGCTGGGCGCATGGCGAGACACGCTGAAGGAAGCCGGAGTGCTCTACGTAGCCTTCAAGGACACTGAATGCTACGACAAGACACCATACCAATGGCACTTGGATTGGTTCTTCTATCAGCGGACCCGCGACGACGTGCTCGCTCTATTTCGACAAGCCGGTTTTGATCCGAACAAGGTAGCCACGACGCGTGACAGCACGGGAATCATTATCAACTTTGTGCATCGCTTCCCTGCGCAGAGGATTACACGCACAGATGCCGCCGACCGATCCTTGACTCGGCTTGACCAGACCAGTGACTCTGCGCCGCACGAATAGTCGTGCAGCTTTTAAGCTTCATGCAATCCGCCAAACTCTGGCGAGTTCGGCTACGCTGCAAATCAGCCGCTGGGCGTTAGCCCACGGTTCCCCAGCGAAACCGACGCGTTAGCGTCCGGGGAGTCGTAGGCCGGGACAAGCGGCAGGAAAGATGGCGGCTTGTGACATGAGGTGACGCCGCGCTGTTCCGGCGGCACCAAGTTCGATGCACTCCGTGTTGGTTGCCTAACCCAAACTTAAAACACGAAATCGCAACTAAGTCCTTTTCAGTTCTTTTCTTAGGCCGGATCTCGCGTTTCAAGTACGGCCTAACCGGCGCGTGCCGGAACTGCGCGGCGGGGAAATCGTAGGCTGATGGAAGCTTCTTTTGCGCCGCTTGTTCCGGCCTACCCCCTACCCCCCTCTCCGGCCCTTTGGGCCGACTCTCCCCGAGGGGAGAGTGACGAAAGACGAGATCACCCACTAACTAGAAACCAACGCTCGAGCTAGGCGCGTTCCAGGCTATACGCTCGGTTTTGAAACGAAGGCTCCGTGGCAAGACCCGCCGCGGTTGGTGCCGATTTGCTGTGGCTGGACAGATTCCGGCTGGTGGCGATGAAGTCCTCCTCGCGCCGCAAGAAGGCGTCGACCACATCCGGATCGAAGTCCTTTCCTCGGCCGGAGGTGATGATCTCCTTCGCTTTGGAATGGCTAAACGCCTCTTTGTAAACGCGTTTTGTCGTCAGCGCATCGTAAACGTCGGCGACAGCTACAATCCGTCCGCACAGCGGGATTTCTTCGCCCATCAGACCCTGTGGGTACCCGCTACCGTCGTACTTCTCGTGGTGTGTCAAGGCGATGTCTCGCGCCACGAGCAGGTAGGCCGCGGAAGGCTGAGCTGCGATCGTAGCCTCCAACGTCTGGCTTCCGATCACCGTGTGCTGCTTCATAATCTCAAATTCCTCGGCCGTGAGCCGGCCAGGTTTGAGCAGCACTTGATCCGGAATGCCAACCTTACCAATGTCGTGCAACGGTGCGGTGAGAAAAATGGTGCGTACGTAGTCCGCGTCAACCGTCTCCCGGTATCGATCGGTTTTTGAGAGTTCTTCTGCGAGCAGCCGGCTGTACTCCCTCATTCTCTCGAGATGGGCTCCCGTTTCGCTGTCCCTCGACTCGACCAATTTAGCGAGCGAGAAAATGATGAGCTCCCGGTTCTCCAGAGAGACGATACGCTCAGCGACACGAAGGCGAACGTGCAGTTCCTCAGGGTCGAATGGCTTGGTAATGAAGTCGTCGGCGCCCGCCTGCAGCCCGGCGACCAGGTTTTCCTCACGACTCAAGGACGTCAACAAAATGAAGTAGACATAGGCACTGAGTTGCCGCTGTCTGATCTGCTGGCAAAGTTCAAGTCCAGACATCCCCGGCATCTGCCAATCAGAGAGCACCACCCGGAAGTCTCCCCGGCAGATGAGATCAAATGCCGTCGCACCGTCGCTGGCCGTAATCACCTCATATCCGAGTTGTCGTACGACAGCGTCCAAGAGCTCGAGACAGACCGGATCGTCGTCCACCAGCAGGATGGGTCCGTTCGGCGATTTGTCCATCCCTTTCGACATGATCTCTTAAGATCCTGGCTAACTGGCATAATCTGCCGGCGAGTTGGCTAGCGATTGTCAATCAACTCCGATAACCGCGAGCATTCATGTTGGAATTCCGCGAGGTGCTCGTGAATTCTCTCGAACTGTGACTCCGCCGACTGCTGAAGACGCTCCGCACAGCGGTGAAGTCCGTGGGCGGCCACCGTGACGGATGTTCCCTTGATGCGATGCGCGGTGCGGGCCACACCCTCACGGTCATCGCGGAGCACAGCATCCTCTAACTCTTCCAGCTCGCGGTCGAGTGACTGCTGAAAACGGGTGAGCACGCGATCAACCAGCTCCAGCCGGCCCATGCATCGGCTTGTCAACTCGTCGAGATCGATCGGAATCGACGATTGCCGATCAGAGAGCTGCGATGAAGTCATGACACCCCCCGTCACCCCGGTACCCGATGACTCTGATTGCCGCCAGTACTAGCGGTTGTAGCGATTGGTCCGTCCAACGCACTGGACGGTCTGACTGTCGAAAGGATAGGTCACGACCGAGGGAAGTCAAACAACGTAGAAGGCACACGCCACGAAGCGACCGTCGGACGCAACCGCGGACGCGCCGCCGCTACTTTTGACCAAGCCTGGTGGAGTGTCAAAGTCCAAATTGTGAGTAGCCGAACTCGCCAGAGTTTGGACACACCGCACGAAAACCCAAAGTCTGACGACTTCGGCTACCATCTCATTGAGCTCGACGCACGACTAGTAACGTACGGTGACGCCTGCCGCAGCAGAGTGAGCGCTGATCTGGTGGGTCAACGTGTCGCCTGCGCCGAACGGCGGAGAAGGCAACGGGCCAGTCAACCTATTGTTGACAAGATAGACGTAGGCGAGCGAGACATCGACGTTATCCGCAACTCGAAGAGATAGCCCTGCCGAGATGTTCTGCTCCTGGATGAGCGGGTCTGAGATGTTGGCAATCGCGTCACCAGCGCTGAGCGGATTTTGGTTGAAATTGTACCCGAAACGCACCCGCCACGAGTCGCTGATGCAGTATTGGATACCGATCGCGCCGGCAAACACGTTGCTCCAACCAAACTCGCTAAAGCCCGCAGTATTGTCGTAATCGAAATAGCGAACATCGACGGCGAAGACCCAGTTCTCCATGCCCGAATAGGCTGCACCCAATGAGACGATCAGTGGGTAGTCGACGTCGAATTTCACGACGCCGGTCGGAGTAAAGAAACGAAAGTCCTCCAACCACTGTGGACTCTTGACAGTCAGCCCACCGTGCCACCCGTTCGCCGCAATGTAGTAGACGCCCGCCTGAATTCCGCCTCCCCAGTGGACGCGGTTGCCACTGCCCGCCGTGGGCGCGGGGACAATCGGTGACGGACCTAGCGGAGCGAACTGCATTCGCGCGAGCGTCAGCGTCGGTGCGATTCCCACGGACAAGCAGTCGCTGAGCGCATAAGAAACGGTCGGCGCGATCTGCAGAATCTCGGCGTCAGCAAAGAGTGGTCCCGTAGCGAGAAGTGGGTTGCTGGGATCCGCCGGCATGTTGTTGCGGAAGCCGCCAATTCCGTACACGCCGAGTCCGATGGTCATCGGCGATTCGTCAAAATGATGAACCCAGCCGACCGACGGAATCGGCGCAACACCAGCCTCACCGCTGGTTGTCGTGGACACGCCCCCGACGGTGCTCGACAGCTCGATATCCGCCAGCAACCCCTCCAAGCCGAAAGAGACCTCAGATGCCAGGGCGCTGATCGAAGCAGGGTTCCAATGAAGCGCCCCGATCGCTTCCAAGGGAGCAGCCGTGCCGGCTCCCCCCATGGAACGGTTGACCGTACCGACTCCCGTCACGGCAATCCCTTGCCCTCGTGTCGTGGCAGTCGCAGCTAAGGCGACGCAAACCGCAAACAACGCAATTCGCCTGTATCCGCCAGCTTCCATTGCTAGCCCCCTCTTTGACACCGGCTTTGGCTAAAAGATCCTCCTACTACCTGAAATATATCGGTGCTCCAGCGTCAAAACCCGCACAGAACATTTGCTTTGCACGACCAATAAAGTCGGACGATTCCGAAACCACAGCACGTCCACCAGCCAGAAAGAGCGCATGGTGTGAGCAGGCACCGAGCGGTGGTCAACACCCGGTAACGTCGCAAGTGCTGCTCCTGAAACCACTTGGCCACCTGCGCGCAGGTAGTTCTATCACCGACTTGGGACGCGGCAGTTCCGTCTTTGAGCAGATCCGCAGGCCGCTAGGTGGGAAGTAGTTGTTCCGCCTTTTCCAAGAACGGTGCCACCGCTGGTTCCAGCACACCACGTACCCCTGGGATAGCGTAGGCCGTCTCGAGGGCGTCCTTGATCTTCTGGATCAACGGGTTCAACACACCGCCTAGTCCGGTCGCCCCAGCCGCTGGCAGACTGTCAAGTTTCAAAGAGTCGAGCGTCGAGGTCGCCTCTTCGATCTTGGACACGGCAGAACGTGCGGAGGCCTCGTCCGTAATGCCCTGAATCGATTCGGTGAGCCCGTCAAAGGTCGAGGTCAAATCGCCTTTGATCGCATCCAGCTGCTGTAAGCCTGCCTCGGCGGTCGGCAGATCACCTTCGTCCACACGGCCGGGACCAAAGTACTTCCAGCCGAGCCACGCCAGCCCCAGAATAAGCAGCAGTGGGATAAGCAACTTCATCAGGCCTCCGCCGGCGGCTTGCGCAGTATCGGCTGCCTCGGACGCGGCGCGGCCGGCTGTCCTTCGCGCGCTGTCAACGGTTCCGGCAACTGCGTCGGCGCCGGAATCAAGCAGGTTGGCGATTCCCAGCTGAGAGGTCAGATCTTTCGGCATGGCCCCGGCAAGGTGGTCCTTCTGAGAAAACAGCAGATCGGTAAGTCCACCGACATCGAGGCCCGACGACTGTCGTTGCTTTCCAAGCACACCCATCACAACGGGAGCGAGCATTCCCAGAATCGAACCTGCGGAACTGTTACCGATACCTGCCGCTTTGGCGATCGCACCAATGATTGAGTTCTGTTGCGAGCCAAACAGCATCTTCAGCAGAACCATTCCCTTTTCGATGAGCGACTCATGCTGTCCGCCACCAATCAGGCCTCCTAAGTTGTCAAGAATGCTTCCGTCTTCGTCATCCAATGACCGAAAGACGTCGTTTGCGCCCTCCGGTGTCGAGGCTTTCTTTAGCAGCCCGCCGAGAATTGCCGGAATCGCAGCGCCGATTGCCGACTCGGTGGCCTTCGTTTCCTCACCCAGGATTTGGCCGACCTGGCCCATTACCTGTTTACCCAGTGTGCTTGTCACGAGGTCGATCAAGTTCACAGACATTTGACAGTTCCCCTTTAGTTCAATTCTGGAAGCCGCGTCGCTGCCTGGGTGTCGCGAAATTCGTGTTCGTAGAAATACTAAGCCGCTTTTCTTATCAAGCTGATCAAGAACAGCAGCACGACGGCGCCGACAACCGCGGTGATGATTGAGCCGATGAGCCCACCCCCCGCCGAGGCACCGAACTGTGTGAACAACCACCCGCCAAGAAAGGCTCCGGCGATGCCCACGATGATGTTACCAAGAAGTCCAAAACCACTACCTTTGACAAGCTGCCCAGCGAGCCAACCTGAAACGGCGCCGATTGCCAACCACACAAGAATTCCGATCGGGTCCATGTCTACCTGCTTTCAAGAAACGAGAAAAGAAGATAAGAGAAGAAACAGAACAGAACCTCTAGTGTGCCCCATTTCGTAGCGCATGACAAGAATGGCCTCGCCCGAAATTGGAACAAGGAGCAGACTCGCGCAGCGATCATAGGGCAGGGTGTTCGGCTCGGCGGGAGCCTCGCCCTCCCGAAATGTAAGCCGCGCATCAATGTAGCAGGCACACTCCCTGTGCCGTCCGCAATGTAGCAGGCACACTCCGTGTGCCGTCCGCCCGATGCGCGGGTAAATACGAAAACTGAACGCGGGCAAGCGGCTCGGCGGGAGCCTCGCCCTCCCGAAAGCGCCTCGCCTCGCCCCTCCCGAAAAGCGCCTCGCCTAGCGCGAAAACGCCTCCCCGAAAGCGCCTCGCCCTCCCGAAAGTCTCCAGGAAGAGACTTGCCTTCCCGGGTGGCCCCCGTCCCGCTTGCTCGCAGCGGAGAGCCCAAACCCTCCAGGGGCATCGAATTCGACGAAGTCCTATTGTCAAACTAGTGATGGTCTGATATTTCCCCACCCCCGGCGTTGGTCAACGCCGTCACCGGCAGCACCTAATTGTGGTCTCCTCCCCGTTCCGGTGACCTCCCAGTCGAGGTATCGAGCATGAAACGCGTTTGGCGGCGACGATGGGTCGTTCTCGCCGCCATTGCGCTGTGCGCCGTTCCGCTGGCCAACGTCGCTCTGCAGCAGGCTGCAGTCGCCTTCTTGTCCTCGCTCGTCGACCAAGAAGTGGCGATCGGTGTGCTGCGTGTGGGGTTCGGACGCCTGTCGGTAGAGGCGTTGTCCGTGCAATCGCGAGGCTGCCCGCAACCTCTGTTATACGTCGACAGCATCTCAGTGGGTGTCACACCATGGGCGGGAATCCGGCGAGGCACGTGGTTGGGTCAGGTCAACATCGATCAGCCCTCGGTTCAATTGCACTTCTCCGCAGACGGCACGTTGTTGACGGACTTGCCGGTACTTCCGTCGAGCGATAGCGACTCCGAGCCAATGAGCAGTTTCCCGATTCGGAAGCTGGTTGTCAGCAATGCCCACTTCGCCGTGCACCAGGTGGGAAGGCAGTCATTTAGTGTCGAACGAATGGGACTTATCGCTACCGCAACCCCCGGCGGCCTCGACGTGACGGCTGTGATCCCAGAGCTCTTCTCCGCTGAATGCAGGTTGGACTCATCGATCGACCTGCCAGCCATGACTGCAGAAACTCGCGTCAAGTTGGCTGGCATGCGCCTCTCATCGACCCAGTTGGCAAGTCTTCCCTTGACGCACACCTCACTCGGTGACCAGCCGTGTACAGTTGCGGCTTCGATGGACCTAGAGCAAGACGGCTCCCTGTCCGATCTCTCATGCAACAACGCCATGCTGACCATTCGCGAGTTGAAGCTGACTGCAGATCGCCCGTCACCAGATCGCCCGTCACCGATCGTCGATCTGGTGGGAAACGCCACGGCTACAAACGGTAGGATTAAGATTGACGTCAGCGGTCAGTCCATGGGCGGGCCTGTTGCCTTCGATGGTCGATTGGCGGTCGAGCCGGGCGGACTCCAGGGGCAAGCGTCCCTGTCCTTGCAGGGTGCCAACACCGATTCCTTGCCGCCGGGGCTGATTCCACCGGGCATCCAGTCCGCGGCGAGCACCGAGACGAAGATCTCCCTCTCCCTTTCGCAGGAGCTGGTTCGCCTGCTGGGAGAGGCCCGGATAACGGTAGACGAGACCGAGCTATACGGTGTAACGATCGCCCCGACACATATCGATGCCACGATCGACGGCGCGATCGACTTGCGGGAGGAGCCGCATCGATCGCAAGGCGGGATCTACGTAACCGCTGCTTCGGAAGGTGTCGCCGTTGACCAACTCGTGGGACCGGAAATACGGCGGCTCCCCGCGATCGATGGCGCGCCGACTCTCACTCCAACCCAGCGGGCTAAACCACTGCGAATCTCTCACAGCGTGGACCTAACGGGTCGAGTTCGCGGAGCAGCACGGCTCAGCGTCCCCTTGGCAACGCTAACGGATCCAGCGACCTTTCAGATAGATGGTCAGGTCGACGCAACCGGCGTGGTCGTCAATGACGTGGAGGTCCGTAGCGGAATCGCCAAACTGCAACTGGAATCTGGAACGGCCGTCGTCGATTGTCCCGAGGTTCGTTTTTATGACCGAGTCTTAGAGAGTGAATTCTCGCTGCGCAGTCTTGTCCACTCGGGGCTCGACGCCAACTCCAGTCTGCGCGCCGAACTGCAACTGAACGAGTTCCCGGCCGCGACAGCGGCGAGGCTGGCGGGTGTTACTGGCGACGAAGTCACCGGTACTTTCTCAGTGAACGCTTCCGCGAGTTGTCCCGTTAGCGCCACCACCAACGTTGACCGCTGGTTGGGCGCGTTGACCTTTCGTGGCGCATCTATTTTGGTTAACGACGAGCCGGTTGCAGACTGTATCGCACTCTGTGAACTCGCAGGCGGGCAATTGACCTTGCGCGAGCTGACGGGGAACGTGGCTGACGGTGTGTTGGCTGGGCGAGGTGTTGTACAGCTAAAAGAACCGTTTGCATTTCAGGGCGATCTGGCGCTGCGGCAGGTGGATGTGGGGAGATTAGCACGGGCGGCGAATAGACCGCCGTGGACATCGGCCGGCGGACAACTCACGCTATCGAGTGAAGCGAGCGGCGAGTTTGCTTCTCAGCAGTGGAAGGCTCGCGGAACTCTAGTCGGATCCGATTTACAGGTTCGAGGCAGGCCGATCGCGCAGACGCGGCTCGACTTTGAGGCTTCGCCCCGCACGGTTCGTGTTGCCAGTCCCCCGTCTGGGTTCTTGGAGGGAGATCTTCTGGTCACAGCTAGTTTGCCTGCCAAGCGCCAAGGCAGCGGAGTTCCGCAGATCGAGGGTCGCCTCAGCGGCGTTCCGCTGCCGGCGATCGCCCGGCTGGCGGGCTTCTCGCGCCGCGTCGATGGGCTTGTTTCGTGTGAGTTTACGGCGGTCTGCTGGCAGGATCTGAACCGCCTCACGGTGTCCGCTGTTGCACACTCTGATCATTTGACGGTGCAGGATACTCCGATTCGGAACATCGAGGGCCGAGTCAACATCGAAAGTGGGATGGGACGAGTAGAACTCGCAGCAACGGCATTGGACGGACTACTATCGCTCGAAGCGAGTAGCGACATCCGTCAACTTGCGGCACTATCTCCTGAGCAATGGCAGGACTTCGGCCATCTTCCCGTAGAAGGTACCGCGCAGTTCACGGACGCCAAGATGCACCGCGCTTGGCCTGCGCTTGGGCAGCAAACGTCTTTGCGGCCACTGAAGGGTACGGTCAGTGTGCGGGTCGAGCGTGGCGAGGCAGAGTATCAAGCCGGGACGATCGCGAAGGCGGATGTTGTCGTTCGCGACCTGCGCTGGGACAACGTGCTTTGGTCCAATCAACTTCGCGCGTTGATGGCGTTCAGTCCGAAGCTGATCGAGGTGTACGAGTTGAGTGGACCTTTTGCCCGCGGACGGCTCGCGGGGAGAGGTAAAGTCACGCTGGATGCGGCCAAGAACGGGACATTCGAACTATCGGCAGCTCACGTCGCGTTGGACAGAGCGCTGGCACCGATAGATCGTCGAGGTGGTATCGCGAAGGGTCTGGCGAGCCTGCGAGTTCAGGGACAACTTGGCCGGCGACCGGCGGGCCGAGCTCTTGTTTCGATTGACCGCGGAGAAGTCGGTCCGGTCGAGGTCGCCAGTCTACGCCTGCCGATCGACTGGTCGATCAATCCCAGGTCGAAGACGATCCAATGGCGCACGACCAATGCAGGTTTGGGATTGGGCGGCGGGCGGGTGGTGACCAACGCCCACGGTCGGTGGAACGGTAAGCTCGACATGTCACTCGTGGCGTCGGCACGAGGCGTGGATACAGGAAGGGTGCTGAAGTCCAATGGAGCCAAGGGCGGCGGATTCTTGGACGGCACCGTACGCCTCACGGCCCGCCGGGCATCACAGCCACAGGACTTGCTGGGGACATTTGACGCGACGCTCAGCGATGCCCAGTCGTTGCAGCTACCGGTTCTTAGTGAGATGACGGCTTTTCTCGGTTCCCTGCCCACGAATACGTCGTTCGATGAAAGCAGAATCAAAGGCCGCTTGGGTAACGGAATCGTCCATCTAGACCGCGTCACACTCTCTGCGGCAAACGCCCGCATACTCGTCGAAGGGACGGCTACGCTGAAGGGGCGGCTTGATCTGGAGGTGATGGCAAAGACTAACGAGACGGGACCCGCCGACAAACTGCTGGAACTCGCCGATTCACCACTGCTGCTGGCCGCGCCGGCTCCAGTTGCTTTGGTTGCCAAAGCCAATGACGCCCTCAAGGATCGCGTCATCCATCTACGTGTAGGTGGTACTACCGCACGGCCGGCCGTGCGGTTGGAGCCCGGTCGACAGCTGGGTCAGGAAGCCATCAAGTTCTTTATGAATCAGACAATCGCATTCGGGAAACGGCCAGATGTTGAATCATTCTAGGGTCATGTCAGTTGTATCAAGACCGTGTTTCAGAGCTGGCTGGGTTCGCATTCTGCTGGTGAGTGGCGTCGCCACTCTGGCTGCATCAGCGGGCTGTTCGACCGCCAGTTCGTTGGGCCTCCCGGTGGCGTCGGGGCCCTACAAGTTGCTTTCATCAGCAGGCAAGATACGCAACGCTGCTGGGCATCCAGAGCAAGTACCTCACGAGATGGCAAAGGTCGTGCAGGTTTCGCATCGGGTCGAACCTGGGGATGTGCTCGTGATCGAAAACACCGACTACGACTCGCCGGTCCGTTTTCCCAGCGACCAAACTGTTCAGGCAGACGGCACGATCGATCTGGGGCAATACGGGCGCATCGACGTTGCCGGACTTACGTTGGATCAGATCAAGCAACGCACACAGACACGAGTCGCGGCGCATCATCGGCAACCAGCTGGTCTCGCCCAGGCGGCTTTCGACGGGCAGTCGGGTGACCAAGCCAATCCCACGGCCCAGTTATCGGTACGGATGATCAGCAACGAGAGCTCCGTGATTTATGTCCTGGGCGAAGTCAACGCACCGGGTTCTTATCCGGTTGTCGGGCGCGAAACCGTGTTAGATGCGATCATTGCGGCCGGCGGCCTGACCGATCGCGCCAACGAGCACAAGCTCATTCTCACTCGCCCTGCATCGCTGCGCGAACCGAGAAAAATCTTACCGATCTGCTATCAGCAGATCGTGCAACTCGGCGATACCTCGACGAATTTTCAGGTCCGACCTGGAGATCGGATCTACGTCCCGAGTTTGACGATCCTCGAGGATATCCGCCAGAGCATTCAGAGGAGTGAGAGAAGTTGTCCTCACTGCTTGGACTTCAGCCCACGGTGAGGATGCAAGCTGTTGAATTCGCCTGGCTTTTTCGGAACCCGAAGCGTCAGCGAGGGGTGTTAGTGCATCGACGCAGGTATTCCCACGCTGACGCTTCGGGTTTCGACTGGGCCGAAAGCGCAGTGTCAAAAAGAGTTAGCGAGGGGGGAGTTGGTACCATTGCAAGTTGTTCCCTCGCTTACGCTTCGGGTTACGATTGAGGCGAATGCGCAACTTCAAAACTGACGCTTCGGGATACGATTGGGCCAGCACCGCAACTTCGAAACGCATCAGCGAGGGACTGGCTAGTTGTCCCTCGCTGACGCTTCGGGTTCCGAATCATCCGCGTTCAATTAACATCCGTGACGTCCGCAGTTCAAGCTCGACTTCCTGTGTCGGTCGCCCCCGGTTAGGTTGCAATCGCCTGAGTCGCGGCGGTTGCCCCTGCTGCTGCAGGTCGGCTCGAGGTGGCGACGTCACCGTGATCCGACGATTTATAGTGCATCTTCATCTGCTCAACAGCTGGATCGATTTGCGTACGCCATTTGGTTGCCAGCGTTTCGTTCCACTGCGAGTCATGCCGTTGGAGCGCTTTCAACAGGGCTTGTTGCCAGAACTGGTACAGATGCGGGGCAACGTCGAGCCCGTCCTGTTTATGCGTTTCCGCTAAGACTGAGATCTTCTGTTGTGACCCTGGGTCCCCCGAGGGGTAGTTGATCACGTACAGCAGCGACTTCTTGAGCAGCGACTTCTGCTTGGCCATATCTGTCTGCTCGAAGTACGGGGCAATTCTCGGATCGCCAGCGAGGAACTCTGCGTAAAACGTATCGAGGAAGTCGGTTTGCGAAACCCGGTCCCAGGAGGCCACGATGTCTTCAGGAACACCAGCAACCAGGCCGTTGGACCCACTGTTGTCGAGCTCCCCGAGCTGAAATTCTTTCATGAGGACGTCTAGCCGCTCGGCGATCGAACTGAGTTCGTTGCTGCCGATGCGCGTTTTTGCCGCAGACGCCGAAGCCTGCTTGGCTCCACTCCTCATGCCGGCGATGTTCACAGAGATTTCTCTACTCGCCTCGGCGGATTGTTCTACTCCGATGGCGATGGTCTCGGCGGCCGAGGCCACATCGGAGACGTTGTTGGACATTTCCTTGGTGGTGATCGACTGTTCTTCGACCGCAGAGGCGATCGATCGAGTGACCTCGTTGACACTATCGATACCCTTGGTGATCTGCTCAATCGAGTTGATCACGTCGCCGGTCGTGCCCTGAATCGCCTCGATCTTGCCGCGAATGTCTTCGGTTGCCGATGCCGTTTGCTTGGCAAGCTCCTTGACTTCGGTGGCGACCACGGCGAATCCCTTGCCAGCCTCTCCCGCTCGTGCGGCCTCGATCGTCGCATTCAAGGCCAGCAAATTGGTTTGGTCGGCAATGTCTTGAATCACTTCGATGACTTTGCCGATTTCTTCGGCCGAAGTGCCGAGGCTGCCGATCTCTTGGTTGCTTTCGGCGGTCAGCTTGGCGACATCACCGGCAACTTGGGCGGAGCGTTCGGCGCTGCGAGCGATTTCGGTAATCGTCTCTTCCATTTGGCCGAGTGCGTTGGCAGTGCCGGAGATCGTTGACGAGACTTGGCGAGTCGAGTCCGCCATGTTGTTCATGTTTACAGACATTTCTTCTGCCGCTGCGGCCACGGTGACCGATTGTGTGGTCGACTTCGCGGCGGCATCCGATAACCTACTTGCCGTGTTCATCAGGTCGTCTGCAGATTCCGACAGCGTCGTGGTGTCGTCCTTGAGCCCGCGCATCGTTGATTGCAATTTGTCTGCGAACGCGTTAAACCCATGGCCGAGATCACCTAGCTCGTCGTGGGATTCGATTTCGATCCGCTTGGTCAAATCGCCGGTGGACATCACTTCGATGACGTCCACGGTGCGGCTGATCGGCTTGGTCAGCCGGCGTGCCAGCAGGATGGAAACAGTCGGAACGACGCACAGCACCAGAGCGCCGATCCCTAGCAACTGAAACACGATTCGCCGTGATATGGCCAACGCTTCTTTTTCATCGACTCGTACCAACACGAACCAATCCATGCCGGGAAAACCAAGTGCTCCCGTCAGCGGCGAGAAACCTGCACATTGATAGATCTTCTTTCTCGCGTGATAGCTTCTAGTGATCGACCCAGCTTCCCCCGAAACCGCCTGGACTGCTGCTTCGACCTCTCGCTCCACCAAGTTGAATTTGCCGATCGTATCCATATCGCGGTGAATCTCTTCCGAACCGCGGGTGCCCGGATCGTAGTCGACGATGATGTTACCTTTCTGGTCCAGCAGCGTGAGTTCGGCCGATCCCAGCCCCTTGCTCTTCAGTCGCTGGTACGTCGCAGAAAAGACCTCTTCAACGAGGCTGAACTTAGCGACGTTCTTCCAGAAGGCGACCACCTCGCCTTGGTCGTCAAACACTGGTGCCGAGAAGCCGAGTGCCAGGCCCTCGTCCCCGTAGACCGTCTGAACGTCCGCGTCCACGTGTAGAGGCTCGACAACAGTTCCCGTGACGCCGTCACCTTCGAAGAACTTACCCGCTTTGCAATTTAAGAACCAATCGCTTTGGCCGAAGTTGCGCTCATACAGACTGCTCGTATCAATCGACTTTCGGGAATTGTCCTTTGAATTGACGGCAATCAACTTTCCTTCTAGATCGACTAGCAGGGTGAGGTAGTAGATGTCATAGGTGTCTACGTAACTGTTCATCGCTTGGACGATGGGACTTTCGTCGCCTGGACGGTACCAAGCATCGCGGTCTGCAATGACCTGATTCTGCCCGAAGGCCTGGACGTCTCCATACCGTTCAAAGAGATTTCGGTCGATGGTATCGGCAATACCGGAAGCCACGGTCTGGTACTCCCGGGCCATGGTGTTTGCCATATCAGTGGCCACTTTCCAGGCGAACGTCCCGATCACGACCGTCGGCACCAGGCCGACGAGCATGCAGGCGACAAACAGTTTACTCCGAATCGTCAACTTCATAATGAGCTACCTCAATTACTTGCGCAATGCTTTTGCCCCGGTCCCTGGGAGCGAGGCATGACTGTCAAGTATAAGTCGCTATCAGAAGCGCGCAGGTGGCGATGAAAAAAACGAGCAGGTGGTCACTGCGGTGTGGACCGGCTGGCGCGTCACCAAGGAGTACAATCCGGCACATCCGGCAACGTCAGCACGACGCTAGTAGTCCACCGGGGATTCTTCACTCTCCCCTCGGGGAGAGTCGGCCCGAAGGGCCGGAGAGAAGGTAGCAGGCACACTCCGTGTGCCGTCCGCCAGAAGCAGAGCAACACGAAGCCGACACGCGGGCTAACAGCTCGCTGGGGAACCGTGGGCCAACGCCCAGCGGCTGATTTGGAGCGTAGCCGAACTCGCCAGAGTTTGGCGGACTGCATGAAGCGTAAAAGCTGCCCGACCTCCGAGCGGGAGGGGTAGGCCGGAACAAGCGGCGCAGAAGAAGCTTCCAGCAGCCTACGATTTCCCCGCCGCGCAGTTCCGGCACGCGCCGGTCAGCACTCAACACGGAGTGCATCGAACCTGATGCCGCCGGAACGGCGCGGCGTCACCTCTTGTCAGAAGCCGCCATCTTTCCTGCCGCTTGTCCCGGCCTACGACTGATTTGCAGCGTAGCCGAACTCGCCAGAGTTTGGCGGACTGCATGAAGTGCAAAAGCTGCACGACCTCCGAGCGGGAGGGTAAATGGTGGGCGCAACAATCGTTACAGGGGGGAGTTGCCCAACCCCTGTTGTTCGAAGTCCGGTGTCTGGCCGTGGACGCCGACCCGCAATGCGTCGTACATAAACGCGAGGTAGGAGTTATAGATCGACGCGCCGGCCTTTCGGTATTCCGGCAGGAGCAAGCGATGCAGTCTCGGCAGGTTGTACCATGGCACCCGGGGAAAGAGATGATGTTCCAGGTGGTAGTTGAGGTGGATGTTGAAATAGGAGTAAACGGGGTTGCTCCGCACCGTGCGAGTCTGTTTGAGAGGATGGTCTGTGGAAGTCAGCTGATGTTCCGCCCAACCGCGTGTATTGCCCAGAAAATTGGTCACGACAAGTGGAATGAACCAGCAGTGAATTAGGATGTCGAGAAAGCCGAAGCGGTACGCCGCAAACAACAAACTCGCGAGAAACGTCAAGATCATGACGCGTTCAACGACCATGGACAACCGTTCTTTGCGGGTACCGGTCTTGTGCACTTGAAACGGCACGTAGACGCTGTAGATGACAGTACCGATCACGATCCAAATGTAGAAGAAAACGGACAGTAGTCCTTTGTGCTTGGTAATGTTCTTCATCTCATCTGGATCACGCTCCGTGCGCGTGTATTTGTGGTGCCGGAGGTGGTTGGCACCGTACGCCGAAATTGGAAACAGCACCGGCAAACCCGCCAGAAAGCCGAACCAATGATCGAAGAGTGGCTTGCGGAACAGATTGCCGTGTATCCCTTCGTGCATGAAGTTGCCGATGCCGTGAATCACCGTGCCGATGAAAATGTACCCGACGATCTGCACAGTCCAATGAGGCGCGTTCATCACGGCAATACCAGCCAGAATCCACAGAGCGACAAACAGAATCGCCGTCAGATTCCACAGTGGCCTGATCTGGTGGAGTCGGCGCACTTCCTGCTTGATGCTCGCGTCCAAACTACCGTACCATTGCGACTGCTGCTTCGTCGTCTTGTCGTGCTGTTGCTGCCAGCTCGCATCCGCCGCTTGTTCTGACATGAGAATTTCCTTCCGTCGTTTCGAGCCGATGTTCGATCGGGCTGGCCGGACAACGAGCCCGCTCAAATGAAGCTCGCCGGGATGAAAGTGCTTCCAGGTTGAGGCGAAGCCGCTGACAGGTACAGAGAAAATCGCCGCGCGAAAAACGTAAAACCAACGCAGTCGGTCGTGCGCTCGCGCGATCGGCAAGACGCTTCTTGCTGAGCAGACGGCCTCCGCCGGCACGATGTGTCAACCGGCGCGACGGTTGTGGACGAGCAAGGCATACCCAGAGACTCCGTGCCAAATCCCTCGCCGCAGCGATTTGGCAGATCTTTGGTTGGGCTGCCACTGGAGATTGTCGCACTATTGGCCCTGAAAATCAATGAGTTCACGCCGACAACGTCTGGTGGCTGCTGTGCCCTCCGTCCCAGTTTTCCGTTAGCCGCCTGGCGAACGTCGAGTCAAAGGACTTGGCAAAGTTTTCGGGCGCCCTCGCTTTTGTCCAAGCCGCACAATTGGCTTGTCCGATAGAGAACGTAACGTTGGCAGCACTCCCGTTATGCATAGCGTTCCACAGCGAGGACGCGATTCGCAGCACACCGCGCAATGCGTTGTCGCGTGCTATCACTACATAGGGCTTGCCAATGATCAACAGGATCCTCTGCCTGGGCTGCGCGGTCAGCCTGCATCTCTTAGTCTCCGGGTGCACGACTACCGGAACCTCGAATACCGCTCGAACTGGCATGGAACAGCTGCTGATTTCCAATGCCGTGGATCAAGCACTCAGCAAGTACAACTTTCAAGGTCTGGCTGGCGCGAAGGTCTTCATTGACAACCAGTATCTGGAAGGCGTCGACAAAGGCTACATCCTGGGCTCGCTCCGCGACCGCGCTCTGCAGCATGGGGTCCGCCTGGTGGCGAAAGCCGAAGAGGCGGACATTGTGATGGAGGTGCGTAGCGGCGGGGTCGGCACGGACAGCACGGAAACCTATGTGGGCATGCCGGGCATCGCGATCCCGGGCCCGATGCCGGTTGAGTTGCCAGAAGTGCGCGTTTGGAATCGGTCGAGCCAGTTGGGAACTGCCAAGCTTGGAATTGTGGCCTACGATGTCAAGCAAGGACACCTGATCGACTTCGGCGGTTTCTCACTTGCCCGCTCTGACGACACGAACTGGTTCCTGCTGGGCATTGGGCCGTTTCAGAACGGCACCGTCCGAGAAGAGGTCTCCTTGGCCACCAATGCGGAACCGACCACTTACGATCGGGTCAGTTTTCGCAGCCAGCCGGTCGCTGACGAGCGAGGGCCGGTCATGCGTTAGCCCGACCTCCTGCAATTGCTGACCAATAGCGCCTCCTGAAAGCGGCAGCGCCGTTCAGCATTTCTTGTAGCGGAATTCGCCAGAATTTGGACGAATTTGCACTCCACCAAGCTCTGCCGAGCTCGGCTACGATCGGATCGCCGGGCTCGGCTTTGAGGCTAGTCTAGCGTGTGATTTTCGTCTTTCGTCACTCTCCCCTCGGGGAGAGTCGGCCCGCAGGGCCGGAGAGGGGGGGAGCCCTCCCCCGGGCCGCCGTCGCGCTGCAACAGTCGACGTTCGGGAGGGCGAGGCTCCCGCCGAGCCGTTTGCTCACGTATCGTTACTCTGCTTGTGGCGGACGGCACACGGAGTGTGCCTGCTACATTAATCGGCGGACGCTACGCGTCGGTTCGCTGGGGAACCGTGGGCTAACGCCGGCTAACGCCCAGCGGCTGATTTTGCAGCGTGGCCGAACGCGCCAGAGTTTGGTGGACTGCACTAAGCGTAAAAGCTGCACGACCTCCTCGGGGGAGGTGGCATGAGAATTGCACTCAGAGGTCAGCTCTCCGTCGAGTCGGCCAACCTGGCACTTCGGGTTCGTCGTGCCTCGTTCGGCTGATTCGGTCGCGAGGTGCAGCAAGAGACCGCTTATAGCTCGTCTGCCCCCGAACGGGTCAAGACCGATGCAGGTCAAAACGGCAGACACGACTACCTTCCCCTGGCATCTGACGCGGCCACCGCGCCCCTATCGACAACGAGGAGAAAATCAGCTGTGAAACTTTCCGAGTTTATTTGCTTGGAAGCCGTCCGGCCCGAGCTGCAAGGCTCGACCAAGAAGGACGTGATCCTCGAGCTGATCGAGGCGTTCGCCAAGGTCGGGGAAGTCGATCCTGCCGATCAGGCCTATTTGGTCAACGCGATCATGCGACGAGAAGAGCTGGGAACAACGGCCATCGTCCCCAGCTTCGCGATACCCCATATCAAGCATCCGATGTTCGATCGAGTCGTGGGGACGATCGGCATCCACCGGGCCGGCGTGGACTTCAACAGCATGGACGGCCGACTGACCGAGGTCTTTATTCTGTTACTTTCCCCGGTCAACACGCCGAAACAACATCTGCGTGCTCTTGAAACGGTCTCGCGACATCTCGAGAACGAGAGCTTTTGCCGCTGTCTCAGGCAGTGTCGCACGGCGAAGGACGTGGGAGAGTTATTGTGCAAAGTAGATACGGAGGGCCAGCTGGCGCCCGTGTGATCTTCGGATCCAAAGGGGGGAACCGCAGCACCGCTCGCGCTGCGATCAAGCACGGTTTCCGTCCTCGTCGCGCGCCGGCCGGTGAAAAAAACGGCTTTCCGCGTCTTTTCAATCTGGGGGGAATCGCAGCTGTTTCGCCGCGTTTTTCTGCGTTTTGGGGTGGATCGGTGGTTGAATCCGCATCGACAGGCAGTTAATAGTCGCTATGCTTTAGGTTTCGCCGCCGGGGTCGATGCTCTCGCGCCGCGCGTGTTCTCCCCCCAGTGGTAGCCCGACGAACCAAAAAGGAATCCTCGACAGAACATTCGAACAAGTTGGCGTAACGATCCAGCTGGATTCTCGATTTCGGACCGAACTTTTCTTCGAGGTCCTCTCTGCCGATCCTTCTGATTGTTCCAGTGCCCCGCAGCTGGAAGCTTGACAGCGTCTGGCCGTTAGACGTTCCTCAGCGGCGGGCAAGCGCTTGCTCGATGCGCGATTTGAAAACAATCAAACTCTATCCAACGGAACCATTTTATACGGCAGGAGCTCTCGAATGAACATTTACGTAGGTAACCTAAGTTTCGACGCGACGGAGGCGGACATCGAGCAGGCGTTTAGCCAATACGGTGACGTAAAGTCGGTCAACATCATCAAGGATCGGGAGACCGGCCGCTCGCGGGGCTTTGGTTTCGTCGAAATGCATGACCGGCAAGCTGGCCAAGAAGCGATCGAAGGTCTGAATTTGCAGCAGATCGCGGGTCGCGCGGTGACAGTTAACGAAGCACGCCCACGCGAGAACCGCCGCGGAGGGGGTGGTCGCCGTTGGTAGCTCGTGACCGGCTCGTTCTCACGACAGCTGGACCGTAGTCTTTCATGCCGTTTAGCAGGAGACAGGAAGTGGAGAATCCCGACGACCCGGGTCTTCAACGCGAAGAACTCCTCGATGTATTCGACGACGATGACTTCGACTATGACTTTGACGATGAATTTGAGGAGGAGACGGACGAGGAGATTGCCGAGGCAGAAGCGGCACATGAGGGCGACTTCACCAGCCCACCAGGTTTTGGCAAGGTGCCGGGTTCGTGCGGGGCGGAGGCACCGGATAATCTAACCGATCCCGGGGATGAAGAAGGCAGCGACGACAAGTCAGGCTGATTCACGTTCGTATGGAGGCTGGATCAATGGACGACCTAAGAAACAGGATTTGGGACCATTTGTATAAGCTCGGCGAGCCGCAACGGATTACCATCCTCGCGGAACAGTTGAATGAAACCCCTACCAGGATCCAGCAGACGGTGGAAGATCCGTGGTTCGACGTGCAGGATGGATTGGTGGCTATCGCCCACAGCTCGGCGGAGTCTTCAGGGAGTTGAGGTCCGACAGCCGCCGCCCTCGGAACGCATGGCTGGTGGCGTTTGTGGTGCTGGCCGTTTCGCACTCGGTGGGTTCCGCTGCTGAGCACGGTTCCCTGGCGGTGTCGACAGATTTTCCCGGCGGCTCGGGGGCGGTACAGTCAATCGACGCCGCAGCTGGCGTGGTTCACATTCAGCCGGCTTTCCAAAAGGGAAGAGGTTGGCCCTGTTGGTGGTACTTGCGGCTAGACGGATTGCAAGTTGGCCGGCCACTCACTTTAAAAGTCAGTGCCTATCCGAGACCGTATCGATATCAGCGCGTGTTGAGCCCGTCGTGGTCGCAGCCAGAACGGGCGATGATCAGCAGCGACAACACGGCCTGGGTGCACACGCCACGCCGTCGATCCGAGGGGCGTGTCGCGGTTTACCGTTTTCCGGCAACAGCCGAGACGATGTGGGTTGCTTGGGGACCACCTTTTCTGCCCAGCCATGCTGAGTCACTGCTGAAGAGAGTGGCTTCCGCAAGCGCGGAGGCGGAGCTTTTCGAGCTCGCCATGACTCGCGGCGGGCGCCCCGTGCGGGGAATCAGGCTCGGCGGGGGAACGCAGGGTCAGCCCGCCCGCTTCGGAGTCTGGGTCCAGGCCCGGCAACATGCTTGGGAGGCGGGCTCGAGCTGGGTAGGGCGTGGATTCATCGAGTGGGCCGCTGGGGACTCGCCGGCCGCCGTCCAACTGCGCCGCAGCGCCGCGATTCACTACGTGCCAATCATGGACGTCGACAACGTGGCGGCCGGAGCCGGAGGCAAGGAGGCCGTGCCCCGTGACCACAATCGCGACTGGTCAGACCAGGCGATCTATCCTGAAGTAGTTGCCGCGCAAACAAAGATCCTCGAACTGGATCAGTCCGGCCGCCTGGACGTCTTCATTGACTTGCATAATCCGGGGCCCAGCGAGCAGAGACCATACTTTTTTGGTCCCATGGATCTCGGCGATCTTCCGGCGATTCAGCAACGGAACCACCGCCGCTGGTTGGCGATTTGCCGGGACACGATTTCGGGTCCCATGCCCCTTGAGCCACTCTACAAGTTCGCCACCTATGTGAAGACCGCGGAGGAGCGTAATCGGATGAGTGCCAACTGGGTCCGCACTCACACCGGGCATCATCTGCTCGCTACCACCCTCGAGACCGCCTGGAATACTCCGAACAGCACTCAAGAGGGGTACATGGCCGTCGGCAGGCAGCTCGCGCAGTCGGTGGCCCGTTACCTGGAGAAAGATCCCCGTCGGCAGCGCTGAACATCGGTTTGGGATGGCCTAGTCCGAATTATTCATGAGCGATCTGCTGCGAGGTCGTAAGTCCATCCGTGGCTTCGTCATGCTTCACAATTCTCCCTCGACGTATTGCTTCAATACGCCTGCGGAAGAATTGCTCGCCTTCCTTGCCACGAACGTACTTACAACCTCTCGCCACGATCTTCATGAATAATCCGGCCTAGTCGGTGAAGAAGTAGCTGGTCAGGTGAAAGAAAACCGGTGCTGCGAAACAGAGCGAGTCGATTCGATCTAAGACGCCGGCATGCCCCTGGACGAGTGTTCCTGTGTCGCGCACACCCCGGTCGCGCTTGACCGCGGACATGGTTAAGCCGCCGGCGATACCCATGATTGCTGTTACCATTGAGATCAGGGCTGCTTCCCAGATCCGAAATGGCGTGACCCACCACAGCAGCGCACCAACCACGGTTGTACTGGCAACGCCACCCACTGCGCCCTCCCACGTGCGGCTGGCATTGATCTCCGGCGCGATGACCCGCCTGCCGACCAACTTGCCCCAGACATACTGGAAAACGTCGCCGAGCTGGACCATGAGCACGAAAAAGAACAGCAGGCCCGCGTCGCTGCCCTCCCGCCAAGGACGCCGCCCTGAGCCCGCTGTTGCCTCGGTATTCCCAGTTGTATCTTGCAATTCGTCAACAAACAGCGTCCCGGCATCCAGTGATACGCGTTCTGGCTTCGCAGTTGTCAGGTCGAGCGCCAAGATGGCCGGCGCATGGCTCAACGCGTAGACGCAGATTAGCAGTCCGGCCGAGATCTTGGCCGAGCGTTCCAAGAACCGCTTGTAGTCACCCGACAACGCGATGCGAGCTGGGATAAAGAGCGACGCGTAGACGGGGATCATGATGCTGAACAGGCCATAGAACTCACGGCCCATTCCGACCAGAAGGTACTGAAGGGGTGTAAATAGAAAGAACACCCAAAAGAGCGTTCTGTGGTCGCCGCGACGAGTTGGCGTCATCGTAATGAACTCTCGCAGAGCCCAAAAAGATACCACGCCGAACAATACGACGGTTGCTACATATCCTAATAGGAACCCCGCGATCAAGATCGCACACATCATCCACCAGGCCTGAACCCGCAGATTGAAAGTCTGCAGCATGGCAGGGTTCACGTTGTTTGCCGGCTGCCGCTTGAGCACCTGTCCGACGATGTTCGCCACGACCAGAGAGCCCAGCACGACGCCGAGTAAGAGGAGCGTGGGAGTATTGAGCCACTCAGGAATGAACATCAGCTGTGTGGGTGGAGCAGGTTCTTGGATTCCGGCCGCGTTCGCCGTGCGCACGCAATCCTAATGTGTGAGCAAGAAAGCGTCGAGGAGACGGAAACCGTGAAGTCAGCTAGGCGTCCTTCAACCGGCGAACGGTATCGCGGGCACGCCTGAGGAACTCCACTTTCGACTCACCGGCCTCAAGCCAGATAGGGTGCCCGATCGTGATGCAGCTGAGCAGTGGAACGGGTAGGAACTCACCCCGCGGTAGGACGCGATTTAAGTTGTCGATAAAGACCGGGACTAGCTCCAAGTCCGGCCGCTTCTTGCTTAAATAATACAGGCCGCTTTTGAACTCACCCATGTCGTCGTCTGCGCCACGGCTGCCCTCGGGGAAGACGATCAGCGAGCTGGTGTCGCCGATCTCACGGATCATCATCTCGACCGGGCTCTGGTGCACCTTGATGTTGGTGCGGTCGATCAGCAGGGCGTTGAGTGATCCGGCAACGTAGCGGCGGAAGAGGTTTTGCTCCCAATAGTCGCGTGCAGCCACCGGTCTGGTGACCGCGCGAATGGCCTTCGGAAGAGATGACCACAGCACGACCGCGTCCAGATGGCTTGTGTGATTCGCAAAGTAGATTCGCTGGCAGGTGTCCGGCTGGCAGTCCACCCAGCGAATGCTCGATCCCGCCAAGAATTTGGCCACCCAAGAGAGCACAGTCGCCGTCACCGTCTCTCTGGGTTTCGGCGACGCAGCGGTCTGGGAGGGTTCGGATTTTAGGGAATAATGCATCAACAGCACTCAGGCGGCGGCGTCCGTGACGGTGGCGGTTCAACCGAGCGAAAAGCGGGGGTCCGATTTTCCTCTTAACTGTAGCTGTTCCCTTCAGCTGAGGGGAGAGTGAAACTGTGGTGTATGATCGGGGATCGGCGGGAGCGTTTCACTGATACATCGGCATCCGGGACCTGCGGCCATGACCTAACCCGTCAGCCAGTAATAAGCTAGGGGATTCGTAGTGACGCGAGATTCTCCGGCTCTGAGCGAGCAGGGAGCGGTGGACAAAAGTATCTGGGCAGTTTGCGACGAGACGGACACATGGAACCGAAGCCATCCTCGGGAAACGCGGCACGACCCGCCGCTGGATCGATGTCGATGACTCGCAGACTATTGTCCACGGTTCGCCAGATTGGTCCGGGGATTGCCATTGCTGCCACGGGAGTCGGTGCGGCCGACCTAGTGACCGCGTCCGTGGCCGGGTCGCGCTACGGGAACGCCCTGCTTTGGGCGGTCGTTGTCGGTGCCCTGCTCAAGTATGTGCTCAATGAATGCGTTGCCCGCTGGCAACTTGCCACGGGACTTACGGTGCTCGAAGGGTGGTCGCGCTATCTAAGCCGCTGGGTAACCTATTGCTTTGTTTTCTACCTCGGCGTGTGGACGTTCTTCGTCGCGGGTGGACTGATCGTTGCGGCCGGACTAGCGGGACACACCCTCGTTCCGGCGATCTCCTCTCGGGTCTGGGGTGTTGCCCACGCAATTCTCGCTTACATCTTGGTGTTGGCAGGCAGCTACGAACGTTTCGAACAGGTCGTCAAGGTGCTCGTCGGCATGATGTTTGTGGCCATTGTGGGCTGTGCCCTCGCGGCCGGAACCAGCTACCAGAGTCTGCCGTTGCTGCCGCAGTTACCGGCAGGCAGTTTGGCTTTCACTTTGGGGCTCATCGGCGGCGTCGGCGGGAGCGTGACCATGTTGTCCTATGGTTATTGGATTCAAGAAAAGAGGTGGTACGGCGTAGGCTGGTTGCCGACCGTGCGGGCAGATCTCGGTGTCGGTTACGGCCTCACAGGCCTGTTTGCGATCGGCGTCATGTTGCTTTCCACAGAGTTCCTCTTCAAGGGAGGTGTGGAGGTTCAGGGCCAGCAAGGTTTGATTCAGATGGCGTCGATTCTGAAGCAGTCGCTCGGGGTCGTGGGTGAGTGGATTTTTCTGGTGGGTTTTTGGGGAGCTGTATTTACGTCAATGCTCGGTGTCTTTCAGGGGGTACCGTATCTGTTCGCCGATGTTTGGTACTGTCTCGGTCGTGGGTCGGCCAAGAAACGGGCCGCAGTCGTGCAACCGCGCTCAACCCCTTACCGGTTGTTCTTGGCCTACGCAGCTTTTCCGAGCATGCTAATGCTGTTCGTCGAACGCCCAGTGTGGATCATAGTTGTCTACGCAGCGGTCAGCTCGCTCTTTCTGCCTTTCTTGGCGCTAACCTTGCTGTACCTCAACAATCGTGCTCATTGCATTGGCGAGACAAGTCGCAACCGCTTGGCCACGAATCTGGTATTGCTGTCGGCGGTAGCGATTTTTCTATACCTGGGTGTGCGTGAAGTCTGGACTCGCTTGGCTGCGGTCTAGGCCTGGCCAACCCTGCGGGAGTGAGTAGGCCGGAACAAGCGGCGTAAAAGACTATCCACTAACGTACGATTCTTAACGCCGCGCCGCTCCGGCACGCGCTGGGGCGGTACTCACATAAGGTGCATCGCACCCGGTGGCGCCGGAACGGCGCGGCATTCGCGTGGCGCGCGAGACCACATCTCTCTCGCCGCTGGTTCCGGCCTACGACTGGACGACTCAGTCGTTTGCGAGAAGCGAGTTAGCGTGTGCGGGGGGCAGCGCGGCGCTGGCCATTGCTGCTAGCGTGAAATTGAGCTGGGTCCCCAGAGTGCTCTGAGTTAGTCTACCGGCCGTCGACCGCAGTTTGCCCGAACCGAGGAGTGCACGATGGCATTGGAAGCCAGCAGGTTGAGGGTCCGTTGCCGCAGCTACATCGTGATCCCAGCCCGACTACACTCGACGCGATTGCCGCGTAAGTTGTTGTTGGAGGAAACCGGCAAGCCGCTGATCCAACATACCTATGAGGCAGCGGAAGGTGCCAGCCGTCCGCTGGGGGTCTGCGTGGCTGCTGATGACCCTGAGATAGCGGCGGCCATTGCAGGTTTCGGGGGTGAAGTACGGATGACCGATCCGGATCACACCAGCGGCACGGACCGCGTGGCCCAGGTTGCGCGGGAGCTGAACGAGGTCGAGATCATCGTCAAACCTCCAGGGTGACGAACCCGAAGTGTCGCCGACCACCATCGACCTGGCCATCGAGCTATTGGAAGGAGATCCCCAGGCCGTGATGTCGACTTTGGCGACTCCTATCCGGAGCCGGCAGCAACTGGAGGATCCTGCGTGCGTCAAGGTAGTCTGCGACCGTGCTGGCCGGGCCCTGTATTTCAGCCGCAGCCCAATTCCCGCAGCCAGACAGTGGGATGACGCACTGCTCTGCGCGGATCCGCCGCTGATGTTGCAGCACATTGGTCTCTATGTTTATCGACGCGAGTTCCTCCTGAAGTTCGCCGAACTTCCCCCATCGCGTCTCGAGCAAGTCGAGAACCTCGAGCAGCTGCGGGTGCTGGCTGCCGGCTATCCGATCCAGGTCGGGATCGTCGACGAAGCGACTCATGGCATCGACACGCCGGCCGATTATCGAGCGTTTGTCAGCCGTACCGGCAGTTGCTAGGATTGAGTGCGATAGCTTTGAACACCCAAATGATCACTATTCCGCATGGAGGTACTTGCTTGACTCGCCACATTTTTGTGACCGGTGGAGTCGTCAGTTCGCTCGGCAAGGGG
Source organism: Pirellulaceae bacterium (assembly GCA_965223305.1). Classification (GTDB taxonomy): domain Bacteria; phylum Planctomycetota; class Planctomycetia; order Pirellulales; family Pirellulaceae; genus CBDCWT01. The sequence continues at coordinate 1,109 of CBDCWT010000058.1, read as the reverse complement.
TTGACAAGCGCTTCGATTGGGATGCTGTTGGAACGACGCGGGCTGCGGGTACGGATGCAGAAGCTGGATCCGTATATCAACGTCGATCCGGGGACGATGAGCCCTTACCAGCACGGTGAGGTCTACGTGCTGGATGATGGCAGCGAAACCGATCTCGACCTCGGCCACTACGAGCGATTTACGAACAGCCCTCTGACTCGGGACGCGAACTACACGACTGGACAGATTTATCTGTCCGTGATCGAAAAGGAACGCCGCGGCGAGTTTTTGGGCAAGACCGTTCAGGTCATCCCTCACGTTACCAACGAAATCAAGTCGGTTGTCGCAAAACTGGCTGCTACAGATGTCGACGTCGTGATCACGGAGATTGGCGGTACGGTTGGTGATATTGAGAGCCAACCTTTCCTAGAGGCGATTCGCCAGTTTTCCTTGGATGCCGGCAAAGAGAATTGCCTCTACATCCACCTCACACTCGTCCCATATCTGAAGGCCGCCGGCGAGCTGAAGACGAAGCCGACGCAACATTCGGTGGGCCAGCTACGGCAAATCGGTATTCAGCCTGACATCTTGATCTGTCGAACCGAGCGTTCAATTAGTGTTGACGACCGTGCCAAGATCGGCCTCTTCTGTAACGTGCCGTTGGAGGCGGTGATCGAAGAGCGGGACAAAGATTTTTCGATTTACGAGGTGCCACTCAGCCTTGTTGAGAACGCGTTGGATGAGCTGATTGTGCGACGTTTGGGGTTGCCGGCCACCACGCTTGAAATGGACGATTGGCGCGACCTCGTGCATCGCTTGAGGAACCCGGAAAAAGAGATCAACGTTGCCGTAGTTGGCAAGTACGCCGAGCACATCGATGCCTATAAGTCGATCTACGAGTCGATTGACCACGCTGGGATTTTTCACAATGCCCAAGTACGTATCGGGCGAATCCACAGCGAGGATGTCGAACGTGAGGGCCCGGAGCGTTTGTTGACCGGCTACGACGGGCTACTTATTCCAGGGGGTTTTGGAGAGCGCGGCATCGAGGGCAAGGTTGAAGCCATTCGTTTCGCCCGCGAGCGGGGCGTGCCCTATTTTGGCATCTGCCTCGGGATGCAGTGTGCGGT
>CBDCWT010000057.1:0-42208 GCA_965223305.1 Pirellulaceae bacterium | reverse complement strand
GTGGTATACGCGTGAACTCAAGACTATTGGTGGGAGCGAGGCTTACGTTGAAGCTACCAACATTATCCAAGAGCTTGAGGAAGCGGGTCATTTGCAAGACCTTCCCCGAGGACTGCGCGGACGTACTCGCCGTGCCGTTTTAGCAGAAGCGGCAAAATCGGTGGGCGAAGAGCGACTTGAAGATTTTGAGAGACGTCTTCATCGTGCGGCTGACTCGGAAGTCTCAAAAGGGCGAGGCGAGGCCGAGACTGACGACTGAACATGGTCCCCAAAACTGAATTATCCAGCAACGAGGTCATCCTAGCTGCTCGGGTTATCGTGTTGGGATTAGCGTGACTTTTGGTTCCGTTGGTCGTCGCATCTGCACGAGGTGAAAACGACCTCGGAGGATAACGGCAATCCTAAACGAGCGTCAGCCAGATAGACCGATGCAGATTGGGCAATTCGCTTCGACGCGTCGAATTCATCGTCCAACGCAGGTTCGGCCTGGCCACAGATGGCTGATGGTGACTAGGCCGTCATCGACGCTGATCATTCAATCTGGAAGACGAGCGTCCAGTGCCTTCAGCATCGTCTCCGGTGTCCCAAGCCCATGCACGAACTTGTTGCACAGATCCACTACGGTAGACGCACACTGTTCCTTCCACGGGGGAGTGAAAGTCCCTGAGGAACTGAATCGCTCTGTATGCGTCGGCCCTCTTGCTCCACGCCGGTACAGACCAATGTTTTGATTCATTGTGGCCAGGTACCGGTTAAGTAGCTTTGTTGCGACTATCTCGTAGGATAGTTCTTCATTAACGACGTTTGACCACCGCTCCATGAACTGAAAACAACCACCAAGCGTAAAGAGGCACTTCTCGTAGTCTAGCCACTGTCCGGCCGCGACTGTCTCGGGAGGTGTTGGCGACCCACCTGTATACTCGTACGAATTCTCCCGGTAGCTCTTCCGAAACATCAACAAACCCGAAGTTGCTACCGCAATGGCTTCCTCAAAGCTAGTCGCACACACACCGAACTCGGTGTCGCCGAGGTTGGCTAAGCAATCTCCAACGAGTCCTGACTCCCTCACACGAAGTAGTGCCTCGCGGAGGGCCTGCGTGTCTCGAAATCGTTCAGACTCAAACACGGACGGAAATACCGTAAGTTGCCAGCCACCATTCAAAAAACTCTCGTCAATCCGGTTCAGTCGATCGTCCAGTTCACTGACTTGGATTACATACGATGGGCTCGCCTGCACCGAGCTAAGGCTTGCTATCTCGAGAGTGCCCTGTTGGATGGACCCACTATGCATTGTTCCGATCACAATGATATTAGACGGAAAGTGCGGGGTGTCCTGATTCGGTTTCTCCAACGCGTCCTCAATCTCTTTTACACCACCGTGTTCAAATCTGACCTTGCGGCCTGTGGAGTAGTGTATGAGGTGCTCCGCTTCAAGAAATTTGATGGCTTTCTCGATTTCATCTCGTGCGTATCCTTCACCTGTTAGCGATGAAACCGTCTCTTTGTCTGAGACGTATTCGGTCGTATCTCCACCCGTCTGTTCGTAGAGCAGTTTCAAGAATCGAAAGCGAAGAAGTTTTCTTCCAGCGACGTCCATTGTGCTGGTCCTCCTCGCTATAGAGAGCCAAGTATTGCAGTAATTGCTTCAACAACTCCTGTACTGGCAGCACCTCCCGCGGCTCCCTCCATGATCGTTCTCAACGAGGTCAAGCACTCTTTTATGACACTCCGTTTCGGACGCGGTGACCGCACTTGTCGTTCTATCGTGTCCACGTCTTCCGCCACAACTTGTGCATCTACATTGCCAAGGCCAAGCTCAGGCAGTATTTTCCGCACCTCAGCGATCAGCGCCGCCAACGCCTCTGCATCTGCTTCACCAAACCTCACGTCTTGGTTGCTGCCGACATTTCCCTGCTGGATTACGCTCTGATTCATTTCCTGAACGAAGATGGCGTTTGTCACTCCGCTTCCCGACACCTCTGTGGGATGATCGAGCTGGTGAACGACTTGGACAATTGCGGGGTCAATGTGGAGACATCCATTGTGGGCTTCAATAGTTGGAGCCTCGACAACGCCTAAGCTTTCAAGTCGAGCAATCACTTCGCGATAACCAGAAAGATCCAACCCAAATTTGGCCATCACATCGCGATGCAGGGTGGCTGGTGCATTCAGGTGAGAGGGGCGGCTGCCCTTTTCCGAGTATTCTTCTTTTAGGAATCTCAAGATCCGTTGCTCAAGATCGCTAAAGCTCTGCATATTGAAGGTCTCCGTTGCTGGGAAATCAATACGTAATTTTACTCGGCTTAGCAAGTTCGGAAAGCTGCCGACCAGTCGTGCTCTTCAGCGCAGCGGTGGAATAAACCTCGAAACTTGAGCGTCAAACCTAGCTGCAGGCGGAGTGACACACACCACCTCAGAAGCGGGGCTCCCGAATCCGCATCGGTCCGATTGTCGGATGCAGATTGGGCAAATCGCTTGGACGCGTCGAATTCATCGGCCGACGCATCGAATACGCCCCCCCTGGAAACACCAAGGAGCAACCGTCCTGATCGGTAAAGATCAGACCTCGGGTGGCCACGGCATCAACCGCCAGACCAAACCGCAATGGCAGGCGGCGAATCCTGGGTTCAGGCATTTTAATGGGCCCTTCTTTATCTGCGCGCTGGGGATCAGGTCCTCTTGGCGGCGCGAGGTTTGACACCTCATCTCAGCCTGCGGTAGATTGAGGGTTCTCAAACCCTCTTTAGTAAAGTTGACAATTCTGATGAACCCAGAACGGCCGAGACCGGTTGCTTGTTGGGTGTCCCGAGCGATCCACGACGGTGGTGGTCAGCAAGGGCCCCGGGGACTTTACACGCGGGAAACCGCGTTGAGGGCCCGAGAGCGAGTAACCGGTCTCGGCCGTTTCTTGTGCGCTCATCAGGTTGTCGGAGGCCGTCGCGTTCTGCGACGGCGCAGGCGCGGCGGCTCTCTTTCTGCCTCGCGAGCGCCGGAAAGGAATTGGCATGTTTCATGCATCGACGGCGAAAGCGTCGACGAACGGTCAGCAAGGGAGCGAACGAAAGGATTCTCCGTGGGATAAACCCAAATCCTACGAGCTGCAAGAGCTGGAACGGGAAGTCGCCGGCATCATCCATTTGTCGAAATTCCGCACCGAGGACCAATGGCAAGCGCTCCAGGGCAGTGAGTGCGAGGAGCTGTACTACAACCTCGGACAAGAAGATGGGCACATGCGGGAGCGACTCATCAAGGAGCTGAGGCGCGTCGCCATCTGGCACCTTGAGTACGCCAACGAACTCGAGGAGACCCGCCCAATTCCCGACTGCCGCTGCACTGGGGTCCTCACCCGCGAGTACCGGGTCAACTACTACGAGGAACCACGAAGTGTTTGGCTTTGTGACCAGTGCGCGGAGAAAGGAGGTGTGGCATGAGTCAGCCAACAACTGTGGACCTGGCCGGACAAGAAACGCAGCAGTCCCGGCACGTGCAACTGGGCCTCTACGACCCGTGCGATGACTTGGAGCCAATCAGCGTCGTCGGTGGACCGCTTCAGATGCTTGGTGAGGAACGACTGCAAAGCGTGATTGAAGCGTTCAACGAATGGGCTTCCGAAGGCAACTCTCCGTACTGCCTAGGGGTGTTTCCATTCAGTGGACACGAACACGCCACGGTCACTAAGACGGATACGAAGACCGTGGTCCAGACAGCCTGCGGTGCAACCAAGGTCACTTACCGGGTTGACGCTTTGCTGGACCGGGCTCGGAAGCTGCTTGACGGTGATGACCTGAGCCGCTTCATCGCGGCTTGTCTCTGTCGCATTGCCATCGAGACCTTCGTGGCCCAGTGGTGTGTCGAAGCGGATGTTGACACTCTGGCCGATCGAGATGGCTACCGCGCGGGGCTACAGGCTCTGAACGCTCACGGCGCTATCGATCGACTGCAACGAAATCGTCTGCACCGGCTGACCAAGCGTTGCTGCACGTTCGTGCACAACAAAACGACAACGGGTGCTGACCCGGAGCAGATCGTCTTGGATACGACTCAGATGCTGAGCGAGCTGCGTGAGGCCCGAGCGACGGACCTTGCGTAGCATGTCGGCCGGCCACGGAGGGCCGGTCTGTTTTGCACGGCATCTCGGAGAAAGATCGCTGAGTATCTTCTCCGCCGGCCTTTCCGAGAGTAACCAGACTGAGGGTTGTCACTACTCACCGCGCTTGATCAACCAGAAAGCCAAGCACCCGAAGCAACCGGAAGTGATGCAATAGCCCCATGCGGTCAGGCAGATCCAGCGGAGGTAACTGACATCTCCAGAGCCGGTTAAGACAGCCCATGTGACGTACAAGGGAAGAATCACACTCGGCGGAAGTGCACCCACACAGAACGCCCACCGATATCCGGAGCCGATGATGGCCCCAATGATCAGCATTGCCACCACTGCGAATGCCAAGCCCAGCCCAGCTACGAGGCTCGCAACTGGTCGAAGAGACGTCATGATGGCGACCACAATGCCAACGATTAACGTCGCGACCATCAAGTCAGCCAGGCTGAATCGAAATCGGGTTTGCGACATGAAACCAGATTCTAGCAGGAAGCCGTTGCGGCTTCGCCACCCACGCACGATCCCGCGCAAAGCTTCCGACACAACCAAGGCGGAGATCGTGCAGTACACGTCAATCTGAAAGTCCGACACTTGGAGATCCAATACATGAAATCGAAAAACATACCCACAGTCCGAATTGTCCGCCCCAGCAAGCGACCGTTTCAGTTGCGGTACTTCTGCCCGGATGAGCAACGTGAGATCCGCATCAGTACCGGAACGCGCGACGAGGACCAGGCCGAGCAGAAGAAGAAAGACCTTGAGGCGAAGCTGCGGCTGGGGATTGACGCCAAGCCGCGGAACGTCACCAAGGGGCCGAGTATGAGATGGGAGGAGTTCAGGGGTGAGTACAGTCGCTTGAAAGTGGCTACGTTCCGAAGTGAGAACGCGAAGTACACGGCGGAGATACGCCTGGATGTCTGCGAGTCTATCGTCCTACCGCGAACGCTTGGGGACATGGCCGACCCAACCAATCTGGCGATGCTGCAGGCCGAGTTGCTGACAGGTGCCAAGAGTAGATTGGACAAGCGATCGCCGCGAACCGTGGAGTCCTATGTCACGACCTTGCAGGCCGCGTTGAACTGGGCCCACAAGCCGATGAGGTGGCTACCAGGACGGTGCGAGTTTGAAGCGTTGGACACCGAGACCGACGAGACGCTGAAGGGCCGGCCAATTACCGAGCGAGAATTTCTCCGGCTGCTCAAGGGCTGCCGTCTCGTCTGCAGCGACAAAGCGGAAAGCTGGCAATTCCTGCTGCGGGGGCTGTGGGAAAGCGGGCTGCGGCTCGATGAAGCTCTTCACGTCAGTTGGACCGACGAGAACCAGATTCAGCCGCTCAAAACGCGTCACGGCGGCTATCTGCTGCGAATTCCGGCCAGACTGCAGAAGAACCGGAAGACGCAGGAAATACCCACGACACCCGCCTTCGGGGCCCTGCTGGATGGAGTACCCCACGACAAACGGATCGGCTGGGTATTCTCCCCTCTGCCCCTGCGAAAATGGCCGCGTCGACTGACAGCGAAGCAGGCTGGCCGAGTTATCACCAAGATCGGCCGGCGCGCGAGGCTGTACGTAAACGCCCAGAAGAAGCCAGCGAGTGCCCACGACTTGCGGAGGAGCTTCGGGAACCGGATGGCCGACGCCGGGCTACCCCCCAGAGACCTGCAGGCGATCATGCGTCACCGAAGCCTAACGACGACGGAGAAGTTCTACTTACGACACCGGGCGGTAGAGCAATCCGAGCGAATCGCACAGCGATTGAAGCAGGCCGGAACGTACCTAGGTACATCTCACGCCGACCAAAAGAAAAAGGTTGACGCCGAATCGACGTAACCCATTGCTGTGTAAGGTGCGGGCGAGAGGAGTCGAACCTCCACCCTCGTATTGAGGACAGGAACCTGAATCCTGCGCGTCTGCCAATTCCGCCACGCCCGCAAGTTGGTGTCGCCCCTCCCCTTGGCGGCAGCGGCGACGCAATGGGCAAGTCTAGCAGAAAAGCGCTTCGCTCCAAGCCCTGCCCGGGTCGCTCAGAGATCAAGACAACACCCACTGGGAATTGCAGTCCGCCAAACTCTGGCGAGTTCGGCTACGCTCCAAATCAGCCGCTGGGCGTTAGCCCACGGTTCCCCAGCGAAACCGACGAAATCACGCACTAAAATGAAAGCTGCACGACCTCCGCAAAGCGGAAGGCTGCGAATTCACCACCCCCCGGCCACGGCTAACCAGGCAAGACCAAAACTCGCAGCAGGCCAGGCGCAGGAGAACAGCTAGCGGACGGATTGACCTTGCTACCGGCACACCCTTTGAGTAACCTCCGCGGCTCTTCTCTTCCTCCGTTCGGAGAACGTGAAATGCTGCGACGTTCTATCCCTCTGCTCCTGCTGACAGTCGTATTGGGCTATTTTGTCGCCCAAGCTTGGTCCGGTGCTCCTGTGGATGGACCGTCGGTGGGTGCCGGCCAAAGGGTCGCCGACCTCCAAGACCTCTTGGAAAAGGGTCTCCGCGCCCGGCTACCGCGGGAGTTTAGGTTCATCCGGCGAGTGGTCCGACTCGTTGAGCAGGGAAAACTACCGCTGCCAATGGTGATCAGCACCTTTGAGTGGGCTCGTCGGCAGGTCGTCGGAAGAAAGTACCCATTTCCCTACTTCGAGCGAGCACTCCGTTTGCGGGCACGGCGAATCGGTGTAACGATCTGAGCAGGTTCAAAACAAGAGGTTGCCGGAGTCGCCTTTCTGCGCGCCCTTAAGTCCTCGAACCCGAAAGTGCCCTCGTATGCGATCTTGCCGCCGCGTACTACGGCGACGCTCAAACTCGGGTATTGGGCGAGGGCAACCTGTTCTCGCAGCCAGCTATCGATCCGCGCGATGTCGCTGTCGTCGAACCGACTGACGTCATCGAATCCAGGAGCGTATAGGACCTCGGTGCTTCGGACAGGCGACTCTGCGCGGGAGTCGATTTGCAGGACTGCCAAGTACGCAGCAAGACCACCAAAGGCAACCAGTGCAACCAAGAGAGTTCGTACAACCATCCCTTTTCCCTGTAGGACGGACACTCTTGTCCGTCTACGATCTTGTCCGTCTACGATTCCCTGTAGGACGGACACTCTTGTCCGTCTATGAGAATTCCGCCGGGACACGAGTGCCGGTCCTATCGCTGGTCGCGAACCCCGATCCTGCGTTCTCCCAGTCTAGATGAATCCAACGTTCCACGGTGCCTCAGCCTGCAGCCAGCCAGACGTGGATTCCGTCCAACGTGCTGGATGACGCGCCACAGAGGTTCCTTGTCACGGCAAATCCGGTACAACCCCCGAAAGCCCGCCGGCGAAACAGAGTGAAGTTCGAATCCGTCACATATATAACTGCCAACTCCGAACTGGCAGCGCGCCTTTCCGGCTCCATCGGCGCTTCGTCCGTTGCGAAGACGGGCAAGAGTGCCCGTCCTACGGACGTGCTTGGTCGCTAACGCCATCGTCAAACTGAGACGGCGCAGCAGTCCGGCGATCACTGCTCGCTTTCCAGTTGGCTAAGTTTTGCGCGCAGTTTCTGCATTCCGCGTTTTAGGAGCCCAGCAACGGCCACTTCCGAACGCCCGAAGTGAGTTGCGAGCTGTTGTAGCGACCGTCCCTCCAAGTGTCTTAGTACAACTGCCTCACGCTGGTCGTGTGGTAGCTCCTCCAGAAGTCGCCTGATTTGCTCCTCGTCTTCGATGCGGATGAGTTCCGCGCTTGGTGTGGACTGTTCTGCTTCAAGTTGATTCCTGAGTGGGCTTGCCCTGCCGGCCGCGTCGTCGATCGATTGGTCCTTGTCCGCGGAACGCTTCTTGGCTCGCACGTGGTCGCGGATGGTGTTCGCGGCGTTGTTGTGCAGTATCTGTTTGAACCAGGCAAGTAATTCGCGTTCGTCGTTTCCTCGAAACGTATGAAAGTCGCGATGTATCTCCAGGCATGTCTGCTGCACAACATCTGACGGGTCCGCACGGACGTTGACGGCAGAGTCCAATTGACTTCTGGCAAGGGTCCAGAGATACGGTCGGAATTGGTTGATGAGCCGACCGAGTGCGCTGTTGTCGCCATCGCGCGCCCTGTCGATCAGGTGGTGAAAGTCAGCGAAGGTCATCCGGTATCGACTTCAGCTCCGTGTCGTCGCCGAGCACGGCCGCGAGCAGGCCCGGCACCAAGGCGGTGGTCGGCCTTCGATACGTGTTGTCGTGAACCATGACGCCACGTTTGGAAACGAAATACGTTCCGAAATCAGCAACTACTAAGTTGTAAGCCTGCGAGGGCGCGGTCGGTTCAATGCCATCAATCCTCTGATCACCCCCGACGGAGTGAACGTGCTCGCCGACCTGCAAGCGTTTTGCCATGCGCCAGCCCACATTGCTCACGAAGAACGGGTGGCCCTTCGTCGCGACAATTGTAGTGTCGCCAAGCTCGATTCGCAAAAGCTCACTGGGTGGCCGCTCTGTCGTCCGCAACACGAGCTTGTACGCCAACTCACCAGTTTCGAGATCCTGAGAAAGTACTCGGTCGCCAACCTCAATCCGTTCAATGTCCGTCAGTCCGGTACTGGTGCGGACCTTAGTGCCGGCCGGAAAGCAGGACGTCACGTTGACGGCGGTCCATGGAACGTAGTACGGGTCGACTCGGCCGACTTGATGCGTATAGGTGGGCTTTCGTGTTTGATAGACTTCATTGTAATCCTGCCACCACTGCCACCATGCTAAGGGAGTCCGATCCGGCGTTTGGTGGGTGGTTTGCTCGAGAACCTCGAATACGCGCTGGTTTTCCCTCTCGATCGCGGCGTTCGTGCTGGCAACCTGGTGCTCAATGCGCTTTGCTCGGACCGATTCTCGTAAGAGGACCAACTTTCTAACCAGGGCAGCCTCCGCAACTTGCTGAGCTCGCTCGATCCGCGCCCTCAGGACGTTCTCTGCATCTATCTGGTCCACTGTCAACCTCCTTCGGACAACGAACTGCGGCCCGCTGACAAAGTTGCCAGTTAGAATGTGCCTTTCCTGCGACCCTTCCCGAAGCAGGTTGTGCTGGCGCCTGACCAGCCCATCAGCGCCGATGGAAATCCGAAAACTCGATTGAACTGGCGCGTCAAGCTGACTCAAGAGCAGCGGTACGAAGTCATGGGAAGGCCGGTGCTGGAGTTGTCGCACCGCCGCGTCGCGAACGGCACTCCAGCGGGAGTCAACCGCGTGTCGGACCAGCGATTGAGTAGCTTCGTACTCCGGCATGTTGCCAAGGACGAAGATGCCCTCGAGCGCCAACGCTTCACTGTGTAGCGACAAGACCAACTCGAGACTTGGGATTGCAGCCGTGTCCCTGAGTGCTCGAAGTTCATCGAGAGCGTACCGTTGCTTGCGGCCGCGCCCATTTTCGATTGCCTCGCACCACCTCTCCACAACTGGCAGCCACTTCGCATATTCCTTGCGATGTTTGGCGACCCGAGCCTTCAGCTGCTCGACTTCGGCCCTCGGCAAGAGCGCGCCCATGTACATGCAGAGTCCTAGCGCGTCCATTGCACGTCTGTGTTCTCTTGATCCGGACGAGGCGTTCGCTAGCACCCGATGAAGGTGCAGTTTTTCGGCGTCGTTGTACCCTTGGTGGCGACACCAGCCCGCGAGAGACAGCTCACGTCGTGGATTCCCCGCCGCCGCCTTCCTCATTTCACAATACTTCGTATGCCGCGGATCGCTATTGGTCCGCTCTTCGGCCTGATCAATCGTCATCCACTGGTCGGCGATTCGTATCTGAGCCAAGTGCCATCGCGCCAGGGCGTAGTCAGGAGCGATACTCAATGCAGTGCGCAGACCGACGTCCCGAGCATGCGAATCGCCCGCGATTCCCGCCAGCAGCCCCTCACGCGTGATTCGCTCGGCAACCACGAGAGACAGGTCTACGTCCTCGCATCGCGAGGCTGGTTCGTCCGCTGCAGCCTGAATCGTGACGACGCAGAGTAGTGTCCCGAAGGTGAATGGAAAAATGGGACGCGAGGAAAGTGCCGGGATCATCAAGGCTCCTTGCTTGTTGAGTTCGGTCTTGGACAGGGTCCTTCTCGGTGTTGTTCGCCTGTAACTCTAAGGCACGAACAGCACGGGATTTGGGCGCGCCTACCGGCACCTGAGAACGCTCAACTATATTCAAGTCGTTGTTACTTCACTAGTTATGGCGAACCACCAAGTTTCCTTCGCACAAGCAACTCGCCTTCGGCCACCTTCTCCCCCCCCGGGGAGAAGGGACTTTGGCCAAAGGCCGCGCTGGGTCCGAGAGATCGTTCCGAGGCAGCAGAGCGAAAGCTTGCGCTGGGCACGCCTCCACTGGTGAACAGTTCCACTTACCACGTCAAGTGGTAGCAGAATCTTGCTGTCGAAGAGGTGAAGTGTCATGATGAATCGAGCGTCCCGCAACCGCGAGTCGAGCGCGATGGAAAGGCGTTTTCCGTGGCATGGGAACAGGCGGGGGAGGCGTTCCAGGCTTTGAAGCATGAGCATTCGAGTAAAGTGCCCGGTCTGTGACACTCGCCATGGCCTTCCGGTTTCGCAGCGCGGAATTCCCGAATGTCCACAGTGTGGAAGCAGCGATCAATCCAGTACCCCGCCTCAATCCGCTGCAGATGCGACCGCCACAAGATTCGGTAGCACGCCGACTGCTGGCTCCGGAGAACCGGACCTAGCAACTTCATCTTCATTGCCTTCTGCCACGGCGTCGCAACATTTCGAGTACGCAATGGTCGCGTACATGCAGCGTGTAGACAGTGGCGAAGAGGTCGATCAAGAGCTGTTCGTCGCACAGTATCCGCGAGCTGCTGACGACCTCCGGGCGTACTTCGAAACCGTCGAGGCGTTCCGACGATTTACTCACAAACGCACGCGCCCAACGTCACCCTCAACTCGGCTGACATTACCTTGTCCGTTTGGAGACTACGAACTGCTCACCGAGATTGCCCGTGGCGGCATGGGCGTCGTCTACAAAGCTCACCACGTGAAGCTCAATCGAATCGTCGCCGTGAAGATGATTCTCGCCGGAAACCGGGCTGGGCGTGATGATGTCGAACGCTTTTACACTGAAGCAAGAGCCGCGGCCACCTTGGATCACGCCGGCATCGTGCCGATCTACGAAGTCGGCGAAAATGAGGGACAACCCTTCTACTCGATGGCCTTGGTCAACGGTCAGAGCCTTGCTGACAGAGTCGCCAAGGGGCCGCTACCATTTCGCGAGTCAGCCACACTCGTGAAGAAGATCGCCGAGGCAGTGGAGTATGCTCATCAGCACGGTGTCGTGCACCGCGACCTGAAACCTGCAAATGTTTTGCTTACGGGAGGGGGCGAGCCACGGGTAACAGATTTCGGACTCGCGAAGCGAGTCGAAGCCACCGAAGAACTGACAGTTTCTGGACAGATTCTTGGTACACCGAGCTACTTACCACCGGAACAGGCGGAAGGTAGACTCTGCGATGTTGGCCCCCGATCAGATGTCTACTCACTAGGAGCAATTCTCTACACCTTGTTGACTGGCCGCCCACCGTTCCAGGCAGCCACTCCTGTCGATACTCTGCGACAGGTTGTCGATCAGCAGCCGGTGGCTCCTCGAGCGCTGAATTCGGCGATCCCACGCGATCTTCAGACAATCGCGCTCAAGTGTCTCGAGAAAGACAGGGGAGCGCGGTACGACTCGGCTGCGGAAGTCGTTGAGGAGCTTGAGCGATTCTTGAAAGGCGAGCCGATTCACGCTCACCCGATCGGTCCTCTCCAACGGTCCTGGAGACTTGTGCGGCGCAACAGATCGGTAACTGCGTTGGCCGCCGCCGCGGTGACCCTTGTCTTGATCAGTTTGGTCCAGACACAGCACGTCAAGAAGGCACTGACACACTTAGGTCGCCAGAAGGCAGTGGCAGAGTTGGAGGCAAAGCGCGCCTACCAACAAGCTCAGCTTGCCCAGTCGGCGAGGTCAGAGGGACTGCGCGCGGAGCGTGAACGAAGGAGGGCGCAAGAGGTAACGCGGCAAACACTGAACGCCCTTAAGTTGGCCGAGTCGCGAGGCGCGGCAGCAGAAGATCGAATCGCTTTGGCCGAGTCACGAGCGGAGCGAATCAGCACCGTCGCCGAACGAACAATCGCCGAACTGGCGAAGGCGGAGCGCAGGTCTGCCCGGCGTGCCGTTCGATGGGCCGACTATGAACGGTCGATTTCCAGCGCTCAACGTGAGTTGAATCTCGGCAACAGGGATCGAGCGTTGGCAATTCTCGACGACTGCGAGCCCGCGATGCAGTCTTGGGAATGGAGCTATTTGCGCTCCCAGTGCGAAGCAACGCCGACAAGTTCATGGCGTTCACCCACGCAGCGGGACGTCCTCATCCACTCGTCGGCGGTTACAGCGCTGGCGGTTTGGCCACCCGGCTCCGAGCATCGGCTTCGGAATGCAGAGGCTCAGATCTTGCAGTCGCAGTCTGGCACCGGCCCAGCGCAACTTCTCGCATCAACGGATAGGGATGGTACGGTCACGGTTGTGGATTGGCTGACGGGAAACGAACGGTTCTCCGCAACGCCGGGCCCCGGGAGGTTGCGCGCAATCGCTATCGACCCGACCGGCGACATCGTGGCAGCCGCCGGCGATGGGCCGACGATCCACGTATGGAAGTGGGCAACTCGAGAGAAGCTCTTCGAGCTCGTTGGCGCGAAAGATGGAACTCATTGCCTGGCTTTCAACAGTTCCGGTTTGGTTGCCGGGGGCGGTGACGGGTCGATAAGGTTCTGGCGGCAGGACGGGACGCTACTCAAGGTGCTGAGACGCCACTCTGCGCCGATCCACTGTTTGAAATTCGGCCATCTGCTAGGCACGAGCAATCGCCCCGCGGGTGAGCTGCTGCTGGCTTCAGTAGACACGATGGGAGTGTTCCACCTTTGGAATTCGCGGGGTGGTCACGTTACGTGCAAGAGGCGCAACGACCGGGTCGCCTTTGCCGACATCGCTCACGGGCCTGGCCCAATGGCGGGCCTTTACTTGTCGGAAGGAACGGACGGCGCTGTGAAGAGGTATCCATACGGCCTACAGGACACTTTCCGGCGCGTAAGGCGAGTTCTTAAGTCACAAGCACCCTCAGTCACCTCACAGGGGATTGTGAAGCTCGTCCCCAAGTCGGTGGAACAGGTCGCCACGGTCTATACCGGCACTAGGATTATCAAAGGACGACCTGAGCGAACCCAGGTGTCTGATACGGGAAGACGCTTCGCGATTTCCCCATCTGGAGGCCTGTTGGCAACCGAAGATGGATCATCGGTCGTGGTTCTGGACATAAGATCAGGCGATGTGTTGCTCAGGCTCGAGGGGCACACCGGCAAGGTGACGACACTCGCTTGGGCGCCAGACGCCAGTCAACTATTCAGCGGCAGCTTGGACGGCACAGTCCGGGTCTGGGACGTCATCGGAAGCGGTGGTCGGCACAGGGGAACGATAAACGCAATTGCGCTTCGCGCTCGGCAACACAGAGTTGCAACCGCGTCAGCCGACCGAACGACGAAGGTCTGGAACACCATCACCGGCGAGCTAACTGGCACACTTCGAGGGCATGCCGCGGAAGTAGCAGCGGTTGCCCTTGTTGTGGACGCCACGCAACTCGTCACCGCAGGTGTCGACGGGCAAGTGAAACTCTGGAACACGGATCACGATCGCTGTACCAGAACGTTCCGCTGCGACATCTCGGAAGTGCGTTCTGCGGTGTTCAGCCCTAACGGGACTCGGCTTGCCTTGGCCGGTGGTAATAATCAAATCGTTGTTTGCAACATCGACATGGCGCAAACCCAATGGAAGATCGGCCATGCAAGTGCAACAACGTCTCTGACGTACGATCGCGAAGGGCGACGGATTGCTGTGAGTTCCGCGGACCATTCGGTGCGTGTCTATGAGGCCGAGACGGGCAACCTACTGTGCTCGCTGCCGGGTGACGGCCTCGAGGTCACTTGCGTGTCGTTCAGCAACGATGGACAACTCTTAGCTTGTGGCGATGCTGCGGGAGAAATTCGCATCTGGAACGTCTCGAAGGGCGTCGCAGTGTCAGATGCGAAGTTGGATTCGAAAGAGATCCGGGACATCTGTTTTTCAGAGGATGACCAACGACTTCTTCTCGCATCGGGAAGCACGATCAAGGTTTGGAATTTGGCGACATCTAGAGTACTACTGGAGCTGTTCGCATCATCTCCCATGAAATGCCTGACAATCGATGATGGACTATTAGTCTCCGCGGACATCAACGGACAGATTCGTTTGTGGCCCGAGGATGTACGGCACAATCGCGTGCCCAGGGAAGCGAGACGCTGATGATGCTATACACGTTCGGGAGTCTAGTTTGTGTTGCGATCACACGTCACGCCGTCCGGAAGCTGCGGCGTCATCCACATCAGCTGACCCGCCGCCGCCCAGCAAGGTAGTAGGCACACTCCGTGTGCCGTAACCGTCCCTGGGCTTGAGATTGGCGGACGGCACGCGGAGCGTGCCTGCTACAGCGTGGCGCATCAATGCTGCCGGCTCGCGCGTCGCCTGATAGAATTACAACGATGACGAATCCCAGCTCACCTGCCCCAAGTGCTGATGCAGGTCATAGCAAGCGAGCGGAAAACGGTGTCGCTGCACCCCCAGCAAGCACGCGTATTGACTCCGTCGACACCCTTCGCGGCTTGACCATTCTCACGATGGTTTTCGTTAACGACGTCGGGCCGGCCGCGCCGGCTTGGGCACACCACATTCAGCCTCCGCAAGCCGACGGGATGACCCTAGCCGATGTGGTCTTTCCCAGCTTCCTGTTCATCGTGGGGATGTCGATCCCGTTGGCGTTCGAGCGATCGCGACAGAGCAAGTCCACACTGCTTCAGCAACTCACCCGCATATTCTCGCGCTCGCTGGCACTGTTGCTGATGGGCGTCGTGCAATTCAATTCCACTCACGACACGACACTTGGCCAGCACTGGTGGGGGTTGCTTGCCTTCGTCTCGATTGTTCTCGCCTGGTGTGTCGTGCCAAGCGCGCCAGGCGCGCGTCGAGCCGCGTTTCTTCTTCTGAAGACAGCTGGTGTCGTTGGACTGTTCGTCCTGCTCGTCATCTACCGCCGAGCACCGGTGTCAACAACGATCCCATTCTACGGTGAGGTCCAGGATTGGGTCTGGCTGAGAACCGGATGGTGGGGAATCTTGGGCTTGATTGGCTGGGCCTACTTCGTCGCGTCCCTGTTGTATCTAGCGCTCGGGGCCCGCCGCGAGTGGCTGATGGGTGCTATGTCCATCCTGGTCGCGGTGTTTCTAGCGGACCGGGCAGGTGGCTTCTTTACACGAATTGACAGCAAGTCGTGGCTCGACGGGCTGCAGCCTGCAATCGACGGGATGGCTAACACGGTCGCCGGATTCGACCGCTATGTTGACATCGGCAGCGTCATCGGCTCACATCCTTCGATCGCCTTGGCTGGCTGCCTGCTCGGCAGCGTTCTCGTTCCCCGTGTCGGCCTATCAGACCATGCAGAGCGGCTCCGGTGGGCACTGCTGTTTGTTGTTGGTCTCTGCGCTGCTGGTTTGGTGACCGATACATTTGCTGGCATCAACAAGATCGAGGCGACACCAACGTGGGGGCTGTTTTCTGCGGCTATCACGGTTCTAGTCTGGATTGGACTCTACGCCACAATGGACATTCTTGGATTCAGGAGTTGGTCGATTGTCGTCCGCCCCGCGGGTGCGAGTCCGTTGGTCGCGTATTTGCTGCACCCCATTGTGCTCTGGGCCCTTACCCTGAGTGGCTGGGCCGGTGCCGTGCTCGACTACAAACAATCAGCGTCAGTCGCCGTTTGTATGTTTGGCTCGCTGGTGATGGCCCTGCTCGTATGCGGCGCAACCGGACTCCTCGCACGCGCCGGGCTGCGCGTGAGAATCTAGTAGCTATCTCTTTGCAGGGCGTTCGCGCTGCGGCGCGTTCTCTCCAAAGTACGCCATCATGAGAATCGAACCGGCAGTCCCGTCCATGGTCGGTTCGTTGGTCGAGTAGTCGCCGATGTCGTCGTGGTAGACGACATGATCGTTTTGGAACTGCGCGAACTCATCCGGCTCGTTCAAATGCAGGCCCTTGAGATCCCGATACACCGAGCCATAGACGGGACCATCAACCAAGCCTCCCGGGACTATCTTCCGTGTCAGCTGCCAAACGCTCGTATGCACATCTTCGGGGAATTCAGAGCCCTTCGGAATGCCAGTGAACATGGAAGTGCCCCATGGATTTCGCCCGAACAGCCAGTCTCGCTGCGCGAGCATGAAGTCGTGATACCGCGAATCGCCGGTCATTTCCTCGTAGAGAATGATCTGTGTGATGAGCGCGGTAACGAGGTTGTTGGAACACCAGATGAAAGGAACGCCGATCTGGTAGGGGTTGCGCCGCCCTCGTTCCACCGTCGCGTCGATACCGGCACGATAGAAACCGGCCAGCTTTTCCTGGAACGGTTGGTCGACGTGAGGGTACAACGCAAAGTGGCCCACGTTCACAAACGGGTAGAACTGGTAGTGCTGAGCCGTCTCGTGAGGCATCCACGACGTGCTACCGATGATCTCGGCATATCGCTTTGCATCGCTCAGGTAGGCTTTCTCGCCAGTCACCCGATAAAGCTCCGCTGCACCCCACTCCATGTCGTCGGCCCAGGTGTCCTCGTTGTACCGGTACGGAGCGCCATGTGAATTGCCCTGCTGGAATCCTTCGGATGCTTTACCAAGCTGATAGACTTCGATGGCAGCCTTGAGGCACTTTGCTGCGAAGGCATCTTCACCTAGACGTTCCTTCCAAATGCGATACGCCATCGCCATGGTGGCCGCGTATCGTCCGGCCAAATTGGCGATCCCAGTTGCCTTGCTCTTGTACTCTGCGAGCCCCTGAGGTCGCCCATCGGCAAAATAGACGACGCGATAGCTGTTGGGTCCCCAGCCGTAGTCGGACTTGTCGTCGTTCGGCCACTCCCACCCGGTGTGGTCGCGATCATCGGCGACCTGATGGTAAAGCTCGTTTGGCTTGGGATGCATTTTGTGCATCCAGTCGAGACCCCACCTAGCTTCGTCGAGCACATCCGGAATGCCGTTCGGCGACGCGTGCCCAAGCTTATCGACCACGTCTCCGAATTTCTCGGGTTCCAGCTCATATGCCAACATCATCTGTGCCGTGGCGTTACTGGAGGTGATCAAGTACTTAAGTTGGTCGCCAGCGTCGTGCCATCCACCAGAGACATCAATGTAAGTAGACGCTGGCCGCGGACCGTACGCCGTGCGACCGTCGTGCTGATGACACACCATGTCAAGAAACGGGTTATAGCCACATCGCTGCTGCCGCATGAAGACGAGCAGGTCGTCCTGATAGGTCCCGAATGCGTCGCTGCCAATCTGGAACTCGGCGGAACGGCTCTCCGACTGACCTAGAACAAGCGAGTAGCGACCGGGCTTTTTGAGCCCACTGAAGTCCAGCCGGTAGTAATGAGCAAACGTCCCCCATCCCTTGGCCTTCGACGGTTCGATCTGACCGCTATAGACGATTTCCCCCACGGGATGCCGAACGACTGAGAACTCGCCTTCAACGGATTGATGCGAGAAGGCGATGGCGACTTTCGTGTCGTTTCCGAGATATCCGGCTTGATTGACGCGCACGTGCACCGCTTCATCGGCGGCGATGCCAACACCTGCGCCAAGGATGACACCCAGCACAATGACAGCCGGACACCTCCGACGTGTTGCGCCGGCCATGGCAACGGCTCCGCCGAGTCGTACGATGCCCGATAACCGCTTGTGGCTGTCTCCGTTCATCTCGCGTATCGACATTGAAATCTCCGTGCTATACGCCGGTGACCCGTTCCTTGTATGTTCGCAGAGCTTCACTCAGTCGCTCACGAGCGGTCGTATCACCAGGATTGTTGTGTGTTGGGTGGATGTAGAGTTTCTCGCCACGATCGGCCAAGATTTCCGCTACTGTGGTAATCGTCATCCACACCACGGTCACAAAGGACATCGTCGAGATTGGTCCGATCTTGTCGTAGTGGTCCTTCAATGGCACTGCCGCGTCGGCCGCCGGCACACAAGTGTCGATCACGATGTCAGCGACTTCAAATAGGGTTCTTCCCGACGAATGCCTGGAAGGCGTCCCACTGTACGCTTCAGCGGTTCCTGTTGCGACCACGGTCATTCCCAGCTCTTTGGCCCGGTGCGCAACATCGATGTTCACATTGTTGATCCCGGAATGAGAGAACAGCCACATCGTGTCGCGGCTGTCGAAGCTATAGCTCTTCATGATCTGGTCGCCGTACCCTTCAACGCGCTCCAGGAACACAAATTGGTGCACTCCCATCTCTCCCACGATATGCGTGAAGAATGACAAAGGTAACTCGATCATGGGATGAAAACCGACAAATCCGCCAATTCGTGGATACATCTCTTCAATGGGAAGTGTGGCGTGACCACAGCCAAACGTATGAACCCAACGTTTGGCCGCAATCGAGTCTGCCATGACCGAAGCGGCTTGCTTAATAGACTCCAGCTGAGTCTCTTCAATCCGATCCATGCTCTCTCGAGCCGCAGTGAGCCATTCTTTCGCGAGCACCAATAACACTCCTTAAACAGTCTAGTCGGGCCTCTTGAGTTTTCGCAGACACACGGTCAACAGAATCACCATACAAACCAGGCTTACCGGAATAATGATCAGCGATGTTCTCAGATTCGTTGCGTCAGCAATCGCGCCGGTTAAGTATGGCAACAGGCTGCCACCGATCAACGCCATCACGAGCACCACACTAAAGGCGGTTCCCGACAGTTCCGGATAGCGATCACCGACGTAGCCGAGCACCACTGGAAAGCCGGCCGCCAGCCCGGCTCCGACTAGAAAGATCCCCGGCACGGCCAGCACCAGACTCTGGGACGCCAGGAGCAGAACTGCACCGAGTAAAGCCACACCAATAGAACCCTTCAGCACCATCGCGGGAGAGGCCGACACGAGCAGACGCGCGAGGAGCAATCGAGCTAGGATCATGCCGGCCCAGAAAAGGGAGAAATACAGCGCGGCCTGGTTGTCGGCCAGCTCCAACCCTTCCTTCAAGTAGGTTGCAGTCCAGCCGCTGACGGTGATCTCCATGCCACTTTGCAGGAACAGCAGGGATCCCAGCAACAGGAGTGTGACATCCTTGGTGAGGCCCAGCCCCTGACGGATGGGAAACCCTTGGCGCTGTTTGGCTGCGGGAAAGCGGACGAGAGCGAAGAAACAGACAAGCGCAACGAGCAGCAAGGCCACACTTCCGATGATGCCCGAATACGAAAAGCGCTCGAGTAGGATTCCCAGCGCAAAAGGTACACCGAACGCCCCCAAGCCGAAGAAAATACCCAAGATGCTCAGGCCGGCACTTCGTCCTTCTTTACTGATTTCAGCCACCAGCGCGTTGGTTCCCCCGTTAATCACGCCGCCCCCGAAACCGATCAGCAAGACTGCCCCGCGCAGCAGAGCTAGGCTGCCAGCGAAGGCAATTCCTTCCAATCCCACAAACACCAACACAGCCGAGACAGTAAGCAACCACTTAAAGCCATACCGATCAACGACCGGACCGAACACCACCGAGCCGACGAGCATTCCCAAGCTCATCAGCAGGAACAGCGAACCGGCATCGCTTTTCTTCAGCTCGAAGCGTTCGATAATCGATGGCAAGATGGGACCGAGGGTCGTCATCACGATGCCGAAGATGAGCATCCCAAGACACGCGGCAGTGAATACGACTCGCCTATTGTCCAACTCTTGCTCTCCGCGGAGGTTCAATCGCACTCGTGCAGCGCCGTTCGGGCCAGGTACCCGGCGCCAACCAGACCTGCATCGCCACTAAGCCGGCTCGCTTCTAGTGACACTTGCTGCATACTGATCGGCTGCGCCCACTTCGAGGCTTCGTTTTGGATCAGGCCGATCAATTGAGATGCAGGACCGAAGACACCTCCACCGAAGATGATCTTCTCCGGGTTGAACAAGCTAACGAGATTGGCAACGGCCATTCCCCAAAAGGAAATGCAGTTGTCCACTACCTTCTTTGCCAATGAATCGCCGACGTCGTAAGCCGCAAAGACGTCGTGGGCCGTTAGCCCGTTTGGACGGCTCTGCCGGAGAACGCCCTCATACGTTTCGTCCTTCGCGAGATAGTCTCGAGCAACTTTTGCGATCCCGGCCCCAGAGGCATGGTACTCGAAACATCCGCACGGGTCGTATTCTGGCAGGTAGGGCTTGTCTAAGGCCAGCCAGCCGATCGCTCCAGCGATGTCGTGATGCCCGCGCAGCACCCTTCCATCGACCAGTATTCCTGCCCCGATTCCGGTACCCACGGCCAGGAAAATCGCGTCGGCACAGCCTTGCGCTCCACCTTGCCACACTTCGCCCAGTATATAGCAGGCGCGGTCGCTATCGATCTTAACAAGTTGACTTGGTGCAACAGCCTCCAGCTGGGAATAGAGGGGGTAGTCATCCCATCCCGAGATGTTTGGCGCCCAAACCGTCCTGGAGTGTTGGTGATAGATGCCGGGAACAGAGACGCCAACTGCCTCGATCGGGATCTGGCGGCTCTGGGCC
This sequence comes from Pirellulaceae bacterium, assembly GCA_965223305.1. Classification (GTDB taxonomy): domain Bacteria; phylum Planctomycetota; class Planctomycetia; order Pirellulales; family Pirellulaceae; genus CBDCWT01. Next base: position 21,509 of record CBDCWT010000057.1, on the reverse strand, counting down.
TCAAGAAGATGCGACTCTACTTGGGCGCTGATGAGCTCGCCGACACGACCGCCGTGCCGGGCATCCAGCTGGCTCACCTGCTTGCGTACAATTTGCCCATCGTCTGCGAATACGGCGCTTGCCAGCTTCGTGCCGCCAAGGTCGAGGGCTATCACGGCCATAGTTTCCTGCAACTCACATCTGCTGCCGTTAGGTTTCGGTCGCCCAATAGCCGCCTCGTGCGTGGTCAAATCGCACCTCTTGGCCCTGCCGGGTCTCATCGATTTCACCGTCGCGGAAGACCTCGTGGCCCATCACCCACGTACGCACCGGCCAGCCGGTCAGTGTGCTGCCATGCCAGGGACTCCACCGCGACTTGGTTTTCTGTGTTTCGTTCCGGATCGTGGCGCGTTTGTTCAAATCGACGAGCACCAAATCTGCGTCGTAACCGACCCGAATTCGGCCCTTGCCCACAAGGTCCCAAACGCGGGCTGGTGCATCGCACATCCAGTGCGCTACCTGCTCGATGGTGCAACGGCCCAAATGGACTTGGTTGAGCAGCAGGGCGAGCGAATTCTCCACCGCTGGGACTCCCGCTGGGGATTGTGGGTACGGCTGCTGCTTCTCCTCGAGTGTGTGCGGCGCGTGGTCAGTGGCAACAACTTGAACCCGCCCCTGACTGAGAGCGTCCCACAGTCCCTCGTTGTCCTCCGGCTCCTTCAGCGACGGGTTCATCTGCGCCAGCGTTCCCAGACGCTCGTAGTCGCCGGTGTTCAGCAGCAGGTGGTGCGGACAAACCTCCGCCGTGATCAGGTTGCGGTGATCAGCAACGAGCTTTGTTTCGGCAGCCGTCGAGACGTGCAAAACGTGAAATCGATGAGAGTGCCGGTATGCTAGGTCGAGCGCCCGCTGGGTCGCCACGAGTGCCGCCCGGTGATCTCTGATACGCGAGTGATCGCGGACGTCGGTCGTCCCCGCCAGCCGCTCAGCGTTGGCTCGTACCGTTGACTCGTCCTCGCAATGTGCGCAGATCGGTAAGGTCGTCTCGGCAAAGATCTGCTCCAGCTCCTCCTGTCCGTCGACGAGCAGATTCCCGGTGCTGGAACCGATGAAGATCTTGATACCAGGCGTGCGCCGAGCGTGTTTGAGTTCGCTCAGATTGTCGCTCGTAGCCCCGACGTAGAAGCCAAAATTGACCAAACACTTCCCCGCAGCGAGTGCGAGCTTGCGATCTAGTCTCTCTTGAGTCGTGGTGGTCGGATTGGTGTTCGGCATCTCCAGAAAAGTCGTCACGCCGCCCTTCGCGGCTGCCCGTGTTGCAGTAAGAAGATCTTCTTTGTGAGTCAGACCCGGCTCGCGGAAGTGGACCTGGTCATCAACAACTCCTGGAAGCAGGTGGAGTCCCGTGGCGTCCACCACCCGATCGACCGCGGTGTGGCGTGCAGGATCGAGGTCAGCGATCTTCTCGCCGTCCACCAGCACGGCTACCTGCTGCAAACCCTCGGGCAGGACGACTTGGGCGTTCTGAATGAGCGTTTTCATCGGGAGCGAAGCCTATCGCCCTAGATTAGTGGTGCAGTCGAGTGCTAACTGAATCGAATCCCAAGTGCAAGCTTTAAAGTTGCGTCCGTGGCCCCTATCGGAACCCGAAGCGTCAGCAAGGGAACCACTTGCGATGGTACCTTAACGCCCCCTCGCTGACGCTTCGGGTTCCGGAAACAACTCCCCCTCACTGACACCTCGGTTCCGGAAAACTCCGCAGATTTGCCATCGAGCGCACGCATGACCTTACCAGCGGACATTTGCTTGGACGGGATTGTGATGCATGTCTTTCCGCGCTTCGATCGGCCAGGCTCGCAATTCGTCAACGAGTTCGACTAATCCCTCGACCGCCGCTTCGAAGATCTGCTCGCCTTTTTCGGCCGTCCCCTTGGTCGCGTCCCCGTGTACGCCGGTTTCCGTCCAACGTCCCCAATAGTCATTAAAGCGGACTGGGTAGTTTGCCGTACTGTCACTGCTAACGTAGTTGCCGCGACGGTCATCATCGGCCACCGCGTGTTCCATCTGCACGCGATCGGGCGCTAAGTGCAGGTAAAGCGAGGTCTCAAACTCATCCGCATGGGCGATCACCTCGGACTCACGAATTTGCAGGAACTTCTCCATCAAAAAATTGAAGTACGACGTTGCGAAACAGAGTGAGTCAGTAGCCAGCACGGTCTTTCGCGCGACGAGCTCGATCAGCGGAGCATTCGACCCGTGGCCATTGACCAGCAGTATTTTCTCGAATCCGTGATAGGCGAGACTCTTGGTGATATTCAAACAGAAGGCGATGAAGGTTTCGGGCTCAATGTGAATCGTGCCGGGAAAATCGATGTGGTGCAGATTCAGCCCGTAGGAAATCGGTGGAAGGACGAGGACTCGGTCTGCGGCACGGCGTCCAACCTCGAGGCAGACACTTTCGGCGAGAAAAACATCGACGTCCAGCGGCAGATGGCGGCCGTGCTGCTCGGTTGAGCCTGTGGGCAAAATGACCAGCTTCTGGCGGGCGATCGCCTCGTTCATCTCCGACCACGTCAGACGATTGTAGCGGTACTCAGTAGCAGCGCGGTCGTTCATCGCATCAGCTCTCCGGTAAGTTTGGTACCGCGTGTTATACCAAACCACGCGTGCACGGGGAGATGTGATGGAGTACATTGAAGCCCTCGCACCGGGGCACGTAGCCACTTCTAGCTCGAGGGGAGCATCATGGTCCGCAGTTGTAAACCGGCGATTTGGCTGGCGGTCTTGATCACACCGTTTCCGGTCCACGCTCAAGATGCGAACTACGACGAAAACAAGGTGCCCGCCTATAGACTTCCCGCCCTGCTGCAGCTTGCCAACGGAAAGGCGGTAGACGATCCGGAAACCTGGCGCGCACAACGGCGGTCCGAGATCCTCGAGCTCTTTCTGCGAGAAATGTACGGTCGCGTTCCCGAGCCCCGGGAGGACATGATTTTTGAAGTCGACTCGGTCGAGCGCGGAGCACTCGACGGCAAAGCGACCCGAAAACAGGTGACCGTCTACTTTTCAGGCGACAAGCTAGGCCCGCACATGAAGATCCTGATCTACTTGCCGCCGGGCGGCGATCGACCAGTGCCGGCATTCGTAGGCTTGAACTTTGCAGGAAACCAAGCCATTCACGCCGATCGGGGCATAGAGATGTCCGAGTCGTGGATGCGCGATCGACCCAACTCGGGAGTGGTGAACCACAGGGCTACCGAACAGACCCGCGGGAAGAGCGCTAGCCGCTGGGACGTGGAGACGATTCTCAGACGTGGCTACGCCTTGGCCACAATCTACTGCGGAGACATCGACCCGGATTACCACGACGGCTTCGAGAATGGCGTCCACGCGCTGTTTCCACGCAGCGACGATCCCGATGAGTGGGGCACAATCAGCGCCTGGGCTTGGGGCCTCAGCCGCGCGATGGACTACTTCGAGAAGGATGATGATATCAATCAGCGGCAAGTCGCGGTGATGGGTCACTCGCGGTTAGGAAAGACCGCGCTCTGGGCCGGAGCGCTCGACGAACGGTTCGCAATCGTCATCTCCAATAACTCCGGCTGTGGCGGTGCCGCGCTCAGCCGCCGCCGCTTCGGAGAGACTGTGCAGCGCATTAACTCTTCTTTTCCTCATTGGTTTTGCGACAACTTCAAGAAGTACAACGGGAAGGAAGCCGAACTGCCAATCGACCAACATATGCTCGTCGCACTGATCGCCCCGCGGCCAGTTTATATCGCCAGCGCAGAGGAAGACCGCTGGGCCGATCCGACCGGTGAATTCGAATCCGCCCTCCAGGCAGATCCGGTTTATCGGCTGCTCGGCACCGAGGGCATCGGCGACGTCACCCAGCCAAAGCTCAACCAGCCCGTGATGAAGCAGATCGGCTACCATGTTCGCTCGGGCGTACATGATGTAACATCGTTCGATTGGAAGTGTTACTTGGACTTCGCCGACCAGCATTTCCTGAAAAGAGAGGACTAGGATGAGTGCAGAAGCACGTGTGCAGGAATTGAAGCTCGAGTTACCACCGGCCCCCAAGCCCGCTGGTGTTTATCAACCGGTGGTGGTACAGGGAAACATGGCGTATGTTTCGGGACACGGACCGGTTAAGTCAGACGGTAGCTTGATGAAGGGTCGCGTCGGCCAGGACCTAGATCAACAGGCGGGCTACGATGCAGCACGCCAAACAGGGTTGGCAATTCTGGCAACGCTACGTGCCAAGCTTGGTAGCTTGGACCGAGTGAAGCGTGTGGTGAAGACCCTGGGAATGGTCAACTGCACGCCCGAGTTCGAACAGCACCCCGCCGTGATCAACGGTTTTAGTGAGTTGATCGCCGAAGTCTTCGGGAGTGAGCAAGGCGTGGGCGCGCGGAGTGCCGTCGGAATGGGGTCTCTACCGGGCAATATTCCGGTTGAGGTCGAGGTGATCTTCGAGATCGAGTAACGCCACCGGTCACGCTCCAGGCGACTCGGCCGGATGCAGCTGCTGGATCCCTTCGCAGACTTGGTGGCATACGGTGCTCAGCCCCTCACTGGCTTCGGCCAGTATGCGCTGCGTGGATGCGTTCTCGTCCTCCGAAAAAGTCAGTGTCACCAGACGGACGGCTTTTTCGTTGATGTCGCTCCAACAGTTTTCGAGGCGTTCGATGGTCGAGCCGTACTCATCTGCCTCGGCGTCGCAGAGCGAATCGACCGTCGCATTCACGAGCTGCAGCAGTTGCTGTATCTCCTTGCCTATTTCACCAGCGATCAACTCTAACTCATCAGTGGGCTTGGGATCCGCAGTGAGGGGCTCGTACCGCTCGGCAAAAGTCGCAGAGCGGCGTTCGAGCTCGCTCAGGAGCTTGTCCAAGAGCTCTTGCGACTCGGATGGCACTGACGGCTCGGCGGCAGCCTCCTCAGCGGGCGCTTCGTCCTGCTCGGCTGCTCGCTCTACCTGCTCGCCTTTTTCTGCTGTCTGATCCTGCTCTTCTGCGGCGAGAGACTCTGTGCTACTACCCCCCTCATCCGGCCTTCGGCCACCTTCTCCCCGGTGGGGAGAAGGGACTTCGGTTGCGGCCAAGGGCTGTTCTGGGGCCACCGTGTCCTCCGTAGCGGGATCCGGCTCGGCGGCAACCGGCTCATCCGGCTTTCGGCCATCTTCTCCCCGGTGGGGAGAAGGGACTTTGGTTGCGGTCAAAGGCTGCCCTGCGGCCACCGTGTCCTCCGTAGCGGGATCCGGCTCGGCGGCAACCGGCTCATCCTCATCCGGCCTTCGGCCACCCTCTCCCCGGTGGGGAGAAGGGACTTCGGTTGCGGCCAAGGGCTGTCCTGGGGCCACCGTGTCCTCCGCAGCGGGACCCGGCTCGGCAACAACCGGCTCCGCGGGCGCAAGATCCTCCGCCGGCTGATTACCAGGGTCCGGCGAGTCGTTCGTGGCTGCTGCGTCTTGGGAGTGATCTTCTGCCGGCTCGCGCTCGCTCTGGGGCAGCTCGCTGGATTCTTCCGCTTGAGGTTCCGTGGCGGGCGGCGCGTCATCCGCCGCAGGCTGAGAGGTGTCCTGATCGAGCCCCCCAGCTGCACTAAGCCGCTGCTTCAGCCAGCAGGCCACGCCGAATCCGATCCCGATGTTGAGGAGGCCGACGGCGAAGAGGTAGAGGAACTTCATCGGTTCTAGTCATTTCCAGGCAGAACTCCAGTGAAGTATAGGTCACGCCTCCGGGTCAAATTACGTCTGCTTCCGAACCGGAAGGTTGGGCCATGTCTATAGCCCGAGACTGCCTAAATGGAGTCAGACGTGGTGATTCTTAGCGATCCGATTGTGCGCGGACCACGGGCGACAATTGCGGGTTGCTGCCGACTGGCACCAGCCCGGGGTTGCTCGTGTTGGCGGCCTCTCCGGCCAGCTGGTTGAGCAGTCCTTGGGAGGGTTGGTTCAGCACGAAGACCCGACTTGGTCCGTTCGGATTCGAACGGGAGCGAACGATGCAGATGACTTCCGTATCATTCGTCGCAGGCTTCGACGCAACCGGCGTACGGTTAGGTGTGCTGGGCATGCGGACGGGCATATCAGGCGTTACCGTCGCGACTTGGGTGTTGGGCCGCACGGACTGGGCTGCCTTGGCCAGAGCGGTCGCGTCCGGCTGGTAGATCCGCCGTTGACCAATCCGATCGAGTTCCCAGTGCACGACAGCCAGGGAGGCATAGATCCCCTCGTTGTCGGCTGGGTCTGCGAAATTGCAGATCCCGATCAGCTCGCCCTTCGCGTTGAACAGCCCACCGCCGCTACGGCCGACGACGGGTTGGCCCGCCACCTCAATATTGGGCGGCCGCACGTACTTGTCGACCGCGGTGATGCGACTCTGTTGCACGCTGGGCGCACGGCCGTGATCGCAGCCGATGCTGAAGACTTCGACGCCGCCGCGGATCGCTTCACCACTGGCAGCCACCGGTGCTGGAATCACCGAAGTACTCGGACTGAAGCTAACCAGCCCGATGTCCATTTCGAGGTTGTAGCTGATCAGGGTGCCCACAACACCTTGTTGAGCCCCTCCGGCGAAGGTCTCGACCGTCGTAGGTCCTTTGCCGGCGGATTCACGGAAGATGTGCCCACAAGTGATGGCCAGCGCCTCGGTGCCGTGGACGTCGATGATCGTTCCGGTGCCGAAGGCGTGCCCATGAGCGTCCTCGACTTTGATGCGCACCGTCGCAGCCAGAGCGCGGTCGATTGGCGAGACATCTGGCCGAGTTGCCAGCGGGCTTGCCTCTGCTGCGCGGGGCATCGCGACCTGTGGAGGCTGTATGGCTGGCTCTGGTTCGCTCTGTTTTCCTCGGCCGAAGAGGTTCCACGGCCTCCGCGGGCGCGAGGGCGATTGACCGCGGACGCTTTGCGCAGGTGCCATACCGAGCTGCATTCGCGCAGCCATCTGCTGCAGCCGCTCGAAGCTAGCAACGCCCTCGATTCGCTCCACCTCGCGGCCGCCCGCCACCATCACGAACGTTGGCAAAGCGGTCACTCGGTACCTTTTGGCGATCTCCGGGTGTTGGTCGACGTCGATCTGGCGGATCGGAAACCCGGCATCGGCGAGTTGCCGCACGATCGGCTCCATAGTGCGGCAAGGAGCACACCATGACGCGGAAAACTCGAGTAGCACGGTTTCACTGGAACCCGCTGTCGCGAGTGCCAGCAGAAGTGCTGGGGCAGTGACCATCGCTTCCCTCCCTGGATCGATGCGTCCTGAGTGACCATGGTTTTCCGGCGGCGGCTGTCGCCTTCCTGGCAGGAGCCCTCGCCGGCTTCGGCCCTCCCGGACACCTTCCTCTGAAGCCGGGTGCCCAAAAGGAGCGACACTGTCGCCGGGGAAGCGAATTGATACAAGACCAATTCTGATTCATTCTGATCGCACCGGTCGCAAAGAGCTGCTAAAAGCCTGCCCCGTATCCAGCCGGCGTCCCGGTGCAGAGGCATTTCAGGGGTCCCGCGAGTCGTGCTGATGAACCTCGACGTGGTCCGTCGCGTCCAGAACAGAAGTCGGCTAGAATCTCGACTTTCTGACTTAGAAGTGGATCGGATAGTGCTATGGCCCAGCGGCAGATACTTGTTACGGCAGCCCTGCCCTACGCGAACGGTCCGATCCACATCGGACATCTGGTTGAGTACATCCAGACCGACATCTGGGTCCGTTTTCAGCGGCTGCGGGGAAATCGCTGCATTTACATCTGTGCCGACGATACTCATGGCACGGCCATCATGATTCGTGCACGCCAGGAGGGCAGAAGCGAGACCGAGCTGATCGCAGAGATGCAGGTCGCCCACGAACGGGACTTCGCCAGCTTCTCAATAGCCTTCGACAATTATGGCAGCACGAACAGCGAAGAAAATCGTGAACTATGCGCCGAGTTTTGGAAGGCAATTCGCACAGCCGGACTGGTGAAGGAAAAGGATGTCGAGCAGTTGTTCGATACGCAACAACAGACATTCTTGGCCGATCGCTTCGTGCGGGGTACCTGCCCCAATCCGTCTTGCCGCTCGCCCGATCAGCCTGGAGATAACTGCAGCAACTGCGGTCGCACTTATACGCCTACCGAGTTGATCGACTCAATCAGCACGCTCTCGAACACGACGCCCGAGGTCCGCACGTCAAAGCACCTCTTCATCGAGCTCGAGCAGTTGCATGATTTTCTTGACCAGTGGACTCAAAGCGGCGATCACCTGCAGCCGGAGGTCGTCAACTACTTGAAAGGCCACTTTTTGTGCAACGAGCTGAAGGACTGGGACATCTCACGCCCAGCACCTTATTTCGGATTCGAGATACCCGACAGTCCCGGCAACTACTGGTATGTCTGGTTTGATGCGCCGATCGGCTACATCGCCTCGACCCGCCAGTGGTGTGAACGGCACGGCGAGAAGCTATCCGATTGGTGGCGCAGTGACGAGACCGAGATCCACCACTTTATCGGCAAAGACATCACCTACTTTCACACCCTTTTTTGGCCCGGCATGCTGAAGACCGCGGGGTTCAGTCTGCCGACCAAGGTCCACATCCACGGCTTCCTGACTGTCGATGGCGAAAAGATGTCCAAGACGAAGGGAACCTTTGTGAGCGCCGAGACCTACGCCCGGCATCTTGACCCGGCGTTCTTGCGCTACTACTACGCTGCCAAACTCGGCAACAGGCTTGACGACATCGACATGAATCTGGACGAATTCGTGGCAAAGGTCAACGCAGACTTGGTTGGAAAGGTCGTCAACTTAGCCAGCCGAACTGCCAAGTTCGTGGCGAACATGGGGTTGTCGCAGGAGTACCCGCAGGACGGAGGCTTGTTCGCAAAGGGCGCCGAGGCTGGAGCCGCGATCGCCGACGCTTACGAACAGTGTGATTACAACCGTGCCATGCGGTTGATCATGGAGTTAGCTGACCGTGCGAACCCGTATGTCGAGTCTGCGGAGCCGTGGAAACTACGGAAGGATCCCCAACAGCAGGACCGTTTGCAGGATGTCTGCACGGTGGCTTTGAATCTGTTTCGCCAGATCGTGATTTACCTCACACCCGTGTTGCCGCGGCTGGCCGAACAAACTGGCGACCTTCTGGGAGTGTCGATCGACAGCTGGCAGGACGCGCAGCAGCCGCTGGTGGGCACTCCGGTCACGAAGTTCAAACACCTATTGAAGCGAGTTGAGAAGAAGGATATCGACGCGATGATCGAGGAGAGCAAGGTCACAGCTTCCGCCAGCGAGGCGGATCACGACAGCGACGTTCCACTCCAGCAAGAGCCACTCGCCGCAGAATGCACGATCGACGACTTCGTCAAAGTCGACTTGCGGATCGCTCGGGTGGTCTCCGCCGAGGACGTGCCGCAGGCAAACAAGCTGTTGAAGCTGACGCTGAGCTTGGGAGGTGACGAGCGGCGGACGGTGTTTGCCGGGATCAAGCAGGCCTACGAACCCGCCGATCTGGTCGGGAGGTTGGTTGTCATGTGTGCCAATCTGGCGCCGCGAAAGATGAAGTTTGGCGTCAGCGAGGGGATGATCTTGGCTTCCGGAGAAGGCGGTAGCGACGTCTTCATGCTTGGTGTTGACGACGGTGGCAAGCCCGGCCAGCGGGTGCATTGATTTCTAGTGGCACACTCCGTGCTAGTAATTGTCAAAGTCTGCGCGCCGTGCGCAACCGTTTTTACTCTGGACCCCCCTCATCCGGCCTTCGGCCACCTTCTCCCCGGCGGGGAGAAGGGACTTTGGTGGCGGCCAAAGGCGGCGCTGGTGCCGTCACGGGCAAAGTAGTAGGCACACTCCGTGTGCCGTCGCGGGCAAGGTAGTAGGCACACTCTGTGTGCCGTCACTTTCCTCAAAAAAAAGGCGGACGGCACGCGGAGCGTGCCTGCTACCTTGCTCTGGTTCACTCATTCGACTGGCAACCGTACAATGATGAGCGGCAGAGTTTCCGACAGAGCTCAAGTCCGTGTCCCAGTCCCAGCGACATGCGGAGGTGCCGATGGTTCGTTTCCTGTTTGCCGGCGCGGTGTTGCTCCTGCCAAGTTGCTGCTGGGCCCAACAGGCCACCTACGCGACGCCACTTACTTCGACCAACGATAGCTTCTTCGAGTCGTTCGGCGTCAACTGGGGCTTCGAAAGGAGCACACCCCGGGGCGGCGCGTTCTTTCGCTTCGGCACTCCCAATGGCGCGATCGCTCCCTTTGGTGGTTTCACCTCTCAAGCAGGCGGCCGTCTCGGCTTCGGAATCCGCGGCGCAGGGGGCAGCTCCTTCTTTAACTTCTCGGCGGCCCAGGGAAGTCAGCGGTCGGTGACGTCCACGACCCCGAGTGTGACGATGATGAATGGAACGCTGGGATCGATCCAAAACGCCACGGTCCGACCCTTTGTGACCGGCGTGACGCCTGTGGTCAGAGGTCGAGTGACCAGTCCCGTGTTAGAGCGGCTCGAACGGCTCAAGTACGAGCAGCCTGGTCGGCAGCCGAATCAGACCAAACGACGGTCGCCTCAGCCGCGCATCTATCCATCGCGCCGCGCGCGGCCGCGCAGCACGGCGGAAACGACGGACATCAGCGTGGCAGAGATCCGAGCCGCACGCTGAAAGAGTGCCTGCAAACATGCCATTCTTACGTTGGGTCGACGACCAAGAAGCAAGCGGAGAAGTCGCCGACATCTACCGGACGTGGAAGGAATCAAATCCCGGCCGCGAGCGCATGCCGGAGATTTTGAAGTGCTTTAGCCTCCGTCCCGATTTCCTTCAGTCCGTCATCGACTTCAGCTACTCACTTCACTTCTCCGATGGTTTCTTGACTCGCCGGGTCAAGGAGATGATCGCGACCTACGTCTCGGGGCTCAACCAGTGCGTCTACTGAGCGGGCGCCCACGGGCACTTCCTGCAGTTGCAGGGGGAACGAGACAGCACGATTGATCATCTCCGTCGCGGCGATCTGGATGGAGCCGGCGTTGGCGACAGCGAACGATCTTTGCTGGTCTTGGTCGAGCTACTTACGTTGAATCCACATCGCACGACTGCGGCCGACATCGACCGGGTGCGGACCGCCGGATGGGATGACGAGCAGATCGCTGAGGCGGTCTACGTGACGGCCATGTTTGCGATGATGAACCGCGTCGCGGATGCGTTTGGGCTCGAAGACCCCAACTACGCCGCCGTCCAACGACCGCCGCGGGCGCCGGAGTAGGCGACGGGGTGCAGAATCGTGGTACGCTCGGCGCGGGTAACGGCTCTGTAAGCGGCGGACGGCACGCGGAGCGTGCCTGCTACTTTGTCAATCGCTGCCGGTAGAGCACCAGTGCGTGTGCGGCGTGATAGAGCGCCCCGCACTCCAACGGTAGCTCGTGCGTCTTGCGAAGAATGCCGCAGAGGTGCACGACAGCCCGCTCGATCCATGGTGCGTTCAGTTGTTCGTCCGTGGCGGCCAATGTGAGGAACTCTAGCACGTGGCCGGTTGCCCCGAGATCTTCGGCCAAATCGGGCGAGCTACCGGGTCGCTCGAAGTAGTTGGTGGAGAAGGAGCCGTTGGGATTCTGAAACTGACGTGCCTTGGCAATCGATTCTTGAATGAGCTGATCGGCTGTCGCCCAAACGCCGGTTACCTCGCCGCCCTGTGCCAGGTGCTGATTCAGCGCCATCGCCAAGCCGATCAACCGATGCGTGCCACCGCACGGGCTGGTTGGCAGCTCTTGCTGTAGTTCGGCTTCCACGAGCCGTTCGATACTCCAAAGCTGTCCATCCTGAGCGTCCCAACGAGCGTCGCTGGGCAAGTAGCTGGTCAGCCCAATCAACGTCCAGCTGAACTCGCTGTCGACATTGCGAGGGAGATCCCATTGAACCTGAGCCACAAAGTCACTCATTGTAAAAACGTGTCCGGCGGCGCGAATCGGCGCACTGGGCTTTAGACCACACTGAGCGAGAATCGCGAACCACTGATCGTGATGCCCTTGGCCGACTTTGCTGCCGGCGTCAACGAGCGTCCGGAGACCGCGACGTTGACTCGCCTCATCGATCACCACACCGGGCTCGACGGACCAACCTTGGAGATGCCCGCCATCGAGCAGATGATCGACCGCGGCAACCAGCTCGCCGCCCGTCTCACTTTCTACGGTAAACTCCCTCCCGTAGGCCAAGACACCGTGGAGTATCTGCCAGGCGGCGTGTTCGCCGAGACTCAGCCGCCGCTGGGCAACCGACTCGAGAACTTGATCGAGTTCTCGTCGAAGTTCGTCTCTGGTGGGAGCGGGTGGATCTTGCAGGGTGATCGTGCTGTTCGTCGGCACCGCCGGCTGGCACCCACAGCACACGACCAGACAGCAGGCCAGGCAGAGCATCGCACCCAGGTTTCGGCCGGTTGTCATGTGTGTTTGGGCTTCTATGATTACTGTGCTGGCCGCCGTCCTGGCCATTCACCGGTGGCCTGCGATCGAATCTCGGGCAAATGCGGATCTTCGGAGTCTGCGCCGCGCGGCCGGCGAGATCCGCACTTCACGACAATTGGCGCGGAAAATTCGCGATCCCCAACCAGTCAATCATAGGTGTGCCTGCGGGTATTTGAAACAGGAAGCAACAAATGATGTATCTGGATTTCCGCCTGCTGCTGTTTTTGGCTCCTGCGATGTTACTGGCCTTCGTGGCCCAGATGATGGTGAAGAGCGCCTACGCCAAAGCCAGCCAGGTTCCAGCCAGGATGACTGGCCGTCAGGCCGCCCGCCACATGCTCGATTCTGCCGGCCTGCAGCATGTGGGTATCGAACAAGTACCGGGCCAGTTGTCCGACCACTACGATCCACGCCAAAAGGTGCTGCGTTTGAGCCAGGACGTTTATCATCGCCAATCGATGGCCGCGGTCGGCATTGCGGCCCACGAGGCCGGGCACGCGATCCAAGACGCAAGCCACTACGCTCCCTTGGTGGTGCGGAATGTAGCCGTGCCAGCTGCGAATTTTGGCAGCAGCCTCGGCATGATGATCGCGATGGCCGGCGTAGCTTTGACTTTACAGTGGCTGTTGTTCGTGGGCATCGTGGTATTTAGCGGCGTCGTCTTTTTCCAAATCGTCAATCTCCCCGTCGAGTTCAACGCTAGCACGCGAGCCAAACGCTACCTCGTGCAAAGCGGACTGATCAGAGACGACGAACTGCCGTGGGTCAACAAGGTGCTCAACGCAGCCGCGCTGACATACGTGGCTGCGACGTTGCAATCCGTCCTGACGTTGTTGTATTTCGTCGTGAGGTTCATGGGCCGCCAGAATGACGACTGATGCGTGTGAGGTTCACTCGAGCGGCTTAGTTCACTAGAATCGTCGTGAGGACTGTCGACTCCCCCAAGAAAAAAGTGAGCACGGGTGTCGAAAACGGGGCGTCGAACCAAGCGTAGGAGTTCGCCGATGCATAAACGACTCGTAGGTTGGCGATTCGTCGATCGACCTTGGCTGATGCTAGGTGCTGGCCTCACGATGGGCCTATTGGTCGGTGTCGGAATGGTGATCGGTGTGTTGTATGGAATCCAGTATCGTACGGCCAACATCCCCTTTCCGGCGACCATTCTGAATGCCACGGCCTCCCACGGTGGTAAAACGATGGCGTTGGCAACCGGTCCAATCCACCAGGACGTCGAGGGACTGTTCGTACTCGACTTCCTCACCGGAGAGTTGCAGTGCTCGGTGCTGAATCCTCGGACTGGGCAACTCGGCGGGCTTTACAGACACAATGTGGTGCAAGATCTGGGCGTCGAGGCGGGCAAGCAGCCCAGCTATCTGATGGTGACGGGAGTCGCAAATATGCGCAACTCGGCAGGTAACTTCACACCGGCCAAGTCGGTGGTTTACGTGGCCGACGCCAACACGGGCGCCTACGCTGCCTATCTGCTGCCCTGGAATCGGGCAGCTTCCCAGTACAATTTCGCTCAAGCCAACCCCATGATCCTGATGGGTCGCGGTTCCGCGCGGAGCATTGTCGTCGAGTAACATGAAGATTCAGTTTAACGGTCAGCAGTATGAGCTGGCGGAGTCCGCCACGGTCGCTGACCTCCTCCAGCGACACGAACTTGAAGCTCGTCAGGTAGCCGTCGAAGTCAATCTAGAACTGGCTCCGCGGGATCGTCATGCGACATGGGTGTTGAAAGAGGGCGACCGGGTCGAAGTGGTTACTCTGGTTGGCGGAGGATAGCTAGATGACGTCCCGCGCCGCACCACCGTCTATTGACCCAGACAAGCAGGCAGAGCCATCCTCTGGGATCGACCCTTTACGATTAGGCAGTCATCTTTTTCACAGCCGCCTGATCGTGGGTACTGGCAAGTATGAGTCGTTCGAAGTGATGCGTCAGGCGCTCGACCTTTCTGGCAGCGAGTGTCTGACGGTGGCGGTCCGCCGCGAGCGGCTTTACGACGGGGACGGCAAGAACATCCTGGACTTCATCGATCTGGATCGCTACACGCTGCTGCCAAATACCGCGGGCTGCTACAACGCCGAGGATGCGGTGCGGACGGCGCGCTTGGGCCGTGAGATTCTGTTGGGCCTAGAGAATCCTGGCGCCGACTGGGTCAAGCTCGAAGTGCTGGGGGACAGCAAATCGCTGCTGCCGGACCCCATGGCGACCCTCGCGGCAACTCAGCAGCTGGTTGCAGAGGGCTTTCATGTTTTGTGCTACTCGAACGATGATCCGGTTTTGGCCCGTTATTTGAAGGAGGCCGGTGCGACGGCGGTGATGCCGGCCGGCAGCCCGATCGGTTCCGGGCAAGGTGTACTGAACCCCAACAACATTCGCATCTGCCTCGAATATCTCAAGGACGGCGACCCAGACTATCCGGTGATTGTCGACGCTGGCGTGGGAACTGCGAGCGACGTGTCGATTGCGATGGAGTTGGGTGTGGACGGTGTGTTATTGAACACGGGGATCGCCCACGCCCGCGATCCGCTAGGCATGGCTCGGGCCATGTGTTCCGCCTGTGAAGCGGGCCGGCTGGCCTATCTGTCCGGCCGCATCCCCAAACGGCTCTACGCCACCGCCAGCAGCCCAGAGGAGGGCGTCATCACTTCGCGCCCTTTTCCGCCGCGTTGAGTATTGACTGCTCGCTGGTCGGCGCTGCCACTCCCCATTCCGTACCTGGCCAGCTCGTGATATCGTGGCTGCGTGACGCTCACCGCCACCGACATCTTAGGTCCCCAGGGCAGAATCGCGGCCCGGCTGCCCCACTACGAGCATCGGCCCACAGCAACTCGAGATGGCGGCCGCGGTCGCCGCAGCGCTGGACGAGGGTCACCACCTTGTCGTCGAAGCGGGGACTGGCATCGGCAAGAGCTTTGGTTACCTGGTGCCGGCTATCTTGGACGTCACTCGGGAGCCGGCCCAAAAGAAACCGACCGAAAAACAGCCGAAACGGCGGATCTTACTGTCGACGCATACGATCAGCCTGCAGGAACAACTGCTTGCCAAGGACATTCCTTTTCTGAACAGCGTGATTCCCCGCGAGTTCGTAGCGATACTCGGCAAGGGCCGCGGCAACTACCTAAGTCTCCGTCGGCTTGATTTGGCGTTGGGGCGGGCCGCAAGTCTGTTTGAGGGAGATGAAGAGCTGGCTGCTCTACGTCAGCTCCGCGATTGGTCACGGGATACGCAGGACGGCTCGAAGAGCGATCTCGCTATCCGCCCACCTGGCTCGGTGTGGACCGAGGTTGCCAGCGACAGCGGGAATTGCTTGGGACGGGAGTGCCCAACCCATCAGCGCTGTTTTTACTACGCCGCTCGCAGGAGACTGCAAAATGCGCAGCTGCTGATCGTCAACCATGCTCTCTTTTTCAGCGACTTGGCATTGCGCCGCGCGGGTGTCAGCATCTTGCCTGACTATCAGGCGGTCGTCTTCGATGAAGCACACACGATCGAGTCGGTGGCCGCGGACCACCTGGGACTCGGCGTGACCTCCGGGCAAGTCGAGTACGCGTTGACCAGGCTGTACAACGACCGGACCAACAAGGGACTGCTACGCCACCACGACCTGGTGGATGCGCAACGCGAGGTGCTCGATTGCCACCACCAGGCGGCCGACTTTTTCTCCGAGTTATTGGAGTGGAAAAACCAGTCGGCCAACAAGAACGGCCGCGCCCGGGCTGCTGGTATCGTCGAGAACCGGCTGAGTCCTGCCTTGCTAAAACTGGCCAGGATCGTGCGGACCGCAGGAGGCAAAGTCGGCGATCGATCCCAACGCCAGGACTTCAGTGCAGCTCACGATCGGCTCCTGGCGCTCGCCAGTGAGATCGACCAATGGGTCAGTCAAGCGGTGCCGGGGTCTGTTTACTGGATGGAATCGACTTGGTCGCGGCGCGGACAGTCTCGCGTGACACTGTCGGCAGCTCCGATCGAAATGGGTCCCGTCTTGCGCGAGACACTGTTCAAAAAGACTCGCAGTGTGGTGCTGACGAGCGCCACCTTGTCGGTCGGTGGGGACGAGTCGTTCAACTTCTTTCGTTCTCGGATCGGCTTGGACGACGGCCGCTCGCTGCGCCTAGGCAGCCCATTCGACTTTCGTAGCCAGGGCGAAGCTGATCCTGGTCGCCGACATGCCGGACCCGAACAGGGAGAAAGATCGGTTCGAACAAGTTTGCGCTGACATGATTCGTCGGTATGTCGAGCGCACGGACGGTCACGCTTTCGCGTTGTTCACGAGCTACGAATTGGTTCGCCGCACGGCCTCGCAGCTCCGCAAGTGGCTCGCGGAACACGACCTAGTATTGTACAGCCAGGCAGACGGCGTCTCGCGATCCAAGATGCTCGAGATGTTCAAGCACAACCCGCGTGGCGTACTGTTGGGGGTCGACAGCTTCTGGCAGGGAGTGGATGTGCCTGGCGAGGCGCTCCAGAAACGTCATGATTACACGTCTTCCGTTCAGCGTACCGGATCATCCGCTGCTCGAGGCGAGGTTGGAGGCTATCCGGGCCGCAGGTGGCAACCCGTTCTACGACTATCAGTTGCCAGAAGCGATCATCAAGTTACGGCAGGGGTTCGGTCGGTTGATCCGATCTCATGCAGATCGGGGGATTGTAGTGGTGTTCGACCCGAGGATCCAAACTAAGCCGTACGGCAGGTTGTTCCTCGAATCACTGCCCGACTGTGAAGTCGTCATCGAGTCCGCGAGCGCTCGGGGAACGGCCTCCTAGCAACGGTCCTGGGAGGGCATGAGGACGTCTGTAACGCCTTGAGCGCAACCACCCTACGGCCAGTTGACCCGTCTCCGCAGCCTGCTTAGATTAGAGTGTTTCGGCTAATCGGAAGAGATGCGGGCGGGAAGCCGGCGTTCTATTTCGGCCACTCTCGTCTCGAGAAGTACTTTGGTCACCCTATGCTTGCCAAGCGCGTCATTCCCTGCCTGGATGTTGACCAAGGCCGGGTTGTCAAAGGGACCAACTTCTTGAACCTCCGCGACGCAGGAGATCCGGTAGAAATCGCTGCGCGGTATGATGCAGAGGGAGCTGATGAGTTGGTGTTCTTGGACATCACGGCCAGCCATGAAGACCGCGACATCATGATCGACGTGGTACGCCGCACCGCGGAAAAGGCCTTCATGCCGCTGACAGTCGGCGGTGGGATCCGGACGCTGGACGACATTCGCGGCCTGTTGAACGCCGGCTGCGACAAGGTCTCGATCAACTCGGCGGCGTGCAAAGACCCCGAATTCGTGAGCCAGGCGGCTCGTCGTTTCGGAAGTCAGTGTATTGTCGTGAACATCGACCCGAAACGTGTCGACTACAATGGCCATCAGGTGTGGGAGGTGCATATCCACGGTGGCAGGACGCCCACGGGATTAGAAGCCGTGGCGTGGGCGTGTCGTGTCGAGGAGCTGGGCGCCGGCGAGCTTGTACTGACCAGCATGGACTGTGACGGGACTAAAGACGGCTACGACCTGGAAATCACCGCCGCGGTGAGTGCGGCCGTTTCGATTCCGCTCGTAGCCAGCGGCGGGGCGGGCCATCCGCAGCACTTGGCCGACGCGATATCGATTGGAAAGGCGGATGCAGCTTTAGCGGCGAGTATCTTTCACTTCGGAGAGTACTCGATTCGAGAAACAAAGGAGTTCATGGCCGGTCGCGGAATTCCCGTCCGGCTGTGAGCATTGATAGGGAGAGATGCAATGGCGATCGTCGAAGATGCCCGCGACTCAGCGGTAGATCCAGGAGCCTCCCGATTCCTCACCAAAAAGAAAGACCTCGAAGTCGACAAGCTGTTTCGGGCGCTGGTCAAGATCGAAGGGAGTGACCTGCACTTGAAAGCCGGCAGACCTCCCATGGTCCGAGTCCGTGGAGAGTTAAGGCCTCTGAACCGGGGTCCCATCGAAGCTGAAGAGATGGTGAATCTGCTGTTTCCCATGATGGACGAGCGGCTGCGTAAAATCTTCGACGACGAGGGAGGCGCGGACTTCGCGTATACCGCCGACATTGACGGGGACCGCTGGCGGTTTCGCGTCAACATCCTGCAGCAAATGGGGAACTTGGGACTGGTAGCACGCCGGGTCAGCAACTTCATTCCCAACTTCCAGGGGCTCTACCTGCCCGAAGTTATCGAGACGCTCTGCCACTTCGACCAAGGCATGGTCTTGCTGGCAGGAATTACCGGATCGGGAAAATCGACAACCATCGCCTCGATGTTGAATCACATCAACCACCTGTACCGCAAGCACATCTTGACGTTGGAAGATCCGATCGAGTTTGTCTATTCCGAGGACAAATGTCTGATCAACCAACGAGAGGTAGGAATGGATGTAAAGGACTTCAAGATCGGCATGAAGCACGCGGTCCGCGAAGATCCGGATGTCATGCTCGTCGGTGAAATGAGTGACGAAGAGACCTTTATGACGGCCATTCACGCGGCGGAGACTGGTCACCTGGTGTTCGGCACGGTTCACGCCTCCAGCGCGTCGACCACAATCGGCCGCATTCTCGACCTGTTTCCAGAAGAAATGCACTCCGCGATGCGGAGCGCCATATCGTCCAACATGAAAGCCATCATTGCACAAAAACTCCTCAAGACGATCCGTCCCGATGTACCGCGGGTGCCGGCGGTCGAGGTCATGACCTTCAATCCCACTGTCAGGGAAGCTCATTCTTAAGGGCGAGGACCACAAGTTAGGCGACGCCATCCGGATTGGTTCGGAGGAAGGGATGCAGGACTACACGATGAGTTTGAAGCAGCTGATCGACGACGAGATGATCGATCGTCCCACTGCGTTTGCCGTGGCGCCGAGCACCGAGGCGCTTAAGATGGCCCTGAAGGGAATCGATGTGCGGGCTCCTGGTATCCTCTAACGTCCCGTTCTGGCAAACGACCGATCTGTTTCGCGCTGCGCCGACATGGCCAAGAAAACTGTAAAGACGAAAAAGAGAAAGAACGAAGAGGAGCTGCCGATTCACGAAGAAGCTTCCGCCGGTTAGCTTTTCGGCCATGGGCGCCAGTGACAGCCAAAAAGACCAGGGCAACCTACTAGCAGCCAAACAGTCGCCGGTCTTTCCCGAAACCGGTGGCCTCATCGCCCAGGCGCTGATCAAGCGTGGCGAGCGGATGATGTTGGACTACGCCAAAGCGGGCGTTGGAGTCAAAGTCGATGTCGACGGCGTCTGGATGAACATCGAGCCCCGAGATCGGCAAACCGGGGACGGGATGTTGATGGTTCTCAAAAAGCTCGCCACCCTCAACGTCAAGGATCGGCGCTCGAGACAGGACGGGAGTTTCGGCGCCAGGAGTTCCAAGGTGTTAAGTACATTTGCGCTTTTACCAGCCAAGGCACCAAAACTGGCGAACGGGTGCAAATCAAGTTCGTTCCCAAGAAGCCGAAGTTCGAGACCATCGAAGAGCTCGGCATGCGCCCGGCGATGCGCAACGCATTCAAATCGTTGATCGACGAGGACCGAGGGTTCGTTTTGTTTCTGCACGCCCCCCTGGACAGGGATTGACGACGCTTTGGAACATCGGGCTCAGCACTTCCGACCGTTTTGTGCGCGACTTCGTTTCGCTCGAGGACGAGGGCCAGCAGGAAGATGAAGTGATCAACGTCGGTCCCATCTACTACGATGGAGCGAAAGGCCAGACCCCTGCCGACATCCTGCCTAAATTACTCTTGAAGCAACCGGATGTATTTGTCGTCCCCAACCTGACGGACGCGAAGACGATCGGGATGTTGTGTGAGAAGGTCAATAAACACCACAAGATGGTGATCAGCCGAGTTCATGCTAAGGACAGCGTGGAGGCACTGCTACGGGTGCTCGAGTTGAAGGCCCCTGCTGACCAGTTCGCCAAAGCGGTGACGGTGGTCTTGAACAGCCGGTTAGTGCGGAAGTTATGCAACGAGTGCAAACAGGGCTATCAGCCGCCACCTCAGCTCCTGCAGAAACTCGGCATCCCGCCCGGTCGCGTCTCGCTGCTGTACCGTGAATACCAGCCGCCACCGCCAGAAGAACAGGTTGATGAAAAGGGCAGGCCGATCGAGATCCCGGTGTGCGAGGAGTGTGGTGGAGTGGGCTATCTGGGTCGAACCTCAATCTTCGAGCTGTTGAAAGTCACCGACAAAATCCGGGAGGTCCTCAGCCACGCGACCGAAACTCGATGTGCTGCGAAAGGTCGCCCGCACTTCCGGTCTGCGAACGCTCCAAGAAGAGGGCATTTTGCTCGTGGTTCAGGGGATCACTTCCCTGCCGGAGCTACAGCGGGTGATGAAACGCTGAACCGTGTGCCTTGGGCGCTGACATGATGGTTCTCGGACGGCGGGTACGAAACGCAAGCAAACCGTTTGGGAGATCTTGACGTATAGCCAATGGGCCGAACTGGAACTTTACTTCTTGCCGGGACTGGCATGGCAACGAATTGAGATGCGGTGATGAATTTGACGACAGGCGATATCAGCTTTTCCCCGGAAGCAGACGAGATACCGGATTACGAACCGCCGAGCCGGCTGGCACTCGTGGCAGGGGGCGTGGCGATACTGTCTCCGATCGCGATGCTCCACCCGTTGCTGGCTTTTATCCCCCTTGGCGCCGCCATCCTCGCCCTGATTGCTCTGTGCACGATGTCTCGCGGGCAGGGAGGCCGCCGAGTTGCGATCGCTGCGCTGGTGATAGGCCTGCTGTTTGGAGCGATGGGTCCCAGCCGCTACTTCTCCCGACAACACAGGTTGTTTCGCGACGCGAGAATGTTCGCCGACCGCTGGCTGGAGCTGCTCGACGAGGGAGATGTCGAACAGGCCCATCAACTGACCGAGACCTTCTTTGACCGGCAGCCTGTCGACGTTTCACTCAAGGAGTACTATGCGGATCCGCTGGCGGATTCTCAGGGGATTCCTACCGAGGAGGAAATGCACAGCCCTTTCGCCGGCATGCAGGACCTGTTTACTCAGGAACCAATCGCCACGATTCTGAGTTGGTCTGATGGTTTTGATGCCCAGTTCGAGGGAAATCTGGAGGCGGACCGCGGCACGACCGCGAGCGAAACGGTCAAAGTAATCTACCTTTGCACGAGCAAGAGTA
>CBDCWT010000056.1:0-55775 GCA_965223305.1 Pirellulaceae bacterium | reverse complement strand
ACACGGGTTGGTGATGGTGTGTGATGACCAATCCGCCGTGGAGCCGTCTCGGCAATCCTGTTCATCATGTTGATCCTGTCTACTGTTTTTCTGACAGGAGTTACAGGATCAACAGGATGGCCGGTGGCCGTGATCCAAAATCAGCCGCCGGGCGTTAGCCCACGGTTTCTACCGTAACCGGATGCTAACGCATTCCGGCTGATCGTGGCCGAGGGCGTACACGGGTTGGTGATGGTGTGTGATGACCAATCCGCCGTGGAGCCGTCTCGGCAATCCTGTTCATCATGTTGATCCTGTCTACTGTTTTCTGACAGGACTTACAGGATCAAGAGGATGGCCAGTGGCCGTGATCCAAAATCAGCCGCCGGGCGTTAGCCCACGGTTTCTACCATAACCGGATGCTAACGCATTCCGGCTGATCGTGGCCGAGAGCGTACACGGGTTGGTGATGGTGTGTGATGAGCAATCCGCCGCGGAGCCGTCTCGGCAAATCTTGTTCATCATGTTGATCCTGTCTGCTGCTTTTCTGACAGGATTTACAGGATCAAGAGGATGGCCAGTGGCCGTGATCCAAAATCAGCCGCTCGGCGTTAGCCCACGGTTTCCACCGTAACCGGATGCTAACGCATTCCGGCTGATCGTCGCCGACGGCGTACACGGGTTGGTGATGGTGTGTGATGAGCAATCCGCCGTGGAGCCGTCTCGGCAATCCTGTTCATCATGTTGATCCTGTCTACTGTTTTCTGACAGGATTTACAGGATCAACAGGATGGCCAGTGGCCGTGATCCAAAATCAGCCGCTGGGCGTTAGCCCACGGTTCCCACCAAAACCGGATGCTAACGCATTCCGGCTGATTTGCCCGGGGGCGTACACGGTTGTTGCTGTAGTGACGGAGTGTGATGGAGATCCGGCGTGGCGCCTCCCCTGCGGAAATTCTGAAGTGCCGGATGTCGTAGTGCTTTACGTCGGCGAGGGAACGAACGATGACCGCCGAATGCGCCTTCAGTAACAAAAGTTGCATTGCCCTCTCGTCGCGGTGGCCCAAAGTTGAATAGCCCAGCTGCCCCGCCTACGACCACGCCGACGAAGAACCGACATGTCGAAAGCCGCCAGGCTAAGAGTTGGAGCAGCGGTGTTTCTGATCGCTGGCACCGTCCTCGCTAAAATCGCCGCCCGCGGTAGATTCGCCAGTGCTGGCGTGGCCGAGACACCCCCACCAACCGCCCTACGGCTTTTCAAGAATCTCTTGAAAGCGGCGGCGCTTACAAATGTCGCAGCTGCGTTCGGCCGTCTTTCAACTCTACCAGCAGAAGCAGAGGAAAAGGGGTTCGCCAGATTCAGGAGTCGGGAAACACATTATGTCGAGAACAACCACCGTTCGTTTTAGTGCAACGGCATTTCTTGTGGCCGGAATCGCGATCGGCTACGCCGCATCCCAAGCTAGTTCAATCAATGCAGATTCTGCCGACGCGCAGGGACCAGACACCACAGCGCGGCCAGACTCCAGGGCCATCGCGGTTGGTCAAGGTTCGGAGGCGGGACCGGCAAAAGGAGAGAACGAAGAACTCGATCCGAGAACTGAAAAAACCTTAATCACAATTCTCAAGGAGAATCCGGACGCGATACCGCTGGATCCTCGTGATCCGTCCCGAGATGTGCGGATTCTCCGCCGCGATCCAAACGACAATCCCAAACGTGAACCTGGCCCCATCAATATCCAGAAGACGCTGGCGGGACTGTGGACGCAAGGCATTCCAACTTTCTTTCGGTTGCCAGTGGCGTTGGGCCCCGAGGATCTCAAGGCGGGTAAGGTCGAAGTGGCGTTCTTCGGCGCACCGATCGACCTTTCTACCGGCCAACGAGGAACGGCATTCGGTCCTCTGGCAATCAGGATGGGCGATATCGTCGGAGGATGGGGTGGAGGCGCACTAGCTTCAGGTCACCCCGTCGTAGGAGACCTCGACTGGACCGAGGAGTTGGTGGCGGTGGATTACGGCGACGCTCCGATCGACATCCTCTCGCAGGAACGAAGCGTGCTGCCGGTCTATGAAATGGCGAAGGAGATCATGGAAGCCGGTGCGATGCCAGTGACCGTTGGCGGTGATCACTCGCTGATGTATCCCGACGTCGCTGCAGCCGCGGCTGTCTACGGCAAGGGCAACGTGGCCGTGATCCACTGGGATGCCCACTTCGATGGAATCCCGTTGCTGTTCGGTCACTACCTGAGTCACGGGGCGATGGTTCGACGGCTGATCGATGAAGGCCACGTCAACGGCGAGGACTTTTACCAAATAGGCCTCAATTCTGTAAAACCGAGCAGCAAAGACATGAAGTGGATGCGCAGCTCCGGCTTGAAGTTCTACTTCATGCAGGACATCGATGATCGTGGCTGGAAGACCGTGATGGACGAGATTCTCGCCGACATAAAAAAACGCGGCAAGAAACATGTATTCATCTCTGTCGATACGGATGTTCTCGATCCAGCCTATGCGCCCGGGATGGGTACGCCCGAACCAGGCGGACTTACCATCCGCGAACTATTCCCCATGCTGCGCGCGGCCACGATCGCACACAGTGTGGTTGGAATGGATCTGGTCGAAGTGAATCCGTTGGTTGACCCTAGTTACCGGTCCCGCCAAGTTGCCGTCCGCATTCTGCGCGAATTGATGACCGGTGTCGCCTTACGAAAAAAAGGCGTCAAGGATCCTTACTATGTCGATCGAGAGTGGGTGAGGCATGCACGAACAGCTGAGTAGGTTTGACGGCACGACCCCCGAGGAACTGTTGGACTACAACACCAACTGGTCGGGTCAGAAGCAGCTTTCGATTTACGGTCAGTCGGCATTTGAGGTATTTGGACATTGCCTTGTAGGCGGATTGCTCATCACACACCATCACCAACCCGTGTACGCCGTCGGCCACGATCAGCCGGAATGCGTTAGCATCCGGTTACGGTGGAAACCGTGGGCTAACGCCCGGCGGCGTATTTGGATCACGGCCACGGCCATCCTGTTGATCCTGTAAATCCTGTCAGAAAAGCAGCAGACAGGATCAACATGATGAACATGATTTGCCGAGACGGCTCCACGGCGGATCGCCCATCACACACCATCACCAACCCGTGTACGCCCTCGGCCACGATCAGCCGGAATGCGTTAGCATCCGGTTACGGTGGAAACCGTTGGCTAACGCCCAGCGGCTGATTTCGGATCACGGCCACCGGCCATCCTGTTGATCGTGTAAATCCTGTCAAGAGAACAGCAGACAGGATCAACATGATGAACAGGATTTGCTAGAAGCGCGTCCTGGGGAGATGCGACCGTGAAAGCAGCGAAATCTGGGTAAAGTGTAGGGGTTGTTCCGGTTGGACCGGCCCGCTTTTCCTCAGATTCGTCAGGATCAGTACAGGCGTTAAAACCCGAATGTCGAAGCAGTAGGAGCAAGACTTGTCAGCAAAAAGTGTCATTTTGCACAGGCCTAAAGCGCCCGGGAGCGACGGTGGCAGGTACGCAGATGCCAGCACGGAAACGAACCAGCGCCCATTGGGTGCCCGCGTGCGTGACTCTCGCAATGAGTCTCGCAATCGCCGATCACACAGCGGCTCAGATCACCCCCGGCGCTGAGGATCGGGACGAGACCTTCACCGTCTTTCGCGTACACGATATAGGACCTCCAGAATCCAAACCAGAACAGTCCTCGTCGTGCGGTACGCGACCGGATTGCCAGCTGTGTGCGGTGGGCTGCTGCCGCCAGGTTCGGGCACCGAACATGATCGGCGACTTCTTTGGCGGCTTTGCCGCCGGCGCCAGGGGATCCTTGGCGTTGGACCGCTTGGTCGTCGTCGCCAACGACTTGGATGTCCCAGCCGTTCTTCCACCCGGCGGGTCGGTGCTGACGATCACGGAGCCTGGACCGGTGGGCATCTTCTCAAGTTCCGTGCTCAACGTTCAGCAGCTGCAGCAGCTGCTACGGTCCGGGGCACCCGTTCCGCCTCCAACATTGGTCGGCAACGTCGCGGACAACGCAACCATGACGACGACGATGACGATCTCTCAGATTCAAGCCTTGCTTGCATCGACTCCAGAAGCCTATGACATTGTTTCACTTGTGGCACCACCGGCTAGTTACACTTCGGCAGTCGACGCTCAGTTCCAACTGGCCCATGGGGCCGGCGGCACGACGACTTTTGATGCAAGTGGTTCCGGCGCGATGCTTCAGGCTGGAGTGGATACTCTCACGGGCGGAGAAGACTTCGACGCCTTCTACTACTACAGCTATGGAGCTGCACTCAACGTGCCGACTCCCAGCGCCGGGGTGGGCGCCGCAGGGCGAGTGAAGGTTGCCAGCGGTAATAGCCCGCTGCCTCGCGACCGAGTCTATTTTCACTACGGGCTGTTCAGTGACGTGCCGTCCGCGGCAAACACCGACGTCGATCGTTTTCTGCCGGGGTTCGAGAAAACCTTTGCCGGAGGAATGTTTTCCGTCGAAGCGCGGTTCCCCTTCGCGGCGACCTCGGAAAGCACCCTAGATACCGGTGGCTTGTCGGGGCACAGCGTCGAGTTCGGCAACATTGCGATCTACACCAAGGCACTGCTTTACGCCAGCCAGCGGTTAGGTCTCTCCGCCGGTTTGGGAGTTACCATACCGACCGCGGACGACATCTCCGTCGTCATGGCAAACACACCGGTGCTGCGAGTCAGCAGCGAGTCAGTGCATCTGCAACCGTTCCTGGCGGCTCTCTACACGCCGTCTGACTGCTTTTTCGCCCAGGGGTTCTTGCAGCTCGACATCGACGCCAACGGCAACTCGGCGCTGGTCAATCCCGGCAGCGGCTTGGCGCCCGCGGGAGTGTTGCAGGACGCGACCTATCTTTTCGCGGACCTAGGCGTGGGATACTGGGCCTACCGGTGTGACACGAGCTGTCTGACCGGTGTGGCTCCGATGGTGGAAGTGCACTACAACGCATCGCTGCAGGGGGCGGACAGCATCACGTCGGGCGCGTTGCGGGTCGGCAACTTTGGCGACAGCGTGGACACGGTGAACCTGACGCTGGGTGCCACACTGGAATTCGGTGCCAACACGAACCTGGCAGTCGGCTACGTAGCCCCCGTCAGCGGCAACACCGACCGCCAGTTCGACGGCGGCTTTCGGGTGTTGTTCGATCACTATCCGTGCGGCGGGATTCGCTGAGTCGAGTGGGCCGCCACTGGCCCTGCGTTTCAGGCAAGGCTGCTGCCGAGCCGAGACGACGGCCGGGTGTGTCGTCTCCGATGGCATGCCGGTGATGTCTGACCCGAGTCGAAGGTTTTGAAGTTGCGCTTTTCGCAGCGGGACAGCTGAAAGCAGGCGAATTCGCCGGATACTTCGTAAGCGCGAAGCGTCAGCGAGGGGAGTTGGTGAACCAACGCAAGTCATTCCCTCGCTTACGCTTCGGGTTCCGATTGAACCGCAAACGCAACTTCAAAGGCCGAGGACGAGGTTGGTTTCATGCTGCACCGACGGTGACTGCGTCACCGTACCACACTCTCCGATCGGCAATCACCCGATCACGGTGATTCCACCCAAGTCGAGCCGCCCACTTCCATCAGGCCTGACGATGGCCTTCACCAGTGGGAATGCGATGTTGATAGCTGTCACAGCCAGCCCGTCGCCCGCTGGATTGGGAACTCCAAAACGCAGCTGAATGTCCGCTGAGGCACTCGCTGTGTTGCTCGCGCTCGTACCCGTGCCAACTCCCAGCCCCAAGCGAACCTCACCGATCTGTGGACCCCGCCGGCAGAGATGAACTTCCTTGAGCAGAATACTGTCTGATACGCTGGCCGCCAGGCTCGAGACCACTTTGTCCCAATCTGTTGAGATAATGAAGGACAACGCCGCACTGGGGAATCCCATGTACGACAACTCACCGCTGAACTTAACATCGCCACCCGTGTCCGGCCCGAGCTTGACATCGATCTTCTTCAGTTTTCCGTTTGCCAGTGTTTCTCCCTCGCCAACTGGTGCCTCCCAACTCATTCGAAAGCCAAACTGGGCCGCGGCCCCAGGGCTCGGACCGACGTCGGCCAAGTTTTGGATGAAGTTCGAGACGTTGAATGACAGAAAACTGAAAAACGAGAGGAAATGAAGTGCCTCGGTCAGGAATTCAATCGAGGCCACAAAATTGCACGCGCGATTGATCTGACTCGTTGTCGACAGGGCGGAGTTAATTCGGCTGATCGCCGAGACCACGCTGACTTCGGGCAGCGTAAACTGACCAGTTGGATCAATGAGGTTAACCGGATTGTTGCTGACGTAGGTATAAGCATGCATCGTAAGCGGCGAGCGGAGATCGCCTGCAATCGGGTCGACGCTGATGAACCGCCCTGTAGACGTGTCGAGATGGCGAGCCCGGAGGTAGTCCAATCCGGTTATCGGGTCGCGTCGTTGACCTGCGAATCCGAAGTCATTCGCCGTGTCGCCGGCCGAGGCAAGCAATCTTCCGAATGCGCCATGTAGATAAGTATCGGTGACTTGGCCGCTGCTGTCGGTTAATGCCCGGATGCTCCCGATCCCGTCAGCGTGGTAGTAAGCTGTATCAGCGCCGCGAGTTTGGGAAATCAATTGCAGCCCATGTACGTATGACGCTGTGAGGCCCTCAGCGTCAGTCCGTTCTTCGATCACCTGAGCGAGCGGACGATTGGTGTCGACCAGAAACTTCGTCTCGGCGCCATCAACGTCACGGGCAACCATTGCCCCGTCCGCGCCGTAGGTATACTCGACGGCAGTTGTCGCGCCATTCGCCGACACCTCGACTCGAATCAACCGACCTCGAGGATCCCAAGTGTAAGTCGTCCGTTCGCCGGAGTCACTCTGCTTCGCGGCCAGCGTGCCGTTGTCGTTGTAGCTGTATGTGGTTGTTACACCAGCGGACTCTTCTGTGATCAGACGATCATTGTCGTCGTACTCGTAGGTACTAATACCTGACGCCGAATCATTCCTCAGAAGCCGGTTGCCTACGAGGTCGTATTCGTAGTGGATCGTGCGGCTCCCAGACATCGGATCAGTAATCAGCTCGCTAATCAGCCGATTCAGGTTGTCATAGACGTAGTCGACCTGGCGGCCACCGGATTCGGTAACCCGAGTGCGTCGACCCACGGGATCCAGCTCGTAGGCAAACGAGTCAATTACCGTACCGCCGGCATCCTGATGTTCGACGGATGTTAGCCGCTGGGCCGCATCGTGCTGTCGAGTCTCCGTGGTTCCGTTCGGCAGAACGGTGCTCACCAGGTTGCCCGCCCCATCGTAACCGTAGCTGGTCGTGCCGCCGGCTGTATCGACCACCGACACCAGCCGGTTAGCAGCACCGTAGACATAGCGCGTCGTGCCGGAGTCCGTGATGATCGCGGTACGCTGGCCGTTCAGGCTGTACTCGTAGCCGATCTGCTGCCCCAAGACATCCGTTACGGAGACCAACCGGTCAATGGCGTCGTATTCATAGCTGGCAGTACCTTCCGGGGTTTGGATCGAGGCAATCTGCCCGGTTGCTGTGTAGGTGAAGACGTGTTCCGTGCCGTCGTCAAATGTGTGGCGCACGCGACGGTTCAGCTCATCGTATTCATAGCGCGTCTCTTCACCATTGAAGTCCACAGAACTGACTAGGTTGCCGACGTCGTCATACGAAGCACTCGACCGCTGGCCACCCGGGAGTGTTTGCCCAATCATGCGGCCACGAAGGTCGTAGTCGGACAAAGTCTCCCGCCCCATCGGGTCGACACTCTTGATCAGCAAACCGGCTTCGTCGTATTCGTACCGGTAGACGGCCGGCGCTTCACCATCTGTAGCCGCTGGCGCGGTGACCGAAGTGACGAGTCCACGAGCGTCGTAAGTGTAGCTTTGGGTGCGATTCAGTGTGTCGGTTTCGGTTAGTACCCGTCCCAACTGGTCGTATTCTTTGCTGACACGATCCCCTAGCGGATTGGTCGTGGCGACGAGTCTTGCCGCGGCGTCGTATTCGAATTTCCACAGCCCACCAGCTGTATCTGTCAGTGTCTGCAGCTGTCCCCGCTTGTCGTAGCTATAGACGAACGTGGGCCGTACCAACTCACCCGTCGTGGTGTCCAGCACCTCAGGCAACAACATTCGGATAAGACTGCCCGCGGCATCGTACTCGAACTCTGTCCGATTTCCGACAGGATCAACCTCCGCGATCGTCCGGCCGGCTGCATCGTAGACCGTCTCGGCAACCGGATTGTCGCTGAGGTCACCGGGCGTGTCGTCTGGGATGATCGTCTTGACCTGCCGGTTTAGCTCGTCGTACTCAAAGACGTGAACGCGGCCGCCGCGGTCGGTGTACCGTGTGTTGTTCCCCATCGCATCGTATGCCCAGGACTCGGACAGGCCATCCGGGTAGACCGTCCTGATTCGCTGTCCGGTCAGGTCGTATTCGAACTCGGTGCGGCGACCCAGTTCATCTACAGACGCGGTTACTTGCCCGACCGCGTTGTACTCCATCGCAACACGTGGATTGTCGCTCAAGTTTTCCGGCGTCTCGTCTGGAACGACGATCGCCGTGGTTCGCCCCTCCCGGTCGTATCCAAAACGAGTGGTAAGCGGAGTTAGTGCTCCGTTGATCGTGCGGTAGAAGGTCTCGGACAGCTTCTGACGATTGTCACCCCAGGTGTACTCGGTCAGGCTGCCGTCAACCCCGGCGCGGCGTTCCATGTTTCCGGCGGAGTCGTACTCGATGTCAAAACCAGCGCCAGTCGCATAGGCACCCGAGAGAATACGGCCGCCGGTCACCTCAAGTGTCGTCGATTGGTTCAATGCATCCGTAACCCGATTCGCGTTACCTGCAGAGTCATAGCCAAATTGAATTGTGAATCCGAGCGGGTCCACAATCGACTCGAGCTGCGACGGCTCGGTGAACATCTGGTAAGTGACGTTGCCCAGTGCGTCGCTGGTGCTAGTTTGGTTGCCCCGGTCGTCAAACGTCGCCCGCGACGTGTTGCCAAGGGGGTCGATTATTTCTATGACGTTGTTATCAGCATCAATCTCATACGTCGTGGTACCACCCAGTGCATCGATCGTCTGTACTACGTTTCCTCGATCGTCGTACGTGTATGCCGTTGGATTTCCATTCGCGTCGAAGATACGTTCGGTGTTCTCGTCGAGCAGATATTCATACTCGATCGGATTACCGAACGCGTCAAACACTCGCGCGACGCGTCCACTTTCGTCGTATTCCGTCCGGAATCCCGTGCGGCCCAGCGGGTCGATCACTTCAGTGAGATAGTGATCAATCGGGCTATCGTACTTCAGCTGCGTCGTGTGACCCTCGCGATCGTTGACAGTGATCAGATCGCCAGCCGAATCGTATGTATAGTCAATCGAGTTACCCGACGGATCAACGACTCGGCGAATCCGACCCTGCGCATCGCGTTCAAAGAGCAGCTGCGGCCCATCACTCGAGATGATGCCGCCGCGACCAACGGTCAGAGTGTCACCGGGCGGCGTCTTGATCTGCTGAATCTCACTCGTCTTGGGATTGACCCAATACTCCACGCCGAATTTGTTGGTCAGGATGTAGCGATCGTTGTGCAGGGGGTCTGCTGGGTTGTACGGAGACGATGCCCCGTAGACGTAATACTTGCCGTTGTTTCGGAGCAAATACACTTCTTCGACGGTTAGCTCGCTCGTCACACCTGGATCGGGGACGAATCGAGGTTCATAAATGAAGTCGACCTGCCCGTACGTTTCATTCAACACGTCAATTGAGATGACCGGCTCGAACGTAAATCCCTGCCGTGTACCACTGGGAAGCGTCACATAGACCCGCGTGCCGTCCTCGAAAGGATCGAAAAGACCTGGAAATCCAACGCTGCTGACACTCGTGCGAATGTCGACGTTCAGGAAGTCCATGCTCCAGCCATAGCCGAGGTCACCCTGCAGGCTCGCGTTCAACGAGTCGTAGGTCCGTACAATCGTCAGCGGTATCCCCGCTACGGGTAACGACAGATCTGTGAAAGAGAGTGCGAAGTTGCCAACCTTCAAGTTGCCGCTGACAAAGACAAGCACCTCGTCGCGGGTGATGTTGCCACCCGAGTCCTGTGCGCTCACTCGCAGTCGATAGGAATCATTCCGAAGCAGCGTTGTATCGAGCTCGCCGAGCACACCGTCAATAACGGCACCGGTTCCTCGGAAGACCTCCACGAAGTCACCATCCGGCACAGCTGCTATTTCGAGCGTGTAGAACAACAAATTGTCGTCGGTGACAGTGCCTATGACAGGCGTGGCCCCCAGAATCTCCGCGCCATCACCGGGCGATGTGATTGAAACCACCGGCGCATTACTGTCTGTCGGGTCGATGACACGAAGCGTTTGTGAGTCCGTGTGCGTGTTTCCCGTCGCGTCGATCGCAGTCGCCGCGACATCGAACTGGCGAGCTTCCGTGGTTGTGATCGTTGCTCGCCCTCCGGCATCCAACGCAACCGGCATACCATCCAGCGTCACCATTAGATCGACAACTCCGACGTTGTCAGCCGCCGCCGCAACAATCGTTACATCGTCTCCCAGATTCGCCGTGCTGGGCGTGACCCGCAAGCTCACGCTCGGCGGCTCTATGTCCGCTTCCACCGTCACCTCATACTCCTGCGTCACCGACAGCCCGCGATCGTTCGAAACAATCAACTCCACTGAACGAATACCAATGTCGTCTCTATCCGTCAGCCAGCTGATCCGTCCCAGCGCGTCGATCTCCATACCTTCCGGTGCCGTTGTCAGAGCGTACGTGATGAACGAACCCGAGGTGTCCCTGGCCATCACGTCGTAGCGATAGGTCGCGCCGGCGGTCACTGTCGTTACCGGCAACGATTCGAGTGTCAATGCCGTGTCAGCAGGAAAGACACGCAACTCAAAAACCTGAACGCCAACACTACCACCAGGATCGGCTGCCACCAATGACACGGTGTGGAGGCCGACTTGATCGACCGTGGGAATCCACTGGACAAATCCCGTCTCGGTATCGAGCTGCATGCCCAAGGGACGGCGCGATTCAAAGTCGTCGAGGTCTTCTCCGTGCGAGTAGCTGACCACCGCCCCCTCCGGGTCGACCGCGACCAGCTGATACTCGAACAGCATCCCGGCGTTCATTCTCGTGCGGGGGAACGAGGTGATTCGCGGCGCCCGGTTGATACCCAGCTGGTGCGCGATGGCAGTAAACTCCTGCGTCGCCGCTCCCCCCTGATCATCTTCGACCAACACCGTGACGTTCGACGCGCCGGGCGTTTGAGGAGTCCACTCGATAAGCCCCGTGTTGGGGTCAATGGTCATCCCTACCGCGGCTGCCGGCAGCGAATACGTCAGTGGATCTCCTTCCACGTCGGAAGCGCCGATCTGGTATGTGTACGGTTGTCCGACCGTTGCATCGATGATCGGAATCGTGGCAATGATTGGCGGGACGTTCGCCGCCCGTACGTCGATGCTGAATTCCTGGACGCTGGTACCTCCTTGGGTGTCGAACACGCGCACGGCAACATCGTTTGTGCCGATCTGTAGAACCGACGGAGTCCAGCGAATGGTCCCTTGCTGGGGATCAATCGACATGCCCCTCGGAGCTTGATCGAAAAGCCAGGCGAAAGGATCCCCGTCCGCGTCAATGGCCTCAATGTCGTACTCATAAGGGTGGCCCACCGTGCCCGCAGTACCGGGATCCGAGACGATCACGGGAGCACGATTAGCTATTTGCGAAACTACGGACACCGTGATCGTCTGAGTAGCGACTCTGCCGCGCCCGTCATCAACCTGCAGCATGACAACATTGTCGCCCATCTGATCCGGAGCTGGTTCCCAGGTGACCACGCCCTCTACGGTAACCGACATTCCACTCGGTGCCGTCGGCAAGCTGTAGGCGAGCGCGTCGTGATCGGGGTCGGTTGCAGAAACCGCATACGTGTAGGTTTGCCCCAGCGCGATGCGGTCGCGAGGTGAACTCACAATGACCGGTGGCCTGTTTTCAGAAGTGGCCAAAACTTCTAGTACAAATGACTGCGATACCTGACCGCCCTGGCCGTCTTCAACGATCAAGCTAACCGTATGTGTGCCAACCTGAGGCGTTTGTGGTGTCCAGGCTATCAGACCGGACGCGGAACCAACATCCATACCGTCGGGCGCTTCGCTCAACGTGTACTCAAGCACGTTACCCTCTGCATCCTGCGCTCGGACGGCATAGACATATGCCTGTCCGGCCACTGCTGGAGTCCCGGGCACCGAGGTGATGACCGGCGACGTGTTGGCCGGCACGACGGTCACAGTGAACGATTGCAGATCCACTCCGCCTCGACCGTCCCGCACCCTCAAGAACACATTGTGCTCACCAACCTGGTTCTCGAGCGGGCGCCAGGCCACCAATCCTGTCTCCGCGGCGACGCTCATGCCCGCAGGTGCCACCACGAGATCGAATGCGAGCGGATCAGCGTTCGGATCGGTCGCGCGGCTTTGGTAGCGATACGGTTCGCCCGAGATCACACCCACAACCGGCTCGCTCACAAAGTCCGGCGGCTCGTTTGTGCTGTCCGCCGTTACTTCGATCACGAACTCCTGTACGGCCTGTCCTCCGAATCCATCCAGCACTTGCAGAGCAACACTGTGATTGCCGATCTGCAGGTCTGTGGGCGTCCACGTAACCTGCCCCGTAGTGCGATCAATCGTCATTCCCTCAGGGACTGTCGTGGCGAAATAGCGGGTCGAGTGCCCATCCGAGTCGTCGGCGGTCAGCGTATAGGAATAGGGACGGCCAGCGGTGGCCTGCGTGAGTGGCGACGACGTGATGCTCGGATCTTGATTTGGCTGTCCCGCAGCAACCGTGACCTGGTACTGTTGTGTATCTTCTCCGCCCCGACCGTCTACGGCTTTGACGAGGAAGCTGTACTCGCCCGGCACATCGGGTTCCCAGTCGATGTGGCCCGTTTGGGGATCGATCGAGGCACCGTCAGGACTTTCAATCAGCGAGTACGTCACGACATCTCCATCCGGATCGATCGCTCGAACCGGATAGGCGTACTCAACATTCATGATCACCGGCACGGTCCCCAGAACAACTCCCGTGCCGGCCAGCACGACTTGCAGATCGAAGCTATGGGCCGCACCGTCTCCCGTAAACCGAGCATCAAACTGAAGTGTGTCTCCCACTCCCTGAAGCTGTCCCGTCAGGTTTTCGAACGGGGCGTTGGGATCCGACGCGATCAGATCAACGCGAAACTGGTTCTGGATCTCTTCGACTTTGTAGTCGACAAACGCGTTACTAAATGAGATAGCGGGATTGCCGCCGATGCGGAGCTGGTTCAGATCGAAGACCGCGCCTTGCAAGGCCCAACCGAGATCGATGTAGTCTTCCTTCGTAGTGCCAAACCCCGATACGTAGGTGCCTCCTGGGTGCGTGGTGAATCCCCCGTTCTCGGCCTCCCGATAGGCCGTTCCCAGCGAATCGACACCCAACGCCCGCATTTCCTCACCGTCCCGCAGCTCGACATCGTTGACGAGATTAAGGCGAATGTTCTGCGAGTCCAGCAAACTGAAGATCTCATCTCGCGTCTGCCGGTGGTCGAACACATCCCGGTCTTCGTCGGAGATGAGGATCAGGTTCTTGGCGGCCCCTGGTCGGAATGGATCGCGACGTATCGCGTACTCGATACTCGCATATCCGTCTTCGAACGTACCAGTTGCTGTGAGTGAATCGGCCGCCGAGTTGGATGCCTGGAGCGCTGAACCGGTCAGCATCTGACCGTCTGGGACAATCTGAAATCGTTGTCCGATTGTACCCGGGACCAAATAGATATCCGATTCAAGTCCGGGCTCTAGCGTGCCTTCCAACAAATCGGTCGCTGACAACTGGGGTGCATTCGAGATGTCCAGCAAACGGAAACTGTAGTCGCCGGTGCGAGAGGATGCACCACGGAACTCCAGCTCGTAAATCCCGGTTTCTGTCAAAGTCACGGGGCCTTCGTCGCGGTCCGCGTTGTTGCGAAAGAACACTGATTCTCCGCTCGGGCTCTTCATCGTTCTAAACAAGTTTGGCGTGCTGCTAAGCGCGTCGTAGTAAATCCGCTGACCAAACGTGCCATGAAAGATGAAGGCGTCATTCTCGTTGGGAGTCGAGATCGAGCCCGTGATGACTTGGTCGACTTCCACTACAGTACCTGCGGGAGCAAAGCGAAAACCGTAGTTGATGTCGGCAAACGACTGTCGCGGTCCTTCAACCAGCAGCGTATGACTGCCGGTGAACTCAACGACGTAAGGCTGGATCTCGAAAGAGCTGCCGGAGAACACCTCGTTCCCAAAGGGGTCAAGCAGTTTCAATACAGCAGACGGTGTCGCGGTGAGTGTATCAAGGAGGAGGCGATCGCCGGAGCTCGCGTCCAACCGATAGGCCTTCGTTGAAGTAGGTGGCTCGAGCGTGCCGAAAACAGCTTCCCCGACCACAGTTTGTGTTCCCGCCGCCAGATCGAGCAGCTGAAACTGATACTCACCCGTCGCCGTACGGAGTCCCGCAATTCGCACGGCGTATTCGCCGGGAATCAGGTCCAGAACAGTAGGTTGTTGGCTGAACGAGGCACCCGCCACAACCCCCGTTGGTCCTGATAGCTGCCAGAGGATGCTGTTGGAATCGGTCAACGCATCAAAGTACACCAGACGATCTGAAGTCACGGTGAACGTGTAGAAGTCCAGCTCGCCGGCTGCGGCAATCGATCCGCTGACCGGCGTGTCGAAGGCAAGCGGAGTTCCAGCCACCGGTTCAATCGGCTCATTTCCCAGGAACTGAAGCTCAACCGAGTAAGTCCCCGCTTGGGTATCCGCAGCTGAACCTTGAACGAGCAGCAGATGCACCCCCGGCTCGGTGATCACGACGTCGTCCACATCTCTGTTGAAAGTCTCCACGAACAGCTCATTTCCGCTGGGGGACACCAGCCGCCAGCCCGCCCGATTCGCACCGCTGCGGTCTGTCACACGAAACGAGAACTTATCACCCCTCCCAGCTGTGAACTGAAACACGTCGGTTTCGTTGGCAGGGTCAAGCTCTCCGCTGACCACTGTGTCACGCGGCAGTTCAGTGGCCAGCTGCTGGAGATCCAAGAGCCTAAACTGATAGGGACCCGTGGCTGCGAACTGTCCTTCGACGTCGAGTGAGTACTCACCGGGAATACCGTTGAACACGATCTCGCTGCCCGCGAACGATTGAAAAGCAAGCGTGCCGCTGGGCCCGTTGAGTGTCCAGCCAAGTTGGCTGTTTCCACCAAGTGAGTCGACATAGATTTGTCTTGGTGACTCGAGTGTGAATTGATACTGGTGAGTCTCTCCGGGTGTTGCAATCTCGCCGCTGATCGACTCATTCACACCGGAAAGCGGCATGCTGATCAACGGCGCTGAATGTACGTTGATCTCATATGTCCCCTCCACCGTGTCGAGGTTCGACCCCTCGATGGCAAAGTAGTATGTTCCGTCTTTGGTAAGAGTCAGCTTCTCTGAATCATTTCTAAGACCATGCGAACCGACAACCTGCCCATCGGGATCGGTCATTTTCCAGCGGGCGAAGAAACTGCCTGTCCAATTGAGGACCTCGACGAAATACCGATCTCCCGCCCTCGCATCGAACTGAAAGATGTCGGTCGCCGTCGCTGGAGAAAGTGTCCCTGTGAAAACTGTGTCTGGGGTCAACCGCGGCATATCTGCCACGTCGACTAGCTGAAAACCGTAGGTGCCTGTCACGTCGCGTTCAGCATCAACCGTGAGGGTGTAGTCGCCCGGGCTTAATGTGATCAGTTCCGGCGGTTCAGCACCGCTGCCGAACACGTCACCAGCAACAGCCGCCCCACTGGGCCTGGCGATCTGCCAAGTTAGCTCGTTGGAACCCGACAACGCATCGAAGTAGACCTTGGTCGGCTCGGCAAGACTGAGATGGTAATGATCTTCGTTACCCGGGCTCGCGATCTCTCCGGTCACAGGAGTTCCGAGTGGGAGGGGAAGATCCGAGATGGCCGTGGGCAGCACACGGAAAGAGTATTCCGCTTCATCAGAGAAGAGGCTCCCCTGGACCAGCAGCGTATAACGTCCGGCGGCACGGACCGTTACTTCCGGGTCGTCCGCTTGCGTCGGCCGATCAAACACAACCTGTCCATATGGATCGACGAGCGACCAGTTGGGACTGTTGCGGTCAATTCGCGCCATCCAATCGAAGAAAATCTGCTGTCCAGGCGCAGCATCGAAGGAATACGCCCGGCTGGACGGCCCTGGCGAGAGCGTACCCGTCATGGATTCCCCCAGCGCCAGCGCCGGGACATCCGACAAATCGAGCACGCGGAATTCGAAGTCACCAGTATTTTCTCGGGGGGCGTCGATCGTGACGGTGTACTCTCCAATGGGTAGGCCCAAGAGCGGAGCCGGAATCACCTGCTCGGTATCGGAGAAACTCGCACGGTTAATCAACGTGCCCGCCGGCCCTTCCAGTGACCACGTAAAATCGAACGCTCCTGCCAAGACGTCGACGTACAAATGCGTCAGCTCCGTCAGCGAAAACGTGTACTGCGGGCTTGCGCCGGACACGCTGATGGAACCACTCACCGTGTCACCCAGACTGATCGCTTGCCTAC
The DNA here is from genome assembly GCA_965223305.1 of Pirellulaceae bacterium. GTDB lineage: Bacteria > Planctomycetota > Planctomycetia > Pirellulales > Pirellulaceae > CBDCWT01. The sequence continues at coordinate 39,155 of CBDCWT010000056.1, read as the reverse complement.
TCTCAGGGACTTTCTGAATGACAAATGAATACGATAGGTCCAGGCCTGCAAAGTTTGACCCTTCGACGAGTACGGTATAGCCACCTGTTTCCGTCAGCTGCGTGGTGTCAGCGTCGGCACCCGCGGTCGCGGCGAAGAACCTGTTGAAAACTGCCCGCCCGTCAGGATCGATCAGCCGCCACTGCGCTGTGGACCCCGACGCGTCCAAGTGGTCAAAGTAGAACGACTCGCCTGCGGTCACATCGAGCCGATACAAGTGTGTTTCAAGTGCCTCAGAGAGACTGCCGCTGGTAGTACTGCCGGGGAAGATTCGTGTTGCAGCATTCAGGTCCGAGAGGCGGAACGAAACCTCGCCCGTAGCATCCCCTTTCGCGTCAACCGACAAGACATATTCGCCCGGAACGGCTCGGATCGGTAACGAGCTGAGATCGCGCTCCGAAAACTCTTTGGCTGAAACCAAACTGCCCGTCGGTCCTGTTAACGACCAAACAAACTGCGAAAAAGAAAACTGGGCAAGTGAATCGAAGTACAGAAGCGTCTCGTCTGGGATGTTGAACACATAACGGCGTCGATCCCCGGCAACGTCCAGCTGTGCCGTCACAAGCTCGCCTAAGGTAAGCGGCAGAGGAGTTTCGTCGAAGCGATGTATCGTAAAACCAAAGTCTCCGCTCTCGCTGTTGTTCACCCTGCCTTCGACAAGCAGTGTGTGAGTTCCGTCGATGGTTAGCCGCCGCTCGACATCGCTGCTCAGTGACGCATCAAAGGTGATGCGTCCATACGGGTCAACCAGCCGCCAACGCGAGTTGCCGACTGCTTCGTGTGACTCGAAGTAGAATCGCTCGCCGGCCGATGCGTCAAAACGATATAGGTCTGACTGATTGCCGGGATTCAGCTCACCATCGACGCGGGTGCCGGTGATGATCGGAGTTGCTGCAGAAAGGTCGGTGATCCCAAAAACGTAGGCACCGGCAGCGCTGCCTGCTGTGACGGTGACGAAGTAGTCGCCCGCTACTAGATCCAGAATAGACCGTGATGGTTCGCTGCCCGCGTCTGAGGTGTTGAAACGCCGCGCGTTGACGATCGTTCCGGTGGGACCAGTCATCGTCCAACGGTGTGCGCTGCTGTTAGTCAGCGAATCAAAATAGAGCAGCGCCGGCGCTGGAAGCGTAAATGTGTAAACATCCTCGGCGTTTGCCGTGTCAACCGACCCGGTAACAGTATCCCCTAGAGTGATCGCCGAACCAGTCACATTCGGTGGAGGCGTGTTTCCAAGAAACTCAACCGTAAACTCGTAGTCTGCCGTCGAAGTGGCCGTCACCCGTTCCTCGACAAGCAACGTGTAATCGCCAGCCAGATCCAGTGTTGTTGCGGCAACGTCGTTGTTGAATGGCTCGGCAAATACGACTGCTCCGGAGGGATCGATTAGCCGCCAAGAAGCCAGTCGGCTCAGTGTTCCTCCTTGTGAGTCGAAGGCAAGCAGGTCACCGGGAGAAACTGCCAGTCGATAGAGGTCGGTCTCGTTGGCCGGATCGAGTTCCGCGGAGATAGGCGTACCAGGCGTCAACGGGGTGGCCGCCGTGATGTCATGGAGACGAAACTCGTAGCTGCCAGTGCTGTCACCCACCGCGTCGACATCCAGCACGTAATCTCCCGGTACGAGATTCATGATCGGTGAAGCGATCGAAGTGTCCGAGGCATTGAACGCCCGCTCCGAGACCACAACACCTGAGGGACCAGTCAATGTCCAGTGGAAATCGGCGAGATCTGATAGCGAATCGAAGTAAACCAGAGTCCGCGTGTCCAAGGAAAACTGGTGCGAGTCAATCGCGCCGGGTACCGCAATCGTGCCAGCGACCGTGTTACCGAGCGACAGCGATGTCAGGTTGGGAACAAACGGGTGTACGTTAAACGAATACGAATTCGCTGCGGCACTCTGAACTCGTCCTTCGATCATCACGGTATAGGTCCCCGTGTTTTGCAGCGTCAGCAGATCTTCGTCCGAGCTGTCGTTTACAAACGAGTTGTTGAACACGACGCGGCCAAATGGGTCTACCAAACGCCAAATCGGGTTCCCACTGGACGTCGATAGGAAATCGAAGAAGTAGGACTCCCCGGCGACGGCGTCAAACCGATAGAGATCTGTTTCGTTACCCGGTGACAACTCCCCGGCTGTCTGCTGACCGGGCGACAGAGCCGGCGCCCCAGCTATGTCGAGCAGGCGAAAGGAATAAGGTGCTGTTCGATCACCAAACATGTCGACCTGCAGTTGATAGTCCCCCGGCAGAAGGTTCGTGACGGCTGCAGGATCCGGCAGGGCCCCGTCATCAGAGCGATCAAGAGGACGGCGGTCAACGATGAGTCCACCGGGACCAGTGAGGTTCCACACCACGTCGACGTTGTCCGTGAAGGAGTCGAAGTAGAGCAGAGCAGCGGAGTCCAAACTGAAGGTATAGTTATCCTCCTCGCCGGGCTGGCTGATCTCGCTGTTGATCGTCTCGCCGAGCGCAAGCGGCTGCGCGGTATCGAAATGGGTGTAAACGCCAAACGTGTAGTCCGCCTGACCCACAGCGCGGTTCTTGCCTTCCAGCAGCAACGTGTAGGTTCCTGCATGCGGTAGAACAACGCCCTCCCGGTCGTTTGTGACGAAGCGACCGATCGCACCCTCCATCGTCAGGTTACCGAGCGGATCGAACAATCGAGTGTGAATGTTGGCCGCATTGAACGGGAGCCTCTGTGTCGTCGTCGTGAAGCTCTCGACGTCAAAGAAAAACCGCTCGCCCGGGTTGTCAACCGTAAACTGATAAGCCCGCACCTCGTTGTGAGGAGTGAGAATGTCGGTCACGGGTGTACCGACGTCGATCGGCCTGGCAGTCTGAAGGTCGGACAGCTGGAAGTAGTAGTCGCCCGTCTCCCCGCCCGCCGCCTCGACCGTGACCGTGTAGTCACCCGCCGGTAGTCCAATCATGGCCGCGTTGTTGGCGAAGACTCCGAATTCGTCGGTGGCCACGACTCCGGATGGCCCTTCGATGGTATAGGTGTATTCCGGCCTGAACGTCAGAGTTTCGAAGAGCAGATTGCGTGGCTCGGTGATTGTGAAGGTGAATCGATCGACGTCGCCGGGAATCTCCAGGGCGTCCTGCGTCACTTCTCCGATCGTGATGGGCGCGGTCGTCGTGGAAGCAAACACCGGCCGGAAGCCGTACGTCACCGAATCGGCCTCGCTGCTTCCCGCCACCACCAACACGTACTCATCGGTAGCGGGAAACGTCGCGTCAACTAGCAGTGGCGTGAGAACTCCTTCCAGGCCCAGGCTGTCCAAGTTCATGTCCTGAGAATCGTACAGGAAGAATGAAGAACCCTGGTGGAGGTTGTGAAAGTGCGGCCCCTGGTGCGGTCCCGAGCCGCCGAAACCGACAATCGAATACCGATTGGGTCCAATCCCCTTCTCGATCAGAGCTTCGTCCAAATCCAGGACCATCTCTTCGATCCAAGCATGTTCCGGCGCCATCGATTCTGATTCGTCGATGAGGAACACGATGTCGGCAACGGCGCTGCCAGCCTCCGAGAGTGTCAGAGCGACTTGCTCGGTGGCAGTTTCACCCGGCCCGAGGTTTTGGCGGATGATCTGGGGTGTGATGTCGCCTGTCGGTGGGTTCACCATCCCCGGCAGATCAAACACCGTAACCGGGTCACTGACAATGATTGGCGGCCGGTTACGGGGGTCTGGCGTGACTTGGACGGAAAAGGTCTGAGTCGCAACACCGCCGCGGCCATCGCTGGCCGAAACCGTCACCGGCTGCTCGCCCAATTGGGCGTCGTCGGGAGTCCAATCGATCAGACCAGTCGAGCTGTCAATCGTCATGCCTCTCGGAAACGCCGTCAGGCCGTAGAAAATCGGGTCTTGGTCTGGATCGGTGGCCATGACCGGGTATTCGTAGGGCGCGCCGACGGTTGCCGATACGATGGGAATCGAGGTAATCGTAGGCGGCCGGTTGGAGGGATCTACAAGCACGTCGATCAGATAACTTTGCTCATCAATACCTCCTCGGCCATCATCAACGCGAAGCATGATTGTCTGAGCCCCCGCATCCGATACCGTGGGACTCCACTCGATCATGCCACTCGCCGCATCGATCGTCATGTCCGCCGGGCCAGCAATCAGCTCATAAGTTAGGGCATCGTTGTCCAGGTCGAGCGCATCGGAGTCGTACCGATAGTCCATGTCGGCGATGATCTCAGTGACCGGGTCGGTGACGAAGCGAGGAGGGTGGTTCAGTTGTGCCAGTATCAGATGATCGAAGCTAAATGGAACCTTGGATGTGTTGGAGAATCCGATAGGATTCGCCTCGCTGGTGTCTCCTCCACCCAGCGTCCCGTTTGGGATCAACGACGTGAAGTCGTAGTAGGGCTTGTTGTCAGGCGTAAGGCCGTCGAAACCAATCGGGCGGACGCTGGGGTTACTGATCTGGTCGATCACCAGCACAAGAGGAGTATCCACCGCGAAAGCGCCTCGATTCGTGAGCGACGTGTCAGCAAACAGCGTGACCGCTGCTTCATCGAAAGACGTCGTCCCGAATTCCACATCAAAGCTCGCCGTCACATCGGACAGCAGGTCGAAATCGATCGCCGAAGAGGGAGCGGTCTGCTGTGCATCCGGCAGGACTGAGGGGACTTCGCTCGCTGCGTTGGGCGTCACTCCAAAATCCGTGATGCTGACGCGCGACTCGGTGTCAGCATCATTGTTAATCAAACGCAGAATCAGCGTGGCCTCGGTGCCCGCAAAGACCTCGCTTAGATCGACCGACACCAACCCTTGCTCGATGCGCGTACCGGCGCCGACCTGAGGACCCTGATCTTCGGTAATATTTAGGAAAGCATCACGATCCGTTTGGAACGTGTGCACGAGCGAGTTGCCCGACGAGTCAATCAATGCTGCCTCGAACGCGTCGTTCACTCCTTTCGTGTCCGACAGATCGAAACCGAGGTTGTCGTATCGAATCTCGAGGACCGCCTGCTCTGGAATGACGATCGTCTGCTCCATGGTGACAAGGAACGAGTCACCTTCATGCATGTCGGCTTGACATAGACCCTCCACGCCACCTCGGCCGGATTCACTCCCGCCGCTCTGCGCGATCGTCCACGCAGATAAATCGAATGGACAGTTGGTTGTTACGGTGATCGTCTCCGAGTCGCCCAACGGCGGCGACCCGTTGTCGGTCACACGCACAGTCAACTCGAAGGTCCCCGAGCCGGACGGAGTCCAGCGGAACTGCCCGGTTGCTGGATCAATCTCCGCTCCCTGAGGCGCACCTGTATCGATCGAGTAGGTGAGGCTGTTCTCAGGTATGTCTGGATCCGACGCTGTGGCTGTGAAGGTGACCGTCCCTCCTTGCTCCACGAACTTGTTTCCAATCGTATCCAAGGTCGGAGGCAGGTTGACCTCGCGCACTCGGATGGTGACCGTCTCGGAATCCGTTAGACCGCTCTCGTCCATAACCCGAACGGTTACAGTAAAGTCGCCCGGTCCGTCGCTCTCAGTCGGCGTCCAGCTGAACTGACCTGTTGCCGCGTCGATCGACGCGGCGGAGGGAGCGCCGCTGTCCAAACTGAACACCAAGTCGCTGGCTCGCGAATCCGTGTCAGTCGCAGCCGCTGTCCAAGCCAACAGCTGGCCTTCATCCACCTCTTGGTCACCAATCGGAGCGAGCACCGGCGGCATCCGGTCGACCGCACTTACGGTGATCGTAAATCGTTGCGTGTCACTCAGGCCGCCTCCATCGGTAACGCGAACGGTGACACTGTGTTCAACACCGGCGTCGCCTGCGGCGGGTGTCCAGACGAACTGCCCGCTGACCGGGTCGATCGAGGCACCTGCAGGTGCTCCTGGATCCAAGCTAAACCGCAGCACATTCGCGGGGCGGTCAGGATCAGTGGCACGGGCCGTCAATGTCACTGGGCCGGCAACCTCCGTTGTTTGATTCTCGAGCGTCTCCAAAACCGGTGGCAGGTTGACTTCATTGACGATGACAGCCACAACCTCGGAGTCGCTCAAACCGCCTTCATCGGTTACTCGCACTTCGATCGTATACTCACCCGGGCCGTCGGCTTCGCTGGTACTCCAACGAAACTCGCCGCTGGCGGGATCGATGGTCGCGGCCGCAGGGGCTCCTTGAGCGATGGAATAGACGAGGTCGTTCACCGGTATATCTGCATCGGACGCCGTCGCGGTGAATACCAGCTCCTGACCTTCGTCAATCGTCTGGCCCCCAATGGGTCCCAAGGTTGGCGCTGAGTTGACCTCTTGGACAGTGATGGAAAACGATTCCGTATCACTTGCGCCGGCTCCGTCCACAACTCGTACGGACACGTCATACGATCCGGGTCCCTGTGACTCATCGGGTCTCCAGCTAAAGAGACCAGACTGCGCGTCCAGCGACGCCGCAACGGGCCCAGCCTCCAATTCATAGCGCCTGGTCTCCGGCGACACGCCGCCCAGCGCATTCAAAGCCAGCGTGAGTAGCGTCTCTTCGTCAACCAACTGGTCGTCGATCGGCATCAGCTCCAAGGGGCGGCTGTCGGTTACTTGCTGCACTTGAATCACTGCGTCGTCGTAGCCGCGATTGCCCAAGTCCGGCAGATCCGGCCAGATGGACTTTGATTCTTCCCACCCGACTTCCCAGACCGAGTCTCCTGTCGAATAGACCTGCAGATGGTCCGCTAAGACCGGGGCCAACGTATGCTGGAACACGTAGAGGCCCAACCACTCGGCTGACGTGAGTTGGATTTCGTTTCGGTCGCCAATCTCGTTGCTGTTCGAGAAAAGTGGTTGGCGGTGCGGGCTGTTGCGGACTGCTTCGGCGTAACCGGCCTCGTCGGGCAGCACGCCGCCTACCGTGCCCGACTCGTCGTCTAAAGTGACGAAGCCCAATTCTTCGAATCCGCCCGAGCCGCGCAGCCACGTGCCTTCCAATGTCACAACTTCGCCGGCCGAGACGGGGAAGTTTGTCAGCAGCACGCCATCCAGTACTTCGTTCGAGAGGGGGCGTATCGTGATCCGGGATTCGGAATCCTGGTCTTCACTCAGCAGTTCGAACACCAACTCGCCCTCGGCAAGGTGTCCCAGTGAAGTGAGATCGATGCGCGCAGTTCCGCCATCGAAGGAGACGATATCGTTTGGATAGACCGCGCCGCCTTCGTTCACTTCTAAGATCGGCGACCCGGGAACACCTCCGTCAAGGAGAGTCTGGCTGGGGTTCGACGGATCGACCAGGTAGACCTGGAGTTTGTCTGTGATGTCGCCGGAGTCCGAAGTGTCGAAGCTGGCGTCGAGTGCGAACGAGTAGACTCGGGTACCAGAGTCCTGCCCCAAGCCGATGTGGATCCTGCCGCTCGTTCCATCAGCGGATCGTCCTTCGAGCCGATACGGCGTGGGAGTATCCGCGTTGAGGAGGTTGATCAGCGGGAGCGCGTCACCCGAGGACATCTGTCCGTCGCCGGTGACGTCCAGGTAAGGCTGCGAACTGTCCGCACGTACGGGAAGCTGGCCGATCCCCTGCAAGTTGATGAAGTTGATGACGCGCAGTACGTCATCGGGCGCGACGACCCCATCACCACTTACGTCTCGGGCGTCGAGCGGATTCTGCCAGTCGGAGGCTAAGAGCAACCGCCGTTCGAGTGGTTCGAAGAGAGTCCTGCGGGATCGTCGACGCCCCCGCCATTTTCGCTGACGTGACATGGTCGCCTCAAACGGGAGAACTGCCAAAGAACCACATTCGAGATAGCTTGCATCGTAGTTTCCCCCTAGTTGGGATGCACGGACTTTCTTGTCTGGGACGCCCTACTGAATGGTGGCTCCTTGATTCGGGCGGGCGGGGCTCGTGCCCACACGATGGAAAAGACGATTCTGCAGAGCCCCCCCTGAGAGGTTGTGCAGCTTTTAACTTGGTGCGTGATTTCGTCTTTCGTCACTCGCCCCTCTGGGCCCCTCTGGCGAGAGTCGGCCCGAAGGGCCGGAGAGGGGGGCACGCGAGGGGCGATCACTCTCGGGCACCCCTCCCCGGACGCTATCGCGTCCGTTTCGCTGGGGGAACCGTGGGCTAACGCCCAGCGGCTGATTTGCAGCGTAGCCGAACTCGCCAGAGTTTGGCGGATTGCATGAAGCGTAAAAGCTGCACCACCCCTTGGGGAGAGTCGGCCCGAAGGGCCGGAGAGGGGGCACGCGAGGGGCGATCACTCTCGGGCAACCCTCCCGGACACTACGCGTCCGACCCCTCCCGCTCTCTCGCGGGAGGGTGAGGTGGATGTCCGCAGGTTTGTCATTCGGTGGTCATGATTCTGAAGAGTTCGTAGCCGCCAGCATCGATGTTGCCGCCGCTCATCCGAAACTTCCCGCCCCAGATGGGTTCGACTATCTTTGGTGCTGAAAGCACCTGTCCGTCCACAACAGCTACCAGCCTGGCTCCGGGCGCTACTTGCGTTGCTTTGAGGAGCTTGTTCGCTCCGGTCGGGGTGAGCACGAAGGACAGCCACAATCCTACGTACTCCTCTAACTGCACTGTTTCAACATCGGCACTAGTGAGAATTGCTGGATTGAGTGTGTGCAAGACCGCTCCCGTCTCAGGATCGGCAAAAGTTGGTCCGTTAGTCCCGCCGGATGGCGCTACTTTGAATACTTCAAATCTGACGGACTTTGAAATCGGGAGAGGACCCATGTTCGGTTCGTTTGGGTTGTCGAACAACGGCACGAGTGCTAGGTACGACGCAACGACCAAGACGACTGCCATGATTGCTCGCAGGCTCACTTGACCTCGGCGAAGCTGAACGCGAATGCGGTAGAGTAGCACTGCCGTCATGGCGAAAGGTAGGATGGTCGCGCCGACCATCATCGCCGAACTAACGTAGCTATCTGTGGCGTCCCAGCCGGACGACCGCAAAGAAATAACCAGCGCAATCTCGACAGAGAGAAGCACTGTGAGAACTACTATTCGCCAGCAGCGTGGTGTCCGGTTCATGGTGAAGTATTCGCATGACTTCGCCTATTATCGGCCGCGCGGGCGATTTCCGTCCGAGAAAAGACCGGTTTGAGAACCCCAGCGTCGACAGGTCGTGCTTCCTTTTCACTGCAGTTCGGGCGCCCAGAGAGAGACGCCGACGGCAGCCGGCCAACTCGCATCGGTGAAACTCCTCAGCGGGGCGCCAGATTGTGGCTTGGTTACATCGGACTCTCGACCCCTGAAGTCCCTTCTTGTCGCTGTCCCGAGTAGTTTGATGATTCGCCTCGTGCCGCTGGCTTGGTGACTTGTGGCGGCGGTACGATGTTTTTTCACGCCCCTCGCCGACGCCCAAGCTGTTTGAACGTGGATTGGAGGACGTGCTTCGAGCGGACCATCTTAGAATTCACTCTACCTGCGATGCCTCATCAAGCGGAGCGTGATGGCTACGTAGACGTCACGCTCCGCGTGACGTTGCCGACCGTGCAGGCGCTCTGTGCGATAGACGTGATATCGAAGTCTAACCGCGTTCCACGGTCAAACAAAGCAGTCGGAATGCGTTACAACCGACAACGTAGTCCACTCCGGCGGGGTCGCTTCTTATCCGCTGTGTAGGCGCTGCATCAATGCATAACCAGGAAAAAAATTGACTTCGCTAGTCGACATCTGCAGTGTACGCCCGTCACTCGTTGATATCGTCAAGACGCCGCGGTCGAACTGATGATCAATGATGTCTGAGAATGCAATTGGCAATTCAACGTCGCTCGAAAGACTATCCCTGGATATACGCGTAGCCTTGCCCCAGCGGACAGAGCCACCCTGTTCCACAGTTTTGATCATTTTGTCTGCGACAGACTGACTGATGCGGCCAATCATTTCGTCAACGCGCGTAGTGTCCGTGTCCGAGATTGCCCGATGAGAAACGCAGCGTTGCGTTACATGTTGCGCTCCGTCCTGAAATCTTGAATTCGTACTCCGTTCCCGCACTGATTCCACCGATTGTGATCTGCATTAGATTGGCAGAGAATTCATCAATGTCGTGCATCGCAAGGCGAAGAACGCCGTCCACGATGCCACTTTCCGTAGACGGTAACGACACGCGACAGGCGCTTGATGCCGATCAAAAGGGACAGCGCGCCGCAAGTTGCAATTGCAGGGCCGATCCACTTCCGAACTGCCGGATCGGAGAGCGGCGCAAAGCTGAGGATTAACCCGATTGGAAGTGCGCCAAGTCCGAAGAGAAGCCACGTTCTCCCCATACGCTGGCGAAAGATCACCCTCCCAAATTCTTTGTCACGCATGCTGCGATTAGATTAGTGGAGAGCTTGGTCTTACTGCAACGCAGAGGCGTTCGAGAAAGGCCAGCGGATTCAGCGCACGGATAAACAAAGAGCAATTGTCGGCAGGAAGGACCTACGAATGGCACAACCTCCTGCCAGGTAACGCCTTAGAAGTGGAGCCGAAGGGAGTCGAACCCTCGACCTCTGCATTGCGAACGCAGCGCTCTCCCAACTGAGCTACGGCCCCCTCACGGCTCCCCATTTTATCGATAACCGCTCGGCGTGGGTAGGGCGAACGCGGCTGACTGATCGCACCAAAAACACGTGCCGCCAGCGATTGTAGAAGTTGCGCGTCTGCTTCCGCCGTAGGCCGGAACCAGCGGTGGGAGAGATGCTGGTTTCTGGTCCGACGTGACCGCCGCGCCGTTCCGGCGACACCGGGTCCGATGCGTGTTGGGTTGCCGGAACGGCGCGGCGTGGGAGAGCGTACCCGGATCGACAGCCTCTTGCGCCGCTTGTTTCGGCCTACTACTTCTACCTTTACCTTATGTTGTTCCAATCAGAGGCGTGACGCGTCAGCGAGGGAATAACTTGCGTCAATGCACTAACCCGAATTATTCATGAGCGATCTGCTGCGAGGTCGTAAGTCCATCCGTGGCTTCGTCATGCTTCACAATTCTCCCTCGACGTATTGCTTCAATACGCCTGCGGAAGAATTGCTCGCCTTCCTTGCCACGAACGTACTTACAACCTCTCGCCACGATCTTCATGAATAATCCGGGCTAACGCCCCTCGCTTACGCTTCGGGTTCCGAAAAGCCAGGCAAATTCGCCACCCTCAGCCTGGGATGGTGAAACGTTCTTCACCACATGTGGTAGTCGCCGAGCGAACTTGTCCCAACATCTTCGATGCTATCGGGCGCAGTATAGGAGTTTGCCTCGAATTGCATTGGTTTTGTGACAACTAGCATGCATTGCTCCCACCAAATGTTGCGATAGCAATTGCTTTTTGACACTGCCTGTTGTGGTCCAAAGTTTTCGTCACCCCACCCTCAGCCCGCCGAACTGCGAAAAACGCAACATCAAAACTGACGCTTCGGGTTACGATTCAACCTCTCCGCCGCTACGGCTGGCGGCCGATGCTCCGCATGTAAGCCTGCTGCTGCGCCTCGAGCCCTCGCGCGGCGGTGATCTCGCGCCAAGCATCCGCCGCAGCTGCCAGCGCATCTTCCGCTGCCGTGCCGTCCAGCGCCGCACGGACCGCAACGTCCAACGCCGCTAGGTACTCGCGGGAACCAGGGATGCGGAGACTGCAAAACCACTCGGATCGACTTTGCGCCGAAAGTACGACCTCGCCGTACTCGCGAACTGAGCCCGGGTCGATTCCCGCCGGAAGCCAAGCAGCGGCGGTCGGCAACTGCGACTGCCTGTAAAAAGTCGTCGCCGCACTCGCTGTCGAAATCTGCTGTCCGAGTTCGTCGCCGCTAAGAAAGAAAAGTGTGTTCAATGCGGCGCTCGCCCGCCGACACTCGCGGGTTAGCGAACCGAGCCGCCCGGCAACGCCGGCCAGCGTTACGCGACCCTCCTCGCCAGCTTGTCGCAATTCCCACTCTCCCGGTCCTGAAGTTAAACACGCGTTCGGAACCAGGAAGTTCCGCAAAACCCAGCTCGACCGGACTACCCTCCGGAGAAGAATCGGTTATGGACCCGCGTCGGCCAGCTCAGTGCCATCGCGCAACGGCCCGCAGTGAACTCGCGACGCGCCTCGGCAGGTCCCATCGACGTGGCATTCGACGGACCCAGTTTGGCGGCGGCGACGAGCTCGCTGAGCGCTTTGACAAAGGGCGGGCCCGCAATCAGAGGTTCCATCGTGCGGGCATCAAAAAGTGTTGAAAACTGGCTGCGGTGCCGAGCATATGCCGCGGCACGAGTCAGCAAGAGCTTGCCCGACCAAGCGGCCGCGAGCGGCTCGACGACCGCGTGCCAAGCACCATCCTCCGGGAGCGAGATGTGGCTGGAGACGGTCTCCCGATCCGCCAGCTGCGCCGCCAGCTGCTGGTACTCGGTCCAAGTGGCCGGTGGTGACAATCCCAATGGTTCGAAGAGGTCCTTGCGGTAGAAGACCGTGAGTTGCGGGGATCCGAAAGGCACTCCGTAGATCTCCCGTCCCCACCGCACCTCACCGCTTTGCTGTAGAGGAAACAGATCGCGGCGGGCAAACTGCACGTCGGCCAACGCCTCCCGCTCAAGCGGCACAATCAGATCGCGGGCGACTAGTTCGCCCGAGCAAACTGCTGGGATAGATCACCAGATCGCCGCCAAGACGGGGTGCCCGCAGCTCGGCGATCTGCTCGCTACTAATCTGCGCGACGGTGGCCTCACCCTCTGCTCGCGTGTTCCACTGCTGTTCGATCGCCTCTGCCAGTGGAGGATCGTCGACGACGAGAATCCGCACAGGTGGCGCCTGCTTAGGTGCTGACGCGTCGCTGGGCGGCGCGGTCGGCTCCCGCTGGCATCCCAACGCGGCAACAAGCAGGCCGAGCCAAAGAAGAGGGTGGCGGATCGAGTGGAGCTTCATATGGGTACCGTCTACGCATGAAACCAGGATCCGGTTCGGTCGCGCGAGAGCTGGGGGCGATTGTAGTGCCAGGACTTTAGCCCGAATTATTCATGAGCGATCTGCTGCGAGGTCGTAAGTCCATCCGTGGCTTCGTCACGCTTCACAATTCTCCCTCGACGTATTGCTTCAATACGCCTGCGGAAGAATTGCTCGCCTTCCTTGCCACGAACGTACTTACAACCTCTCGCCACGATCTTCATGAATACTCCGGGTTAGCAGTCCAAGAGAGCGGTGGGGGCGTTGCTCGACGTGCCGAGCTGCTCGGCCCGACCGATCATGCTGCCTGGCGCGCGGTCGATGATTGATTGCGGGCTCGCACTACATCGTTGGCGACGTCGCGAAATCGCCAAAAGAAACTCCACGCTAACCAGCCAAGGTAGGCGTTGGCACCCAACGAAGTGAAAAGCGCCATGGTGGTCAGAATTAGCGGGCCCCACGGATGAACCTCCCCCTCTTCGGCCTGAAAGGTGCTGCCGCTGGCACTTCTGGTAGTAGGCGTGGCGCTGCCTGTGCTAGGAGCCGCGGAGGGCGGGGTCGTCTCGGTGGCGGTAAAAGCCGCGCCGGCGTTCGCGGCAGGGCCTGTATAGGTCGTCTGTCTCGTGGGTGGCTGTTGGGTTGCGAATCGCTCGTCGATCACCGGCCGCCGAGCATTCGCGGGGGGAAGTAAGGGGGCGTTTCTGTATTCCGCCAGTTGTGTTTGGTATCTCTCGTACCCCGAGACCGCGTCTCGATAGCCACGATCGCTGTAGCCGCGCGTATAGTCAGCTCGCTCCATGTAGCCCGTATCGTCGTAGCCGCGTCCTGTGTAGCCACGTTCAAAGTCGTCGCGCCGGTAGTCGCGAGCACCGCCACGCTCCATACGTGTACGGACGTCGCGGTCTACTCGTTCCATGGGTTGATTCAGATCACTGGCGGACCGACGATAGTTCGGATTTTGCCACCGTCGATCGTCGAGATCTTGTCTCGTGCGCGCATAGTCTGTCGGTTGGGCACTCGTCGGATCCGTGAGTGATTGCTGCCTATAACGACCTGTGCTGTCGAGCGCGGCCGTAGCGGTCTGCCGTTCGAGCGGGTCGCGCCGCGCGGAAACGGAGCTAGTTTGCGACGCGGTAAACCCGCTGTTCCGAGGCGATGAATAGGAACCGTCCCGGCCAGGCGAGATGGAGCTCTCGCGCTGCGAGTTGACCACCATCACGGAATCATCGTCGCTGACCGACTGAGTCTGGGCGATGCGGCTATCCAGTTGTTGGAAATCCGGAGACGGCGGCGGTGATGATGTGTGGTTCGGAATCGGTGGTTGCGGTAGGTCTTGCGTACCGACAAAGACCAATACCTCGCGGACGTCTGTAATACCGATTGGCACTTGCCCGCGCACCGGAATGCCGTCCTCAAAATGTCCAAACCGCTCGGGTGTCATTTGGATGAAGAATTTGACCCCTCCCTCGCCGGCCGGTTCCCAGCCATACTTGATCGTATCGTCCGGCATCCCCGAACGTTGGCTGAGATCGGGAGTGCGAGAATCGGCATCCGCCACGATGACCTGAAAATCGCGAAACCCGCGGTCGCCAGGGCGCACGATGGTTTGAAAGGCGTCCTTTCCCTCCCGCAACGGACCGAGCGCTGTCAGATCGACCCGAATCGTGTAACGCGGCGTCCCGCGCGGCCCTTTTTCAAAGGCCGCGTCGGCGCCCAGCGATGCAAAAACGACTAACAGGCCGAGTCCCTTCATGACGCCTGCTCCTAGCAATGATGTAGCGATTCGCGGCGTATGTTAGCTACAAACTCTGTTCGCGTAAAGATTAAGTGCAAAACCATTGCCTTGGCGCCAGCACTGCTAGCTGCAGCGGTGGGGGCTCACTCGTTCGCCGTCTTTGACTTCTCCAGTGACACCAGCTCCCGGTGGAGGATATTCAAGAGGGTCTGCAGAAACGCGACGACCATTGGCCCCACCAACACGCCAATCGGTCCCAACGCTTGGACTCCTCCCAATACGCTCAGCAACGCCAGCAAGGGATGTAGGTTTGATTGGCCATGCAAAACCAGCGGCTTGATGACGTTGTCGGCCGCGGAAATGATAGCAGCCCCGTAGATCGCCAGCAGAATGGCAGCCGTCGTACGCTCTTCGAAAAAGAGCAGATAGAGGCAGACAGGCACCCAGACGGCCGCAGCACCCACAAACGGAATCAAGGCAAATACGGTCGTCAACACGGTCAGTAAGAACACCGATCCAACACCAGCGAACCAGTAGCCGATGCCGCCCAGCAGTCCCTGCACGACAGCAGACAGCAGGGTCGCCACAACCACCGCCCGGCTGACTCGATCGAACTCCTCCAACAGCTCCTGCTCATGGCGATCGTCAAGCGGGGACAAACGCATGAACGAGCTGACCATGGACGGCCCGTCGCTGAAGAAGAAGTAGACAGCGATCACAATGATCATCGCTCCGAAGACGATCTTCAGTACCCAGGCGCTGGTCGCCCCGCCGATGGTGCGAAACAGACTGGCATCGAAAAGCTGCCGCCGGATGCGGTCGAGCTCCGCTTCGGTGGGATTAACGAACTCCATGACCCATGCCACCAACTCGCGCATGCTGTCGGTGTAGTAGCGTTGCAAACTTCCCCGGCGGAACTCCGCCACCAGCAGGGCTTTCTTGAACCTGTCGAAATCATTGGCCGCTCCGTGAATGCGCGCTTGAATGGCGGCACTGTTGGGCGCCTGCGTCGGTTCCAGCTTGACTTTCTGAATGATCTCTCGAAGTTGTTGCTTGAGGGTCTGTTTGAGATTGCCTAGCTCCTCCTGCTGATCCTCGCGCACTTGGGAAGGGTCGCGCGGTTGAAGATCGATGTCGTCGAGGGTCACCTCGAAGTCTTCGAGCGAACTGGCTAGGTTGTCGAGCACGCTGCGATCGACCGCGGCCGCGGCACCGGCCGATGAGGCTTCAACGAGGTGCTCGAAGGACGAGTCAAAGTACCTCAGCTGCGGACCATATTCCGGCATCTGCAGCCCGAGCTGTTCTCGGCGTTCGGAGAGCTTGCTCGTGAGTTCGTCGTCGTTCAGTTTGCCGACAAGCGACGTTGCCTCGATCGCTGCTGAGATCAAGATCACAGCGGCAGGAACCAGTGCGATCAGCATCACAGCAGCTGTCGTCATGCCAGCGGCCACCCGGGGGCGTCCCTTGAATTTGAAGAGAAACCAGCGATGGAGCGGCCGAAACATGACCACCAGCAGGGCGGCCAAGAACACCGGGAGCAAGAACGTGATCATCACCTGGTAAAACAGGAATCCGATGACGATGATGATCCCGAGCAAGACCGAGAAAGAAACGAACTTCGACATACTTCTAACCTCGCAGTCCTGGCGCCGGTTGTTGAGACGTCTTCGGCAGTATGCCAGCCGAGTGACAGGGTGGGATGCTAGCCCCCCGATCTATTCGCCGCCAAAGCGCGCGATCTTGAAATTTCACGACGGCTCAATCGTGAGTAACGAACCTGATCGGCGTCGCAGCCGAATCGACCTTCCTCACTCCTTTTCAGGTTGCGTCTTCGCAGCCCACGAGCAGAACATAGCGAATTCCCTGAGTTTTTCCTAACCCGAAGCGTTAAACGCAACATGGCGTGCTCGCGTCGTCGCCACCGGAAGTGTTTGCCTTGAAGTGGCGATTTTCGCGGTCTGGCGGATACAAGATGTCAAATTCGCCGCGTTTTTCGGAACCCGAAGCGTCAGCGAGGGGAGTTCGTGTACCAACCCAAGTGATTCCCTCGCTGACGCTTCGCGCTTCCGATTGAGGCGAAATGCGCAACTTCAAAACTTGCGCTTTGCGGTTACGATTGATGCGCAACTTCAAGAAGCTTGAGCGAGCGTCTAGCGCAGCTACAAAACCGGATGCTAACGCATTCCGGCTGATCTGTGGCCCGCTAACATCAGCCGCTGGGCGTTAGCCCACGGTTCCCACCCAACCGGATGCTGACGCATTCCGGCTGATTTGTTGGCCGCGACCAGTCGCTATTGTTCAGCTGCGACTCTCTGGCAAGAATAGGCCCTCCACAGGAGCTGCGATTGACCGACCAATTTGAGAGTTCCAGCCGGCACTGGCTGCGCTGGGGAAAGGCCCTGTTTCAAGCGACGATCTTGGCTCTGGTCGCTTGGGGCATCTGGCGCGCGGTCGGCGACGCATGGGAGGACCTTTCGGGTGCCGGATTGGGGCTCTTTCAGCTGCAGCTGCGGTGGGTGGTCTTGGCGATGGCTTGCTATGCGATCGGGTTTCTGCCCAGCTGTCTCTTCTGGAAAAAGACGCTCGAGGCGATGGGCCAGCGTCCCAACTGGCCGGAGATCTTGACTGCCTATTGGCTGGGCCATCTCGGCAAGTATGTGCCCGGCAAGGCGCTCGTCGTGGTGATCCGCACGAGCCTGATCCGCAGTCCACGCGTCGACGCAACAGTTGCCGCCACCAGCATCTTTGTGGAAACGCTGACGATGATGGCCGTCGGTGCGGCGCTGGCTGCCACCATCCTGGCGTTCCGGTCCGATCAGCCCGGTCTCCTCCTGTTGGCTCTCGGCTTGGCACTTTGCGCAGGCCTTCCCACCTGGCCCCCCCTTTTTCGTCAGCTTGTACGGTGGTTCCAAGTGCGTCGTGCCAATCCGCAGATCGAGCAAGCCGTTGCAGGTCTGGATGCCCGGCTGATGGCGTTCGGTTGGCTGGCGATGACCACTGGCTGGTTGTTCATTGGCTTGAGTCTATGGGCAACCTTGAACGCTCTCCCCAAGACCCAGAGCCCGTTGTCGGACCTGCCGTTGCTGGTTGCCACGATCTCGTTGGCGAGCGTGGCAGGCTTCCTGTCGCTGGTACCGGCCGGATTGGTCGTCCGGGAGCTAGTCATCATCGAGCTGCTTGAGTCGGCCGGATACGACAAAGTGACGGCAATCGTCTCGGCTGCCGTGCTACGCCTGGTCTGCCTCATTCTCGAGCTCGGGCTAAGCGCCGTTCTCTATGCACGCGTTCACTGGCAAAGGAGGGCCATGGCCAGCCCCGCCCAGGAAGTCGAGGCAACCAATCCAGGCGTGGAAGAGCCCTAACCCGAATTATTCATGAGCGATCTGCTGCGAGGTCGTAAGTCCATCCGTGGCTTCGTCATGCTTCACAATTCTCCCTCGACGTATTGCTACAATACGCCTGCGGAAGAATTGCTCGCCTTCCTTGCCACGAACGTACTTACAACCTCTCGCGACGATCTTCATGAATAATCCGGGCTAATCTTTGCGCCACGAGGAGTGCGCCGAATAGCCAGACCAGGCCCAGGAACAAGAGACTTGCCCGCTTATGATAGGACACCCACGACACAGGCTGTCATGCAGCAAGCTAACATCCCACCGAGCATGGCGCGCAATCCCAGCCTCGCCAAGTCCGGACGGCGCTCGGGCGCCAGCCCTCCGATGCCGCCGATTTGGATGCCGATGGCGCTCAAGTTCGAGAAGCCGGAGAGCGCGTAGGTCATGATCTGCACCGACCGCGGGCTGAGCTGGACCTGGGAGTCTGCCTGCGTCCAAGCTCCGAGCCGTTCGTAGGCCACGAACTCGTTGGCGACCGTCTTGAGCCCGAGCAGCTCACCGGCGCGCAAGCAGTCACTACTTTCGACTCCCATCAACCACGCCAAAGGAGAGAACGCGTATCCGAGCATCCTCGCCAGCGACCACAGGGGCGCGCCTTGGTCATCGACGAAGCCGAGTAGCGTTCCCAACCAGGCCAGGCAGGTATCCACCAAGGCGATCAGCGCCAGAAATGCCAGCAACATGGCGGCCACGTTGAGCGCTAACTTCATGCCTTCCGTCGCACCGATCGCCGCTGCTTCAATGACGTTGATGCCCTGTCGCGGTGCCTCGAACGAGACACGGCCCATCGTCTGCGGCTGATCTCGTTCCGGCTGTATGATCTTGGCGATCAGCAGCGCCGCCGGCGCTGAAATCACTGAGGCAGTGACCAGGTGTCCTGGGTCAATGCCCATGCCCGAGTAGGCGGCGAGTAAACCCCCGGAGATCGTGGCGAAGCCGCCAACCATGACCGCATTCAGCTCTGAGACAGTCATGCCGGAGATATACGGCCGGATCACCAGGGGGGCCTCGGTATGCCCTACAAAAATATTTGCCGCCGCCGAGAGGCTCTCCACTCCGGAAACGCCGAGAGTCCTTTGCATGATCCACGCCAAGAACCGGACGACGTACTGCACAATGCCAAAGTAGTAGAGCACCGACATCAACGACGAGAAAAAGACGATCGTTGGCAGCACACCAAATGCGAAGGACGTCGTTAGCTGAACGGTGCGTGAATCAGAATCGACCTCGCCCGACATCCCGAACATAAACTCGGTACCGGCCGCCACGAAATCTTGCAGATGCGCGAAGAAGAAGCTGACCGCGGAGAACAGCCACTTTCCGGGTGGTGTCCAGAGAATGACGACCGCGAACAGGAACTGCAACGCCAAGCCGCCGATGATCACGCGAAGGTTGATGGTTCGCCTGTGGGAACTCATCAGCCAGGCCAGCAAGAGGAGCACCAGGAGGCCAAACAAGCTCGTCACACGGAGCATAGCAGCAACTTGCGAACCTCCCCTCCGACTCTGGCGGCAACGATCGGCTAGCTGCCCAGGGCCAGGTGGAGGCCGTTCAGCACCACTTGGTCGGCATCGCCGCTGTACAGCGCGATATTCTCAGAGGGGTTGGCTAGGTTGTAGCCCAGCACAAATGCCCGCGCGCCCTGAGGCAGGCTGGCGCTGGGGTCGGCGAGACTCAACACGGTTACAGCGTGGCCCGGCTTCAGCTCCAGTTCGGTCTCGTAGTACCCATTGACCGCGCGCGTCGAGAGCACGTTGCCCACGAGGAAAACACCTCGGTTGGAACCGCGCTTTGCCAGCCATTGGGGAGCGACCACACTGACCAGACGGACGCGTTGCTCGTCGCGGCCCAACTCGCCGAGCAAATCCCCGACCTCTTCGCGTAAGTCCTGGACACGTCCGTTCGACAGATCGGCGGCTGTCAGTACTTCGCCCAAACCAGCAAAAGACTGGTAGAACTCGATCGCCAGTTGACGTCTCTGCTGAGGGCCCCCCTCGGAGGCCCGACCCCAGGCCCGGTTGGCAGCGCGGGCGAAGGCCAGCTGTCCGGCCAAATCGGCTGGGGCAACGACCGGTAGGTCGCGCACGGTCAGCGCCGTCGGCTTCCCGCCACCAGCATCTGCGGGGTTCGAGATGCTGGATGCCTCCGGCCCAAACGCCCGATCGGGAGGTCTCTGCTTCAGTCGGAAACTCGGGCGTCACCCTGGGCGGAGCGGCGGTCTCTTGTACTTCGGTCACAGAAGAAGCGAGGGGCAATGGACGGCTCGCGTCCTCCATCGGACCACCTGTCACGGAAGTACCCGTCGGGCTCGGTGTATCCGAGACGGCGGGTCCGAGTTGATCGAACGGTGTCGAGTTCGCACCGGCTGTTTCGACCGTGTCGGTTTCGGCGCCGGGGTGGTCCCTCACTACGGTTTCGGGTTCGTACGGATCGGGCGATTCCACTTGGGGCGGTTGCCCGTCTGCTCCGCCGCCGGTCATTTCTTCGGCTCGCGGCTGGGGCTCAATGTCCCTGTCCTCGTCGTCCAGCCCAGAAGGGTGAACGGGAGCCGCGGTCGAGGGCGTAGATAGCGCGGCCACGACTGCTTGATCTCTGAACGTCTCTGGCACTAGCCAAGGTGCGGCGCGGCTGATCTGCGGTCCCAAGTTAAGCGGATCGCGCTCGAGGACCCACCAGAGGATCGCTTGTCCAATCAACA
The DNA here is from genome assembly GCA_965223305.1 of Pirellulaceae bacterium. Classification (GTDB taxonomy): domain Bacteria; phylum Planctomycetota; class Planctomycetia; order Pirellulales; family Pirellulaceae; genus CBDCWT01. The sequence goes on along the minus strand of CBDCWT010000056.1, from coordinate 18,462 downwards.
ACCCCACGATACCCCCGGCTATGATTTTCAAGATCTCAGCCGTTGCGCTCTTTCGCCGTCGCGTCGGGCGACCCGACGCGTCGACGCGCGGCGTCCTCTTAGAAGGGAGTGCCGGCGGCGGGCTTGTCTTGAACTCGAAGGCCGCCACGGCGTCTTTGTCCGGACTATTTCGATTGATCGCAAAACTGTCCGCGCCGGTTTTTTCGAACGCCGCGGAGACGGCTGCCGGCGACTCGACCTCGAGCGCCGCCGCGCCGTTGTTGATGACGATCAGTGCGGGAGGCAACTCGGCCAACACCTCGCCCATTGAATACTCAGCAAAACAGTGCGGACAACGGACGTCGAGCTGCGGGCCTGAGGCTGCCGGCGCGAGAACCGCTTCGGAACACTTCGGGCAATTCACAATCGTCATGGAATACTCCGGTACTGCCGAGCCGTCGATTGGCACTGAGTAGCGCCGAGCGAAACGCATAGGAAAGGACCTGGCCCAGAATGGGGGTCTGGGGGCAAAGAAAGCGCCTTCCCAATCGCCCTCTGCGCGCTGTCATCTAGTGTACCAACAGCCCAGAGTCACTGACTAGCCATCAGACGAGATGCCATAAAGTTGTCCGTATTTTTGCCGCAGATACCGCACCAGAGGCTGGTGGTCCACGGTTTCTCCCGCCACCCGCTCGATGAGGCCGGCCGCCGAGAAGCACTGGCCTGGCTGATGGATGTGGAGGTTGAGCCACTCCAAAAGGGGGCGAAAGTCGCCCTGGCGAAACTGGTCTGGTAAGGGCCCAATATCGCGGTTAGCGCGGTCGTAGAGCTGGGCCGAGTAGAGGTTGCCGAGCGAATAGGTGGGAAAGTACCCGATCAAAGCGGCGCTCCAGTGGATGTCCTGCAGCACACCATCGGCGTCGTTAGGGGGCTCGATCCCCAGGTACTGCTTGTATTTATCGTTCCATGCAACCGGTAACTCGGAGACCGACAGGTCCCCGCTGATCAGCGCCTGTTCAAGCTCGAAGCGAATAATGATGTGGAGGTTGTAGGTACACTCATCCGCCTCGACACGAATCAACGATGGTCGGACGTCGTTGATCGCGAACCAGAACTCATCCAACTCGACGTCGCCCAGCGATTCGGGAAACTGCTGCTGAGCCTGCGCGTAAAAATACTGCCAGAAAGCCTTGCTGCGGCCGACGCAATTCTCCCAAAGCCGAGATTGGGATTCGTGCACGCCGAGCGACACATAGGTACCTGGCGGCAGGCCAAACTGCTCCCGGCGTAGCCCTTGGTCGTACATTCCGTGGCCCGCCTCGTGCAGGATGCTGAAGAACGCGCTGGGGAAATATCGCTCGTCGTAGCGGGTCGTGATGCGGCAATCATTCGGCCCGAGGCTGGTACAGAAAGGGTGACTCGTCACGTCCAGCCGCCCTCGCGTCAAGTCGAAACCGAGCTCCGCGGCGGCTGCCAGTCCAAGCTCCTCCTGAGCCGCACGGGGGTAGTGCCGCCGCAGCACCTCCGTCCGGGGAGTCCTCCCGCTGTCCGCGATTTCGCCCACCAGGGGGACCAGATCGACACGCAGCGCTTCTAACACTTTCGCCACTTGCGCGGTCGTCGCGTCCGGCTCGAAGTCATCCAGCAGCGCGTCGTAAGGGGACTCTGAATATCCCACCGCTTCAGCCTGTTCGCGTTTCAGTTCTACAATCCGCTGTAGCAGCGGTTGGAATGATGCAAAATCGTCAGACTCGCGGGCCTGCGCCCAAGCTTGCTGTCCCAGTACCGCCGCGCGAGTGAGCTCTTCGACCAGTGCCTGAGGCATCTTGATCAGCTTCTCGTATTCCCGCCGCAGTTGCCGGATTGTCGTTCCAGGATCACTGTGAGGATCTTGCGCGAGTGGGCTGTCGGCCAATTCACCGAGCCACTCGCCGATTTTTGGGTCGGTTTGCCGGGCGTGAATGAGGCCAGACAAGTACGTTATCTGCTCGGCCCGAAACGCGCCCGCAGCGGCCGGCAGCTTGGTGCGCTCGTCCCATTGCAGCAGCTCGCTTGCCGAACGCAACAACGCCGTCTCTTTAACGTGCTGGCAAAGTAGGTCGAACGTCTCTTGGCTCATGAGTTTCTCTCGGTTTCGGCGGCCAAGGAGTCGCCCAACAATAAGTTACCTGCCCTCCCGCGCTACTCTCGCTGCGCGAGGCAGCGGAGAGGGAACAGAAGTCGGCAACTTATTGTTGTGCAGCGCCTGAGTGAAAGTCGAGCCGGCCATTGTAGGGTGTGCAGTGGGTGGGGGAAACATCGTCGGAAGGCAAGGACGAAAGAGACGGAGAGGACGAAGGGACCGAGAGGATCGCGGGGGCGGGCCTGATCTCTTGTTCTTCACGTCCCGGTGTCACCTATGTCCTTGATCCCCCGTACCTCCTTCCAATCACGCCGTCCCGTTAGATTACAATGGCGCCGCGACCGCGCATCAAAATGCAGTCCTTCCTGCCCCTACCTCGATCGGAGCAACACCCATGAACCGTGCGCTTTTCCTGGTCCTTTGCGTCCTCGTGATGACAACCGCCGCGATGGGGGTGCGCTCGCAGGAGCCACACGCTGCGGGGACCTCGTTGCCCGGCGCGCGATTCGAAATCGACGCGGCTCGGTATCCCAGTCTGCAGGCGGCGCTGGATGCGCTCCCGCCGGAAGGCGGAATGGTGCGGCTGCCCGCCGGAGTCTTCGAGATCGAAGAGCCGCTACGGATTCGCTCGGACGACGTCTGCGTTGTAGGAGCGGGAACTGCGACACACATTCGTAACGTCAACCAGAAGAACCAATCAGCCATCGTCGCGGCCCACGACGATAGCAAGCCGGCGGGGCGGGACCAAGACCATGAGCTGTGGCGACTCCGGCTCGCCGACTTCCGATTGACCGGAAATCCAGCCAGTGGTCACGGTGTCGAAGCACGTGGTGTGAATGAGATTTTTGTCGACGGACTCACGATCAGCGAACATGGCGGCCACGGAATTCTGCTCGACTACTGCTATGAGGATCCACGTGTTTCGGATTGCCTGATTACCTATAACCAGGGAGTGGGTGTCAAACTGCAGGGCTGCCACGACATTGTCGTTTCCTCAAACCAATTTGAAGAAAACCTTGATGCGGTGCACTGCTTCGATGGGTTTAATCTCTGTATGACCGGCAACTGCGTCGACGATCACTTGGGCCGCGGTGTGGTCATCGAGAATACCTACGGTAGCGTCTTGTCTGGCAACATGATCGAAGAGTGCGCGGCCGCTGCCGTGGTGCTGGACCGCGACTGTTACGGCATCACCATTAGCGCCAACGTCATCGCCCACAACGGTGCCGGCGTGGACCTCCGGGATGCTCACGGTTGCGCTATTTCGGCGAATACTTTTACGATCATGCAAAAAGCGGCTCTGCGGATCGCTGAAACGAGTAGTCGCATCGCAGTCTCGGCGAACAGCTTCTGCAACAGCTACGTGGGGCAGGGCAGCGTCCGCCGCCGCCCCGACGACTCGGCGGCTGCCGGGATGGAGCTGGACGGTGCTCGCGAGATTGGCATTAGCAGCAACGTCTTCTCAGGGGTCGGCCCCAAAGCGCTGGCAGCGACTCCCGAGACGCGCGGCGTGCTGTTCGCCGGCAACTTGCTCGTCGACACAGCAAGCGACCACGCGGAGCTAAGCGACTCCAAAGTCACCGGGAATCTGGAGCGGCCGTAGACTCGATCAGCCGGAATGCATTAGCATCCGGTTGGGCAGGAACCGTGGGCTAACGCCCAGCGGCTGATGTTAGCGGGCCACAGATCAGCCGGAATGCGTTAGCATCCGGTTGGGTAGGAAACCGTGGGCTAACGCCCAGCGGCTGATGTTAGTGGGCCACAAATCAGCCGGAATGCGTTAGCATCCGGTTTGGTGAAGAACCGTGGGCTAATGCCCAGCGGCTGATCAGAATCGCGAGATCCAGCTACACGCTACTCGTAGTGCAGCAGGCTGAAGCTTTCGAACGGCGCGATTCGCTCCGCACCACCCAGTGCTTCCAGCTCGATTAAGAATGCGGTGCCGACCACGTTCGCGCCGCTTTTGGCCAGCAGTTGACAGCACGCTTCGACGGTTCCACCCGTCGCCAACAGGTCATCGACGACCAATACGTTCTGACCGTCGCTCACACCATCAATGTGGATTTCCAACGTGTCGGAGCCGTATTCCAGCTCGTAGTGAAAAGCGTGGGTTTCAAACGGCAGCTTGCCCGGTTTGCGAATGGGTACGAAGCCCGCGTTTAGTTCCAGCGCCAGCGGTGCGGCGAAAATGAAACCGCGCGCCTCAGCGGCCACGATCACGTCGATCTGTCGGTCACGAAACGCTTCAGCAATCCGCCAGATCGCTTCTCGAAAAGCCTCGGGAGCCGCCAGCAGCGGAGTGATGTCGCGGAACAGGATACCCGGTTTGGGAAAGTCAGGAATGTCTCGAATGTACTTCCGGAGGTCGATTTGCGCGGAGTCGGTCATGAATGGGTCTGGCTGCGTCGAGTAGCACTGTCCGTCGAACTAAGGGTTGAGCAGCTCCTGATCCGTTTCATAGGCCTCCATCGCCGCCGCTTCCCGCGGCAACTTGAATTCGGTGCCGGGCGCAAAGTACTGAACATCGTCCGACAGATAGTAGGGGCTCGGCAGGGTCTGGCCGCCCACACTTACCTGGCAACCGCTGAGGCTCAGCGCGGCCGTGATGCCACAAGCACAGAGAGATCCCATCAACCAGCCCTGTCGTTTGTCGGTCTTCATTGTCCTTCGTCTCCCTAGAACCGGTACAATTGTGACTGCTTATCGGACCGTCAGAAGCTGTTACGCCACCAATTTGCCCAAAAAGCTGGAAAAACCGGGGGCTGGTGACCATCGAGTCGCCCGGGCGGTGGGCACCGAGTATCATTAGGAAGGTTGGGTAAGACGGCTAGGTACAGTGGCTGCTTGCCCTGGCTCTCTGCCGATTCCTAGTTCGTAGGCCGCCGAACTGCCGAGAAGCAGCTTCATGCAGCGCTGGCTGAGGATGTGCGCCGCGGGCCAGACTCTACTTTTGGGGAGCGATTGCCATGTCCAGCAGTCCATCAAGTGGCACCGCCCGCAGGCGAAAGTTGTGGCTCCGAGTTGCGGGTACCCTGCTGTTGCTGAGCGCCACGACGAGCGTGCAGGGGCAGGGAGACATCCGCGAATACCCCCCGGCAGCCTACTACCTGTCATTTGAGTTCTTTCACGACGGCGACTTTCTGACAGCATACAAAGGCTTCCAATCAGCTAGCAAAGCGGGCATCCGCAGCACGGAGGGCCGTTGGGTCGATTCGATCTGCTACCACACGATGATGGGGGAGTGCTCCTATCAAATGGGGGAGCTGAGAAAGGCGGTCGACCACTACAACAGGGCGCTGTCGCTATTTGTCACGTACCAGAGCTGGATGATCCGGGTGGATTTCTTGCCCGGCATCGAGCCATCTCGTCAAGCCCGCAAGCCACCGAACTGGGGCATCAGTACGCGCGGGGCCGTTGTCGGTCATTTCAACAAACGTTACCCCATCCTCCAAGGCCGTTTCGACAACGCCAACGTACTCGTTCAGGGCGGTGTTATCGCGTTGCCCGAGTACATCATGATCAACGCGCACGAAATCGCTCGCTGCACGGCGTTGGCGATTCGCCGACGCCGCGAACTGATGGGCAGCGCAACGAAGTATGATCCGTTGACCGGCCAGGTTCTGCAGGCGCTCAGCGTCCGGCCCGCTCGGCAGAATCACTGGTCGCAAGCCTGGATCGATGTCCAGCTGGGTATGGCGGCAGCTGCGGCAGGCAAAATCCAGCAGGCAGTCACCGACCTTGGAAATGGAGCCTTTGCCGCCGGGGCCTTCGACCATCCGCTGACCGCGATGGCTCTGTTCGAGCTGGGTAAGTTGGCGTTTGAACAAGAACAGTACGTGAGTGCCGGCAAGTTTTTTCATGAAGCGTCGCTCAGCGCTGCCGCATTCGAGCAGTTTTCGCTGATCGAAGAGTCGCTGCGCTGGGGCGCCAAGAACCACCTGGCCACCTCGCAACCAGGACCCTACCAGTCGCTCAGCCCTGCGATCGGTTGGGCGCGTCGCGAGTCGCGTTACATGGAGGCCTCGCTGCTGGTGGCGGCCGCCGAAAATGCGGCAGTGCTGCAGGAAACGGCCATGGCAGTCAACCTCGCCGAGCAAGCGCGCCGGCGAATGGCCCGGACCGAGATGCTCAACGGTACCGTCGGCGCTCAGCGGCTGGCCTACGTTACCTCGTTGATGAACTATCAGACCGGAAAACTAAGAGCGGGCGACCAGCAGTTCGCGACGTTGATGGGCTACCAAAAGAGGGGCTCGACTAGGCTGTACGAGATCGGCCTGGTTGACGTGATGTACAACACGGGAGTGGTCGGCGAGCGAGTTGCACAACAGCTGTACGCAGGTGTGTTGCGCGAGCCCACCGGCAAGGATTGGGCCACCGACCCGGTCGAGACGCAAACGGTGCTGCTGGCACAGATCGCCGTGCCCTTGGAAAACTGGCTGAATGTCACTTTGAAACGCCGTGAGGTCGAGTCGGCGATCGAGATCACTGACCGCATTCGCCGGCATCGCTTCTACACGACTTTGCCGATGGGGGGGCGCCTGCTGTCGCTTCGCTGGGTGCTGGACGGACCCGAGTCGGCATTGACCGAACGCGCCGTCCTACAGAGGCAGTCGTTGCTCGAGCAATTTCCCCGCTATGCCGAGCTTGCTCAACGCAGTACCGCAGTGCGCAGGCACCTAGAGGCGATGCCGCTGGTGCCCGAGGATCCGGACGCCCGCACGAGCCGCCAACGCTGGTTTCAAGAATTGGACGTGATTAGCACCGAGAAGGAAATACTGCTGCGTGAGATCGCCCTCCGCCGGGCTCCCGCGCAGATGGTCTTTCCACCCCAATTGGATTTCAAACAAGCTCAGGCTTCACTGGAGGACGGGCAGCTTGTGATGTCATTTCTCCGGACGAACCGCCATGTCCTGGCGTTTACCTTTGGCAAGGATACTTACCAAGAGCCTTGGATTCTGGCCGCGCCCAATCAGGTCGAAAAGGAACTCACACTGCTCTTGCGGGATCTCGGACAAGTTGATCGTAATCAGCCGGTCGATGTGGCCGGCCTCGGTGACGATTCGTGGCAGGAGGCTGCTAACCGGCTGTTCAGTCAGGTGTTGAACTCCAAGCCGCTACCCGAGGGGCTCACCGAGTTGGTGGTGATTCCCGATGGGCCCCTGTGGTACGTCCCATTCGAAGCGTTGCCGCACGCGGGAGGTCAACCGCTTATCTCGTCCGTACGGGTTCGCTATGCCCCGACGGTCGCTCTGGCTTTTCCGGGGGCGCGAACTGCCCGACCGCTGGGTGAAACGCTCGTCGTGGCTGGCCGGCTGTTTCCGCGAGACGACGAAACGGTTGCGAAAGTAGCGGCAGAAGAAATACGCAGCCACCTGCCCCGTACGACGCTGCTGAGCGAGTCCCCTCAAGTTTCGAGTTCGCTGCTGGCTTCGCTCTGCGACCGCTTGGTTGTCTTTACTGACATCGACGACCTCGGCGGGGGACCCTACGACTGGTCTCCCTTCCAAATCGACCGCGTCAAGTCTGGGAGTACGCTGGCACACTGGATGGCATTGCCCTGGGGCGGGCCCCAGCAGGTGATCCTACCGGGCTTTCACACGGCTGCCGAAGTTGGACTCCGCAACGGTGGCACCGGGGACGAAATCTTCTTGACCTTGTGCGGGTTGATGTCCACCGGTGCTCGCACCGTTCTCATCAGCCAGTGGCGCACGGGCGGACAGTCCAGCTACGACCTGGTGCGGGAATTTGTCCAAGAGTTGCCCTACGCGCCGGCTTCTGATGCTTGGCAACGCAGCGTCCAACTGCTGATGGACAGCGAGTTGGTGCTGGAACGCGAGCCTCGCGTCCGTTTCTCGACCTTGGAGCGGGGCATTCGGGGCGCGCATCCTTTCTTCTGGGCCGGTCACCTGCTCGTCGATACTGGTCTCGCTCCGGCGGTGCCGGAAGCGGTTGCGGAAGTCGAAGAGGGCTCGCCCTGACCGGCACGCCTAGCACCGAAGCGTGACTCGGAGGATGCCGAACTCTCCTAGCTTTTCGGAACGAAGCGTCAGCGAGGGGGAGTACCAACCCAAGTGATTCCCTCGCTTACGCTTCGGGTTCCGATTGGGCCAACAAGCGTAACTTCAGAACTTTCGCTTCGGGTTACGATGGAGGCGAAGTGCACAACTTCAAACTCGCGCGATCTGCCTACAGTGCGCGTTGGCGCCGGCGGCATCTGGCTAGTCGTAGCAGTTGCGCTGCTGGTGATCGCCCGTAGCAGCAGCCGCGCGCGGTGGGTAGCCAACGCGTTGCCCAATGGCGGTGACCGTCTGTGTCGTCTGGTGACAGAATGAGTTGAGTGTCACCCCGCCGATGACTGTCTTCAAGCAGCCTGGCCATGAGCAGTGTGCTCGGATATAGCTCGGCGTAGCGAGTGTCGTGGCCGGACCAAAGTTGGATCAACGTACCTTGCCGTTGGTAATGGTAGGCTGCCGCAATGGGCTGTCCGTCCAGACGCAACAGGTTCAGGTCGATGGCGCCCAATGAACTCGCTACCTCGTGCGCGTCGCCAGAGTCGATCGCAGGCTGAATGTGAGCCGCAGCCCGCCATTTCCACAGCGGGTGTTGGCTGCACTGCTGGAGCAAGTCCCAACACAGCTCGACCTTCCCACTGGCCATCCCTGCCGGGCGGTGGCGTTCCAGCTGCAGCCGACCTCGCCGTGCCGCGGCGACCTCCAGGCGGCGGAACTCGTTCCGCGCCCGCGAGCGGCTGGTCTGCCAACCTTCACGCAGGTCGACCACTGCGATCGGCTGAGACGGTTCGAGCCTCCCAGCCAGCCCAGCCAGGTCCATTGCCAGTTTGGTTTGGCTGCGATCGTGTTCAGAACATTGGAAGTCGAGCACATCCCAGGAACGACGTTGCGAGGCGAGGAACTTAATCGCCGTGTGTAGAGTGGCGGTAGGGTTTGGCCCGATCGGACCTACTTGACGAACCCACTGCGGCCCCGGATAGCCAACCACTCGGGCCGTACATCCGGCAAGCCGGCGCGAGGTCGCGATCAGCGGCAGAATACCGATCATCTTCCCACTGCTGTAGACCAACAACACGCGCCATTTGGCGCCTTGCCCGAGACGGTGCCAGGATTTCGTCAGATGTTCGTACGATTGGAAGATGTGTGCCCGCTGCGTTTCGTGCCAAAGTGCTTTCCACGCGAGTTGAAAGCGGGTTAGATCGTGCAGGTGATTGATCTCAACGACGTGCGTCATGCGATCCGCACCGATTTAGATGTGGCGTTTCGGCAGAGAAGCGAAGCGACTTGACGGGGGATTGGGTGCAACCAGTGGACCGGGCAGGCTGTTTTTGCTTATCCTGTTGCACTACTTAGATTTGCGTCCAGCGATCATGTTGTCCCGACGCCACGAGGTTGCGATTTGGCGACACCCGCTGAGCGCAAATGGCCCTGAAAGGACGAGATTCTGATATTCTACAGAGTTGCCAGGGACGCTGCCGACCAACGGGAATCGCCCCTCTCGGCGGAACTTTGTGGTTGTCCTAGGGTTTAAGAAAGTGGAGGCGCTCGGGAGGGCGAGGCTCCTGCCGAGCCGAAGAGCGATAAGAACGGCTCGGCAGGAGCCTCGCCCTCCCGGAATTGGAACACCCTCTCGGAATTGGGGCGTCGCCCTCCCGGACTGTCGATGCATTTTGTTCAACGCGCGCATTTCGCAAGGAACGAGTCATGAGCAACCGAATTGGTTGGGTCATTGCAGTTGCCGTGTGTGTCTTCTCGCCTTCTGCCGTGCTCGTCGCTGCGGCACCGGATGCCGCAGGGGTTGCGGCTGGGATTGACCGATCCCTTGCGCAAGAGCTCGGTGTCGCCAGCGAGGTGCCGCGGGCCGACGACGCTACTTTTGTCCGCCGGGTGTTTTTGGATTTGATTGGACAACCTCCCACCCCGGAGGATGTGCTTTCCTTTTCGTTTGACACGGCGGCCGATAAACGAGATCGACTTGTAGCGCGTCTGCTTGATGACCCGGCTTTTGGCGAGAATTGGGCTCGTTACTGGCGAGATGTGGTCATGTACCGCAGCACGGAACCGCGTGCGGGGCTGGTGGCTGAACCCTTTGAACGGTATCTAGCGGAACACTTCAACGGCAACATGGGTTGGCATGAGATCGCGACGCAGATCATCACCGCGGCCGGAGAGGTGCGAGAAAATGGCGAGACGGCGCTGATCATGGCCCAAGCTGGGAGACCGGAGGACGTGGTCTCTGAGATCTCGCGCATCTTCTTGGGCATTCAGATTCAGTGTGCCCAGTGCCACGATCATCCGACTGATCGCTGGGAGCGGCAGCAGTTTCACGAACTGGCGGCGTTTTTTCCCCGGGTCGCTGTGCGGCGGAAGCGTGACTCGAAACCGCGGACCTTTGAAGTGGTGATTAACGATTCGAAGCGCCAGCAGAGGAAAAGAAACAATAACAACCGCGTGAGGGGCACGCCGGAGCACTTCATGCCGGACCTAGAGGATCCCTCGTCGCAGGGTACCAAGACCCAGCCGGTGTTTTTCTTGACAGGTGGTGAGCTACCGTTTGGCACAGTGGATGCCGATCGGCGTGGGGCGTTGGCTGCCTGGATCACTTCAGCTGAAAACCCTTGGTTCGCCAAAGCTTTTGTCAATCGCGTATGGGCTGAGCTGGTGGGCGAAGGCCTGTGTGAACCGGTCGATGATCTGGGACCGGACCGCGATTGTGCCACACCCGAGACGCTCGAGCTGCTGGCGCAGACATTTGCTGAAAGCGGGTACGACGTCAAGTGGCTGTACCGTACGATTGCCGCTACGGAGACCTATCAGCGAGATAGCCGTACGCGTAGAGACATCAACCAGGACCCCTTTCAGGCTAACTGTCCTCAGCGGCTCCGCGGCGACCAACTGTTTGACGAGCTCGTAGCGGCACTGGGACTCCCGGAGAACGCCCTTCGCAGCCTCCGCCGTGGCGGTGGTTATGCACAGGGAAATGGTCCTCGAGCGGGCTTCAATCAGGCGTTCGGGTTCGATCCGAGCGAACCGCGGGACGAGGTCAAGAGCTCCATTCAGCAGGCGCTGGCGTTGATGAACGCGCCGTATCTTGCTCAAGCTATCAACGCCCGGCGAAGCAACAGTCCGTTGGCCGTGATTCTCCGCACACACAAGGACAATCGAGATGCTTTGACCGAGCTCTATTTACGGACAATCTCCCGCGCTCCGACGGACGACGAGGTGCGGACCTGTTTGGCACATATCCGCGAAGTGAAGAATCGAGCTGAGGCGTTCGAGGATCTCCAGTGGGCCTTGGTGAACTCCACTGAGTTCTTGTATCGCAAGTAGAACCTCTCTCCGTGACCCCTGCCGCGCGGCGTGGGGGGCATGGGGGCTATTATCTTGAGGAACTGGCTAATGGACATTCGTCTTCAGCACCACGTCAACGTTCGCTTGGGCCCCAAGCAGCAGGTCAGGCGGCGGAGTTTTCTGCGGGCGATTTCCCTAGCGGGCGCTGCAACGACGTTGAGTTGGCCGGATCTGATGTCGCTCGAAGCGGGCACGCTACGGCGGGCGGGCAAGGCTTGCATCGTCCTCTGGATGCAAGGCGGACCGAGCCAGTTCGAGACGTTCTCGCCCAAACCGGAGCACGCCAACGGGGGTGAGACGAAGGCCATCCAAACTGCTGTTCCCGGCATCGAGATCTCGGAGAATTTGCCTCACACGGCGCAGAGCATGCAGGACATCTGCCTCGTTCGCTCGATGACCAGCCGTGAGGGAAGTCACCCGCGAGCTACGTTCTTGATGCAAACAGGCCAGCTACCTACCGCCAGCGTCAAGTTTCCTGCGCTCGGTTCGATCGTATCCCATCAACTGGGCGACGCCGATTTTGATTTGCCGAGTTTTGTCAGAATTGGGGCGCGAGGCCGCGGATCTGCCGGCGGCGGACTGCTGGGTGTCGATCACGATCCTTTCAGTATTTCGGATCCCCAACGGCCCCCACAGAATACGGTTCTTACTACGAACGACGAACGTTATCGTCGTCGGTTGGGATTGTTGGCCAATCTGGAAGCAGACAATCGGCAACGGGCGCGGAGAGAAGTCGCTGAGCACCAGAAGTTGTACGACAAGGCGGCCCGCATGGTACTCAGCTCACGGATGGACGCTTTCGATCTCCAACGCGAGCCGCAGGAGGTTCGTGAACCTTACGGTGAGGGACGATTTGCATCCGGCTGCCTGCTCGCTCGCCGTTTGGTCGAGGTGGGCGTCACCTTTGTGGAGGTCAACGCCGGTGGTTGGGATACCCATCAAGACAACTTCGAGCGAGCCCGCAATCTCTGCGATCAGGTTGATCGGCCCTATGCTCGGCTGCTGCGCGACCTGCGCGAGCGCGGCATGTTGGACGACACCCTTGTCATCTGGATGGGCGAGTTCGGTCGCACGCCTCGAATCAACCCGCGCGGTGGACGCGACCACTATCCGCGTGCCTTTAATCTGGCCTTGGCTGGCGGCGGGATTCGTGGTGGCCAGGTGATCGGAGCAACCGATCCGGGTGGCGCCTCGGTGACCGATCGGCCGATCACCGTTCCCGATTTGTTTCGCACGATTTGTCACGGGCTGCAGATCGATGCCGACCATGAGAACATGAGCAGCATTGGCCGGCCGATCAAGATCGTCGACGGTGGTGAGGTTGTGCGAGAAGCGTTTGGATGAGCCGACACTGATAGGACCCGCGGGACTGGAAAGCAGACGGACGGACGGGACCGAGGGGACTTGTGGACGATGAAGATAGGTTTGGTCGGCTATCGTAATTCGGGCAAGAGCACGCTGTTTGAGTGGTTAACCGGAGAACTGCCGGACCCGGCGTTGGCACACGCCACGCAGCAGGCGATGGCCACTGTTAGCGACGATCGCGTGCCGCTGCTCTGCAATATCTACTCGCCGAAGAAGGTCACCCAGGCGGCACTCGAGATCGTCGACACGCCTGGGCTCAGCCGCACTCATGAAGGCAGCGCTGCGAAGTTGGCGATGATCCGCGAAGCGGGTTGTCTGGTGATCGTATTGGACGCGTTCAGCGGCTCGGATCCGCGCGCGGACCTCGCGAATTTTGACGACGATCTGCTGATTGCTGACCTAGACATTGTGTCCGGACGGGTTGCGAGGCTGCGCGAGCAGGTCACCAAGCCGAGACCGAACCGCGACGAGTTGCAAAAGGAGCTCGCTGCCCTGGAGCCGTTGCAGGACGCTCTCGAGGCAGGGAGCCAACTCAGGGATCTCGATCTCTCGCCGGACCAGCGGCGGGTGATCCGGTCATTTCAGCTGTTTAGCGAAAAACCCCGGCTGGTGATTGTCAACACCTCCGATGACGAGGCGGCCCCCGACCGCTTCCTTAGCTCCCTGCCGGACGCCACTGATGCCGCAGTCATTTCGCTGTTGTTGCAAGTCGAGTTGAGCCGTCTTGGTGAGTCGGAGCGCGCGGAGTTCTGCGAGGAGATGGGGGTCGCTGCCTACGATCGCTCGAACGTGATCCAGCGGATCATGGAAACCTCCGGCCAGATGTTGTTTTTTACGGCCGGAGACAAGGAGGTTCGCACGTGGATGATCCACAAAGGAGGCACGGCTGTCGAAGCTGCAGGAAACATCCACACGGATCTGGCCAACGGTTTCATTCGCGCGGAAGTCATGCAATGCCAGGATCTCGTAGAATTGGGCAGCGAGCGCGAGGTCAAGGCCAAAGGTTTGATGCGCCAAGAGCACAAAGAATACGTTATTCGCGACGGCGACATCCTGCTGATTCGGCACAATTGACTTGCTTCTATCCGATCGTAGCCGAACTCCTTACTCCCCAGCGTTTGGTCGTAGCGAACTCACCGGAGTTTGGTGAATAGAATCGTAGCCGAACTCGCCAGAGTTTGGTCTTTGCCCTACTCCCCAGAGTTGTAGCCGAACTCGCCAGAGTTTGGTGAACTGCCTATTCGTCCAAATTCTGGCGAATTCGGCTACAGAGTTTGGCGAACCACTTAACGACGTCCTTAGCCGTCACGGTGAGGCCGGACGTGCGAGCTGCGCGGGCTTCCTGCGTTTTTGTTGCAGCTTGCGTCGTTTCTCTTCAGGCAAGAAATCACGCTCAACGAGTTCCGGGTCGTATTGAGTCCATGTCTCGCGAACGATCTTTGCCTGCACTTCGCGGAGCACGTCTCGGAACTTGAAATCGTGCCAAACCGAAACAAAGTTCCCGTCCCGCCAGTTTTTTAGCGGCAGTTGCGAGGGCTTCTTCAACAGCCGCCAATCGCGAACTTGATATCGGCTATCCTGGTTCGACCACTCGTAGTAGATCACTTGGTCGAAGACGAGCCTGCCCTGTTCATCAAAGACATGGTTGATCTCTACCAAGTCGACTTCGTCAACAGTGGCGGAGCGGACGGGGTGCAGCGATACCGCTGACAGGCAAAGCGCCATCGAAGCCGTCATGGTGCCCACGGATCTCCTCCCTGATTCGAGTGAGTTGGCCCATGGTTGCAGCGCCGAGGGCGCTGCGCATCGCACTTATCGGCGTGAGGCAGCCGTCGGCTTGACGGCTTTTTCACGGATCTTGCGGCTCGCCGCCCATTACGCTCGGACCAGAAATCAGCCGGCATGCGTTAGCATCCGGTTTGTAGAAACCGTGGGCTAACGCCCAGCGGCTAATGTTGCGCAGTCACACCGATCAGCCGGAACTGATCAGCCGGCATGCGTTAGCATCCGGTTTCGGTAGAAACCGTGGGCTAACGCCCAGCGGCTAATGTTGCGCAGTCACACCGATCAGCCGGAACTGATCAGCCGGCATGCGTTAGCATCCGGTTTCGGTAGGAACCGTGGGCTAACGCCCAGCGGCTGATGTCCGTGAATGAATCAAATCACATTTACTGCCGCCTGTGAATGACGTGATCCTGGCAAATGACGGCCAGGTCTTCGCTGAACTCGGGCGGTGGATCAGCGGGCGGCCAAAACTCTTCACGTCGAATGGACCGGATGGTCGCGCCGGCCAGATCGTCGGCTTCCTGCAATTGTGCTTCCGTCCAATTCGCAAGCGAGAATCCCGTGCGTGCCGTATCACGCGGGAGCAGGACATATCCCAGCTCGAACGACGTCGCCTTCTGCAATGACGCCGCCAGCCGGCGATAGAGCGGCAGTTGCAGATCGATCCACTTTCCGTGCCGGCGATGAGTTTGATCCGGGGACTTGGCCAGGTCGCTCGTCTTGTAATCCAAAATGACTCGCCGCCCCGTCTCACGATGCAGATCAATCCGATCGATTCGTCCCCGCAGCGTAACCGGTTGATCGTCCACCTCGATCTCGACCGCTTGCCCCAATCCCGACTCGACGTGCTCGATGCTCCATCCCTCAGCAGCCCATGACGCTTGCTGGGTAGCGAAGGCTGCTAGCCTCAAACGCAGCTGTTCCACTTGCACTCGAACAGCCGGCATCACATCCTTGCCATACTGTTCTGCAACATACCGTGCCAGCTCCTGATAGACCGCTGTCTTGATTTCTGTGGCATCTTTGGAGTCACGGCAAGTGCCTTCACCGAAACGGCGCAGCACTTCGTGAGCCATCGTGCCGAAGGCACCGCCGTCCAGCTCTTCGACATGGTCGTCCAACGTACTGACCTTCACAACGTGGCGGAGGTAGAAGCGGTACGGACATGCCAGATAGTCGCGAAGGCTCGTGATGCTGAGCTCGCTGATTTCGTCGCCAACCGGTTGCGGCTGGGGAACTGGAAGCCGGTCGGTCGGCTGTTCGGCGATCGGCGCTGCTGCCTGACTAGGCGGTGGTGTTGAGAGGTCGCTAAAGAACTCCTTGACACGGCGGGCAGCCGTCTCTCGCGAAGTCGTGAACAGCAGCCTGCTGGGCGTCAGCGGGTCGCCATCAATGGTCCGGCGTCCGACGATCACATGCAACGACTCGCGAGTTTGCACCAAGATGTGAAGCGCATAGGAATCTCGGGCAAAGCGGCGGGGATTGTCCAGCAACCCCAGTTTGGACCGCAGCGTGTTTGGCAGAAAGAGGTCAGAGTTGATCGAATCCGGTACGTAGCCTTCGTTGAAGCTGGTCACAATCACGGCCGGCGCGTCGTCCAATGGTAGCTCGAGCCATCCCAGCAACTCGATCGCCTCACTAGGCTCTGCTTCCATGCGGTCGGTGGCGGTCAGCTCCAGCAGCAAGCCGATCGCCTCTGCGGCCGACATTGTCGGTGCCAAACTGGCAGGTACGGCTGTCAGCTCGTCGAGCAGTTCGACGAAGCGGCTGCAGCAGCGGATCGTCAGCCGATCCTCGGACGCAGACCGGTCGAACTCGCGGTGTCCGTAGACTTCCAAAAGGAAGTCGGTCAATGTCGACTGCCAGTCGCTTAGCGGGAGCTCGCGCTCGGGCAGGCGCGCGACCCAATCAGCCAGCTCACGAAAGGCCGCTCGAACTGTGGCACTGTTCTTTGCTGGTCCCAACCAAGGGTCAGGCATTCCGTAGGGCAGGTGGTCTGTTTGATAGCGATCCAGCTCGGTCAGCCAGTCGCCGTCGATGCCTCGCGACCGCAACCAGCTCTCGACGTCCGGGTGACGTACTAGGTTTGCGGCATCAGCGAAGCGCCGGTTGTCCAGGAAGTCACGCACGCCGCTGAGCAGCCGAAATGGATTGCTGCCCCGCAACGGCTGACCTGGCCCCCAGCGAGCGTCCACTCCGGCCCGTGCCAGACGCCGCTCGACTTCCGCGACCAGCTGCTCGTCGGGGACACCGATCGCCACATCGTCGGTATGGTAGCGAGTTCCGTAAGATGCCAGCTTCCGCACCACAGCCTCCGCCTGTTCAGGCGGACCGTCTGCGACTTCGATTTGTTCGTCCCGCAAGCCGGCATCGACTTCTTGCCACGCGTCAGGAACGAGGCAGCCGTATTCATCGAATCGTCCGTTCCAGTCCGGCGGGGCGAGCACCAAAGCTGTTACCCGTTCCACGACCTGGTCGAGCATCTTTCGCAGCGCGACGTTCATGTCGACCGTCCCCACCAGGATCAGGTCCCGCTGTGTGACGCACTCCCCATACTCAATCGCTTTGAGCCGAGCTGTCTGCCGGTCCCAGAGCTGCAGTTCGTCTAACGTCTGGTGGTAGGCTGCCTGCAGTTGAGCCAGGGCGCTCCATCGCAGCCACTCGTCTCGACCGCCGATCGATTCGACCTGATTGGCGACATGCGGAAAGTCGAGTCCGTCGGCAGCGAGCTCGATGTGCTGCCGCCTCAAGAGTGCCGCCAGCTCCTCCCAGCGGCTTGAACTCTCGGCAGGTCGGTTGGGCAGTAGCGGAGCCAGCGTGGCTTCGTCGGCCTTTCGTAACACCTGGGCCCAGGCGAGCCGCTGGGTCAAGTCGCTGGCGAATGGGCGGCGCGGAGTATAGAGATGTTCCGGGATTCGGCCCACTGTCTCGATCAACGGCGGCGTCATCAAGATATGGCGGCTGCTGGCCTCTGTTGCCAACAGTTCCAACAAACGGCGCCCGGCCCGCCGGCCAGGTACAACGACCAGTACCTGCGACAGGTCTAGAGATTCCCTCTCTTGATACCGCGTCTGCAGGTATTCAACCGCCGCAGGCAAACCGGGCCGGTCCAAGCCCAGGAAGATCTTCTGAATATGTCGGTCCATCGATTCTGCTCTACACGCAAGTCTTGAAGTTGCGCCTTGCGCCATTCCCCTGGACATGATGTCGAATTTGTCGCGTTTTTGTAACCCGAAGCGTCAGCGAGGGGAGTTGGTGGACCAACGCAAGTCAGTCCCTCGCTTACGCTTCGGGTTCCGATTGAGCCAAACGTGCAACATCAAAAAGCGGTAGCGAGGGGTGTTCGTGCATCGAAGCAAGTCAGTCCCTCGCTTACGCTTCGGGTTACGATTGAGGAGAACGCGCAACTTCAAGAATCGCAAGCAGGCACTGTGACCACCCCCACGCGCAGTGGATCAACTCATGCGTAGCGGGTCAACCTCCTGCGCCGTGGGCCAACTTGCTCCAGTCAGTCGCTTGTTGCACATCAAGTTGCGGCAGTTCCCTCGCCAGAGCCTCGGAGTACTTCTGGGCCGCTCCCGTGTTGAACAGCACCACCTGCTCGTCTCGGCGGATCCAATTCTCGGCGACGAGTTGGTCGATCGCACCGATGCAGGCAGCGGCTTCCGGACAGACGGCGATGCCCTCCGACGCAACCGCCAGCTGCATCCACTCGCGGATCCGCGACTCGTCGACTGCCACCGCTCTCCCTTGGCTTGCTCGCAAGGCATCGATGATCATGAAGTCGCCGACCGCAGCTGGGACGCGAATTCCACTGGCAATCGAGTGCGCGTTTGGAAAAGGATCCGC
>CBDCWT010000055.1:0-60414 GCA_965223305.1 Pirellulaceae bacterium | reverse complement strand
CGTTGAGACTTGCAGAAAATGCGCACGGAGAAACCGGGAGCGGACGTACGGTAGGAAGCTGCCGTACCAGCGGAGAGGCCGTCGCCCTAGGGGGACGGCACAGTTTTCACAGAATAACGTAAGGTTCCAGCTTAGGCAACCACGACGGCCGGGAACCGGGTCGGGTCGGCGAATCTGAAGTAGATATGACAACTAAAACGACCGCCTTGTTAAGGAAAAGCCTAGAAAAAGCGGACCTCGGGGTTCATAATGACTATCTCGTTTATGGCGTCACTTGCTGATGCCAGTTCCCTGGGGGGGGATCTTGAGGAACAGATGGCTGAGCTAGAGACGCGTTCCCAAGTCGAAACACGGCAGGGTGATGCGCCGATGTTGGATGATCGGACCGGCGCGGCGGTTGCCGGTTTTTGTCGCGATCTGCGCTGCACGTTCTGCAGTCCGGCGATGGAATTCATTGCGGGGCCATCCGGCGACAGATACCAGGGACGACCCATTACGGAGCTCCTGCCGTTTATAGGTTCTGTAGGCGATGAGCGCTTTTTGGAGGGCGTCTTTGCTGGCCAGAGCGGCAGCGCCGGCCCCGACTGGTACCTGGCTGCCGGCGGCGAACGTCTGTTGCTGGAGCGGCACTACGCGCCCCTGTACGACAGTTCCGGGCAGGTCGTGGGGGGCCTTGTGACCGTACACAACGCGGCAGCGCAGCTGTTTGAAGATGCGCTGTATCAGCTGTTGCGTGATACCACGTCGCCCGACGAAGTCTTGTTTTCCTCGCTTGTTCACCGTGTGGCCACTGCCTTTGGTGCTCGGATTGGCTTTTTGGGTGAACTGGACGAGAGGTGTCCTTCACGTGTGCGTCTGCGCGCCGTTTGGGACGAACGGCAACGGCTCACAGTTTTCCAGTACGATCTCCGCGGCACACCCTGCGAGCGGGCGATGGCTGATGGGCTGAGCTACTATCCGGCTGGCGTGCAAAAGGCGTTTCCCGAGCATCGTATGTTTCGGGAGCACGAGGTCGAAAGTTACTTGGCAGTGCCGTTAAAGGATGCGGGTCAAGCCTGCGTAGGATTGCTCGGTGTCATGCACGACCGGCCAATCGTGCTGAGTCGAACCGCGGTGCCAGCACTTCAGCGACTTGCGGCCGCGGCCGCTCGCGAATGGAGCTATCGGAAAACGGCCGTGGAACTGGCATCAACGAGCACGCGCTTGCGGACGCTGGCGGATAAGTGGATCGTTGATGAAGAACGAGCTCGTCAGGGAATTGCCGCAGACTTGCACGACCGGATTGGTCAAAACCTGTTGAGCGCTAAGATCAAGCTGGACCAGCTCTTGGGCTCGTCTGATCACCCTCAACCTGCAGAGTTGGCTCGCGAGTGTCGAGAGATTGTCCAGGAGACGATCGACGATACACGTTCGTTGATATTCGAGATCTGCCCGCCGCTCTTGCAGGAGAGTGGGCTCGCCGCGGCGGTCGAGTGGTTTTCCCAGCAACTGCAGCGGCAGCACGATCTGGCGGTGTCGGTGACCGCCACCGACCCGCTGGAGCCCCTGGCTCCGGAGATGGCGGTGATGTTGTTTCGTTCAGTCCGCGAGTTGTTGCTCAACACACTCAAGCACGCCAAAGCCACCCGTGTGACCGTCGAGATTCTGCAGCGGACAGATCGGCTTGAAGTCCGTGTTGAGGACGACGGCATCGGTTTTCAGCCCGCGGCGGCGGGTGCCACATCTTTGGGGTTTGGTTTGTCGAGTATTCGCGAGCGGCTTCGCTTGATCGGTGGCCATTTGGAGGTGAGTTCGCCACCGAGCGGGGGAGCGGTGGGTGACGTTACAAGTGCCCCAAGACGACAACGAGGAACAGTAGATTTGCCCGTAAAGTGCCTGATTGCCGACGACCATTGTATTTTCCGCGCCGGTCTCGAGTCGTTGTTGGCTGGCGAAGCGGATATGGTCCCTGTGGGCCAGGCCAAGGACGGGAGAACCGCCGTCAAGCTTGTAAAGGAGCTCGCGCCGGACGTGGTGATCATGGACGTCAACATGCCGGAGCTGAACGGTATCGAAGCCACGCGTCAGATAGTGGCCAGCGATTCCGATGCCAAGATACTGGCACTCTCGATGCACTCTGACAAACGAATCGTCGCCAACATGTTTCGTGCGGGGGCTTCAGGCTTTCTGCTCAAGGATTGTGCGTTCGACGAATTGGCCGGGGCGATTCGCACGCTAGCCGCGAACCAGACCTATCTTGGCAGCAATATCGCGGTGGTTGTCTTAGAGGACTATGTCGAGCGGCTGACGGCCACGGAGTCCACGGACCCCTCCCGGCTGTCTCCCCGCGAAAAGGAAGTTCTTCAGCTGCTGGTCGAGGGCAGGACGACCAAGGAGATTGCCCGGCGGATTTCCGTCAGCATCAAGACGGTCGACTCCCACCGTAAGAACATCATGGACAAGTTGGATCTCCACAGTATTGCCGAATTGACGAAATACGCCATTCGCGAGGGGCTGACGACTGTCGAGTCATGAACTCGCGTCGGCGTGACTCAGAGAGATACAGCGACTCAGAAATTCAGTAGGTACGGCTAAGCAATTAGGAGTAACAAAATCAGGTAAATTCGGGGTTTCCGCGGCTTCTTTTCGAGGTCTGCTACGGTCGCTATTGGGTTGGGGCTTGGAAGATCTTCCCGCCGACTGCCAGACAGGGGAGGCTGGTAGGGGGGGACAGACGGCAGCGCTTCCTTGCAGGAGAAGTCATGATGACGGCCTCACCAGGCTTTGGACGGCCTGTCCGAGTGCTGATGGTAGTGGACAGTCACAACCTTTCGCGAGCCCTCTGTTCTCTGTTGCAAACAGAGGCAGAACTTGAAGTTGTCGGGGAAGTCGCCCTTGGTCCGGAAGCGATAGAGTGGGCGGTGCAGGAGGCTGCGAACACCGCGGTGATTCAGCTGGGAATGCCTGCGGACCGAGGTATGCGACTTATTCAGCAGTTTGCGGAGACGAGTCCCGAGACGCGGATTCTCGCCCTCTCGCTGAAGCGTGACATGGCGTTTGCTGACCACGTCCTCTCAGTTGGAGCAGATGTCTGCCTGTGGTCCGAGCACGCGTTTGAAGAGTTAGTACCTGCCATCTGCGAGATTTGATCGCTCGCCCTGCGATCACTAGATCCGGCAACAGCGCTACAGCTCAGTAGCTGCTCTCTACTATTTGGGCATACTCGCCCGGTTGCAGTCGAATCATGTTGTGGTACGCCGGCTGGTAACTTGCAGCCGCAACAAAAAGAGACGCTCTCTCTGCGGAGTGTATCAAGGATTTGGAACCCCAATATCAGAAAACGTTCCACTGTCAGTTCCGATAGGGTGAGACTATTTTGGGAGTTCTAGGTATTTGCGGAAATCTTTACGGAGATTCAAGTTCCGCGCGTAGGGAGGCAATCATCTGCCCCCGAAGGGAACGGAGTATGCGCTCACCCCGTCAGGGGTGCTAGTTACTTTTACTTTTGCACGGCGGAAACGACGATGATCTCAGCTAAGCAGGTTGTTCAACGGGACTCAGGCGCCGACAGGTCGCAGCTGCTGGTCCCGGAGTTCACCACTCAGTTTGTGCTACGGGCGGCTCGCCGCTGGCGGGTGCCGGCGGCGATCCTTGGGCTGCTGTTTGCGGCAGCCTCGGTCTGGACGATTTACTCTGGGTTCAAGCCCTTGTACGAAGCCGCGGTCCTTTTTCGGGTCACGTCGGCGGTCCCTTATCTGGTGTTCGATCCGCGCCAGGACTCGAAGCAGTTCCTCTCCAATGAACTCGAGCTGTTACAAAGCGAGTTGGTGCTGATCCCGCTGCTTGAGGATCCCGAGATCAGCGAGCTGTTGGTGGGCGACAACAATCCACTGCTGAATGTGCCGATTGACGTCCCGATCGACGTTCCGATCGATCTTCAGAGTCCACTGAAAAGGCTGCGACAAAACATGATCGTCAAGCGAATCGGGCTCTCCGAGCTCATTCAGCTGTCGTACACGGCGGCCGACTCTAGCCAGGCAGCTACGATCGCCAACGCCATCGCAGATGCCTACCTCGAACTACGGGGTCAGCATGAATCGGACCGCACCGAACGGGTTGTCGAGCTGCTCGCGGGCGAGAAGCGGTTGCGCGAGCAGTCTGTCTTGGCCCTTCGCGATGAGGTCCGTGAATTGGCGAGGCGTCGGGCTTTGGACGATCCGTTGGCGCCGCTGGCCGGTCTGCGAACGCATCAGACGGAGCCAGTGCCGAGTGCACCCTCCAGGCTCGGCAAGATGGACCAACGCCTGGTGCAGTCCGACGTGGATCAGGCGATCCTGAAAGCCCGCATCATCGCCTACCAAGAATGGAACGAATCGGACGAGGTGCGCGTCTCGCCGATGGCAATCAGGCAGGCACTCGACGAGCATCCGGACATCCACGAGCTGAACGGCAGAATTGCCAACACCCGCCTGAGTCTGCAGGACTATCGGCGGGTAACCAACGATACCAACCTGACTCCCTACTTCAAGCGACTCGAAAACGCCCTCGAGCTAGATAAGCAGCGGCTGAAGGAGTTGCAGGACGAACTTCGGCCCCAAATCATGGAGCAATTGGTACAGGCGGAGACGGGCCGCCGCGAGGAGGAGCTGACAAGGATGCAATCTCAGCTGGAAACGCTGCAGATTACACAGGCCGTACTTGAAGAGCGTTTTAGTCGGGAGCCAGAGCTCGACGAGCAACCGGAACCGGCGACGGGCGAGGAAAAACAGGCCGCGGGTGACGCGTTGGACTTGGAGTTCAAGATGAACGAGTTGGCGAGGGCCACAGAGGTGCTCAACATGATCGAGACTCGATCCCTCGAGCTCCGCACCGAGAGCCGCGCCCCGGAGCAGGTTGAAGTGTTGCGGCGGGCCATCCCCCCTGTGGAGCCCGTGGAGTCGCTGCCGACCAGGCAGATGGCGCTGGCCAGTCTACTCAGTTTCTGCATCCCGTTCGCGTTGGCGGTTGCTTGGGAATGGCGTGTCCGGCGGATCAGCGATGTCGACCAGCTGGAAAGTCAGTCGGCAATGAGCGTCCTGGGAGAAGTCGCGAAATCTCAACGACGAGGAAGACACTCGCTGGGTCCAAAGTCGGCCAGGCCTTCTCGCCGATCGACGCTGTTCGAGGAGAGCGTCGACACGTTGAGGACGTCCCTGACGCTGGGCGAAGACGCTCAGAACACGCAGGTGGTGGCCGTTACGAGCGCTTCTGCGCGCGAGGGTAAGACGAGCTTGTCAACACAGTTGGCGGTGAGCATTGCGCGGGCGACCGGTGAGCCCACGTTGCTGATCGATGGCGACATGCGGTCGCCCGATCTCCATCGGCTGTCGGGGGTTTCACTCGAGCCGGGCTTGTCGAAGGTGTTGAACCATGACTGCCCGTTAGCCGATGCGGTCATGGTCAGTAAGTACGAGAACCTTCATTTGTTGCCAGCCGGGAAGTTGTTCAGCAGTCCACATACGCTGCTGGGCAACGGAGGGCTCTCGGCGTTGTTGAAAGAGGCACGTGCTGCGTACCGTCACATCATCATTGACACACCGCCGGTGCTGGCTGCCGCGGAGGCGATGGTGCTCGCCAAAGCAGCCGATGTGACCCTAATCTGCGCCAGGCACGACGTAAGCCGCCTCCAGCAGGTTCGGAAAGTACATGACCGGTTGGCAGCCGCTCATGTTAAACTCGCAGGCGTCGTGTTGAACGGTGTACCCACCAAATCCTACACCGTTTCGAACGGTCACTACGGATACACGCTTCGCCGCAGCTAGCCGGTAGGACTAGTCCGGCTAGTCCTTCACCCTTTTTGATCGCCCGCAGAAACCTGCGGAGCGTGAGCTTCACACGTCTCAGGCTTAGTGACTAATACGGCTCCGATCGCTGGCGATTCGGCTGCCCGTCGAGACTATAGTGTCGTTGAGAAGCGACTTGTCGGCGGCCAGTTAGTCTACGTCAAGCACTGTCTACCGGGCTGCCGGTACGAGACTCCTGAACTCGTCCGTTCTCAGCTCGAGCGTGAAGTGGCGCTGCTGGACCACCTGGCCACCCAGTCAGATTTCGGGAGTCGACTGGGACTTGTCCAGGTATTGGACCACGATGCGGCTAGCTCACGGCTCACCACCAGCGCGGTACCTGGTCAGTTGTTGACCGACGTGCTGCACACCGCCAGCACTGCGGCCCGGCGCGGTCGTTGTACCCGAGCAGTCCTGTTGGCTGGCAGCTGGTCTCGCGCTCTGCAACGCGCTCCGTTGGAGATCGCGACCCATCCACACACACCGAGTAATCCGCAGGATCTGGTGACACACTGCGAGCTGCGACTTGAGGCCGTGCGCGACGCTGGATACGCCTGGCCGGATGCGGAGCAGAAGGACCGGCTGCTCGGCTGGCTGCGCGAACAGCTGAAAGCGACTCCGGCCAAGTTGCGAGCCCGAGTTTGGTGTCACGGCGATTTTGGCCCGTACAACCTGATGTGGGATGACCGCAAGCTCACTCCGATTGACTTTTCTTCGTCGGCCGCCGACCTGCCCCTCGCCGATGTCACCTATCTGATCCACCGGCTTCAGATGCTGCCTCTCCGTTTTCCGTGGCGGGCTTGGCCGATCGGTTTGTGGACGAGAGCCTGTCTTCGCGGATATGGCCTGCCGGAAGCTCAGCAGCTGCCGATCTACCGCGTTTTGATGGTCCGACACTTGTTGAGCAGGCTGAAGAAGTTGGTTCAAAGAGAACCTGAATCGAGGGGGCAAGCGGTTTTCCACCGCTGGTCTCGCCGCTGGGTACGGATGCGGCTGCGACAGTTGGTGGAGACGCTCGATTGAGATACCGGTGGGTCTGACGCGGCAAGCAACATGGGGAGTCTTCTACAATTGGGTGGGAAAGGCATGTGCTATCGCCGTCGCTTTCGTGGTCACGCCGATTGTGGTCCGGGGCTTGGGCGACGAAGCGTATGGCGTTTGGCAGATGGTGATGGCTTTGGGCACCTACTATGCCCTAGCAAACCTGGGCTTGAGAGCGGCGGGAGTGAAATATATAGCCCAGTTTGACGCCGTCGGTGACCACGAGTCGGTGAACCGTGTTGCGATCACGACTTTGGCCGCCTACCTGCCGCTCTCAGCGCTGGTTCTAGCGCTGGCTGGAGTTGTGGCGGTCGTGGTGCCCTTCGTGCCGGCGATTGCCCAGCTGGAGGAGGTGTCCCTGACCACATTGCGCTGGGTCATTGTCTTGACCGGCCTGGCAACTTCGATCGGAATCGTGGGCCAGGTTTTCGCCGCGGTCCTGGTCGCCTTCAAACGGTTCGACCAGATCAACCTCTTGGGAGTCTTCTTCGACCTGATCCAAGCGGGCTTAATCGTGACCGCCGTCCGCAGCGGACAAGGCCTGCTGGAGATGACCTGGATCATCCTGGCGGTGATGGTGTGCCGGCAGCTGGCAGTCGCCTTCTTGGCCACTCGCGCCGCCAGCTACCTGACCTTTGCCGGTCGCCATTTCTCCTGGACGACGCTCCGTAGTTTGCTGAAGTTTGGCGTGCTCAACATCGTTGCTGCCAGTGCCCGGCGTGTGACGCACCAGGCAGGTCCGTTAATCATCGGCATCATCGTTGGCCCTGCGGTCGTGACGTTCTATTCAATTGCCGCCGTGTTGGCCAGCAAGGTTGAAGATCTGGCAAAGGGAGTGAATTCCGTACTCATGCCGGTTGTGAGCCAGTTGGACGCTCAACAGCGCCCCGAGGAGTTGCAAGAGGTCTTCGTCCTCGCCTCTCGACTGCTGCTTACTGTGGCGATCTCGCTGGTGGTTGTTTTCGTTGCCCTGGGCAAGCCGCTCATCGGCCTGTGGATTGGCGAGAAGTATGCGGTCGCGTCCTATCCAGTACTTTGCCTCCTCGCCGTGGGGATGGCGGTTCGAATTCCCACTACGTCTGCAGCCAATGTGCTGAAGGGCACTGCCCGGATGGATAGGTTGGCGAAAGTCTCCATCTTCGAAGCGGTGCTGACCCTGGTTCTGGGAATCGTACTGGTTCGTTCGATGGGCATCCTTGGGATGGCGGTTGCGATTATCTGCGCCCAAGCGCTCTCCGCGACGGTGTTGGTGTCGACGACTTGTCAGTCCATCGGAGTCTCGATCCCGCGCTACCTCGCCCGAGTCACCGTGCCGGGCATCATCGCTTCGCTGCCGGCGATCGGGCTTGCTCCTCTGCTGGTCCGTCTCGCTCCGCAGTCCCACTTGGTGTATGTGGCTTTGCAGGGCGTCGTTCTCTTGATGGTGACCGCTGCCGCCAGTTTTGTGTTCTGTCTGGACGAGCAGTTAAGAACTGCGATTCTAGGCAGGCTGTTGACGACCAAACCAGCTGCTCGCGCGGAGAGCCCGCGCAAGATTTGAGATACCCCTTGTCGGACACACCTCGAGATTCACAGCAGACAGGCCCAGTTCTCGTGCTTACTTGTGGACCCGGGCTCCAGGAGGCGTCCTATGGCGATCTGCTGGCTGTCGATTGGCGGAGACGCGCGGTTATTGACAGCCTGAGATACCGGCACACCGTCTACGCAGGGTCACACAAGGGCCTCGCCGGCGCCTCATGGAATGGAGAGAAGCTGCTGATCGCCACCGAGTGCGAATTGCTGGAATGTGAGACCGCCCCGTTCCGCCTCGTTGGCAGCAAGTCCTTTCCCTATCTAAACGACGTTCATCACGTGGCGGCTCGCAATGGGAAGATCTGGGTTTGCAACACCGGCTTGGACTGTGTCGAGGTGTTTGATTCCCAATGGCAGCTGCAAGAGACGCGTGATCTGCTTGGCAGTGTTGCCCGCAGGCTGCGATATTCCTCCACGTCACTCTACTTTACGATCAAAAGAGGCTACGAGTATTGGAGGGGTTGGCGACAACCCTACTCCCATTTGCCGCACAAGCCTTTGCTGCGAAATACTTTCAAACTCCTGTTCAGCAACGCCTACAGGAGGCGCGAACGCGAGCTTCGCTTTTCGCATTTCCGGCCACACATCCTGCATCCGAACCATGTGCTGGTTCTGGATGACGATGTGTGGGTTACTGTTAACACGACAGGCGAGATTGTGAGTTTGCGGGACGGGAGAATCCTAGTGGACGGCTTGGGGCGTGCCCATGACGGGATCGTGGCTGAGAACGAACACTATGCGACGGATTGTAGGGCCAACCGGATTATCGTTCACGACTTTGTTCCGCAGGGACCCTCACTGGGCACGAAACGCATCGACAAGATCGTGACGGTTTCCAAGCAGGAGGGATTCTTGCGTGGAATTGCGGTCATCGGCGATCGGGTCTACGCGGGATTGACGGTCAGGCGGGGGGCACCAGCCCAATATGCCCTGGCCCGAATCCTCGAGCTCGATCGAGCGACGCTGGAGCGTGTGAGCGAGTGGCCGATCCCCGAGGAGTTTGGCAGGCAGGTGTTCTCCGTTCTCGATGCCAGCTGTCGGTACGCCGGGGCCGGCCAGTACGACACTGGGTTGCCGTCGTTTTCTCACCTGCAAACGCTTTCATCGAGTGATGGTGGCTAGACGCGTGACCCTGCACACAGGTGACCGGTGATCCTCGAGTTGGTCGGTCTGCCTGGATCAGGCAAGAGTGAGTGCGAGGAGATGTTGAGCGCTTCGCTCCGGGACAGCGGGTTTCAGGTTACCGATCAGGAGTGCTTGCTGAGGAGTTATCAAGTCGACAAAGCCTATCACAAACTGGGGTTGAATCGCCGTTGGGAGAAGTTCTTGATCGTTCGTGCGATTGCCCACTGGGTGTTTCGGCTACGAATTCATCTGCGCGACTGTTGCAATCGGTTGTCGATCGGACGGCCGTTGGCGACCTTTAGCGAAGCCAAGCGGCTGCCTTTCAAGTGGCTTGCCGTAGATATGCTGCTGACGGAATATTTTCACCGCGAGTTCGCCACAGATCCGGGGCGGATCTACCTCTCCTCGGAGGGGTTGGTACATCACACGGCGGCAGTCCGAGTGTGGTCAG
Source organism: Pirellulaceae bacterium (assembly GCA_965223305.1). GTDB lineage: Bacteria > Planctomycetota > Planctomycetia > Pirellulales > Pirellulaceae > CBDCWT01. The sequence goes on along the minus strand of CBDCWT010000055.1, from coordinate 50,424 downwards.
GTGCGGGCTACCGGGACATCAGTCAGGCGTGGCTTGGCAGCCGGCCTCGGCTAGATCTATGCGTCGTTCATGTGACGGTACCTCTGGAGGTCGCCTTTGAGCGGTTGTGGCGGCGCGGCGTTCCTCGTTCGTGGCCCCGCCGAGTGAAGTCGAGCGAAAGCGCGGCGCGGCGGGTGCTCGAGAGGTTTGACGCTGCAATCGAGGACAGCCTGGCGCAGTTTCGCTCTGCCGGAGCCTGTGTCGTGACACTCAGCAACGACGCTGATAAGCAGAAGCTGCGGCGCGAGGTGGGCCGAGTCGCAAAATCTGTTGCGGCTATTGGCCGGCCAAGCGCCGAGCCAGCCGGGCCCACGGCGCCGGTTTCCGGTTCGTCAAGAAATGATCATCAGCGAGAGGCTACGAGGTAGCGCTTCCCGTATGTGTGGAATTTGTGGCGTTTGTTTCGTCCATACCGGGAGACCGGCGGATCCGGAGTTGCTAGAGCGCATGAACTCCAGCATCGTTCACCGCGGTCCAGATGAAGGAGGCATGCACGTTCACGGTTGCGTTGGGCTGGCCATGAGAAGGCTGAGTATCATCGACCTGGAGACCGGATCGCAGCCGATTTCCAGCGAAGACCGAAACGTCACGATTGTCTTCAACGGCGAAATCTACAACTTTCAAGAATTACGTGACGAACTCGTTTCGCGCGGCCATCGGTTTGCGACCAAGGGTGATACGGAGGTGATTGTCCACCTCTACGAAGAGCATGGTGTCGACTTCGCCAAGCATCTGAATGGCATGTTTTCGATTGCGCTGTGGGATGAATCCCGCCGCAGGCTCGTGTTGGTTCGAGATCGTCTCGGCCAAAAGCCGCTCTACTTCGCGCACACCGTAGACGGAATCGTATTTGGTTCGGAATTGAAATGTCTGCTGCACTGTGGGGACGTGTCAACCGAGTTGGATCCGGTAGCCGTTTATCACTACTTCACACTCGGCTACATTCCCAATCCGTGGTCGATCTACGAAGGGGTCGAACAGTTGCCCCCAGCGGGACGGCTAGTGCTGGAAGAGGGACGGCATCTCATCGACCGCTATTGGAATGTGCCACGCTCCGTTTCGGCCGAGGAGAATCCGCCGGCTACCGCAGAACGGCTGCGTGAGTTGTTGGAAGATGCTACTCGCTTGCGGATGATCAGCGATGTGCCCTTGGGTGCGTTCCTGAGTGGCGGCTTGGACTCGAGCATCACAGTGGCCCTGATGGCTCAGCAGAGCTCGTCGCCAATCAAGACTTTCCACATCGACTTCGGGGAACCCGAAGTCAGCGAGGTTCACTTCGCTCGCCAGGTTGCGCAGCGATACGGGACCGATCATCACGAAATGGTGGTCCGTCCTTCCGCGCTTGAAGTGCTGGACGATCTCGTGAATTCCTTCGACGAGCCGTTTGGAGACACGTCGGCGCTGCCCACCTACTACGTGTCGAAGCTGGCTCGTCAGCATGTCACCGTTGCTGTCGCAGGCGACGGCGGGGACGAGAGCTTCGGTGGCTACAGTCGTTATCAATACATCCTGGCGCGCCGTGATCTGCCGGGGCCAGTCAGAGCCGGGCTCGGGGCGCTCGGGCAGCTGATCCATGTCTGTCTACCAAGGTCGGCCCCTGGGAGACGGTACTTTCGCAGTTTGGGTATGGACGATGGCCAGGTTTTCGCGGTGGGGACCGCGGAGATGGAAACCAGGGAGATGCTCAGCCGCGACTTCATTCGCTCGATTGGCAAGTGCAGCACCTACAACCTTCTGCACTCCGATCTGTCGGCAGGCGATCCATCTGATCCGCTGGCGCGGTACACCTATTTGGATACCAAGCGATACCTGCCGGACGACATCCTGACGAAGGTCGATCGGATGAGCATGGCTCATTCGCTCGAAGTTCGCTCGCCGTTTCTTGACCATCGTGTCTTTGAATTCGCTGCCAGGCTACCGTACCAGCAAAAAATTCAGGATGGTGAAACAAAACGAATACTAAAGCAGGCCTTCGCAAAGGACCTGCCGGAAGAAGTGCTGCAGCCACGCAAACGTGGTTTCTCGGTGCCAATGGATCGTTGGTTGCGGGGCGAGCTGCGGGGTCTGCTGGAAGACGCGCTGCACGATCCAGCCGTTGGCACGACCGGCTTGTTCCGCATCCGTGAAATCCGTGGTCTCGCGCAGGAGCATTTTTCCGGCAGGCGCGACCGTTCGGACCAACTGTGGCGGTACCTGTTTTTTGTGCGTTGGTGGCACCACCGCAACCGCCGCCCATACCGGCAACCGATTTGTGCTTAGTCGCGTGAAACCACTAGCAGACTGGCCCGCTCGGCTCATGCCGCATCCATGCCGCTGGAGTGCTGCATGACGGAGCGACTGAATCTGATGCACCTGGTCTGGGCACTGGACGCAGCCGGCATGGAAAACGGGGTAATCAACCTATCTCACCGTTTGCCGAGAGATCAATTTGCTTCGTCAATCTGCACGTTCCAGTCAGGGGGATCTGCGGAGGCGCGCGTCGATCAAACCCGCGTAAAACTGGTTCACCGCAAACGCCATTCATCGTACGATCCGAGTCTGCCACTGCGGCTCGCGAGTTTGTTACGACGCGAACAAGTCGATATTCTTCACACCCACAATTGGGTGACTTTCCGAGAAGGTCTTGTTGCGGCCAAACTAGCGGGAGTGCCGGTTGTGGTCCATGGGGAGCACGGCAAAGTGCGGGAGCGTCCACGGCAGATCTTCGTCCAGCGCTGGGGGTGGAGACACGTCGATTGTGTGCTGGCTGTTTCGGAGGCACTGGCAGACCGGATGGCCGACCGCATCGGTTTTCCCCGAGAGCGCATTCAGGTGATTTCAAATGGTGTGGATCTGGACCGATTCCACCCCCCGACGCGCGCCAAGCAGGAGACACGGCGCCAATTGGGATTGCCTGCGGAAGGACTAATGTTAGGGATGGTCGCCCGTTTCGTTCCCTTCAAGGACCACGCCGGCGTGCTGCGTGCTGTCGCCCAGCTGCGCGCGGATGATGTCGAGTTGCATCTCGCCCTGGCGGGTGACGGGCCATTACGAGATGAACTCGCAGAGCTCGCCGGTCGACTGGCGATCAGCGATCGCGTCCATTTCCTCGGAGAGTTGGCTGCAGTCGAGACATTGTTACATGGGCTGGACGTGCTTGTCTCGAATTCGTCGTGCAATGAAGGCATGTCGAACGCCATTTTGGAGGCAATGGCTTGCGGGGTCCCCGTGATTGCAACACGGGTGGCCGCGAGCCCAGAGCTGTTGGACGACGGTCAGGTCGGACCGCTCGTGTCGCCCGCTAATGTTGAGGAGTTAGTGGCTGCGATCCGGCAACTCGCAGGTGACACCGAGTTGCGGGAGACCCTCTCGCAACAGGTGCGGCGTCGCGTCGAACGGCACTACAGCATTCCGGCGATGGTGGACTCCTACCGGAGCCTTTATCTCGAACTCTCGGCCGCTGTGGACGGAGCCACACCGGATCGACTTGTTGGCACCAACATCTGCAGTCAGTAGGGCACAGTGGACTTCCGCCCAACGATCTATGAAAACAACACCATGGTACGAGGTGGCGTGAAGTGACTCTTCACACAGTTGGCTTTCTTACGGCGTTTGCTGCCTTGCTGGCGCTAATGTTTCGTCGCTCCTCGTGGGGAGTCAGTCTTTACCTGCTGACGTTCTATGCCTCGCCGGCTGCGTTTAGCTGGGGTTCTTCGCTGGCCGAGACAGGAGTTCGCTGGACGCTGCTCGCCGCCATGGCACTTTTCATAGGAGTGCATTTGGACGGCCGTCCTTATCGCCTGACTAGTGGATCACGGTTGATCGGCATCCTGATGCTCTGCTATGCAGCGAATGCGACATTCGTGCATTTCTTCTTTGCCTCCAACCCGGAAACCAGTTGGGAGGGGCTCGTCGATCTCTGGAAGCTGGTCGGCTTGTTGTACCTCGTCGTGAAAGCGGTGAAAGACCCGTTCGACCTGAAACTGATTCTGTTTTCGTTTGTGATTGGTGCGGGGTTTGTGGGATACGAAGTTGTCGTCCACGATGTGGGCAGCGAAAGAGACGGCCGATTGTGGGTTCGTTTTGGCGGACTCAATGGCAACCAAGCCGCCGCTTTTATGTGCATCTCTCTGACTCTTGGCGGCTATCTACTGTTGTTCTGCAACAACCTAGAAAGACTGGTGTTGGCGGTTTGCTTGGCCCTGAACTTGGAAGTCGTGTTGCGGGCGATGAGCCGTGCGACCTTACTTGCACTGATTATTGGGGTGGCGTGGTTGCTTCTCCGTACAAAACGAACGGCGCGACAGTACGCGCTGGCCGGCGTCGCCCTGGGGGTCGTCGGTCTCTGCTTGGTCATGGGGCCCGAGCAGAGGGACACTGCGCTGAGCCGTTTTCTGACGACTTTCAAGCCGGCCGAAACGCGTGATTCATCAGCGACGTCGCGGTTCGACTTCTGGCAAGCTGGACTGGAGATGATCAACGATCATCCGATTGGGTCTGGCAGTGAAGCCGCTTTTGAGAGTGAATTGGGAATGAGGTATATCTCACACCTGGAGTGGGGTGAGTATCGCTCGGTTCACAACGGGTATCTCGACATCGCTGCCAGCTGGGGTGTGCAAGGCTTGACTCTCTTGCTGGCGGCCCTGTCGGTGGCTTGGTGGTCTCTGGGCAGAGCCCGCCGCGAGGCCGAACTAGCTGGTAGCGTTCGCGCCAGTTTTCTTGCGTGTACGTTGGAATCGGTTGTTGTCGTACAACTCGTGACTTCGATGTTCAACGCCAATCTGAAAGGAGAGGGCTACATCCTCTGGATGGCGCTGAGTTTGGTGTATGCGCGAATGCTACCTGCCCTTTTGGCGGAAGAGTCAACCGCCAAGGAGCCAGATTTAGTTCCTGAAGAGTTTGTTGCCGGAGAGCCAGTCAGTGCGAGTTTTGGCCATTAGCTTTCTCTTTCCGAGCAGCGTATACCCAAATCGAGGTACGTTTGTTCTCAACCGGGTGAAAGCGGTCTCGCGCTACAGCGACGTAACCGTCATTAACCCGGTAATCTGGTTCCCGTTTTGTTCGCGTCTGAAGCGATACGAAGGCCATGATCGAATCCCGCCGGTAGAGACAATCGAGGGGATTCGAGTCTACCATCCACGCTTCTTTTCGATTCCAGTCGTGTTTAAAGCTCTGGTGGCTTTCACATACAGCCTCGCGGTGCTTTCCGTGGCACGGAGGCTCAACCGTGAGCAGCGTTTCGATTTAATCGATCTGCATTGGACCTATCCTGACTTGCCGGCAGGCCGTTGGTTAGCCCGGCTTTTCAAAACGAAACAGCTGGTGACTGTGCGTGGAACGCCCGCATTGCACCTAGCCGAACGCTCGTTTCCCAGTGTTATCGTGAAGCGTTTGCTGGCGGCGTCCGACCGAGTCATTACGCTGAGTGACGAATTGAAGGAACTGTGCGTGAAACGCGGTGTTGAGGAAGAGCGGATCACGACGATTCGCAACGGCGTCGATGCAGCGGCCTTTCACTTTCTCGATCAACATTCGTGCCGGGAGAGATTGGGGTTAGCGCCTCAGGCGAAGATTGTGCTGGGGATAGGTTACCTGACTCCACGTAAGGGATTCGATCGCATCATTCGTGCTTTCCCGCAGTTGGTCGATCGCTTTCCTAACGCAGAACTTCATCTGATCGGGCAGAACGGAGCCTTCGCGCAGGGAGATCGCACTAGAGAGTTGAAACAGTTGGCGACACAGCTGGGTGTTGCTGAACAGGTTCACTTCGTGGGTGAAGTTTCGAATCGAGATTTGATCTTGTGGTACAACGCGGCGGATTGTTTTTGTTTGTCGAGTCGTAGTGAAGGATGTCCCAACGTACTGCTGGAGGCGATGGCCTGTGGTTGCCCAGTCGTTGCCACCGATGTCGGTGCAGTAGCCGAGGTCGTCACAAACGAATCGATGGGGGCGCTGGTTCCAAGCAACGGAGAAGGCGTCCGCCGGGGGCTGTTGCAGGTGCTGGCAAACCGTTACGACCGACCGGCGATTGCCGACGAGATGCGGGCATACGATTGGGACTGGTGCGCGAGGCAGGTCGTTGATGTCTACCAGCAGCTACTACGGCAACCGCCGCGCGGGGCAGGTGGGCATTCCGTTGGCAATCAGCGTGTGCGGGAACTCGCCTAGTGGATCGACAGGACAATCCGTTACAGCGCATTGCCGCCGATGTGCGACTCGGCCGGGATGTGCGGATCTACGACTTTGTGAATCTCTACGGATGTAGCCTCGGTGATGAAACGAAAGTCGGCGCTTTTGTAGAGATTCAAAAGGGAGCGGTCCTCGGCGCCCGCTGCAAGGTCAGCTCGCACACGTTCATTTGCGAAGGCGTCACCATCGAGGATGACTGCTTTATCGGCCACGGCGTCCGATTTATCAACGATCGTTTTCCGCGCGCCACGGCAGCCGACGGTGGGTTGCAGACGGAGGATGATTGGACCGTCGTGCCGACGCGCGTTTGCCGCGGCGCTTCGATCGGTTCGGGTGCGGTGATCCTCTGTGGTGTGACGATCGGAGAGAAGGCGATCGTCGGCGCGGGGGCGGTGGTTACGAAGGACGTGTCGCCCGATACGATCGTCGCAGGATGTCCGGCTCGACTCATGAGACATGTCAGTCAGGGGGAATCATGAAAGTCCCGTTTGTCGATCTTAAGAAACAGAATGCGTCCATCGCCGACGAATTGCAATCGGCGGTCGACGGTGTGGTTTCCAATGCCGCCTTTATTCTCGGACCGGCTGTGGAACGCTTCGAGCGGGCCTTTGCCGAGTACGTAGGTGTCGAACATTGCGTCGGTTTGAACAACGGCACATCCGCTCTTCAGATGGCATTGGTCGCGCACGATGTTGGCCCCGGTGACGAAGTGATCACTACGCCGCACACCTGGATCAGCACCAGTTGGGCGATCAGCTACGTCGGAGCAACACCTGTGTTTGTCGACATTGATCCGCAGTCGTGGAACATCACTGCAGAGAACGTCACCCGTGCCATATCGCCAGCAACGAAGGCGATTCTCCCCGTGCACCTGTACGGACGGATGGCGGACGTTGCCGCGATGCGAGCGATTGCCGACGAGCACTCTGTCGTCTTGATCGAAGACGCAGCTCAGGCTCACGGCGCGCGGCTGGCTGGCTGCCGTGCTGGGTCCGTGGGACATTCGGCGTGTTTTAGCTTCTACCCCGGTAAGAATCTAGGTGCATTCGGAGAGGGGGGCGCTGTTGTTACCAATCATGCCGAGCTCGCGGCGCGCATACGGCGACTGCGTGACCACGCACAGGCCGGTCGACACAATCACATCGAAGTCGGATTCAACACCAGGATGGAAGGACTGCAGGGCGCTGTCCTGGATGTCAAACTCAAGCATCTCGATAACTGGAACGAACGGCGGCGACAGCATGCGGAACGTTATTGCGAACAGCTACAAGGTATTGCCGGTTTGACCCTGCCAGAGTTGGGCCAGTCAGGATCGCACGTGTGGCATCTGTTTGTGATTCTGTTGGATGGCATCGACCGCGATCGGTTTCTGGCTGGTTTGCGTGAACGTGGCGTGGCTGCTGGCGTGCACTACCCAACACCCGTTCCGTTGCAGCCTGTGTATCACGCATTGGGTCACCGAGCAGGTGATTTTCCCGTAGCGGAACGTGTCATGGCATCCTGCGTGTCGTTACCTATGTGCGCGGAACTGACCGACGCGCAAGTCGACTTTACGGCACAACAGGTCAGAGAAGTTGTCGAAGAGCAAACGGTTCCTGTCAATAGTCAATAGTACTGCGAGGGATGTAACCCAATCAGATGACGTCTTCCGAACACAAGCAGCGAATTCTCGTCACCGGCGCCGCAGGCTTCATCGGATCGCATCTCGTCGATCAGCTGGTGGGGGACGAGTTGATCCTGCTCGACGATCTATCAACTGGCCGTTGTGAAAATATCGCTCATCATCTTGACCGGGAGGACGTGACATTCGTCGAGGGCTCGATCACTGACAGCGCCCTTGTCGCGCAGCGGATGCGAGGCATCGACACCGTGTTTCATCTGGCTTGCCGGGGTGTGCGGCATTCGATCGGGCATCCTCAGGAAAGCCACGAGGTCAACGCGGCTGGTACGCTAAACCTGCTGCGCGCAGCGCACGATCAAGGTGTCGGCCGGTTCATTCACGTTTCGACTTCGGAGGTCTACGGTACGGCACTTCGCGTACCGATGGATGAAAATCATCCTTGCTTTCCAGAAACTGTCTACGGCGGCGCCAAGCTTGCGGGCGAAGCGTATGCGCGGGCCTACAACCGCACCTACGGTTTACCAACGGTTATCGTGCGGCCATTTAACAACTTCGGTCCCCGAAGTCACTTCGAGGGGGACTGCGGAGAGGTCATTCCCCGCTTCATTGTGCGTGTGCTGAATGATGAGCCGCCCACAGTATTCGGCGACGGATCACAGACCCGCGACTTTATCTACGTTGAAGAGACCGCCCACTGGCTAACGCGCATTGCTCGCTGCGACGCGCTGATTGGGCAGACAATCAACTTGGGCAGCGGTCGTGAAGTCCGCGTACTCGATCTGGCCCGCATTGTGTGCGAGGAGTCCGGACGCGGTGAGATTGCCCCGGTGTTCCTTCCCCCTCGTCCTGGGGACGTATTGCGGCTATGTGCCGATGCCCGCCGTGCCGAAGAGCTGCTTGCTTTTTCACTGCGCTGCGACTTGCGCGAGGGAATCCGTCGCACAGTGCAGTACATCGAATCCCTGGGGATTCCACCTGCCACATTACTGCGCCAGGTGGAAGAGTCGAACTGGGTCATGCCGGCTGAACCAGCCGCCGCCGGCGGAAATGGCCAGCCCCAGTCTCATTCCGGTCGAGTGCCAAACTAGTGGAACCGCCAATACCAATCACCAAGCCGTCGCTGGGGCCGCAAGAGGCCGAGGCGGCCCAACGCGTTATTCAGTCCGGTTGGGTCACGCAGGGTCCCGTCGTCGCCGAGTTCGAACGTGTCTTTGCGGAGTACTGCCAGGTTGATCACGCGGTGGCCGTATCCAGTTGCACGACGGCGCTGCATGCGGCTCTGCTGACGATTGGCGTGGGCGAAGGCGACGAAGTTATCTGCCCTTCGATGTCATTTATCGCAACGGCGAACGCGATCCGACATACGGGCGCGACGCCGGTTTTTGCCGACATTGACTCGCGGACGTACAACCTCGATCCGGAGATGGTCGAGAAAGCGATCACGCCACGAACTAAGGCAATTCTGGTCGTTCATCAAATCGGCCTGCCTGCGGACATCGACCGCTTTATACAAATCGGCCGCGAGCGAGGTGTGAAAATTGTCGAGGATGCTGCTTGCGCGATCGGCAGCCGCTATAAGGGGCGGCCGGTTGGTGGGCACACCGAGATGGCTTGTTTCAGCTTTCATCCCCGCAAAGTGATCACCACCGGCGAGGGTGGGATGGTGACCACCAACAACTCCGAGTACGCCCAACACCTGCGGCTGCTACGGCAGCACGGAATGAGTGTGTCTGATCTCGCTCGCCACCAGTCCAAGCAGGTTGTTCTGGAGTCCTACGTCACCTTGGGTTTCAACTTTAGGATGACCGATATCCAGGCCGCGATCGGGATCGAGCAGATGAAACGATTGGACTCGATCGTAGCACGGAGGCGTGAGCTGGCTCACCGCTATAACACCGTGTTGGCTGACCATCCTTGGCTGATGCCTCCTTACCAGCCGGACTATGCGGAAGCGAACTACCAGAGCTATGCCGTTCAGCTGACCGAGGCGGCTCCCTTCGATCGCAATGAGCTAATGCAGCGGCTGTTAGAACAGGGCATTTCTACCCGCCGCGGCATCATGCTTGCTCACACAGAACCTGCCTATGCAGGCCAGTCGATTGCAGACCTGTCCCGTTCGGAAGCTGCCAGCGAAAACTCGTTGCTGTTGCCCCTCTATGCAGACTTATCTGATGAAGATCTTGGTCGCGTATGCCAAGGCCTAGGGGCCGGCACGCGAGAAGTGGCCCTGTGAACAAGAGTGAACCGACCGCGGCTGGGTTGCCGCCCAATCCATACAACCCACATGCCTGGATCGCCAGCGATCCAGAGATTGGTGAGGGCACATGGATCGGTGCCTTTACTCTGATCGACGGTCAGGGTGGATTGACGATTGGCAAGGGCTGCAACATCGCCTGCGGAGCGCAGATTCTCACTCACTCGACGGTCAAGCGCTGCGTCAGCGAACGGCGATATCCGTCGGTCGATCGCAAATCGACGACGATCGAAGACTACGTCTTCGTGGGTGCCAACGCCGTGATCTTGATGGGTTGCCACGTCGGGCACCATAGTGTGATAGCGGCCGGTGCCGTCGTGCTCGAAGACACCAGGATACCTCCTTACTCGCTTGTCGCCGGCGTCCCATCGCGGGTCGTTAGGGACATTCGGGACGAAATCGAAGAAGTGGTCAGCGAAGTCCAACGCGGATGATGCGAGTTAGCATACTCACTGCTTTCCTGAATGAAGCGTCGTCGCTGCCGGCCTTTCGAGAGAGGTTGTCGGAGGTGCTCCGCGCAGAAGCTATCGAGTACGAGATTGTGCTCGTCGACGACCATTCAGACGACGACGGGCCGACGTTTGCGAAAGATTGGGCGGCGCAAGATCCACGTGTGAAGTACCTCCGCTTGTCGCGCAACTGTGGTTCTCATGCGGCCTACTCGGCCGGGCTGGCACACTGCAGTGGCGACTGCGCCATTCTGCTGGCCGCCGACCTCCAAGATCCCCCCGAAACGATTCCGGCGTTACTGGCCGAATGGCGGAATGGCTATGACGTCGTGTGGGCTGCCCGAGCAGCTCGCGAGGGGGAATCGTGGTCGACGAAGTTTTTTGCCGCTGTTTACTACGGGCTGATGAGGCGCGTTGCGGTTGCAGAGATGCCTGCCACGGGCGCCGACTTTCTGTTGATGGATCGCAAAGTTATCGCGGCGTACAACAGAATCTCAGAAAAGCACACCAGCTTCTTGGCCATGATCTTGTGGATGGGATTTCGGCAGAAGACCATCGAATACGTCAAAGCGCGGCGGCACGCAGGTCGCAGCAAGTGGACTCTCTCGAAGAAGCTCAAGCTCTTCATCGATTCGCTGGTTTCATTTAGCTACCTGCCGATTCGCATCATGTCGGCATTGGGAATGATCATGTCGGGATCCGGCTTTCTGTTCGCAGCCTACGTGCTGGCGGGTCGGCTCTTGGGTTGGGTCACGCCGAACACAGGTTACGCCGCGTTGATGGTCACGTTGCTAGTTGGACAGGGGATGATCATCGCGATGCTAGGCGTGCTGGGCGAGTACGTCTGGCGCACCTTTGATGAAGCTAGAGGGCGGCCCCGATACATCGTGGAGGAGTACCTCTCCTCCAGTGAGCGCGGGGAAACCCAGCAGCCTATTGAGACGGAACTAGATATCGACACATCGAGCGTTGCCGAACCAATGTTGGACTAGGCAGCTCGCTATTTGAATTGAGTTCGGCCGCCCCATGGCCGCGCGAAGCACAACCAACGGAACTCACCTCGGATGGTACAAATGAGCACAATTGCTGCGCCGACGTCGAAGAACAAGGGTCGCAAACGATCTCCACGAACCAGGGCCCGGGCCACACTCCGAGTTGCAGTTGTCGGCTGCGGATACTGGGGTCCGAACCTGATCAGAAACTTCTCGCGTTGCCCCGCAACCGAGCTAGTTGCTGTCTGCGACCAGGACGAGAGCCGTCTTAAGAAAACGCTCGCGGACTACGGGGGCGTAGACGCCACGACCGATGTCCAACAGTTGTTGGACCGCCGCGACATCGATGCTGTGGCTATTGCTACACCTGTGGGAACTCACGCTCCGCTCGCGCTGGCAGCACTGGAGCGGGGGAAGCACGTCTTGGTCGAGAAGCCTCTGGCCGCGTCGGTGCGTGACGCGGAGCAGATGGTGGCGCTGGCCCAACAAAAGGGACTGACCCTGATGGTCGACCACACCTTTGTGCACAGCCCGCCGGTTCAGAAGATCAAAGAATTGGTCGACGCCGGCGAGCTCGGCGACATCTATTTCGTCGACAGTGTGCGAATCAACCTGGGTCTGTTTCAACACGATGTGAACGTCGTCTGGGATCTAGCACCGCATGATCTGTCGATACTTGACTATCTGGTCGGTCAGCTTCCCAAGAGCCTCTCGGCGTTTGGGACTTGCCACGCGAACAACCGGGATGAGATCGAGGACGTCGCTCACCTGAATCTGGACTTTGGCGGTGGTTTGATGGGTTCGTTCCATGTGAACTGGTTGAGCCCCGTAAAAATCCGCCACTTCATGGTGGGCGGCAGCCGGAAGAGTATTGTCTACAACGATCTTGAACCGACGGAAAAGGTCAAGGTCTACGATCGAGGCATTGAAGTCGAGCAAACACCTGAGCAGCGGCGGGGCATCTTGATCGGCTATCGAACGGGAGACGTCTGGTCTCCGCATTTCGAGCAAAGCGAACCTCTGCAGAACATGGTGTCGCATTTTGCCAGCTGCATAGCTACGGGTGAAACGCCCGTCACCGACGGGGAGGCAGGCTTGCGGGTGGTGCGGGTTCTGGAGGCAGCGCAGAGGAGCATTAAGGCCCAGGGCGGCCGAATTACTCTGTGAGTGAATCTATTGAACGAGAAGAAGCGGTACACTACGCATAGCGAACACGTGGGGTTGGGGTTGAAGCCGAGCTGGGCAGTAGCTCTTTTCTTTGCGCTCGGCTTGGTGCTCGCCGTCGAGTTGGGGCATGGACTGCCCAATCGCGGCGTTACCTGGGCGCCTGACGGGGACCCGTTGGTTCCACTGATTTTCGCCAAGCGCGTGCTGCTTGGCGGCTGGAACAGCGGTTGGCATACGGCTTACCCCGACTTCCATCGGTTTGTGCTGCTGGTGTTTCACGCGCCATACATGCTGATGCAGTACATCAGCGGCAGTCTCGATGGTCTCAGCATGGAGGATGGCTATCCGTACGGTATCCACAGCTTTGACACGATCTACACGCACCTCGCTCTCATTACGCGTGCCGTGTCCGTGCTGATGGCTTTGGGGATGGTTTATTTCGTGATTCGGATTGGCCGCTGTTTGTTTCCGGACCGACCGGCACTGTTTGGAGGTATCCTCGCTGGGCTGGCGCCGGCCACGGTCTACTACGTTCATACCGAGACGCTTGATGTGCCAATGCTGTTCTGGCTGAGCGCCTCGATTTACTGCTATGTACGCGTGTTGCAAACGTTTCACATCAAGTACTACGTCTGGCTGGCGATACTGGCTGCAGTATCCACCGCGACGAAAGACTACGCCTACGGAGCGTTTGTGCTGATGCCCCTGCCCATGGTCTGGGCGCTTGCTCGTAGCGGCGTGATCGAAGGCGGCCTGCTGCGTGCCGTAGTCGATCGACGGCATTGGATTGCTCTGCTTGTCTTTGCAGTCTCGTTTGCCGCGGCTGAGAACGTCTTTTGGAACCCTTCGGGATTCGTCAATCACGTCAAACTGGCGGCCGGCGCATCCGACACACAACAAACGATCACGACGTCATTGCTGCCGACCGATTTAGGAGTGATGCCTCGCTTGGCACAGCTTGGACGGGTGATGCCGTTCGTCCTCGGCTGGGTCGGGCTGCCGCTCTGCCTTGCCGGAATCGGATTGGTGGCTGTGAGATGTCCCAGGTCGATGGGCTGGCTACTGTGGCCTCTGGCCGGCCTCTATTGTTTTTCGGTGGTACCTGTGCTCCCCGCCGATCCTTCCGCACCGGGCGCATCGATCGAACGCCCGTTTATGCCGATGGGGGTCATCTTAGCCGTCTTTGGGGGTCAACTATTGGCCGCCTGCTGGAGTGCCGAGAAGGCGAACCAAGTATCCAGGGGACTGTGCCTCGCCTGTCTGTTGTTGATTGCTGCCAACGGCGGCGCAATGCTGCTGACACTCCGCTACGACACGCGCTACCTCACCGAGCAGTGGTTTTCCGAAAACATCAGCGAGCAGTCCCGCGTAGAGTCATACGGGTACCGGACGACGGCTGCTCGGCTTCATGGTAGGTGGGATCACCTGATCGTGAATCATGACGAATCGCCTGCGGAGAGCGACATCCAGATTACCCAGGACGCCGAGTTGTTGAGTGGTCTCCGGCAACGCCGCCCCGATCTAATTGTGGTGGCAGATCCGTTCGCCCGTACCTGGAGCGTCGGAAAGCGATCGCAGGCACAACTGGCCCCTGCTTACTGTGAGTTCTTTCGTTTGCTTGAAGAGGGCGAGCTCGGCTACCAGCGGGCGACTCACTTTGATCCGCTGTTGGGATCTCTGTTTGGGATGCCGGCGTATCGTCGACTCGTTCCGGGTATCACGATCTATCGACGACAGGTCGAAACGCCCTCGGTAGACGAGCGGGCAGTTGAAGTGTCGCGGAAAACAGGAGCGACAAGCTGAGACAGCTGAGGATATTTCTTTCCTTCGACCACGAGCTGAGCCTCGGGGGGGCCGCTTCGTATCGCAGCAACCTGTTCGAGCCGACCGATCGTCTGATCGAGCTGGCGGGCGAGCTGCAAGTGCCGATCACGCTCTTCACAGATGTTTGCTGTGCCGGGAGGTTTCGGGAATGGGACCCGCAGGGATTCTACGGGCTTTACGAACGGCAGATAACGTCCGCGGTGCGACTCGGGCACGACGTTCAACTGCATTTGCATCCTCACTGGATCGACTCGAGCTTCGCCGATGGGCGCTTTGTGCCGGCTACGACTTATTCGTTGGGCGACTTTCGGGACCGCCCGTGGCCGAACAACATTCCGGGCATCGTCGGGCAGGGCGTGCAGCTATTGGAGGAACTCTGCAGCGCCAATCCCAGTTATAAGTGCGTCGCCTACCGAGCTGGTGGGTTTTGTTTGACGCCACACACCGGCGAGATACTGACGGCTCTCTACGATCACGGCATTCGGATCGAGAGCACGGTCGTCAAGGGATACCGATATCGCTGTGACTTGTGGGAGGTCGACTTCCGGTCGATGCCCGACGGGGCGAACTGGTGGATTGACCCCTCCGGACCACTGAATCGCGAAGCAGCAAGTGGCCTGTACGAGATTCCGATCGCCGCCCGACCCCGTACACCTCTGAACAACGTGCCTTTCTTAGTGAACCGAGTGCTCCACCGCCAACGTCGCTATCGCTCGGGCGGTTGGTCGATTGATGTCGGCAATGTATCGCTTGCCGAGAAGCTCAAGCGGCTAGTTCCCCGTTCGGCCTGGATGTTGGGATTCGATCAGCACGCGGAAGGCGTGGATGCACTGATGCGAACTCTGGATTATCACGTCGAGCGACACTCTGCTGATGACGTAGTTGCTTGCAGCGCGATCTCACATCCCAAATTCATGGGAGATCACGCACGCGGTTTGATGAAGAGCTTCGTCGAGCGGGTCAGAAGCGATTACGGAGATCAGGCGGTCTTCTGCAGCTACAACCGATTCTACGACGAGATTCTTCGAACTGATTTTCAGCTCGAAGAAGGCACGCTGGGCTCTGGCACTTTGCACACTGGCGGCGCGGGGCAACACGACCGGTGAACATGACTAAAGTACTTCATATTCTGGACCATTCTATTCCTGTGGCCGACGGGTATTCCATCCGCAGCCAGAACATCCTTCGTTTTCAGAGGGAGCTCGGCCTCGAGCCGGTCGCGGTCACATCGGCGCGACACGTCGATAGATACCGCGCCGCCGTAACGGCAGAGGTGGAGACGATTGACGGAATCCGCTATCACCGTACCGCCTCAGCCGGCGAGTCGCGGTTGCCACTAGTCCCCGAGCTGCAACGACTTCGCAGAATGACACGCCGCGTCGAAGCGGTCGTATCATGCGAGCGGCCTGATATTCTGCACGCTCATTCTCCCTGCTTGTGGGGACTGGCCGCCGCGCGCGTCGCCAGGCGGCAGAAGATCCCGCTGGTCTACGAAGTGCGCGGCTTCTGGGAGGATGCGCTTGTAGACTCGGGCAAGACAAGTCCGAACTCGGTTCGTTACCGGCTCATCCAGTCGTTAGAGGCCCGCGTTTGCCAGTCCGCTGCCGTCGTCACCACGATTGCGCATGGGTTGAAAGAAGACCTGGTAGCGCGCGGGATCGACGCCGGGAAGATCTTTCTAGTGCCTAACGGTGTGGAGGTGGACCGATTTAGCCGCCTGCACAGTGATCAAGAGCTGATCTCGGAGTTGGGTCTAGCCGGCAAAACGGTTGTCGGCTACATCGGCTCGCTGTTTGCCTGGGAAGGCATCGACGATCTGGTTCGCGCCGTACCAAGTATTGTACGTCGCGCACCTCACGCTCGGATACTGATTGTTGGTGGTGGTGAGTTGGCAAGCAGGACTGAACGACTGATCGAGGAACTTGACGTGGCGGAATTCGTCAAGCTGATTGGCCGCATCCCACACCACGAGGTCACACGGTACTACTCGATCTTGGACGTGCTGGTCTATCCACGCAAGTCGACTCGCAATACAGAGCTCTGCACTCCACTGAAGCCCCTCGAAGCGATGGCGATGGAGAAGGCCATTTTGGGCAGCGACGTGGGCGGCATCCGCGAGCTCGTTGTGGGTGGGACAGGACTTCTGTATCGGGCTGGTGATCCCAGTGCACTAGCCCGGCAATGTCTCAAACTGATTTCCGATCAGGACCAACGGATTCGTTTTGGTCGAGCTGCGCGAGCACATGTCACCGAGACGCGTGGCTGGAAAACGTTGGTGGCACGCTATCTCGATGTCTATGCCAATGCGCTGGGCCGCACTCCGGTGACTGGACTGGCGCCATTTGAACACGCCCAGCATGCCGATCCAGTCGAGGCAGGCGCGGCGAACAAACTGTAAGCAGGCCGGCCTGGCCACATGACACTTACTCAGCACACTCGGAACGTGGAGGTAGCAGACTGCCTCAGCCGGTCGTCCGGTTGTGCGACAAGAAATCTTACATGCTGATTGTTGAGATCGTATTTTGGTTGTCGCTGGCGCTCGTGGTGTATGCGTACGCCGGCTATCCACTGGCGTTGTTGGGATTGCGCCCAGTGCTGCGACGTGCTTCGACCAAAGAAGACTCTGGCTACGCTCCCACGGTTTCACTGGTGATGTCCGCCTACAACGAAGAGGCGTGGATGCGCAAGAAGCTGGAGAACTGCTTGTCGTTGGACTATCCCGCCGACAAGCTCGAAATCCTCGTAGGCTCCGATGGCTCCACGGACGGCACGAACGCCATTGTTGCTGAGTTCGCCGACCGCGGCGTGAAACTACTGGCGTTTAGTCCTAATCGCGGCAAGATGTCGGTGATCAACCGCATCGTGAGGCAGGCCACCGGCGAAATCTGTGTGTTTTCCGATATCTCCGAGATGTTCGACCGAGATGCGGTACAGATGCTCGTGCGGCACTTTCGTGATCCGACTGTGGGCATCGTGGCCGGGAATCACATTTTCAACGACACACAATCTGGCATCGGTATCGGAACGCGTGTCTACCGGCAGTTCAAACGGCTGCTGTGGGGGATCGAGAGCCGAGTCTATTCGACTTGCCGCTGCGACGGCTGCATCTATGCCTGTCGTCGTGAGGTGTATCCGTTTCCACCTGACGCGACGATCAACGACGACGTGGCCGTTCCGCTGGGCGTCTTGAGCAAGGGCAAACGTGTCATTTTTGAACCACAAGCCGTTGTGCGGGGTGACGTCCAGAACGACACGAAGGTGTTCTTCAGACAAAAAGTACGTTGCTACGCAGGCAGGTATCAGAACCTGTTCCAGTTTCCCGGTGTTTACAAGCCGTGGTATCTGAGGCGGCTGTGGGTCTATTTGTCACACATTGTTGTTCCCACGTTTGTGCCTTGGTTCATGCTCTGTGCTCTGCTCGCCAACGGTGTCTTGTGGTTTACTGGAACGGCTCACTATCAGGTGCTGCTGCTCTTGCAGGCTGGATTCTATCTAGCAGCGACGTTTGGATACGTGGCCGAGTGCTGCGGACTTCACACACCGCCGATCGCGATCCCGTTCTACTTCGTGACGGCCAACGTCGGCTCGATGCTAGGTTTCTTTGCGTTCGTCTCAGGAACGCAGCGGACAACTTGGAGAAAGTCTGCCTGACCGGACGCAGTTGAGCCACGTGTCAACGCACATCTTGATTTACCACGCTTTGGATTCCACAGATCATCCGCCTCCCTTCAAGGAGGCATGTGACATGAGCGTCGTCGTTGGAGTCGATGATTTTCGGGCGCATTTGGACAGCCTACAGGCCAGCGGCAGACAAGTCATCTCGTTGGAAGATGCCTTATTTCCTCAATCAGCTCGACCGTCCCGAAGTGACGGCGTTGTTTTGACGTTTGACGATGGGCACGAGAGCAACTATCGGTTGGCGTTTCCGATTCTTCGCGAGGCCGGTCTGGTAGCGACCTTCTATGTTGTGGCTGGATTTGTCGACCGCGATGCCGACTACGTTACATCGGCCCAACTGCGTGAGATGGCTGCCGCCGGCATGTCGATCGGTTCGCACACGATGACACATCGTTGGCTGCCGTTGTTGGGTCGCGCTGAGATCCGCCGGGAGCTGCGGGAGTCGAAGGCACGGCTGGAGGAGATTCTGCAGCAACCCGTGCTGGATTTTGCCCTACCCGGCGGCCACTTCAACGACGTCGTACTGAACGAAGTACACGACTCTGGCTACCGCAGCGTGGCGACTTCGAAGGCGGGAACCCATTCAACCGGTGATAGCGTGATGGGTTTCAATCGCATCGAGGTTCGTCGGAACATGTCAATCGATGATTTCCAAGCCCGCTTTCGTCCCAGTACGCTCGCCAAGCTTCGCTTGCTCGAGGCGGGCAAAAGCTGCTTGCGACGTGCCTGTGGGCTCGATCGCTACACCCAAATGCGCCGCATCGCGCACTCGATTCTTCGCTAGGTATGAATCTAAAACCACCTGCCCCACTTTGGATACGCTTCAAACGGAATCCCATGCAGGAGACAACGATGTCGCTCACCAGTGTTCAGTCCCCCCCTCCGCTGCCGGCAGCCCCTGCCGAACTCCCACAAAAACAGGATTCGTCGCGCTTCTTTTGGTCGCTCGTTCGAACAGGGATGCCACTTTGTATCTGTGATATGTCGGTCGTCCTGGTAATCGCCCGCGATCATTGCCTACGGCATTGTCTCACCACTCTGGGGCGTGTCGAGCCCGACGCTGATGATGTTGTTCGGTGGTTTGCTCGTGACCACACCAGTGGTGTGCTATCTATACGGTCTCTATCCCGGCGTAGGTTTGAACTCGGCCAACGAACTGCGTTGGCTCAGCAACGCAAGCACGACGTTAGCGCTGGTCTACGTCATCGCCACGACAGCGCAGGACTTCGCCCCCGGCACGAACACACTGATTGTGGGGCTCGCCTGGCCCTGCTGGTTGGTATGTCTCCCTCTGGCACGGTGGATGACGCGCTGTTGCTTGGCCAGACAGCCGTGGTGGGGACTCCGGACAATTGTGTTGGGAGGCAATTCGGATGCCCATGCGGTTTACCAACTGTTGAAGAAATCGCCGTCGCTCGGCCTGCGCCCCACCGGCTGCATCGACAATTTACACTCGCTGGACGCCATCAGTGAAATTGCCCGCGAAGAGCGCGTTCATCACGCCATTGTGCCGGTGTCGAACGAGCCAGTCCGGGAAGTACTGAGATTCCTGACCGGACGGCGACTATGGTTTCCTGCAAGTGACGGTGATACCAAGCACGACCGAGCCTTTCGATCTGGCGCTGCATACGATCGACGTGGGCGGACAACGCCTTGGCCTAGTCGCCAAGCAGCGTTTGGTGCTGCCGCCGAACCGCTGGTTGAAACGAGTGGCCGATCTGGTTGTTGTCATCATCGGCGGCACGATATTGATGCCGTTTCTGCTCTTGGTTTCGCTACTGATCAAGCTCAGCTCTCCCGGACCGGTGTTGTTCAAACATCGGAGGATCGGCAAGGGCGGTAGACGTTTTCAGGCCTGGAAGTTCCGTACGATGGTTCCCGAGGCCGATAAGAAGCTGTCAGAGTATTTGCAAAAGCACCCCGAACTGCAGGAAGAGTGGGAGCGGGACCAGAAGCTCAGGCACGATCCGCGCGTCACATCGATCGGCCGGTTTCTGAGGCGGACCAGCTTGGACGAACTACCGCAGTTGTGGAACGTCCTGCGGGGCGATATGAGCCTCGTCGGGCCTCGCCCCATCGTAGACGACGAAGTGGCCAAGTATGCGGACCGCTACCGTATCTATCAGAAAGTGCGTCCGGGCATAACTGGATTGTGGCAGGTGTCAGGACGGAACAATACCTCGTACTGGGATCGTGTCATGCTCGACACGACCTATGTCAGCAACTGGTCGCTCTGGCTCGACCTGTGCATCCTGGCGAAGACGATTGTGGTGGTTGTGCGGCGCGATGGCGCCTACTAAAGCTGACGAAGAGAGGTAGCGGCGGAAAGCCCCAGTGCCACGAGCCGTAGATTGTTGACCCACCAATGACGTTGACCGAAGACCAGACCCAACAACGAGACGATCAAATCGAACTTTCGTTGGTCATCCCGCTGTACAACGAAGTCGACAGCGTACAGCCGCTGTACCGCCGGATTTGTGACGCCTTGGAACAGGAGTTCGAGTGTTATGAGGTGGTGTTTGTCGACGACGGCAGCACTGATGAAACACTAACTCGCTTGCTATCGATCGTGGAAGTCGACGAGCGAGTTCGCGTCGTGCAACTTTCCAAGAACTTCGGCCAGACTGCGGCGATGCAGGCAGGAATTGACTTCGCGCGGGGGCGGGTGATCGTGACGCTGGACGGAGACCTACAGAACGACCCTCACGATATCCCGGCGCTCGTCGAGAAACTATATGCCGGCCATGACGTGGTGATCGGGTGGCGTCGCCACCGCCGTGATCCGTTTCTGTCTCGAAAACTGCCCTCGAAGGTGGCGAACTGGATCATCGCCAAGTCTTTGGGTGTGCCGATTCACGATACAGGATGCTCGCTCAAGGCGTTCCGCAGGGAGTTAATCCAGCGACTTCCACTTTACTCGGACTTCCACCGTTTCTTGCCCGCGCTCTCGACGCTGGCGAGCAGTCGGCTGGCGGAGGTCGAGGTGACGCACCATCCAAGGACACTGGGAAAGTCGAAGTATGGATTGTCAAGAGTGGGTCGAGTGGTGCTCGACGTCACCGCCATCAAGATGTTGCTTTCTTGTTCGCGTCGTCCATTGCATTGGTTTGGTTGTTGGTCGATTCCGTTTTTTCTAGCCGCGGCAGCCGCGGGCATTGGATGGCTGACATTCGTCTTCTCTACAGACGTCCCCGTGTCGTTCATGCTGCCCGCCGTGTCACTGCTGCTCGCTTACCTCGGCGTGCACTTACTGCTTGCCGGCACGTTTGGAGACTTAGTGGTTTGCGCGGATCCAACTCCGCGAGTGGAACCGCTCGCTGATTGTATGGAAGTGAGAGTTTAGGAGGAGCCGCATTTCATTTCGGAGGCAGCCCGAAAATGGTTGTTAGAGAACAACAAGCCCCGTCGCAATCGATCGCGCCCGCCGAACAGCTGGCATCAAGCCGCCTAGCAGCGTGCTACTTGTCAGCCGTCTGGTTCTACCTGCCAGACGATCCAAAGGCGCTGGAGACGCTGGCCGACTACGTGCAGATGCTATTGGATCTGCCGTTCCGCTCGGAAATGACCGTCGTGGCCAGCGACATCACAAATGACAAAGCGATCGACCTCGAGGAAGTACTTCGCGAACAGGGCATCTCCGGCCGTGTTCTGATACTGCACGGCGACTGCGATGAGTCGACCGCGATTCAGGTTGGCCTGTCTTCATGCCAAGGTGAGTTGGTCGCGCTGCTGCCTTCCTACTTGCAGTCCGACCCCGCCGACTTCGTCAAGATGGTCACCGAGATCGACAAAGGTGCGGACTACGTGGCCTCCTGGAGAAGCCCTCGCATCGATACACGGCGCGACGCCTTCAATTCGAGCTTCTTCAATACGTTAACGCGTTATCTAACGGGTGTCCCGTTGCACGATATCAACTCCGGCTTGCGTCTCATGAAACGCGAATTGGCCGAGTCGGTGCCGATCTACGGTGACTTGCATCGATTCCTACCAGTATTGGCCTGGATGCAAGGATATCGCGTTACCGAAGTGAAGACCCGGCACCTGAACCAGCGGATCAACGAAGGATCTGGAGTGTACGTCCGCCGAGTACTAGATTTGCTGACGCTATTTTTCCTGTTGAAGTTCAGCAGGAAACCACTCCGTTTCTTCGGGTTGATTGGCACCATGACGCTGATCGGAGGTGCTGCGATGACCGGTGCCGTCGGCGTCCAGCGGATATTCGGCACGGCGTTGTCGGATCGCCCCGTGTTTCTGCTGGGTATCTTGATGGTTGTACTTGGGGTTCAACTGTTCTCACTTGGTTTGCTCGGAGAGCTGATCATTTTTACTCACGGTCGGAAGCTCCGTAACTACCACGTGGCCCGTATTCATGAATCGAAACGTAACTAGCCGACAGGGAAGGCTGATGATGTGGGCCGTGCTGGCATTCGGAGCTGGTCTGCGCCTATGGGGAGTCCAGCACGACCTGCCCCATAGCTACTATCCCGACGAGCTGCACTTCGTACAAAGGGCCGTCTCCTTCGGCAGCGGTGACCTGAACCCCCATTGGTTCCACAAACCTGCGTTGTATATGTACCTGCTCTTCGTCGAGTACGGTTTGTACTATTGTGCTGGCTTTCTTATCGGTTCTTGGCAGTCGGTTTCGGAATTTGCAGTCTCGTTTGTTGAGAGCGCTGGCGCGTTCATTTTGATCGGCAGGCTCACGACAGTCCTCTTCAGCCTGGCCAGCCTGGTCGCGGTATATCGGATTGGCGAAAAGCACTTCGGAAGGCACGTGGGGCTTGTGGCGGCACTGCTGTTGTCTCTCGTAGTCGGCCATGTCGAACCAAGTCGTTGGGTGAAGGCAGACGTGCCCGCTGCTTTCTTTGCCATCGCCTCGGCCTATTTTCTGCTGAACTATCTGCGGGATGGCCGCTGGAAGGCAATCAATCTGGCCGCCGCGCTGGCGGCGATGGGTTCGGCAACCAAGTACTACCCGGTGGTGATGTTGCTGCCCATCTCCGTCGCTGCTGTTTGTGGCCGCGGCGCAGGGCAGGGCAGGTGGCCCCACCGCGGCGCTCAGTTGCTGTGCGCTGGCGTCGTCTACTGCGCGGTTTTTCTGGTGTGTTCTCCATTCAATCTTCTTGATGCTCGTGGTCGGCAGCAGACGTTGGGCAGTTTCGGCGTGGGTGCTAGGCTCGAGCGGCTGGTTTCGAATCAACCTACTACGGGCCCGGACGCCCACATTAATGAGCGGATGAGCCTACTTGAAGGTGCGTCCGACTACGTCGGTGTGCTGGTTTCCGAACGAGGCATGGGTGGCGTGATTGCGGTGATTTGCATGACCGGCTTCTGCATCATGCTGGCGCGACGCGATAGGGACATGTGTGTCTTTGCCATTTATCCTGTCGTCTTTGCATTCGTCTCTATTGTCGTATACCCCGGTTACGCGGGCCCTCGCCACCAATGCACGATCTACCCCTTCTTGGCAGTGATCGGTGGCGCTGCCCTTGTCTGGTGCGCAGATTTACAGCCGCGATTCAACCGCCTGGTTTATGCCACACTAGGCGTCGCGCTATGCGTTCCACTGGCCAGCAATCTGAAACTATCGGCCAGTATTCTGAAGACCGATGCCAGAACGGTTGCCAAGCGGTGGATCGAAGCCGAGATCCCCGACGGTACGAGACTCCTTGTAAGTGAACACGGTCCCGAGTTGCGAGTCTGCAAGAAGCGGATCGACCAAATGTTGGAGCGTAGTCTACAAGCGGATGCCGATGGCCAGTTCACGGCTCACTACGCGGACTATTTGAGGCTACAGTCTGTGGCCGCCGAGCGGGGTGTGAGCTACGACTGTGATGTGATTCGCGTTCCTTGGTGGCGGGACAGTTTCACCGGCGAAGTCGAAACTCTGGACTCCGAGTACGACAAGGATATGGGCAATCCGCTCAAACCTGTCGGCGTTTTCGGCTACCACCACTATGTCGATCAAAACTATCAATTCGCAATCGTGCACAGCAACCAGTATGAGGACTTTGTCGGACGCGACGCCAAGGCCGCGAGCAACTTCCCAGCTTTCCACCGGTTCTATTCCGACCTGTTTTCGCACGGGACGCTGGTCAAGGAATTCTCGCCAGCCACTTGTGACTGCAAAGGACCGGTCGTGCGCGTCTATCGCTTAACACCAACTTCAGACAGTTGTCTTCAGTCGCGGCTATCGGCTGCGACTCCTTAGGTCAGCATGATTCATGAACATCGCAAATCCGGACAGCTCATGACGTCGTCACGAGATATCTTAGCATCACCATCTGGCCTAACGACGCAGGACCAGCGGTCGGCGGCCGAACGCGGCAGCCGCCGCGATCGAGTCGTGCTCGTTGATGCGCACGTCCACTATCACACTTGTTTCTACTTGCCTGCCTTTTTGGACAGCGCTATCCGCAACTGTGGCAAGATCGGCTCCCAAGAGCAGTTGCACGAAGCTCCGTTGGCGTGCCTGTTACTCGCCGACAAGCTCGGACAAGACACATTCCAAGTTTTATCCGACGCTGACGAGAGCGGTGCTCTGGAAGAATGGAGCATCCACAGTACTGACGAAGCCTATTCTCTGATCGCAGATCGTGGCGACGTTCACCTGTGTCTGGTTGCCGGCCGGCAGATAGTAAGTGCCGAGGGCATCGAAGTGCTGGCGCTGGGTTGCAGTGATCGTTTTCCCGACCGCATGTCGCTCGACGAGTCACTCGCAGCTGCCTTCGAGTCGTCGGCAACGGTGGTGTTGCCCTGGGGATTTGGCAAATGGTGGTTTCGTCGGGGCTCGGCAGTGAAGAAGACAATCTTGTCCCACGCCTATAGTCCGCAGGAGTCGGAGCTGTTCATCGGCGATCAGAGCGGCCGCGCTCAGCTCTATCCCCAGCCGTTGATGTTCTCGTTGGCGCGGGAGGTTGGGATGCGGATTTTGCCCGGCTCGGACCCGTTGCCCACTTCCCGTCACGTCTATAGTCCTTGTGAATATGGTTTCCTCATCGAGGGCGCATTTGACAGCACGAGTCCAGCCCAGTCGATCAGGGAGCAACTTGCGGAGAGTTGGGATCAACCTCCGATTTGTGGCTCACGAGCAGGCCTCACGAGGTTCGTTCGTGATCAAGTCCTGATGCAGGCCCGAAAACTGCATTTATGAAGCGAACTGACAAGTTGAAAGCGCTGGTCATCGCTCCGCAGCCTTTCTTTTCGCCGCGGGGGACACCGTTCAGCGTCTACTACCGTACGTTGGTGACAGCTGAAGCGGGAGTCGAGGTCGACCTATTAACGTACGGCCAAGGGCAAGATGTCGAGATTCCGGGCGTGCGGGTGATTCGAATTCCAGATTTCTGGTTCCTCGGACCGGTCAAAGTCGGCCCCTCGATCCTGAAGGCGTTCTTGGACATCTTTATGGTGCTGTGGACGGTCGCGCTGCTACTACGAACAAAATACGATTTCGTGCACGCTCACGAAGAGAGTGTGTTCTTTTGTTGTTTCTTGAAACCGATTTTCAGGTTCAAGCTTGTCTACGATATGCACTCGAGCTTGCCGCAGCAACTAACGAATTTCAAGTTCAGTAACTCGCAGGCCCTGATCAAGGCGTTCGCCTGGCTCGAGACCAAGTGCCTTGCCGACTCCGATGCAGTGATTACGATCTGCCCTGAGTTGGAGCGATACGCGCTGTCGCTGATGCCGGATCCTCGGCGACACTTTCTGATCGAGAACTCGATATTCGAGGAGGTCCGCCTGCGGGCCGACCGATCGAGTACAGCGGTCCCAGCTGACGAGGCATTGAAAGCTGGCGTCCCCTCTCTGTTGTACGCGGGGACGTTCGAACCGTACCAGGGCCTAGACCTGCTGCTACGGGCGTTTCACGAAGTCCAACTACAGATACCGACAGCAGTCATGGTGCTGGCAGGCGGTACACCACAGCAAGTTGCCGAGATGCAGGAACTGGCGAGGCAACTTGGATGTCTGGACGCGTGCCGCTTCTTGGGGCGTGTGCCGCCCCAACAAGCCAGGCAGCTCCTGAAAAGAGCCTCCCTTGCCGTTTCACCGCGAGTCGAAGGCACGAACACGCCGCTCAAGGTCTACGAATTGTTGGCGAGCGGCACTCCGCTGGTTGCCACCCGCATCCCGTCCCACACCCAGGTTTTGGATGATGATGTCTGCTTTCTGGTTGAGCCAGAACCAAAGTCGATGGCGATCGGAATCTTGACCGCCTGGCGCGACCCCGAATTGCGGGCGCGGCTGGCTGATTCTGCCAGACGACTCTACGAAGAGAAGTACTCCAGAAGCGTGTATGAAACGAAAGTCCAGCGGCTTCTCCAGCTTATATCGGGCTTGCCAGATGCTGTTCCAGCTGGAGTACCAGAAACCGCGGCAGCCGAAGTCGGCGAGACTCCGGTTTCAGAATCACGTATTGGTGCGTCTTAGTTATATGTGTGGCATTGCAGGAATCGCGGAACTCGGCGACGGCTTGCGGCCTGATGGCACTCTCCTCCGCTCGATGTGCGATGTGATCCGCCACCGTGGACCCGACGAGATGGGAGTTCGTGTCAATGGACGCGTCGGCCTGGGGATGCGCCGGCTCTCAATCATCGATCTCGCCGGTGGCCAACAACCACTCGTCAACGAAGATGACACGATTTGGGTCGTCTTCAATGGCGAGATCTACAACTTTCGAGAGCTCCGCTCGGAACTTACGGCAAAGGGCCATCATTTTCGAACCGCTGCGGACGGAGAAGTCATCGCGCATCTTTGGGAGGAGCATGGAGTTGAGTTTCCCCGTCACCTGAACGGGATGTTTGCGATTGCCTTGTATGACCTCAGGCAACATCGCCTCGTCCTGGTGCGAGATCGGCTCGGAATCAAACCACTATTTTACTCCTTGAACCAGGAACACTTGCTGTTCGGCTCAGAAATCAAGACGCTGCTGGCGACTGGGAAGATCGCACGGGACTTAGATCTAGAAGCGCTGCGGCAGTTCTTGGCCTGGGAATATGTGCCGGGCTCCCGAACGCTGTTCCAGTCGATTGCGAAGCTGCTGCCTGGTGAGTTGCTCGACTTGGACTTGCGTTCCCGCGCGGCAAGAAAACAAACCTGGTGGGACATCCCGCATCCCGGGGCGAACGGCCACGGCAACGGGTTGCCGAAGTCAGACGACGAATGGGTTGAGGCAGTCGACGCGAAACTGAAGGAGTGTGTGACGCGGCAGCTCGTCAGCGATGTACCGCTCGGTGCATTTCTTTCCGGTGGTGTCGATAGTTCTTTGATTGTGTCGGCGATGGAGCGTGCACGCACCTTCAGTATCGGCTTCGACGATCCAACCTACAACGAGCTGGAGTGGGCGCGTCGTGTGGCTCAGCACCTGGATGTCGACCATCGCGACGAGGTGATCCAACCGCGGGCAGTCGAGTGGTTTGACCAACTGATGGAGTACATGGATGACCCGATCGGCGATGTTTCGGTCTTTCCTACTTACCTAGTCTCCCGGGCTAGCCCGGCAAGATGTAACCGTCGTACTCTCCGGGGACGGTGGCGACGAATTATTCGGTGGTTACGAGACCTATCTGGCACAGGCCAAAGCACGGCTTTGGTCCAAAGTTCCGGCACCCTTACGGCACCACCTGGTGGAGCCGCTGATCGATAGCTGGAAGCCAAGCCCTCAGAAGAAGGGGCTGGTGAACAAGGCCAAGCGATTTGTAGAAGGGCTGGAACATAGTGCCGAGCTGTCTCACGCCCGCTGGCGGCTCTTTGCGGGAGAGCGGCTCCAACACGAGTTGTTTACGCCGGATGCTCGCCAGGGGATGCAAACGTCGGTTGCTGACCACATCCTGCGTTTGCAGGCGGATGCCGGATCGCGTCACTGGCTAGATCGCAGTCTCTACGTCGATGTTAAGAGCTACCTCTGCGATAACTGCTTGGGTCAAAGTCGATCGTATGTCGATGGCCTGTTCGCTGGAGACTCGCGTCCCCTTTCTCGATCACGAACTTGTCGAACTTGCTTTCCAGATGCCCGCTCGGCTCAAGGTTGGCTCCGGCCAGACAAAAGTGCTATTGAAGAAAGTGGCCAGCAAGTACTTGCCACACGATTGCGTCTATCGTCGCAAAGAAGGATTCAGTATCCCGATGAAGCACTGGCTGAAGACGACGTTTCGGCCGCTGATGGAGGAGTTGCTATGTCCCTCCCATCTGAGCTCTGAGGGGCTGTTCAATGTGGCAACCGTCGATCGCCTAAAGCGCGAACACCTGGCCGGCCAGGCAAACCACAGTCACGTGCTCTGGCCGCTGCTCGTCTTTCAGGATTGGCGAAGGCGGTGGCGAGTATGATCGAGGCGCAATCCCCAGGTCGCCGCCCGGGAACGCTATGACATGATTGTCGTCGGCGGCGGTATCTACGGCGCCTGCGTGCTGTTGGAAGCGGCTCGCCGTGGGCTGCGGGGAGTGCTTCTCGAGCGAGGGGACTTCGGGGGTGCGACCAGCTGGAACTCGTTACGGATTTTGCACGGCGGCCTCCGTTACTTGCAGACCTGCGACCTCACAAGGTTTCGCGAGTCGGTATGCGAGCGGCGCTGGTATTGCCGGCATTTCCCAGAGTTGATTAAACCGCTTGCCTGTATGATGCCCTTGTATGGTCGTGGTCTGAGGCGGCCAGCAGCCATGCGGACCGCCTTGGCGCTGAACGACCGTTTGTCGTGGGACCGCAACCACGGAGTGCACGAACAGCTGCACCTACCGGTCGGTGGGATTCTCGACGCACGGCGCACCGTTGAGATGTTCCCAGAGGCCGAACGATCCGGGCTCCAGGGGGGTGGTTTGTGGTACGACGCGCAGATGACACACTCCCAACGAGTGTTGATCGACATCTTGCACTGGGCCTGCGGCGCCCGGAGCCACGGCGCTCAACTACGTGGCAGCTAGGAGTCTAATTTGCGACAACGGTCGCGCGGCCGGTGTCGTTGCTCGTGATGAGGAGAGCGGCGAGGCCTACGAATTTCGCGCACCGGTGGTCGTCAACTGCGCTGGCCCCTGGTCGCGCCAGGTTGCCGAGTCGTTTGATCGCGATCTGCCGAGTCTGTTCCATCCATCATTGGCCTTCAACGTTCTGTTTGACTGTGAGCCGACGGCTGCAGCGGCGTTGGCTATCGAGTCCTCGGAGCTGCACCGCCAGACTTACTTCTTGGTTCCCTGGCATGGAAAGCTCTTGGCCGGAACGGTCCATCTCCCTTGGTCGGGAGGATCGGCTTTGCCTCGGCCCAGCGAGGAGCAACTGCAGACGTTCATTGCTGAACTGAACTCGACGATTCGAGGCAGGAAGTTCCAGCTCGAAGATGTCGTTCGGGTCTACGCAGGCTTCCTTCCCACGATACGGCCGGGATCGAAGGAACTTACTAAACGTCCTGTGATCCACAAGCATTGGCACCGCTCGGGTCCCCGGGGGCTGGTCAGTCTGTGCGGGATCAAGTACACCACTGCCCGGGCGGTCGCGGAGCGAGCCGTGCGAGCAGTTAGCTCCGCCCATCCGCGCAGTTGGGGGGACTTTCCGCGATCCCCGTCTTGTGACGGTGCACTGCGGATTGCTGATTTTCAGAGTTGGTCCGCAGCGGCGGTGGCTGGTCTCAGGAGGGAGCTTTGCCAGCTGGTCGATACTGAAGCAGTGTTGCATCAGGAAGATCTGCTCTATCGGCGCACAAACTGGGGCAGTGATCCAGATTTGAAAGCTACAGTTGAAGCGACGCTTGTGGACGTGCTGGCTCGGAATGGTGACTCGTCGTTTGTCTGAAGACCTGGGAAAGTCCGTCTTGGTGACTGGAGCCACTGGCTTTACCGGTGGGCATCTTGCCCATGCGCTAAAGCGGCGGGGCTACCGTGTGCGGGCCATGGTCCGCAATCCCGCTGCTGCCGGTCACCTCAGAGATGCTGGGATTGACGTCGTTTCGGGGGATCTAGTTCAGGCTCGAGATGTGTCGCAGGCGGTTAAGGGCTGTCACTATGTCTACCACATCGCAGCTCTCTATCGGTCGGCCAAACATCCCGACAGCGTTTATCACGACGTCAATGTCAACGGGACGCGGAATGTCCTCGTTGCGGCCGGCGAGCGCAATGTCGAACGAGTGGTTCATTGCAGCACGGTTGGCGTCCACGGGGAGGTCAAGTCGATCCCAGCTGATGAGGATACGCCGTTCGATCCGGGAGACATCTACCAGGAAACCAAGCTGGCAGCTGAGCTGCTGGCCAAAGAGGCATTCGAAAACGGCCTACCTGGCAGCATTTTTAGGCCGGTAGGGATCTACGGGCCGGGGGACACGCGTTTCTTGAAGCTCTTCAAGGCCGTCGATTCGGGTTGCTTTCGCATGCTTGGTACCGGTCAGGTGCAGTATCACTTGACGTACATTGACGATTTGGTCGACGGCATCATCCGTTGTGGCGAGCGACGAGAGGCGTTGGGTCGAACCTACATCCTCGCGGGGCCGAGTTACACGACGATCGCCGAACTGGTTCGTCTCGTGTCTGTGGCGCTCGGGCGACCGTATCACGAGGGAAGGTGGCCGCTTTGGCCGCTGCAAGCTGCGGCGACCATTTGCGAGACCGTCTGTCCGCCGTTGGGTGTCGATCCCCCACTGCATCATCGCCGCCTCGATTTCTTTCTGAAAGACCGCGCTTTTTCCAGCGACAGGGCCCGAAAAGAGCTGGCCTACGCACCGCAGGTCGATCTCGCGGAGGGGCTGGGTCATACCGCGGAGTGGTACTTTGCCCAGGGCTACCTAAGGCGACGCCAACAGGCGGCGAAGGTGGAGACCGCGAGAGTAGGTACCAAGGAACTGCAAAGGTCATGATGTCACCGATCAACGTACTCTGGGTCATCGACCACGTCTGCTACGACGGCGAATTGCACGGCGGCGGGCGCCTCTATTGGAACGTGTTACCGCAGTTCAGCGATCGCTACAACATTGTTCCATGTATGCTGCGTGCCTCCGATGAGGTTCGACGCGTCTTTCGAGATTGCCCCGTTGAGCCTCGCATTCTCGATAAGGCCAAATTCGATCCAGCAACCCTCTGGACTTTCTTGCAGCTGATCAGGCGCGAGAAGATCGATGTGATGCATCTGCACTGTTATGCGGCGTCCACCTTCGGCCGTCTGGCAAGCGCTCTGACGGGCGTTCCCTGCATCATTCATGACTATGATACGGCGGTCTACTTTCCCTACCCCTGGTATCTGGGGCTTGCGGATCGCCTTCTCGCTCCAGTCGCGGCGCGCGCCGTCGCCGCGTCCCCGATGGTGAGGGATTATTTTATCAACCGTCGCCGGGTTGACCCGCACAAGATCGAATTAGCCCTCCACGCGATCCCTCGCGAAAAGTTCGCGCCGATCTCCGCCGAGCGACTGGCGGCACAGCGGTGCCGTTGGAAGATCGATCCCAACGACGCCGTGGTGGGAACGATTACAAAGCTTGGGCCGCAGCGCGGGAATCGACTGTTCCTCCGTGCTGCAGCAGACGTGCTGCGGATGAACCCCAACGTCGTATTCGTCATCGCTTACAAGGAAACTGTCTTTCACCGACAACCCGACAAGAGTGTCGTGGCTAACGCCGAAGCTGAGAGCCTGGCCAGCGATCTAGAACAACAAGCACACGAACTGGGAATCGCCGAGCAGCTGCGACTCGTGCCGTTGAGCGAAGCCGACGAAATCCCGGTGGCGGCGTTCGATCTGTTCGTGGCGCCTTGGCTCAGCGACCGCTTTTCATCAGTCCAGCTGCTCGAGGCCCTGGCCCAAGGCAGGCCGGTAGTGGCCTCGGATATTGGTGAGCAGCGGGAGATCATCACCGACGGCCACGACGGCTTTTTGGTACCGGTTGGTGACGCGGTGGGAATCAGCACGAGAATCGTAGAGCTGCTGGCAAGACCCGAGTTAATGCGTCGGTTATCGGAGCAGGCTCGAGTGACCGCCGAGGACTATAGTATCGGCGCCTACACGCGGCGACTTGAAGGCTGGTACACCGATCTCGCGCGTGGCGAGACGACCTGTACTGATCTTGCCACGCAAACTGAGGTCGGACGAGCATGATACTCGGAGTCGTTGACAAAAGTCGTTCCGCAGCTGAACTTCGCGCCGAGCTAAGCGCTGCAGCTCTTCGAGCGGGCAGCAAGTCTCCAGCGGTCTGGGTGAGCGATCAAGTCGCATTTTGCTCGATTCCGCGTGATATCGAGACACTCGATGAAGGTTCTCAACCGTTCGTCAACGCTGATGAGTCGATCGCTGTTGTTTTTGAAGGAAAGATCTACAACCTAGCTGAGATCAAGCAGCGTTTGTCTGCCGAAGTGACGTTTCAGACAAACGACAGTGGCGAGGCGCTAGTTCACCTCTATGCCGCATACGGAGAGGACTTTCTCGAGTATGTCAACGGCAAGTTTGCTTTTGCGTTGTTCGATCGACGCCGTAACCGACTGTTGCTGGGGCGCGATCGTCTCGGTATCGAGTCGTTGTTTTACGCGGACCGCGGCGATCGACTGATCTTTTCTTCGTCTCTTCGATCGTTGATGGCGACCGGGTGGGTCGACAAGCAGATCCATCATCAGGCGGTTCTGCAGTACCTGCTCTACTGCTACAACCCGTTAGACGAGACGCTTTTCCAGGGTGTCAACAAACTTCCCCCGGCACACACGCTCTGTGTGAACGACGCGGGAATCCAATGCCGACGTTATTGGCAACTGAGTTTTGCTGAAACTCGTGAACGGAGCATCGGCGAGTATCAAGAGCAATTCCTGGACCTCTTGCAGGACGCAGTGCGAATACGTTTGGATGCTACACGGGCGCCCGGCGTGTTGTTGAGCGGCGGCACAGATTCTAGTGCAATTCTCGGAGTGACATCGCAACTGTGGCACAGCCCGATCGACACTTATTCGTTTCGATGTCAAGGGCGTTCGTACGATGAGTCTCAATACGCGAAGTTTGTGGCAGACCGCTTCGGCGCGAACTACACCGAAGTCCCTTATGGACCGGAACGAGTACTGTCCGTCGAGCGGGTAGCCGGAGCCATGGACGAACCATTTTGCGACATTGGCATCGAGCTGGCAACGTTCCTATTGGGACAGGCAGCCGAAGGCAACGTCTCGTACGTATTCAACGGAGAAGGCGGTGACGAGCTCTTCGCCGGGCATCCAGTCTATGTCGCAGACAAAGTGGCGTCTTATGTGGACCTCATTCCCAAGCCACTCTTGAAGCCGGCGATGGCGATTTTGCAGCAGATTCCGGACAGCGATAACAAACGCAACCTGAGCGTCATGCTTAAACGATTCGGCTACAGCCTTTCCTTTCCAAAAGAGCTCCTGAGTCATCGCTGGCGCACGTACTACACAGCCTCAGAACTTGAGAAGCTGGGCACGTCCGAATTTCTTGGTCAATGTGATCTAGGGAACATGTTCGAGGGGATGGTCCGCCACGGACGCGGCGCCGATGGAAAGGACTTGCTCAGCCGCTGCTTGCACAGCGACTTTGGTACACTGATCGACTTTTACCTTCGCCGTCTCGGGCTGCTGCGAGTCTCCGGCATCGAGAGCCGACCGCCATTGATGGACTACCGCCTCGCAGAGTATTCGGCCCAGGTGCCGTCGCGGCTGAAAATCCGCGGTTGGTCCGATACGAAGTATCTCTACCGCAAGATGCTGGAACCGATCGTGCCCAGAGAGATCCTCTACGATCGCCCGAAACTCGGTCACAGCGTGCCCATGAAGAACTGGTTGCGGGACGACCCGATCGTGTCTGGCTGGTTACTAGAGGTGCTGTCAGACTCGTCATTTAGAGATCGAGGCCTCTTTAACGGTAATTACTTGGACCATTTAATCGATACACACCGACGCAAAACTCACAACCACTCTCACCGGCTGTGGGGGCTAGCCATACTGGAACTGTGGATGCGTTCCTTCTTAGATGACTCTCCCAGCAAGGCGAGGCATGAAGACGGCATGATACCGTCGACCTCTTCGTGCTGAGTTACTCGCCCCGGGGCGTGAGTTTCGAAGTTGCGCTTTTCGCAGTTCGGCGGTCAAACGATGGCGAATTCGCTGCTTGGTAACCCGAAGCGTCAGCGAGGGGAGGTTGGGGTGCCAACGCAAGTCATTCCCTCGCTTACGCTTCGAGTTACGATTGGCGCGATCGCGCGACTTCAACGAACTCAGAGAGGGAGGCGCGGCGTACCACTGGCGACGCTGTTAGCGTCGTGAGTAAACGCAGCTAGATATTATGGAGAACGAGATGGTTCAGACGGATTTACCTCCAGACACGGGCGAGCATGTTCTTTATGACGACCAGTGGGAGAAGTACGAGGACACAGAGACCGTCGAGTTACGTTTCATCGGACGTCCTCGCCAAGCCCAACAGAGGATCAATCAATTCACGTTGGACGTACTCCGACGGCAGCAGTTTGTCGATCTACGGGACGCGGACGTGCTGGAGTTTGGAGCCGGGCACGGTCGGTTGGCAACCGAGTTTCCTTACATCGGGTCATACTTGGGGGTTGAGCGTTCCGAGAACCTCGTGCGCGTAGGGCAAGCACGTCTCGCTCGCTCGGGTTTGGCCGATCGCGCTGAACTGGTCGCGGCTGACTGCATGACCTATAGCGGACCGCAGGCGGCATTTGACGTTGTTTGTTCGTTGGGGATGTTTGTCTATGTCGATGATCCTTCGGCTGTGCTGCGGAAGATGGTCTCTCATCTGAGACCTGGAGGACGGCTGTTTATCGACGTCGTGCACTCTTCGCCTCTGTACAATTCGCTACATCAGCTCTGCGCGCTAACGGGGATTCGAAAGCACGGCCAGCGGCTACTGTTTAGCAAGCAGCAGATACGCCGGTTGTTCGAGGAGGCTGGGCTGACCGACGTTGAAGTGGTGATGCGTGAATATCCCCTGTTGTGTGGTTTGTATTCCGATTGGGGACTCGACTGGCCTTTGCAGGCTCGCAATCTGCTGGCCCGTCATTCCTGGCTCGACGTGTTTGGGATCGTCTGTTTCGCCTTTGGCACCAAGCCCGCTGCTGGTTCCTGAAGTTGGGTGGTTCGTAGTTTTGCAGGCACAGAGTTGAGAATTCACAGCGTTTTCGTAACCCGAAGCGTTAGCGAGGGGGAGTTGGTGTACCAACGTATGTTAATTCCTCGCTTACGCTTCGGGTTCCGATTGAGGCGAAAGCGCAACATCAAGACTTACGGCCCGCACTTCCGATTGAGCTAGGGATCGCAAACTTCAGGACATAGCTAGAATCGTGTCGCAGGTACAGCGTCGGGACTAAGAGCAGAGGAACTGCAAGAGAGAGACTGAAATGCCACGAGGTGGAACGCTAAAACCCAAGGCGATTGTTGAGAACGTGCTGCGGCCTTTCCCGCCGCTCTTTCGTCTTGGTTCGAGAATGTACAATAAGGTAAACGGCGGTTTTAGGTCGGCCAGCCCTGGGCTGCCGGCAGGAATTCGCCGTGCTTTCCAGGTTGCTCACCAATTGCACGACGGACAACCATCCGGAGACTATTACGAGTTCGGTGTATTTCGCGGCCATTCCCTGTTGGCGGCCCAACAAGCTTGCGACGAACTCGAGCTGCGCGACACGCGTTTTTACGGGTTCGACTCGTTCAGCGGTTTGCCATCAATCGATGGAATCGACAGGAAATACAACAAGTTCTTTCAAGGGCAGTTTGCCTGTCCAAAGAGCGCGGTCGTGAAAGCGTTGAGCGACCGTGGCTTCGACTGGTCGCGTGGGGAGCTGATCGAAGGTGTTTACGAGGAATCTCTGACCGCCGATCTAAAAGGAGCTTTAGATTTTCAACCGGCGATGGTCGCGCTCTTAGACTGCGACCTCTATTCCTCGACGCGAGACGCGCTTTCCTGGCTCGCTGATCTGCTCACCAATAATTCGATACTCATGTTTGACGACTGGTACTCCTATGATGACGATCCGCAACTTGGGCAGCAGAAGGCGTTTGCGGAATTCCTCGAAAACTGTCCGGAACGGACAGCCGAGGAACTATGGGAGTTTGCCGAAGACGGAAAGGCGTTTGTCGTCCGCTCCTGCTAGGAAAGTGGAGCGGAACAGGCTGGCAGCATGCTTGGCGAATTCATCGTGGACGACACATCGAGGTGAGTCCGTGGTGTTGCGCCGAGTGATCCATTAGGAGTTGTGTCCATGAAGGTCCTGGGTCTAGCAACTGAAGAGGATAGTGGGGCAGCGGTTGTCGAGGACGGTTGCCTCATAGCGGCGGTTAATGAGGAACGGCTCGCGCGAATGAAGCTCGTGATCGGCTTTCCGCATCAGGCTATCCGCAGCGTGTTGAGCTTGGCGCAGACGTCGGTGGATGAACTCGACGCTGTCTTGATCGGCTCGACGATGGACGCTTTTGTTGGGGAGGACTACGAAGCGTTTGACGGCTGGTTTCAGTACGATCCTCAAGGAATCAGCGGCTGGCTCAAGACACACGCTGCCTCGAATCTGGCGCCGCTGGGCAAGTATCTACCCCAGATCGAGTCGATCTACTACAGCCTGCTGACACCCGCTTTTCGACGCAGACGACGAGAGTTGCGCCGTGTTTTGCGAGAGAAGATTGGTGTTCGCTGTCCGATCGAGTACGTCGATCACCATTTTGCCCACGTCACGTCGGCCTATTTCACCTCTGGGTTCGACGACGCGCTGGTTGTGTCGTTGGATGGCGGCGGGGACGGCAAGAGTGGACTGGTGTACGCCGTTCGTGATGGAAAGTTCAAGCACGTTCACGAAGTCAGTGCGTACAATTCGCTCGGCAACTACTACGCCTATGTCACACACATCTGTGGTTTCAAGGCACAAAAGCACGAAGGGAAAATCACTGGTCTCGCTGCGCATGGCGAGCCGAAGTATGTCGAATTTTTGGACCGGTTTATCACGGAGCGGAATGGAACGTTCTTGAATCGAGGTGGCGTTCATAGCCGAGGTGCGATCCGCGCATTAGAGAAAAGGCTGCCCAACGGTTGGACGCGAGAGGATCTGGCAGCGAGCATTCAGCAGCACTTCGAGGATTTGGTTGTTCGCTTTGTTCGCCATTGGGCGCAGCAGACTGAGTTGCGTGATGTCTGCATGGCCGGGGGTGTGTTCGCGAATGTCTGCGTGAACCAAGCAGTCCACGAGTTGCCGGAGGTCGATAAGGTCTTCATTCACCCACACATGACCGATGGTGGGCTGAGCGGCGGTGCAGCCTTAGCCACATGCGTCGAGGGCACGCTCGAGACAACCATGCCCCGCAGCCCGAAGCCGCTGGCCCACGCGTATCTGGGCGACGACCTGACTGACGAGGAGATCTGCCGGGCGCTCGAGCAACATGCTTTGCAGCCAGAGGTGCTGAACAAGCCTCTCGAGGAGCAGATTGCTGACTATCTCGCGGAGGGGTTCGTAGTCGCCCGTGCCAACGGTCGCACGGAATATGGTCCGCGGGCTTTAGGAAATCGGTCGATCTTGTACCAGCCGACCGATCCGGCGGTGAACGACTGGCTGAACATCAACCTGCAGCGTACGGAGTTCATGCCTTTCGCCCCCGCGGTTCTGTGGGAAGAGCGTCATCGCTGTTTCGAAAACCTGGATGGCGCGGAGCATCCGGCGGAATTCATGACGATCACCTTCAACTGCACACCTTGGATGCGGGAGAATCTGAAGGGTGTGGTACACCTCGATGGCACCGCACGGCCTCAACTGGTCAAACGGCAGGTGAATCCAGGTTTTTATCGGATCCTCGAGGCCTTCTACGAGCGCACCGGATTGCCTGCCGTCATTAATACGAGCTTCAACATGCACGAGGAACCAATTGTCTGTTCGGCGGACGATTGCGTTCGGGCGTTCTTGGACGGAAATCTCGACTATTTGGCGATCGGTTCTCATCTGATCAAGCACCCTCGTGGTGTCAATCATCCCATGAAGGCCGCCCTCTCCGCGAAGGAGTTGGCTGGCCTTACCGTCGACCCGTGAACGGCAAAACGGAGCACAATCAGGGTGGCACGCAAGTCGAGTTGGCTGACAGCCCCAGCCAACTCGCAGCGGGCAAGTCGCGCAAAGCGAGCTGGCTGCTCTGGGGAGCGAAGATTCTCGTCTCGGGGGCTCTGCTGGTATGGGTCGTCAGCCGCGCTCATCTGGGCGAGATCCTCGACTCGCTGT
This sequence comes from Pirellulaceae bacterium, assembly GCA_965223305.1. Taxonomy (GTDB): domain Bacteria; phylum Planctomycetota; class Planctomycetia; order Pirellulales; family Pirellulaceae; genus CBDCWT01. The sequence continues at coordinate 12,076 of CBDCWT010000055.1, read as the reverse complement.
TGCAGGCGAATTCCGTTTGGTTGCTGCTGGCCTTACTCTCACCTGCGATCGGCATCCTGATCACGTCTACCCGATGGGGTGGGTTGCTAAGCGCGCAAGGAGTCGAAGTGCCGGTCGCGACGTTGGCGAAGTCGTGCATCGTTGCTGGTTTTGTACAGTTGTTTCTGCCATCGACGATCGGTGGCGACGCAGTGCGAGGGCACGATTCATGGAGGGCTGGAGCCAGCAAATCGGGAGCGGTGACGGCGCTGATTGTCGATCGCATTCTCGGGTTGCTGACGCTTGTGGCGTTTGCCGCCATGGCCCTCTGTTTCCCGCAAGAACTGACGCGTCAGCACCCGTCGCTATTTTTATTTGTCGGCCTTGCTGCCTTGGGTTTGGGGGTTGCTACCTGGTGCATCTTTCAGCCGCCACGTCTGTTGATTCACGCGACGCAACGTGTCTCCGTGCTGCTTCCCAAGTTCGCCCGCCACCTGCTCGAGAGGCTTGCTCTGGCAGTGACTGCCTATTGGGGCAAACATCGCGCTCTGACCCGTGCTCTGTTTCTGTCAGTGCTGCTGCAGGTTAACGTCGTGACATTCTACTGGTTCATCGGCTGCGCCCTAGACTTTGCCATCCCCTATCATCGCTTCTACTTGATTGTGCCGATCGCAGTACTCGTAATGCTCGCACCGATCTCCATTAATGCGATCGGCATCCGTGAAGGGGTCTTTGTATTCTTGCTCGCCAGCTACGGTGTGGAGCCCGCACAGGCCGTTGCCTTCGCCTGGCTCGAGCAAGGACTGTTTCTGTTGTATGGCATGATCGGAGGTGGGGTCTATGCTTTCCGGACCCAGCAACGATCACCATCTCTCTTAAATGCTGGTGCCAAGTGAATTCTGAGCGCCAGTAGCCAGCACGCTGGAGCGTGAAGGGTTTGCCGTGACGGAGTACTTTAGCAAGTCCAAACAGCTGCGCCGACGCGCATTGCTGTTGGCAGCAGTTGCTGCGCTCTACCTGCACCTCTCTTTGCAGCCGTACACTTGGAACCCACCCCGGGCAGTCGCAAATGGTGCTCAGGCGGTGGCTGGTGAGGCGTTGCGGTTTGATGCACCGGGGATTGCATTGGGATCGAACGCCTGGGTGCCGCGTGCCATCCAGCAGCAGGAATTCGCTCTGGAGCTGCTGCTGCGGGCATTTCCCGGTAACTCGTCCGCGGTCATCTTTACATCGTCCCCGGACCTCTCTTGCTGCAATATTCGCCTCCGTGTCGAGCACGACGATCTGGTCGTGAGGATCCGCACACCGCGGACTGCTCTCGCGGGGGAGGACGTGGCTCGCCTGACGGGGCTGTTTTCTCAGACGGGAGTCTGGCGACGAATTAAGATTGAAGTAAGGGAATCGACTCTGCAGGTCTCGGCTGGCGACAAGAGGGTTCGTGTTCCGATTGGGAACGATCCGCTCAAGACCTGGAGTCGACGCTATCCGGTCGCCTTTGGCAACGAGCCGACTGGCAATGTACCGTGGCTTGGTGAGATTGCCACTGCAGAAGTGTGGGTGGGGGAACGCGTCACCCGTTACGTGCAGGGGAAGGAGCTTGATATTCCGGCCAAGTACTGGCACTACTACATGCGTCCCCGGCTGATACCTTTCTCGGACTGGGACATTCGTGGGAATTGGCAGGACTACGTCCTCAATCTAGTTGGCTACGTCCCGCTCGGATTGTACCTAGCTGTCTTCCTAGTCACGAACTGGCGAGCTGCCTGCGCTATTTTGTTTTGTGTATTGGTGAGTACGGTCGCCGAAGCTACGCAACTGTGTTTTGAGAGGTTCGTGTCGGCGACAGATTTGGTGCTTAACGGTTTGGGGGGGGCCATCGGCGCCGCGATCCCCAGACTGTTAAAGAAACATGCGATAGGTTGGTGAGATGATGAAAGAGGCGTCTGAGATCTTTTACTCGCGAGGGCGTCTATGTCGCACGAAGTTGGCGACGGCTGTAGGTGCCCTCATGTTGTGTTCAACGTTGACTTCCCTGGCTGCTGGCAGCTGGCCTCAGTGGCGCGGACCACAAGGGCAGGGGATTTCCCAAGAGTCCGGGTTACCGGACCAGTGGCACGACGGTGCCGAGAATATTCGCTGGAAGGTGCCGATCCCTGGCCACGGAATCTCGTCACCAATTGCACACGAGGGAAAAGTCTTCGTGACGACTGCCTATCCAGGCAGCGAGCGTGTGGTTGCTGGGACCCTAGCCAAGTGGGGCATCGTCGGGGCCGCATGCTTGGCCTTGATCACGTTGTGTTGGCGCCTCGCAACCTGCCGGCGTGGAAGAGAGAGTGATGAGCCGTCGTGGATGGCTCGCACGCGGCTGCTCGACAGCCCTGCTTTTGTGCTCACGACCCTGGTGTTTCTAGCCGCCGCGGTGGCCGCAGTGATTCGGCCCAGCGAATTCGCTGAGTTGACTTGGAAGTTCCTGCCCGGTTCTCTCGAGTGGCAACCGGGGCAGCCTGGGCCAACCTGGCTTGTGTCGGGGTTCCTGGCCGCGGCCGGCTTGGCAGTGGCGGTTGGCTGGGCTCCGTTCGGTTCGTTTTGGCGGGTACTGGGTGCCGTCTGTCTGCTCCTGGTCGTTGTACCCTTCGCAAAGTTTGCACCGGTTGGCCTATGGGGCGGTGAATACGCCCTTTGGAAGAAAATCGTCTTTGCCAGTCCGGCCTGGATCGCTGCCGGCTGGTTCGTCGTTAGCTTCCTCGGCTCGAGGAAGCTCCGAACTGCCGGGCTCGGATTCCCCGCAGCAGCCACAGCATTGCTGTTGCTGTCGGTTGCGTGTTTGCTGTTCGCATCACTGAACATTTGGCAGCCGCGGCTCGGGTTGCAACGTGTCGTGATGGCTGTCGACTTGGAGAACGGCGAGATACTGTGGGAGACACCGGTCTTCATGGCTCCGGAAGAACAGCGGTATCCGACCAGCAGTTCGGCAACGCCAACACCGTGTACTGACGGCAAGTATGTCTTTGCTCACTTTGGTTCCGGCTACGCTTGCTTGGACACATCCGGCAATCGGTTGTGGCACGAGGTGGATGAGGAGTTTACGAGAAGCACTCGATACGGCGCGGGAAGTTCGCCTGTCATGACCGATGACAAGTTCATTGTCGCGCAGGAGAGCGAGTCGTTCGATCCCGGCGATGGTTTTCGCGTCTACAGGCCAAGCTACATCGTGGCAATCAATAAGGAGACCGGAGAAGAAGCTTGGCGAATCCACCCGAGTAAAGCCCATGATTCCTATTCCACTCCTATCGTCCGTCAGCGAGGGGAGTCGACCGAGTTGATTACGCCCTCGTGGGAGTGGCTGCTGGCGTATGACGTGGACTCAGGCGAGGAGCTCTGGAGTCAACCGATCCCGATTCAGCAAGTCGTCCCTAGCATGGTGACCGCCGAGAATCGCTTGTTCATAGCCGGGGGAACGCACGGACCGAAGGCGATCATGGCCGCGGATTTGATCGGCGAGGGGTCTGAAACGAGTGTAGAGACAGTCTGGGATTGCAATACCGGCATTCCTGAAACGCCCTCCCCGGTATTGTACCGCGACAAGCTCTTTGTTGTTACGGACAAGGGCATCTTGGCTTGCTACGATCCAGAAACTGGTGATTTGCTTCGGAAGAGGCGAATTGGAGGAAAGTGCTATGCGTCGTTGGTGGCCGGCGACGGCAAGCTCTACGTCTGCGATACGGGTGGGACAACCACGGTGGTTTCCGCGGATGCCCGGCTGAAAGTGCTTGCCAAGAACGAATTGGGCGAAGACGTCTATGCATCCCCAGCCCTCACTGATGGATGTATCGTTATCCGCTCGACCGAACATCTTTTTTGCATTGAGGGGCAACCAGCCAGTTCCAGTGATTCATCGATCGGCGCTAGCGATTGAGTCGGTGTCAACCTCGAAGGGCCGCCCTCCCCGGACGCTATCGCGTCCGGGCGAAAGGGAATCAGCCGGAATGCGTTAGCATCCGGTTCTCGCCCTCTGCGGAACCGTGGGCTAACGCAGCGGCTGATTTGGAGCGTAGCCGAACTCGCCAGAGTTTGGTGGACTGCATGAAGCGCAAAAGCTGCACAGCCTCCAAGCTGGAGGGGTTGACGAAAGGCACTGCCGCACGGTCTGTTTAGGTGTTTGGAGGCACTCTCTAAGACAGTGTGATGCCCAATATGCTCGCCCACCTAGGTGTCGGGGGGGTTGCCACGCGCTGCATCCTGCGCCGGAGCGACGCCGGGTTGATTTTTCTGGGCTGTGTGATTCCAGATGTCCCTTGGATTCTCCAGCGCGTCTGCTTCAAGCTGCCGCTGCCGTGGGAGCCCTACGATGTAAGGCTCTACTTTGTCGTGCAGGCATCGCTGGCCGGTGGTTTGCTTCTCGCTGCGTCATTTGCAGCCGTGGCCGAGTTGCCGCGCCGCGTGTTCACAATCCTGTCGCTTAACGTGCTGATCCACCTGGTACTCGATGCCTGTCAAACCAAGTGGGGCAGCGGCATTCACTTTTTGGCCCCTTTCTCTTGGGATGGCTGGAATTTTGGTTTGTTCTGGCCCGAGTCGGTGGTGACCTATGCACTCACGGCATTTGGCGCCGTCTATTACCTGGTCGCGTGGTTTCGATTCAAACGCCCAACGGCGCGCCGGCAGGTCTCACTGCGGCGGATCTTGCTGGCCTCGAGTTTGCTACTGGGATACTTCTTGCTACCGCTTACAGTCCGGGATACCGCGGAACAAGCTGATGTGCACTATGTCAAGACGTTGCGCGAAACAGAGGCCAGATCTGGGAAACGCATCGAGTTAGACCGTGGTCGTTATCGGCACAGCGTTGGGGGCGAACAGCTGCAGACGTTTGCCGGTGAGGTGATCGACGTCGTCGGCTCAACGCCTCCTCGGTCCTCGATCATCTCGCTGAAGGGGGTCTTCCGTGATTCGCAAACCGTCGAACTGTTGGTGTTCCATCTTCACCAGGGCAGATGGCGCGATTGGGCGTCGCTTGTTGGTCTCGCGGCGATTGCCGTCTACTGGTTGCGGATGTTTGCCCGCATGATTCGTGAGGCTCGTCGCCAGAGGCCACCCGTATTTTCCTGATCGGCTTCGCGACAAGAGAGACAGGAGTCATAGGCCGGAACCAGTGGCGGGAGAGACTCTGATTTTCTCGCATGACGTGACCGCCGCGCCGTTCCGGCAAACAACCGGGTTCTATGCCGTTTTGTGTTGCGGAACGGGGAAACAGTCTGCTGGCGACCGGATGGTGTCGTGATGGCCCGCTATCCCGTGGAATTTGGGGCCAGGTGCTTTGCCAGGTTGCCTATTTCTGATAGTTTGCCGATGTCTAGTTCAGCGCTGTGTGTTCAGCCCTTTTCCGGGCGAGCTGGCCTGACCGCGATTGTTCGGCTGGCCTTGGATGTCGGGCCTGTCCGTTCTGCACCCATCGACAGAGGCTGATCGGTCCAGCCGAGGACTTCTATGCCTGAGCGGCCATACTTTGAGTTTCGTGCACAGACGCGCCCGCGGGGTCCGGTGCCGCGCAGGCAGCTGAGATTCGAATGCCTTGAAGACCGTCGGCTGCTGGCAGGGGTATTGAATGCACCGGATGGCTATGACGAAGCGTTGCTCGGCACGCCGGCACCGCTGCTGCCTGTGACGGGTGGCGTTTTGATTGACGGTGGCACGCATTCTAGCGTTGTGGGTTTAGAGAACGTGACGGGTCCTCACCTTGGCAGGTCGGTGGATGTGGGGGCTTACGAATTAGGTTTGGGTGTGCCGTGGTCTGGTCCTCGTGAGTTCGTCGATCTGCTGGCGTACGGCCGGCCAGCTGGCTGGCGGGTTGGCCATCTGGAGGAACTCTCGACCTTTGCCTCTCTGGGAGCTCCCAATCTGGTAGAGACGCAGGACTTTCGCCTGCTCTTGGTGCAAGAGGATGCCAACAAACCCCAGTCGTTCATCTTGGCAACCTTTGAGACATTGCCCCGCGAAGCACGCTGGCAGCGGTACGAGCAGCTGCGTCGACCTCAGGCGAGAGACCAGGTCGTCCTTGCTCCGCTGGAGTTTCGGGACGGTTTAGGCGCTTCGCTAGTGCGACGAGGGGACCATGCCCAGTTGCGGGGAGCCCGTGTGGATGACGAAGGGGTGCTCCGCATCGTAGCGGGTGTCTCGGCGGCAGGCCTCGCTCAGGTTCAGGACGATCTGTTCAGCTTCGTCCGTTCGCTCTACTACGCCTGGAATCTTCAGGATCCTCAGAATCCAGCCATTGAAATGAGTTTTGCCGCCACACCAACTCCCGGTGTCGTCGCCGTGGGCAGGCCCGCGGTTGCCAGTACCACGCGGGCCACTGATCCCGGTCAGCTGCATGGCGACGTGACCTTGACGTCAGCGAGTATTATTTGGGACATCGGTGGAGATACCAACCAGAATGCAACAGCCAGTTTGCGTTTTCGTCGGCAGGGTACCACAGCTTGGCGTAACGCTTTGGATCTCAATCGAATCGATTACTTCGATCACCAGACAGGCGAATCGGCCAATCAGTTGACCGGTTCCATCTTCCATCTGGCCCCCGGTACGACGTACGAAGTTCAGACGATACTCTCGGACCCCGATGGTGGCAGCACGACGCTCACGACCCTCTTGACCACTCGTTCGATGACCAAGATCACCAACCCGTCAACTGTGATCGAGGTACACGACACGGACAATTTGAATGCCTTGATGAATAACCTGCAGGCGGGTGACACCGTCTTGCTGCACGCAGGCAATTACATTCGGGGAGGCGAGCCGATCGTGATCGGGTCATCGGGAACACGCACCGATCCTATTTTGATACGCCCTTATGGAGATGGAGAGGTCCAACTTCCCAGCGTCTTGTTGAGAGGAAATCACATTTGGCTCGACGGATTAACGGTGACAGCCCAAGGCGGGGACGGGATACGAGCGTTCAAGGATGATGATGCGTACTTCACTGGTCTGACGGTGACACGCAATACGGTGCTGAATTCTCATTACTCGATCAACGCGGACGCACATGAGTTTCTCGTGTTGGACAACACCATCGTGGGGATTGGCCCCAAGATTTCCAACGAAGGGATCGAGTTTGACAAGCAAACACGTGGCCACGTAGCCGCTTTCAACGACATCACGGGTGTTTTCGACGGTATCTCATACGGTCGTGGAAACATCGACCTGCACAACAACCAGATCCACGGCATCGGTGATAACTCGCTGGAGCCCGACTATAGCTGGGACAACTATCGCATTTGGGAAAATCGCAGCTGGGATGTCGGTGCCGATGATATTTCCTTCCAGCCCATGAACGGGGGGCCTTGGTACATCTTTCGTAACCAGCTGACAGGATCCAAATACAACGCCTTCAAGATGCGTAGCGGCTCGGGACCGAAGTTTGTGATCGGCAACTCGATCGTCTCTTCGCGTGGCACTCAAAATGCAAGTCAGCTCTTCCGCACCGGAGGCATCTTTGCCAACAACTACTGGAAGGCCATTTCACTTAGTGGAGGTACTAACGACTCGCTCGGTGACGGCGGAGATCCGCTGGCAGCCGAGATGACCCTCTGGGGATACAACCACTACGATGCCCATCCACAGCGACTCTGGGGATGGTATGGCGGAACGCTCGCTGGCATGCAAAACAACGGCGCTGAAATCAACACTGTCGTCGAGTACACAAGGGAGACGATCCTGCCTCCGCCGCCGGTCGAACCGCCTCCACCTCCACCCCCGATCGATCCACCGCCGCCCACCAATCTACCCGACAACGATCCCCCGATTGCCCAGAGCCGATTTGTGGAGACTCCGTCGAATCGTTCAATCGACCTATTGTTGACGGGCACCGATCCCGATTCCGACCTGCTTGTGTTTGCACTCGGCTCGGGACCGGCGCACGGCGAGTTGACTGACTTCGATCCGAACACCGGTACAGTAACCTACACCTCCGCTCAAGATTACGTTGGAAAGGACGAGTTCCTGTTCACCGTCAGCGACGGCCGAGCAGAAAGTGAACCGGCCAAAATCTCGCTGTTTGTAACATCGCAGCAGCCGGTGAGTCGGGAGCACCTGGTGGCGCACTGGGGCTTTGAGGATCCGAGCGGCAGCGGGATCACGGATTCCTCCGGAAATGGGAACGATGGCATCGGCGTCGGTGGACCTCAGCGACACAGCGTAGGACGATTCGGTGCTGCTCTGAACTTTGACGGACAAGATGACTACGTTGTCTTCGATGATCGCAGCAGTCTAGATATCACTGGCCCCATGACGATTGCTCTTTGGGTCAAATCTGACTCGCTTGTCCGTAACAACGGCGGGTTCCTCAGCAAGTCCAGCGATGGCCAGAAATACGGTGCCGCTCCGGCAAACGCCGCGTATGAGTTTGGTGTGAGCTTCGGGGAACTCTACTTTCGGATCAGCGACGGCGTTTCCAGTTCGATTGTCAGTGGCGATGAGAGTCCGGTCATCGACGGCGAGTGGCATCATCTGGCTGCTGTCTGGGATGGAACTACCCAAGCAGAAAGCCTCCAGATTTACCTCGACGGTGATCGGCTTTATACCGGCACAAGCTCTGTGAGCTCCATTCAGAACCGGAACTGGGCGCTTGCCGTCGGAGGTTTCGGTCCGGGTCAGAAGCCATTTCAAGGCACATTAGACGATGTGAGCGTCTTCGCCCGAGCTCTCGACTCAGAGGAGGTCCTTAATTTGGCATCGGGTCAGAGCCTGGCTCCACCCCGCACCGTCATTGGCGGTCGGTTTGAAGGCACGGTCACCGGCACGGTCACCGTGCCCGGTTACGGCTCGGTTCCGATCAACCAACCGCTCGAGTTTTCGCTGCTGTCGGCGAACCAGGTTGTGGTCGTGGAGCCGGCCGGAGGAACGGGTACCGTTGGTCCGCATGGGACAATTACTTTTCGGACGACGGATTCTCGTTCATCCAGCGAATGTCTGTTTGTGGGACGTTTCCGGGGGTCTGCCGACGTGCTTGCGTCGGGAGACTGGAGTTGCCCTGATTTGGGGGGGGATAGGATTCGCCACGGGAACCTGGCAATCCGGGCCGCGCGACCTTCGAGCTGACCGCGGCGACAAATCCTGCTCGACCGAACGCGCACGGAGCGGACATCGCACGGCTACGTTCCTCAGGAGCGATCCCGCTGAGCGGCGTTCTCGACTTGACTGTTCGCACCCGGATAGGCCCGAGTCGTTTGAGCGTTAAGTCGGAGAGGGCTTCATACTCCCGGGAAGCTACCGCTGTGATCGATCGGTCACAGGAGGACGATCGAGCGCGAGCACGCGCTCGTGATCTTCTCTTCTCGCGGTGGGATGACGACAGCAACGGGTCCCTGCTCGGCGATCTGCCCAGCGGCTTCACCGATGAAGAATCAAACCGCTCAATATCAGCCGGAATGCGTTAGCATCCGGTTTGAACCGCGCCACGGAGAGTAGTAGGCCGGAACAAGCGGCGGGAGAGATCCTGATTTCTCGCACCACGTGAGCGCCGCGCCGTTCCGGCGTCACAAACGAATCGAACCGGTGTTGCCGGAACTGCGCGGCGTGGGCAATCGTAGGCGTGTGGATGGCTGCTTGCGCCGCTTGTTCCGGCCTACTCGCTACTTGCTCTCGGCCACAAATCAGCCGGAATGCGTTAGCGGCCGGTTCGAAGCGCGCCACTGCTTCCCGTCAGCGTTTGTTGGCGTTGGAGTGAGGCAGTAGAGAGCAGTAGGCCGGAACAAGGGGCGGGAGAGATCCTGATTTCTCGCGTTACGTGAGCGCCGCGCCGTTCCGGCGACACAAACGAATCGAACCGGTGTTGCCGGAACGGCGCGGCGTGGGCAATCGTAGGCATATGGATGGCTGCTTGCGCACGCTTGTTCCGGCCTACTCGCTGGCTCCGGCCTACTCGCTACTTGCTCTCGGCCACAAATCCGCCGGAATGCGTTAGCATCGGTTTGTTTGGTTGATTTCAAATCACCGCCTATTTGGCCGTGACGCGGAGAACGACCCTGGGCGCAGGCGGCGCGTCTTACCCACGTCTGTTCTGGCGAACGCAGTTCCCGACGCTAGTTGCAAGATCTCCGACGACGTCAGAGCCCGGTCGAACAAACTGACTTCGTCGATGGAGCCCCGGAACGGCATCTGTCCCGCGCCTCCGATATCGAGTGTCCAGTTGCGTGACTGGATTGCAGAGATACTGCTAACGGTTTCGTACTTCTGCTGGCCATCCAAGTAGATCTTGAGGGCCCCACCGGCAGCGATTCCTTCCCAGACGGCGGCCAGATGATGCCACTTGCCATCGATGACCGCTGCTTCGTCCCCACTGACCATGGCCCCGTCTGCTCCGTCGCTGATCGCGAAATAGAGCGTGCCAAACCGCACGCCCAATTCAAACGCTTTGTTTGCGGGCGCGGCGCCGTATTTCTGCCGGTCACTGGATTTGCTGATCAAGCCGCCGCTGTTTTTGGTAAGCGAGTCCGCCTTCAACCAAATCGACAAGGTGATCGCCGTTGTGATGTCGAGGCTGCCGCTGTCGGCCACCATCACATGGTCTTGACCTGCTAGGACCAGGCTATTCCCGATTCGCCCAGGCGCTCGGGCTGGGTCGCCCCGGTGTACGCCGTGGTTGCCGCGGCCGGAGGAGTCCCATGCGTAGCGGCCGGAGTCATCGAGCTTCCACAGTCCCGTCAGTCCATTCGGATTGGCCGGAGTTGGCGCTGCGACGATCAAGCGGATCGTTGCCGGTTCGCTGCCCGTTGCGAAATCACTCGCACTGAACTGAAAAGAGTCTTCTCCGACATACCCTGGTTCGGGTGTGTAGTGCACCGTTTCCCAGGCCACGGTTGAACTGGCTGAGGATTCCGTGTGACGGCCCTTCACCCAGAGCGTAGGTGATGCTGTCCCCATTTGGGTCGCTGGCCGTGAGCGAGATGAGCACAGGGCTGTTCGGTCTCACATGCACGATTCCGGACTCGGCCGTCGGTCGCAGGTTCGCGCGGAGGAGTTGCGACCGCCGGCTGCGAGGCGGCCGGTGGCAATGGAGCTCGCCGGCGCCCGTGGGATCGCCGCTCCTGTGTACTCGACGACAGTGTTGATTTCAGCGCCGTTGTTTTGCATGCCAGCGAGCGTTCCGCCGTACCATCCCCAGAGTCGCTGTGGATGGGCATCATAGTGGTTGTATCCCCAGAGGGTCATCTCGGCTGCCAGCGGATCTCCGCCGTCACCGAGCGAGTCGTTAGTACCTCCGCTAAGTGAAATGGCCTTCCAGTAGTTGTTGGCAAAGATGCCCTCCGGTGCGGAAGAGCTGACTTGCATTTTGAGTGCCACGCGAAGAGACGATCGAGTTGCCGATCACAAACTTCGGTCCCGAGCCGCTACGCATCTTGAAGGCGTTGTATTTGGATCCTGTCAGCTGGTTACGAAAGATGTACCAAGGCCCCCCGTTCATGGGCTGGAAGGAAATATCATCGGCACCGACATCCCAGCTGCGATTTTCCCAAATGCGATAGTTGTCCCAGCTATAGTCGGGCTCCAGCGAGTTATCACCGATGCCGTGGATCTGGTTGTTGTGCAGGTCGATGTTTCCACGACCGTATGATATACCGTCGAAAACACCCGTGATGTCGTTGAAAGCGGCTACGTGGCCACGTGTTTGCTTGTCAAACTCGATCCCTTCGTTGGAAATCTTGGGGCCAATCCCCACGATGGTGTTGTCCAACACGAGAAACTCATGTGCGTCCGCGTTGATCGAGTAATGAGAATTCAGCACCGTATTGCGTGTCACCGTCAGACCAGTGAAGTACGCATCATCATCCTTGAACGCTCGTATCCCGTCCCCGCCTTGGGCTGTCACCGTTAATCCGTCGAGCCAAATGTGATTTCCTCTCAACAAGACGCTGGGAAGTTGGACCTCTCCATCTCCATAAGGGCGTATCAAAATAGGATCGGTGCGTGTTCCCGATGACCCGATCACGATCGGCTCCGCCTCCCCGAATGTAATTGCCTGCGTGCAGCAAGACGGTGTCACCCGCCTGCAGGTTATTCATCAAGGCATTCAAATTGTCCGTGTCGTGTACCTCGATCACAGTTG
>CBDCWT010000054.1:0-47899 GCA_965223305.1 Pirellulaceae bacterium | reverse complement strand
CACCAATTGTCAGCCAATTTGACCAGTGGGACAAGAATGCCGACGGCACATTGGACTTGGCTGAGCTCAAAGTTGCGGGAATACGACCTTTTTCCGGCAAAGTACTCTTGGAAAGTTTCGACGCAAACAATGATGGCGTTCTCAAGGGAGATGAGATTCGAGGTCCGTTGGCTCGAAATTGGGAGAGGTTGGATACCAACAATGATGGGGAACTGACTGAGAACGAAATGGACAGAAAGCGAGGTTGGTTCCCTGTTGGAACCTTTGTCTCGGGGCGAACAACGAAATGATCCGAGTTTCTCACCGGTTGTCGCCAATCCACGTTTTACGAAATCGAATGCTCCGACTGTGGCAATTGATGAAGGACATCTGAACTTTCATACGATAGGAGGGCGATTTAAGCCATTCGCCGATGTTTTGAAGGCCGATGGTTGTTCCGTTGTCGCGCACAAGGGCGCATTCACCACCGAATCACTTAACAAGATCGAAATTCTGGTGATCGCCAACGCGTTCACTGCTAAGGGGAGCGGTTCTGCCTTCACAAGGGACGAGACTAATCTGCTGAAGGCCTGGGTAACAAACGGCGGTGCTTTGATGTTGATTGCGGATCACCAGCCGTATGGCGAGGCAGCCTCGATGCTTGCCGACGTCTTTGGTTGCAGGATGAGTGGCGGTTTCGTTCGGAGAAACGGCAGTGGCAGAATTGTCTTTAGCCAGGACAATGGACAGTTGGCTGAACACGCAATCACGCACGGCCTGGAAGAAGAGAAGCCCGTTACCAGTGTCAAGAGCTTCACTGGGCAGGCGTTGAAACTGTCCGAGCAGTTCACACCACTCATGTTACTCGGTGAAGGCTGCACCTTGCGATATGATGCTGGTGAACGTGGCGGGGCAGCAGCTACACTTCAGGACGTATCCGGCTGGAGTCAAGGTGGCGTTGCGAAACTCGGCAAAGGACGTATCGCAATCTTTGGCGAGGCGGGAATGTTCTCAGCACAGATCACGGGATCCCGCCGTAAGATGGGAATGGGTGCTGAAGGCGCTGAACAAAATCAACAGTTTCTACTCAACGTCATTCGCTGGCTGGCTGTGAGTCTTTGAGTACGGGGGAGCAAAAACGCCCAAGGCCGAATCCAGCCAACAACGCTGGCTAGTCTAGTCCCAACAACCGCGCAGCGTCTCGAGTCACTGCTCGGTAATCGCCGTGTGAAGACCAGCCGTACTACGGGAAGTCTTTCTTGAATCGTGACAGTAACCTCGATTCGTCTGCGGGAACGAGATACAACTTCCCGCGAATGTGCTTTGTTTCACCGGGTTTGAGGCCCCGATGCGAAATCGTTGTGCATGCACGTGATCACACCCTGAAAAATCTCCTGATAAGGCTCCCAAGCGACTGCCAAAATCATTTTTTCGTCGGCCGAGAAACATCCTGTTAAACCGCTGGAGGGAACCAATTCACTGAGCGGTCGCGGGTTCATGTCGTTCCGGTCGACATGGGATGGGCTATACACTTGACCCGGCGTGTATCTTGCCTTGAGAGCCCAGGGCGCTGTTGGTAAGCGAGTGAGCTTTCCATCAATCATCAAGAAGCACTTGCGGATGTATGGTGGATAGACCTCACGTGCCTTCGCCGGGTCGCTCCCGGTAAATCGATCAACTCGCATGCATGGTTGTGCCCAGTGCGCGTGGGATGCAGTTTCGGTCGGGTTCGTTGCCGTTACCAGCAGGGTCACTTCATCACGTCCAGCTTCAATGACATGCGTCACCTGGACACCATCGTCTAGTCGGTCCAGTATCTCGACTCGTTTCCCGTCGGGAGAAGCAGACACGAGTTCGCTGTTGTGCGGGATGACCGTTTCTTTCCAATCGCGATCGGTCGAACCGGGACGACAGTATGCCTCCAGATAGTGAATTCGAATCGGGCCACCCGGAATCACTGGACTTCGGATCTCCAAGAAGCGATTTTCCCAATGTAACCTGAGCCCCTGGGCCTCAACGCCGCTGCCGGTCGAGCCCACCCATGCAGACCAGAGCTAAGACAGAAGACAAGAGCGATCGTGTCATGATTGGTTTCCTAACGGGAAGTAGGAACTTCACCCGGTGGAACAAAGTCCTCCGCCGATCCGAGACAACCGGGCATACATTCCAACTCCGTCATTGTAGTGGACTTCCGAATCAACCCAAATGGCGACCGCGATTCACCAGTCGAGCACTGTCGATGCTGACACTGCTGGTTGCCTTGTTTCTTGCCTGGCGTTGGTCTGTGCGGGATTCGGCGATGCGGCTGGCTCGTCAGACGAATCGGTTGAGATACGCCGAGCGAGAGCTAGCGCGCGCGAAGAGCTCGATGATTGAACGCAACCGAAGCGGGACAAGGGTACTTTGGAACGCCGAATCGTCGTCGCCGAGATTCGACAATTGCAGCTCCGTCGAGTGTACAATCGTGGATGGCGCCCAGTCTCAACTGGAGACACGATTGACATGAAATCTAGTCCGAAAGTCGGCCAACGAGCTGAGCAGTCGTTCGTTGTGAGCGAGCAGCACGTCATTGACTTTGCCGATGACCAGATGCCCCCTGTGCTGTGCACGCCCTGGCTGATCTGGTTCCTCGAACACGCCGCGCGCGAAGCGGTCCTGCCATGCTTGGAAGCCCATGAAAGTACCGTCGGCACTCATGTCGATGTCCAGCATCTGGCTCCGACTCCACTAGGCCAAAATGTCACATGCCACGCTTGCGTCATTCACTGCGATGGGTCGGTTGTCTCTGTGCAGCTTGAAGCTCGCGACGAGCATGAATTGATCGCTCGCGGAGTTCACAAGTTGCGAGTGATCCGCTGCGACCGATTCGCGAGTAGAGTGCAAGCGAAGTCGAATCAGTAGGTTCGAGCAGCCAGACTCTGGCATCTTAAGTTCAGACCCTTTCATGCCCTGCCAAAGTGCCCCAGGGACCACCGGCCTGGTGTATTCCGAGAACCGCCGTTCCTCACGAAAGCACACTCTGTGCCAATCAGACTGATTGTGCGCCGGGAGAGCCCACTACAAATGAGAGAGTTGGGGCTGCTCGTCGGCTGCCCTAAGAACCTCATCTCCCCAAGGTATTTCGGGCTGTTGTTTTCCGAGATCAATGACCTGTTGACCGGGCGATCGCGGCGGCCGCGTAGCTGCCAAGCTCTCCGTCGCGATCACGCTCAACGAGCTCTTTGAGCACGCGTATGGCTTCGGGGCTCCCAATCTGGCTCAGCAATGACACTGCCCGTTGAACGACCAGCGCCGACTCCACCGATTCATCCGTGGAAACCAGTTGCCGCGCGAGCTCCAGCCGACGGTCTGCTTCTGGCTGTGAAAGACCTTCCGCGACCCGCGTGAGATCAAGGACGGTCTCGACCGAGCTAAGTCTCTTGCGGAGGAAAGCGACAGTCCCCGCGGGCGCACTCCTGAGTTGATACGCCGCCCGGTAAGAGTCGGGGCCAGCGGCAGTCAATTCGTCCCAAAGGGTCTCGATCGATCTCTCTTCGCCATCTTCTTCGGCAGTCAACTCCCAAAGATAGCAAATCCCGTCACGACCTCCGCTCAACAGGCTCCTGCCAGCTTCGGCGAAACCCACGGTGTACCCGTAGTGCTGATGCCGTCCCAAGTCGTGGACCTTTTCTCCACTCAGTGCATCCCACAAACTAACTTGGCCCTGCGAACTCACCGAAGCCCACCACTCTCCGCCTGGTGAAAACGCAATGGCGCCATAAGTAAAATTGGCTACTTTCGACTCATTCATCAACTTCATATCGGTCGGTCGCCACATGCGGACCATGCCGTCCAGATGAGCTGAAGCAACAACGTCACCTAACGGTGAATAAACAACGTTGTACATGCGCAGGTCGCCCTTTAGGTTTCCCCCTGCGGCAACGTCGTGCTGGCGTCGAGAAGCGCCAGTCTTTGCATCCCAAAATCGAATAGTCTTGTCCCAGCCAGCCGTTGCCAGCATCGAGCCGTCG
Organism: Pirellulaceae bacterium; assembly: GCA_965223305.1. Classification (GTDB taxonomy): domain Bacteria; phylum Planctomycetota; class Planctomycetia; order Pirellulales; family Pirellulaceae; genus CBDCWT01. Next base: position 43,910 of record CBDCWT010000054.1, on the reverse strand, counting down.
GGAGAAAAAGCAAGACCATAGACCTGCGCGTGAGGCAATTCGGAGATGAGCTCGCTGCTCTGAACGTCCCACATGTAAGCCTTAGACTGGCGAAAGACGGCCGCCGCAATCGCCTGCCCGTCCGGCGAGAACTTCAGCGATTCAACGGACGAATGAAGGTCACGACCACGTGGCCACTCCCACTTCCGATAGATCTTCCCGGTCGTCAAGTCCCAAATCACGACCGTGACAAGTTCTCCCTCGCTTGCCCCTGCAGCAAGTTGGCTTCCATCCGGCGAGAAATCCAATTGCGAGAACTTGCCGTCGAGCTGAAACGATTCGGATTCCTCACCTGTTTGCGTTCCCACCACTCGGACTATTCCACGATCGTCGGCGTACGCAATGCGGCTTTTTCCGTCGGTGGCGGTAACCCCGGTCGCACGGATGCCAAGCGGCAGAGCCAGCTGCTCTCCGGTGGCAACGTTCCAACGCCGAACGGAACCGTCCCAGCCGGTTGAATAGAGAGTCTGACCATCGGCGGTGAAAGTAACCGACCACGGTTTCCACGTGTGCCCAACAAGCTTCCGGACAGGTTGGCCGGACGTCGCGTCCAGCAAGTAAATACCGTAGTCGGATGCGATCGGTGCACAGACCGCGATCAGACCGCCGTCTGGGCTGAACTTGACTCCGCAGGTGTAACTCTCTCCACGCGGCGGGACTTCGATGTCAAAAGACCAGATCTCCTCACCAGTAGCGACCGAGTAGAGCCGCGCCGCGCTATCGCGGTGGGTCGCAACGATTTGAGTGCCGTCCGGAGAAAAATCAAAGCGGACCGTCTTCTCCCTCAGTTTGATGCGGCGGAGTTTCTGCTTCTTCGCAATATCGAAGAGGTGAATCTCGGTCGGCGAATCGCTTATCACGACACCGATTTTCGTTCCGTCGGGTGAGAAGACGCCGAGGCTGTAGTCCCCTCCGAATGTCAAACGATCGCGATTGGCGTCGTTGATTCCGAGTGGCGAGCCGGGACGGTTAGGAATCTCGAGAAGAACCTTCCCCTCAGCATCAACCACAACGAGTCCATGCTCGTTACCGGCTGCCAAAAGGTCGCCCTCCGACGCGACGTCAACGGATTTAATAGAGCCAGGTCGATGGATCAGTGGACTTCGGTTCGCCGCCGGCCCCGGCTCGATCTTGACATACCGCGTCTCGGACTCACCCGTATTGACATTCCAGATTCGCACCAAGTTCGGTCCACCCGGCGTTAGGAGCACCGAATCTCCGTTAAACGCGGCCGCTCGAACGCCATACGAAGTAGACGCCACGTCGAGACCCGGCTCACGCCCGTCGGTACGCCACCTTTCCAAGCCGGTCTCCGTATCCCACGCGACGAGCATTCGGCGACCAATCGTTACGACCGTCTTCTCGTCCGGCGAAAGGGCCAGCTCAATTGCCGACGAAGGATGACGAAAACGTTGTGTCCCTAGTCGGAGTCGCGCCCCGGGAGGCAGTGGATCACCCAGTAAGTCCACCTGTTCTGAGGAAGGACCATCCGTCTGGTCAAGCTGTCGTGTTTGAGCCGAGGCGCCGTGGATAGCGAACGAAAGGCCCAACGCGACAATCCACTGCACGATGGGCCGTACAACAACCGAAAAAGCACGCATTTGTACTTGCCCTCCGTATCGATCCGCTGCCCAGCCAAACATCCGCGCCCTGCGTGAAGGCAACATCGAGCTGCATCGCCTGGAGCCTGCCTCGTGCGAGCCAATCCGAGCGAGTGCAGTGAACGACATATTACCAGAACAACCGGTGGCAGTGGGTAGTTGACGGACTGCATTGCTGTCCTGCCTGGCGGACTATTGACATCTAGGACATCATGTCCCAAGGCATCGAAAGTGACGTTGTGGGCGAGGCACCGGCAACATTCCGATGGGCGTCAGCGACACGCCCAACTACAGACGATCTGCCAAACTGCAGTCGTAATAAGACAGGATCAACAAGATGAACAGGATCAGGAGCGGCGCCAGGCCGGATGTCCAATGACACCCGCCACCACAGCAACAACCGCGTACGTCCTCGGGCCACAAATCAGCCGGATGGGATCGTTCGCATCTCGCTCAACCGTGAGTGTTTCGCGCTGCGCGATCGCGGCCGTCCAAGCAACAGCGACGAAGACAGAGCACAGTAGACAAACTCGCATCGACAAACTTGGTGCTCACATGGCCGTTGTATCACCTCGGCTGCTGTATTATAGCCTGGCGCGCAAGACAAGAGTTCGCGTGAGTCGAATGTAGCCATCGGTTGTTCGGATGTCACTTTTGTCACTGGGTGATGTTTCTGGCTCATCAAGCCGGCTTCCGTCAGCCGGACGGCGGACGCCCCGGCGTGCCGCGGAGGGTTAGCCGCAGGCCGCCTGTTTCCGACCCGCGACGGCCTGATTGACACAGGGTCGCACTCCGAATCGGTCGATGTGACTGAGGGGAGTATTAGAACGCTGCGGCAATTCATCTCTCCATTCAGCTCAAGCGTTATCGATCGGCCGTAACTAACGGGGTGTCGCCCCGCCGGAGGTCACGTCGTGTTCGATGCGACCGTTTAAACCGCGACCCAGAGTCGGTCTGCCGAATCCACGCTCTTTGTGCGAGTCCGCGTGACCGGCAGACCCACGGCGGCGAGCGCCGGAGCGTAAACCGAGCGTCTCCACAGCGCACGCTTGCCGCCGGAGTTTTGCTGACCTGGCCTTTTCGTGAGACCAACGTCCACGTCAGCAAAACTCCTCTGGGGCGCGGTTAAACGATGCGATTCGCCAACCCGTACGCATGTCGCTAGCCGTTGGAGGGAGATGGAGTTTCGCCACCAGCGTCCGGTCGATGTGACTGAAGTGAGTTAGCAGCTTGCGTGTTAGCGACCAAGGACGTCCGGGCGGTCAAAGTAGGACGGGCACTCTTGCCCGTCTTCTCAACGGACGAAGCACCAATGGATCCGGAAACGCGTGCTACCGTCTCGGAGTTGGCAGCTGTAGAGTTTGAATCACATGACTGATTCGGACTTCAACCTGTTTCGCCGGCGGGCTTTCGAGGTTGCAGGCGGATTTACCGTGACGGAACATCTGTGGCGCGTCAGCCAGTACGGTGCACAGAGCCCACGTTTGGCCGGGCTGCAGGCTCAAGAACCTCGAAGACGTTGGATTCATCCAGAATGGGGGGCGCGACTAGCAATAGGACGGACACTCGTGCCCCGGCGGAATCCTCACAGACGGGCAAGAGTGCCCGTCCTACAGTCCATACAAAGGCACCCAGTGGGCCTGGACGCGCAGGCGACCGGCTTGAAACCCACTTCGGTCCGACACACCGAACGGACGTCGCGAATTCACCCCTGTGACAACGGGTGGCTTCCGCCGACGCAGCGGAGCAATGGATCTTGCGCGGGGCGATAACAATGACCGCTATCGCAATCAGAATTGCAGAATACGCGGCCCGCGTATCGACGAACGTTAACCATTGAGTTAGCGTCCGTATCTCTGGCGACTGCGTGCGAACCGATACGAGTGAAAGCGAAGAGCGGAGGGCACGGGACTCGAACCCGCAACCGGTAAACCGGCATCTGATTTCGAATCAGACTCCTAACCAATTCGGGTACCCTCCGAGTCAGAAACTCAACCCGGATGCCAATTTAGCAACTCTGCGAACGACCGTCGAGATGGTTCCTCGGGCCCCTCAACAACAGGGACAACTCGCTCGGTGAACCAGTTCGCAGTAATCCACCACTGCCCCAATCCCTGGTGGTTCGTGGTTCGTGAGCATCCCTACACGGAACACAGAAATGGAGGTCGGTTCACGACGCACGATCGGCTTCTATATCGCCAGATGAACGAGAGCTGCGCGGTAAAGAGATAGCAATCAGCCCATTTTGTGGACGGCTCACGGAGTGAGCCTGCTACTTTCTCAACGCACCGTTCGTAGCGCAAATCTACTCCTCATCCGCACTCGACGAACCTGTGACCGCGATCTCCTCAGGATCGAAAATGTGACCGCCCTTGATCGTGCGCCAGATAGTACGCAGATTGCCAATAGACTCGAGCGGGTTCTCGTCGAGCAGGATCAAGTCGGCTACCTTACCAGGTTCCAGCGTTCCTAGCTCCGCTTCCACACCCAATGCTTCGGCACCTTGGCGGGTTGCAATTCGAATCACGTCCAGCGGTGACAAGCCAGCTTTGCTAAGTGGCTCGAGCTCCCAATGGAGTGATGAGCCAAATTCATTTCGATCGCTGCCGGCAAGAAGCATAACTCCACGGCCATGCGCTCGAGAAACCGTGTCAATTGCCCGCCTCCGGTTACCGTCAAATCTCGTTCACGAAACCCTGCCAATGTTGGACACCAGAACGTCCCTGTTTGCGCAAGCATAAACAGAAAATCATCGTACAGCACATCTCCGCTCGGGTGCTCAATGCTGCGATATCCTAGGTTCACATATCTCACGATTTCTTTCGGATTGTTGACGAAATAGATATTCTCGCCACTCCATACAGGGGCAATTGACTGGTTCAAATTACCGTCGCTAGTGAGCCGAGTAATCCGTCGCGACCCAAGATCAAGCAGGAACAAATTGAAGCCTGTTCCCGAACGGTCAGAGATAAAAGCCAGTCGGTGACCATCTGGTGAAAACGACGGGACGTTATCGCAATACGGCCCTACTGTAAGTTGCTGCGCATCACCTCCTTTCGCGGACACTCGGAAAAGCCGGCCGACCACTGTGAAAACTAGAGTCTCGCCATCGGGGGAGACGGTTATCTCCGTCTGGGTAACCTCCGACGTCTCAAACTCAATTGCTTTTCCGACGGCCACAGAGTGCATTAGCATCAACAGAGCCACATAAGAGCCGAGTGAAGAGCGCGATCGTGCTGTCATGAATTCGCCTGCTGTAGAGACAATGATGAGCAACCCGTCCAAGCGTCGGAGTCAAGTTCTAACTCGTTGGCAGTTGCGGGCGTAGGCGACGGCGTGCGAAGCAGTGCGAGCGAAAGCAAAGAGCAGACGCGACTCGGACCCGCAACCGGTAAACCGGCATCTGATTTCGAATCAGACTCCTAACCAATTCGGGTACCCTCCGGGTCCGAACTAGGCCGAAGAGATGCAAAAAGCCAGTTTAGTAAGTCTGCTAATCACCGTCGAGGTGATTCAGTGCGGCTCTACAAACACAAACAACCCACCGTCTGCGTTTCGCCGAGGATGCGATTCAATAGGCTCCGTCACGAAGCAGTACGACCCGAATGGTCTTCGTGAGAATGAACAGATCAAGCCATAGGGACCAATTCAGCACGTACTGAGTGTCCAACTCCACTCGTTCCTCGTAGGTCGTATCGCTGCGCCCAGAGATCTGCCAGAGACCAGTGATACCAGGCGTGACGCGGGTGTAGAAGTCGAATGAGTCACGATACTTCGCAATTTCAGCGGCGACTATCGGCCGCGGCCCAACCAGGCTCATCTCCCCACGGAGGATGTTCCACAGCTGGGGAAGTTCGTCAAGGCTGGTGGTCCGCAAGAAGCTACCGACGCCAGTAACGCGTGGATCCTCCTTGAGCTTGTGCCCTCGTTCCCACTCTTCACGCAGCTTCGCGTCGCCATCAAGACAATTCTGCAACACTTCGTCGGCGTCTATAAGCATTGTGCGGAACTTCCAAGCCCAAAACGGCTGGTTGTTTCTGCCAATTCGCTTCTGGGAGTAGAATATCGGGCCGGGACTGGTGAGCTTAATCACTACCGAGATGATTCCGATGAGTGGAAGGCACAACAAGCCGATCGCCGCTGCCAGGAGGTAGTCCGCCAACATCTTGCCCAGTCGGGGAAGGAATATTAGCAGTTGATTTCGGAGGAAGATAACGCCCGAACCGCTGCTGCCGATGGCGTGTTGGCATGACGCAAAGCTGCGGACACCGTCTGGAACGACGAACAAACGCGGGAACACACTCAGGTAGTCCTCGACGAGCGAACTGGACGAGCCTATTGCGGGGACGACAACGGCAGCCCAGAAGCCGCGATACTCGTTTCGAATGCTTCTCAGTCGTTCTGAACGTATGGCCGCTACTGCTGAACCGTCCGTCGCAGCTCCGACTAACCAACCGTCCGTGATCAAGGATGGACGAAATCCAAGCCACGGCTGCAATCGATAATGATCGTACAGCCGCTTTGCAGTGTTGTTGTTCCCGAATACGAGCAACTTCTGTCCCCACCAAGGAAATCGGGCGGATACCCTACGTGACGCTGAGCGGACCATAGGAACCCAGATGATGGCACCGAAGTGCGCGATTACCAGCGTACTCACCGTGGCCGCACTGGCTCGCTGCAAGACAGCAGAAACGACGAGAACGACAAGTGGTAATCCTGTGGCCAGTATGATCCGCCGTAGTTCGGCGACGGGGGACAGTCCTGTTCCCGGATATAGGTTCAGCACTGCGTAGACAGACAAAATTCCTAACATGATTGTCGTCGTCTGAGTGGCCGGCAGCGTATTGGGAAAGATCAGCGCCGTGACCAAAGACGCCACAGCGCACGAAAGGCCGACCGCCAGCAGGTCTCCCAGCAAGAGGGGTGCAGCCGTCAGCACGAAACGCGTGACGTAGGTGACCTCGGTCCCGCTGGTGGCGCGCTGTGGGAAATCCAGAGCAAGCGGAACGAGCCGAGTGGTTCGAGAGCAGCGTATGCGTAGGTTGGAATTGACCTGGGACATGGATTCTTGGTTCAGGTTGCTACGCTGGTTGCGTTTCCTCAGCTAACCAGTGAGTGGATGCGTCGGCGGCTACTTCCTTCTCGCTCAACAGTTGTTGGTATAGTGCATCGATGCTGAGCACCATACCGTCTGCATCGAAATCCAGTGCAACGCGATCGCGAGCCAGCGCGGCCATAACTCTTGCTTCTCCTGGCGAATCGAGGAGGCAAACGATGTTGCGAGCCAGCGCGGCCGGGTCGCGGGGTGGTGACAGAAGTCCTGTCTGGTTGTGTTTGACGAGTTCCGGGATGCCGTCGACCGCCGTCGCAGCGACCGGAACGCCCAGGATCATGGCTTCCGTCACGGACCTGCCCAGACCCTCCCAAAGCGACGAAACGGCGAGAATGTCAAGTACCGAGAGCAGCTCGGGCACTTCCTCGTAGAAACCGATACATTGAATACGTGCTTCACCGCGAGTCGCCGCCAGCACCTGATCGGCCAAGGGCCCATCACCTGCAATGACCAGCTGTGCATCTGGGCGTTGTTCCAGCACCTGGTGAGCCGCAGCGACGAAATCCAACGGCGCTTTTTGCTCTGCAAGGCGACCCATGAATCCAATCAGTGGGCGGGCCGGATCGAACCCCAGAAACTCGCAAATCTCCGTTCGGTCTGAACGAACGTTGAACCGGTCAAGATCGATTCCGCTGTAGATCATCGAGACCTTGTCGGCGGGGGCGAGGCGCCTCTGGATCGCCTGGTGACGGTTTTGTTCACAGACGGTAATCACCCGATCGCTGATCCGGCTAGCATAACGCTCGGCATGGATGAATATTTGCTCCTTCGCCCGCTTGGCAAGACCTCCCCACAGGGTCCGATGCGGTACTCGCGTCACCTGACTGCCAAACGAATGAAAGGTGTGCAGCACGACCGGCGTACGTGCTCGCCGCGCCGCTATTCGGGCAAGTACTCCAGCTTTCGCACAGTGGGTATGCACGACATCGTACCTTTCGTTGCGAATAAGCTCTGTGAGTCGACGACAAGCCCGATAGTCTCGAACCCCCTGTACTCGACGCTGCAAATCAGGAAGAAGGAACAGCGCATCTGCACAGTCGCGACTACGTTCCTCCCAGCTCGTGTACCCTGGCTCGGGCGGTCCGGCCGCCAAGTGGACTTCGTAACGCCCGCGCGGCAGACGCTCGACAGTGAGTAGCGTGTTGTCTAACGCACCGCCGACACCTAAATGTGTAATAACGTGGAGGACTTTGATACGGTTCATGGAGTTACTTCAAGGTGCAGATTGAGTTACAGAACTCTCAGAGAGAGCGCCAAACCACCCGGCGGATGGCTGACGTTGTTTCGCGAAGGCCTTCTCCGGTATCCAGTTCAACGGTCGCAGTCGTTGGGTGAACGTGCCAAAGATGGAAACTCTGGTGTCGGCAAGTAAGTTCGCCGTCAGTGTGCTTGTCGTTCTTCTGTCGTCTCGCGTTGCGTTCCCGCGCCACGTCGATCGACACGGTCAGCTTGACAACAACATCCGGTGGCGGATTCTGTAAATAGAGTTGTTCTTCCCATCGCGCGAGCAGGTTGACGATGCGTGTCTTCAGGTTGTTAACCACCTCTGACGACTGCAGTCGTGGACTATCCATGGCACCTAGACAGTTCGACGGGTATCGATCACAGATTGCGATCTCACCCGCGGCGGCGGAGCGATGCACTTTGCGAACGAGTCGCCGGCGATCCCAGGCGAGTGCAACGGCGCGGATTGCTTGAAGGATCGAGGGCCGGCAGCCGAAGGACCCGGTTGGGTTTAGCGTGCTCCCCCGGTGTCTGTGCTTGGGAAAGAAGTGACGTCCCATGGGCAGCATGACATGCAACGGGGCGGTCAGCCAGCCGCTGGGAGGCTTTCCCAAATGGAAGCGTCGAGTGACGAACACTCCGCCCAGCCAACTATCAATGCTGGATACGAGCGTCGACTTTCCGGTGGCGTCGGCCCCGACGAAAGCGATCACGATTCCTTTAGGAATCACTTTCCTGGCGCGGCGGCCGGCAACGACTCGGCGTAACTTAGACCACGCCAGCAAGCTGTACTGCCCCAGTCGGCCGGCAGTGTTGAATCGCGCATAACCGGACAGCCGTTGACGAACCTGCCATCCGAGTGCGAACCTGTGCCAAAGTGGCCACTCTTCGCGCAAGGCTCGCGCACATCTGTCGAATAACTCCTCAGTCACGGATGTCAAGTGCTTTTCGAGCGCGGTGTATGCTGCCTGTGAGTCTACTTGGTGCAGCAAACCGTGAAGTGTCGCATGGATTGTTCCTGCACGGCGGCCAAACCTGGAAAGTTCAATGGCCGACCCGTATTTGATCATCGTGCGCAGAATGAACACGGCGAGTTCGGATGCGGGCGACGCCACCTGCACTCCTTGCACGAGAACGGCGTCTTGTAACAGCATCTGCTCCAATGGCAACCTGTGGGTGAGTACAAGGCTTTCGCCAGTGAGCAGCTGAGTGTAAAGATGTACATGGATGGGATTCTTAACTAACGGATCGTAGCCGTAGTAGTGAGAGACCCCGGGAGTATTTAGCCCCGTGATTGATTCACCCCGTTTGAATTCATACTCGGCGAGGATCTCGACGGCTGCTGAAGAATCGCGTTGATCGACGAGCACATCCAGGTCGTCGGCGCCAGTCAGTCCGTCTTCCAGTGAGCGACTGCCCTTCCAAATGCAATGACGGACACCGCGCGTGCGAAACGCTGCCAACAGTCGCAGTGATAGCCGTTCCGCGCGAACAGCCTTCGGAGATCGGAGAATGATGTTCGCTGTTGTGTTCGAGACATTAGTGGTCATCAATTGCGTGGTCTCCCGTCAGGCGATAGGTCCAACGAACTGCCGAGGCTGCGTGTTTCCCGCCCGTATTGCACGCTCGAGAATTCGGAGAACGGCTTCGGTCCGCGCATCGTGGGGCTGCCCAGATGGCGGGATGATATTGCAACCATCAACCACCACGGTGCGTTCCGCGATCCGCTCGTGCACGGAGAGTAAGTCGAACGTCTCGATGGCCTTATGAACAAACGCAGATACGGTTTCGTTCGACGCAGACCGTGGAATGCGGGGATGCCACCGTGCAAGCGTGCGTTCAACGATCACTTTCTCACTGTCACGGACGTAGATCACAACGTCGGGCAAGGGAACAAGCTCGGCGAAGGTTTCCACTTCGCGATGGTCCAATGTGCCGTCGACGTGGACAAACAGGTTGTGCGCCGCATGGACAGTTCCTTCGTCGACAAGCGTTACCGCCGGTTGCTTGCTACCGAGCGCCATGAATTCGTAACACCCGAGTTGTTTCAGTACCTTCCGTAGTTGGTTCGCCCGCTGCCCTCGTGAAATCGGCATACGTCTCAGCACACCCCGCGAAAACGTCATGAACTTTGTGCACTTCCACGTGCGGCGTAGACACCCAACCGCAGCCACAATGTGAATGGCGACGGCGCGTAGCCATCGGTTTCGGGTACCCGAGAATCCCAACATGCCAAGGATGAGATCGCTGCCGAGTACCAAGACGATCCGCTCTTCGCGAGCCGCATCCGCCATTGCCGCAGCGAGCGTTGACTTCCCTGCGCTGGTGCAACCGACAAGTTCGACGTGCATGGGGACTAGCTCCAACTCAAACCATTACTTCCTGGTAGATCTGTTCGTACCCGCTATGCATCGCCTCCAAACTGAAGCGATTCCGTACCAGTTGCGCACACATGTCACCGATTCGAGTTCGTTCGCTGGGAGTCATTTGGCGGAACCGGTCAATCTGACGGGCGAAGCCACACACGTCGTCGGAGGGGACCAGCGGAATGAAATCGACGCTCTCAGCAATCTCACGATGCGGTGCAATATCGGAGAGAACGACCGGGCATCCGCATGCCATCGCTTCTAGAGCCGCCACGGGGAGTCCTTCTCCGTGGGATGTCGAGATATACAGATCGCTTTGCAGCAGATGATGGTAAACATCATCTCTGGCCAGTAACGCAGTAAACTGAACTTGGCTAGCCAGCCCGCAGGCATGGCTCGTCTGCGCCATCGTGTCTCTCAACGGCCCGTCGCCTACGAACACCAAGCGAGTCGCGCCTGGCTCGGTCCGGCTGAAGGCAGCCAAGGTCGTGGAGAGATTCTTAATCGGTACCATTCGACCGACTGAGATGATGGTGAAGTCATCGTGCGCGGAAGCGCCGTTGAGCTGATCCCGTACTGCATGGATCCTGTCAGTGTGAACGCCGTTCGGAACGACTTTCAGTCGACGTCCGGCCAACCAGCGATAGATGTGCGGAAAACTGTTGAAAGCCGACTGGCTACAGCAGATGATCCGGCGAAACAACACAAACACCGGCAAGAGCATGACTTTGTTGCGCAGTTTGTGGTTTTCGTAGCAGCTGTGAGCCGTAAACACCGATGAACGGAGAAGCGCTGGCCTGAACAAGGCAATGGCCAAAAAAACGACTGCTACATGTGGAGTATGCGCATGGATGATGTCATACGATCCACTGCGTAGGGCTGCTCGCAAGACCCGCACGAATCCCATCACAGTCCCATTTCCCTCGAACAGCCTGATCGTATTTGGAACCTCTAGTGCTGCTCGAAAGAACGTGCAGATTGTGATCTCGTGCCGCTCTGCTAGCGGCAGCGAAAGTGCCTGGTAAGGAGCGTTCGTTTCGGGAATTTCAAGTACTAGCCGAAGGACTCTTGGTCGACGACGTGTAAACTCGTGTGTCTGGCTGTTCATCGTTTCGTGCTCAAATCCGTGTCCTTTTGCAGCGTGAAATATCGCCAATCTGCCGCGCCGATTGCCGTAACAAACGCCAGGACGAGCCAAGTTGGCTTGCGGTGTTCCCAGGTTAATGTCGAAACACCGAGCAACCATACGGAGAGCAACGTTATGCAGAACGCTGCTTCCCAGCGCGGCAGCTTGAGTGCGCTGCGGAATGCTAACGCGAGGCAAGTCACGAATAGTGCCAACCCCACCAGGCCCGTTTCGACCAAGACCGAAAGCAGCGAGTTGTGAGCGGCCTTTCCTGACTCGATAGCGGTTCGGTAGGCGTATGCGCCCGTTCCCAAGAAGGGCCGCTCCAGGAAAACCGAAAACCCTTCCCTCCATAGATTCAGGCGACCGTTCAAGTCCCCTTGGGCGACTTCTTCGCCGATCGTTCCCAGCCGCTCTATCGAATGCCAAGGCGCCGTGGTGAAGACCACCACAAAAACTCCAACGATCGCCAACGCCAGACCGAGTCGTACGGCAGGCCGGAATCGAACCAGGCTGGCGCCAATGAACAGCAACGCTGGAGCGGCGGCCACCACCGCAGCGCGTGTCCCTGAAAGACAGATTCCCATCACTGCGAATGCGGGGACAATGAAATTCGCAGTTCTCAATCCCTGTCGGAGCACACCAGAGTGGTTACCCGATGTTGCCAGATGCCAGGCGATCGGAATGCTCAAGGCTAGAATGATGCCGACGTCGTCGACGTGCAGGCCTGCCGCCGTAAAGCGACCGGTGTAGAAAGCATCACCGTGAAAGAAATTGAAAACGATCCCTAGCGACGATGCAAAAGATCCTAAGACGTATGCTTGCAAACCGGCCCGGACAGCCCGCTGTGAGTCAAACAGGTCCCAAAGGATGAGGACCATGCAGCCCAGCTGCGCATATGTCTGCATGCGGTCAATCGTTCGGTCCAGATCGATCGTCCAGAACACGCTGAGAATGTTCCAAAGAACAAACAAGCCCACGAAGTAATGGAAGGCACGAGGTCGCCGAATCTGACCTGACACCAACACCGACAGGAACCAAGCGGTTCCAGCAAAGAGACCGACGACTCGGCTGAGCCGACCGACTCCTTCAATAAACACCGCGCCCTCCATTGGAATCACGAAGATCAGCGCCAACGACGCCACGAGTGCGGTCGAGCGGAAGAGCCGCATTCCCGGCAGCGAAGCTGCTTCGGATTGTGAGAGCGTTAGTTCGCTGGGCATGGCTACTCGGACGACTGGCGATCCAACAAGATGTCTAGGTAACGATCGACGACGGCATTCACTTCAAAAGGTGCCCAACTAGTCTCTGGTGGCGCTGTCTTCTTCTCGCTCAACATCGCATCCATGGCTGCCGCCAGGGCGGGCGGGTCACCCATCGGCACCAAGCGACCGAAACGGGAATCCCGGAGAATCTCCCTGGGCCCGCTAGGACAGTCTGTGGCCACAACTGGTGTACCGCAGCACAGTGCTTCGACGAGCACCGTGGGAAGCCCTTCCCAACGGGAGGAGAGAGCATACAGAGATGCCCGCGACATGTAGGCAAACGGGTTGTCAGCAAAACCGGGTAGATCAACGCACGACTGAAGGTTGTATTGCCGAATCAGGTCCTCGATTTCAGTTCGCTTCTCCCCTTCTCCCAGAATCACTAGTCGAGCGTCTCGACGTTGCCGCAATGCAGCAAAGGCGCGAACCAACGTGGGGTAATCTTTTTGTTGATGGAGCCGTCCCACCGCCAGCACAACTGGCGGTTCGTCTGATTGAAACCAGGGGTGGTCCAAAGACTCCTGCGCCCGGGACGATACGTGAGCTCGATCTACGGACGGGTTAAAAATCACGTCGATCCGATCATGGGGCAGCCGGACCGTCTCCGAAAGATCAGTGCGAACCCCCTCCGAAACCGCAACGATACCGTCGGCCCACGAATAAAATCGCCGGGCCAGAAAAGGCATCATCCGATTTCGCCGCTTGGCAGCGTTCGACGCGAAGCGTGAGAGCGTGTTCTGCTCGTTGACAATAAGCCGCACCGGAACGCCCGCCAGCTGTCGGGCCCACAGAGCCACGATATTCACGTACACCAGCGAGGAGAGCAACGCTGCGGGCCGCTCGTCGCGGAGATAATGCGCTAGCGGCCGGACGCTGTTCAACGTTCTTCTGCATTTCAGGTCGATGAGCCGGACCGAGTCGGGAACATCCGACAGGTATGGCCCAACGGCTCTGGCCAGCAACAGATCGACAGGGAAGCCGCGTGCAGCCAATCCGCGAGCCAGGTTGAGCATCGAACGCTGAGCACCACCACCTTCCATCGACGAAGTAAAGATGGCGATGCGATTCTTCGAAGTGTGGATCATGCGTGACCTCTATGAAACGTTTGCTGTCGAACGAGACCGAGGAGCCTCTGATGAATCCGCTGGCGGAGGTCTCCCCGCATTCCGAGAACGACAATCGGTAGCGGCAAGAGTACCAAGGATGCCCCCACTCCCAACACAAGTCCTGCCCAGGTCAGGGTGACAAGCTGCGAACCAAAATGAGCAGCTAGGAAAAAGACCGCTGCCGTGACGAGACAGGGGCGAATTGCACCCAGGAGTTGTGTGACGATCGGGACGCCGAGATGTCGCCCAATGATCCATGGATAGGCGAAACTGAGGACCAAGCGTCCCATAATCAATCCAAGACAGAGTCCTTGAATTCCAAGATTCCACAGGCCTACGAAAAGGCCAGCCAACACCAAGGAGCAGACTGCAGCAACGAAACCGACGAGCACCTTGCCCCGCAAGTCGAGCGTGAGATCAATCACGTTGGCGTCGCTGCGAAGCAGGACGAACTGAGAAACCATCACGACCATCAATAGTGTTCCGGTGATGCCCGCGTCATACTCCTGGCCAACCCAAAGTTGCAGGAACGAGCGGTTCCAGAGCAGCGTCGTCGTCCCCGCAACCGTGGCGATCAGCCAAGTGAGCGCCAAGATTTCGGCACGGATCCGTGCTGCTTTGCCGATTTCACCGGCCCCAATAATCCCTCCCAGTCCAGGAGTGACTCCGAACACGACGATGGCGACCAGATTAATAGCCGTCTCGGGAGCATACTTGGTGAGCGAGTAGATCGTGACGAGTTCGACCGATCCCAAAATCCCCAGCACCACGACATCGCTGGCACGTAAGAGTTTCAAGGTCACATGCCACAGCAAGAACCAACCACTCAGACGAATGAACTGCCTGACAGCCGTCCAGGACGGACGACTGATCCCAAACCAGACGACCTGCGTGCGCGCCACGCGCAGGTAGAACATGCCGGTCAAACATGAGATAAATACCGTGACTGATGCCAGACCGACCAATCCCAAATCGAGCCAGACCACCGCCGCGGTGAGCCCTCCACCCACTGCCAGCAGCAGAGCCGACATACCCATCCGCTTGTAGCCGAGATTCTCCCCCTCCAGCACCGAACGGGGAATCTCGACTAATCCGGCCAAGGCGACATTTGTTCCCAGCAGGAAAGCGGCGATACGAACCGCCCATATTGAATTTGGTGGCGATTCCAGCCAGTAGGGGGCCCACCAAGTGAGCGCGGCGACGAGCGCGCAGCAGATTGGAAAAAGCAGCGCCCAGGCGACAACGGCGCTTCCGACGTTGAGACGTTTCTTGTGGTAATCTTCAGATGCCTGTTCGTGAGCGGTGGTCCAACGCAACGCATGGCTTGCTTGCCCTGTGGCAGGACCGAGATAGCCGGCCAGCTTCCCCAATACTTCCCAAGCGCCAAAACCATACGTGCCCAGCCTACTCACGAGAATCGGCTTGATGATGAAGCTCACGAGCAGGCGGGTCGCATAGTCAAGCGTCGAGGCAATCGAATTCATCGAGGCCTTGCGCGTTCGACTCGCCGCCACAGTTTTCTGTTCCGGCGGAGAGACGACGTTCGCGTCGCTGGCGATCTGCTGTGCGGTACCGGAAATGGTTAGCACCCCTGCCTCTGTTGGGCGGTCATCTGTTTGTCGCTTTGTTCAGTGCTGCCAGCCACGGGCAATTCATCAATCACAGCGTGCAAGATTTGTTCCGGCGCCATCTGGTTGCTGGCGATGCGAAGGATTTTTAGTTGTCTAGTGTGCTGCATTGCGGACAAGGTTTCGCCAAGGGCCTGCCGATACCGGTCCAACAGACTATATGCCTCCAGCTGACCCAACGACTTGCAAGCGTGCGACTGGGACCGATGGATTATTCGCTGCATGAGTTCCTCGTTAGGAGCGTCTAGCCATACAACGAGATCCAGTTTCTGGCTCCAAACGTCCATCGCATGGCGCCACCAGCGCCGGAAACCTGCATCGTTAACTACTCGTGGGCCGAACTCGCGGAGTACGGCTAGACGGTAGACGGGGCCGTGATCGAATAACACAACGCGACCGCGATATGTGTTTCGTGTGAGAGAACGTTGCCATGCTCCCACGTACAACATTGACCGTGTTTCGGCCCACGTGAACGCTCGATCGCGCACACGGAGACACGCAGGAAGCTGCTGTTTCAGTAGCACAGACGGCAATTGACTCGCCGACTCTAAGGAAGTTGGAAGGGCTGCCGGGCGAAACCGACCGCTGTGGTTGCAGAGCAACTTGCGCAGGGTCGATTTTCCGGAGCCCGCCGGGCCACAAAACTCAACAACTTGGTGAGCGTGTGCGATAGGATGTGTGTCTTTCAACGGTTTCTAGAATCATGGCTGCCAGTGGTGCGAGAAGTTCCTAGTTGTCAGTTTGCTTACGAGATGCCGATTCGATTCTCTTCCACACGTAGTTCTTTACTTGCGAGAACACTGCGTCGGCGGGCTGCGAGGCGTCGACGACGAACGCCTCTGTTTCACTCCAAGGCGCGTTCCAAACCTCCGATGCTCGCGAGAAGACGAAACCTGCGTCTTCTTCAGACTTGCGCTGTACGGCAATCTCGGGGGCCACTTTCAACACAACCATACAGTCGGGCGCCGAGATGGCCTCGTGCCACCGCTGCTCGCAATCGGCGAGCCGTTTGAGAAATCCACCTATCCGTTCCCGACGCGTGATACGGCGGATTTGTGGTCCATCCATCGACATTAGCTGAGGCAGCGGCCAGCGATCGCAGATCACGATACGACCATGGGACACGTCCTGACTTGTCCGACGAAAACTGCGATACCGATCCCGCGCCGCACAAAAATGCCATAACGGTAGCGAGTACCCCGCAGCGATAGATCCCGCGGGCTGCTGACGAAACATCTCACCAACAGCTCGTCCAACTTTGAGCCCACCACGAATGAGGTTGGTCGTCAGCGAACGCCGAGGCTTCCCTAAATGCCTCGTTTGCACGTCGAAGTGCGGCGATAGCCAAGCATCTAGCCTACTGGCCAAAGTCGACTTCCCCGCACCATCGCCGCCCACCAGGGCCACGGTGACTCCACGGCGAAGAATGCGTTGTCTTCTCGGCCGTTGGCCGAGAAGACGAATGCGTACAGTACGCAGCCCCCGATAACACACTGTTTTAAGGTTGGCAAACCAGCCACTTCGGACGCGGGATTTGCGCAGCGCCCGTCGCAGCGGTCTTCGCCATTCCTGCAAGGAGGCGGAGCGTAGCGAGTCGCTGCAGGCATGAAAGAACTCGGGTTCCAAATACGGAAAGTGCTCGCGTAGCAATGTGCTGGTGGATGCCCGGCTGACTTGTTCGCGGAGGCACTCATACTCTTGCTGGCGACTTTCAGAGAGACGCGCGGAATGCCCACCTGACAACGACCACGTGCCGCGCGCCTCTAGCAGCATCCGCAGGCAAAAGAAGATGAATTCGAACTCCGGCTGTGGTGTCGGGAACAACGAACGTCTGTCGCACGACCGCAGGTACTCTTTTTCGAGCGGGAACTGATAGAGGGATTTCAGCGGATGACCCAAGACGATTGCTTCGTGCAGATGTACATGCACGAGGCAATTCGCTCTGCTGTCATATCCAAAGAAGTTCCGTGTATCTGGCAGTCGCTCCGGCGGAGGACCGTTTGCTTCCGTAAAGTTGAGCTCTGACAGGACACGTAAGCAGATCGCGACGTCACGGCGACTCACCAGAAGGTCGATGTCTTTTTCGCCGCTTGCCTGATTCAAGCCAAAGCTACCCTTCCAGACGCACCATTCAACGCCGCGCCGATTCAGCTGCTTCGCGAAATGCTGTGCGAGCCCGACCGCTCCGACGGAACTCCCTGACCGCGGAGATGTCTCTAAGTCGGCGCTGCTCGTAGGTGTACCTTCAAGGCTACAAACGGACACTCTCTTACGCACCTCGCTCATGGAACACAAAGTCTGAAACTATGAAACTCCGAGAAGAACTGTCTCGAAGGCATCGATGCCCGGAAGCGTTCGGGCGTTATAAAAACCGCTCCAGAGTGACGATCCCGCCGATGCCGGTGCACAGGCCGAGAACTCCGCAAATTGAAAACAACACGGCAGGAACAGGCCACACAGGCTTCCCTGATGATCTGGGTGCCGCGATTGACTTAACGTGAACAGTGCCCAATCCGTTCGCTGCCGATGCACCCGCTAATTGGCGTGCGTGCATTTCTGCAAGAATCGAGTCGTGCGCCGCTTTCAATCGATCAATCGTGTCAACAAATTGCTGCTCCTCCAGTTGCTGAAGATCCAACCGCTTGGCGCGTTCGACTTCAGTTTCATAAAGCGTCTGCAGTTCGAGTTCGATGTTTCGCGCTGCCTCGAGTTCGTTTTCCAGCACAGTGGGAATCACGGTGAGCATTTCTTTTAGACGACTTCGCAGCGATTTGATCCGCGACCGGGCTTCTTGTAGATCGGGGTGTCGGTCTCCGTGCAGGCGATCCAGCTCCTGTTCCCACTGCTGTGCCTGGTAAAGCTGAGTTGCCACATCTCGGATTTCGGCAAACTGGCCGGCCTCTCCGATTGGAAGTAGGGAGTAAATACTCTCACTCGACTCGTGTGGGACTGTCGTCGAATTGCCCTGAAAAAACGCTGGGGCAAACTCGTCGACAACGCGTGCGGACGCGGGGACCAGGTCTTCACCGACCCGTGGCTCGCTGTCCAAATTCGCAATCGCGGGCGACTTGATCCAGGCTGTCAGTTGATTATCCAGCTTCAGATGACGACTCTTGGCATCGGTCAGTGCCTTGCCCAGATTCGTCAAGTACTCCGTGCGAACTCGGCCAGCGTCCTCACTAATGCCCGATAGCGTGCTTTGCTCACACAGTGTGCGGTATTGGGATTGCTTCTCCCCCAATTGCCCACGAAGTTCCTCCTCCTTTTCCGTGAGGAAGGCCAACGCTTCCAATTGTGTGTCTTTTTCAGAGTCGCTGAGATATTCGCGGTAGCTACCAACCAATGCTGCCAGCATTTGCACCGCTTCATCGCTGTCTGCGCAAGTCAAGGAGAGCTGCAACACATTGGTCCCCTCGACAGGAGTGACGCGAATCGCCGCTAAAAGTGATTCGACCAGGTTGGTCGCAGGACCCATGCTGGTCGGTGTAAACGTCTCCAGCGCGTCCTCCACAACCGCTCGACTCCCCACAATTTCTGCCTGTGTGGCGACGAAGGCGGGCTCATGCCGTAGCTGTGTTCGCGGTTCGAGGAATTGGCGTTCCACGAGCAGGCGTGTGGTTGCCCGGTATACGCGCGTCGCGGAACTCAGGTAGAGGACCCCGGCAGCCAGCCAAGCTATTAGACATGCCAGCATGAAGGCCTTGCGCCGCCAGATCAAACGGGCGAAACTCAGCAGCTCTAGCGAGTCGCGCTCGCGGCTAGTGTCCTGCGCGGATTGCATGTGAGGGGCTCTCGGACTGGGACGTCAGGTGGCGGTGATGGCGTGAGGCGAATGTGCTTTGCGTTAAGATAATTGGTATTTTGCGTTAAGATAATTGGCATTTAGCGTTAATGTAGGGGGTTTGAGAACCGATGGCAAGAAAGTCAGCAAACACCGTGCCGGATTTATCTACATGCTGTAAGAGGATTTAAAATAATGACTTACAGACGCGTCACGCCCACCGACGAGATGCCTATGTTGATCACGATGTGGCGAAAATTCTTCCTCATACCGGCACTCTGACGCGGTGCGCCATGAGTTAGGCACACTGTGACGCCTGTATGTTCATTGCTGATGGCTCCGGCTTTACCTTGTCGATAGTTTCTGTCAGTGCGCGCGTTGGCCGCTGCGCGCAGGCGGCCAAAGGGCGATGTTGAGCGAGATTGCCCGGAGAGGAACGGAGCCTACGAGGATGAGTTTGCAGGCCGTGGGACGAATCGCCGTGCGGGCGCTCGCTATGAGTCTGCTCTTAGTCAGCGGCTGCTATGCACCGCTGCACTCACCCGGAATCGCGGCCAGTTCGCTACCTGACAGTTTCCGGTTCCCTACGAGGTCGTTGAGTACCGAACTTAACTATGCGATGCTGACGCAGGCCGCTCCCCCAACCTACATTCTGGGTCCGGACGATGTGATTTTAGTGGAAATCTCCGACCTGGTTCCCCGAGTCCGGCGGCTTCCGCCGCCGAACGGGGAAAACCGCGTTCGCGAGGGTCCCTTCTCATACAAGGTTGAAGCTCACGTCGCTCCTGCTGGCGATGTCGTGCTGCCTCTTGTGGGTGCGACTCACGTGAGCGGTATGACACTCGAACACGCCCGCCAGCAGATCGTTGATGCCTACCGGCGGGGCATTCTCGATGAACCTCGCGTGGCGGTGTCGTTGGTGCAGAAGAGTCTCAGCCGAGTGATGATTACCGGTGACGTTGCCCGGCCGGATGTGTACGAACTGCCGAAGTTTGAAAATGACATTGCACATGCGATTGTGCGAGCCGGCGGGCTGTTGGACACCGCTGACGAAATCCAAGTTCATCGCAGAGTACCATTAAGCAATGCACAGAAAGCTTATCCACCGACGTACGCACCTGATCTTCAGCACCCCCTCGTCCAGGAAAACTCCCGACTCGAAACCTTGCGCATCCCGTTGCGCTCTGATGAGCCAGTGATAATCAACACGCGGCAGGCGGTCCTGAATGATGGTGACGTAGTCGTGGTCCGCAGCCGACCTGACGAGGTGTTTTTCGTTGTTGGAAGGCTCAATCCAACCAATCTCGTTCGTTTTAGTTTGGGACGCGATAATCGCGATCTGGGCAATGGCTTCGTCTTGCCGAAGGATCGGGATATCAATGTCGTGACCGCAGTAGCGATGGCCGGTTACATCGATCCTATTGATTCTCCCACGACCGTAACTGTACACCGTACGCGGCCGGACGGTGAGCCGATGCTGATTCACGTCGACCTGATCGCAGCGCGCTCCAACTCCAAAGAAAACATCATGGTTCAATCCGGCGACATCATTTATCTGAATCCAGACGGCGCCTGGTGGCTCCGCCGAACCATTGATCGTGTACTCCCAGAGTTGATCGTGTTCCCATACGAGCGAGCAATTCTGACTGCCTTCGGTCAAGAGCGGCGGTAGTGGCCATGATCAACGGTCCCGGACGTACTTTGACACCGTATCGGGAAAGTCAGTGAAAACTCCGTCCACCGACGCGTCGCGAAACAAGAACTGTAACAACTGCTCGACGGAACTCACCCCAGCCGGCAATGCATCAGAACGAAACGTGTAAGGGTGCACCGCAAGATGCTGCTCGTGCGCCAAGCGGACAAGCGGCGTTCCTTGCAGTTCGCCCGACGGACTCTCGGGCGCAAATAAATGCTCGATCCGCGGGCCGATGCCGTCGGCGTACTTCGCGACTTCAACAAGCCCACGCTGCGTGCGCAAATCGCTATGATCCGATTCCACACCCGCCCAGTCGTTCTCGCCAATCAGCTGCACAAGCTTCAAGTCACACCCGAGCTCAAAGCGGATCCGCCGCAACTCACCGGCATCAAAGCACTGTAGATAGATGCCAGCAGATCGTTCGACGTAGCCGTACTTGGCCAACGTCTCCAATACAACACGGCTGATGTCCCGTCCCTCAGAATGATGCCAGGCCGGAGCCTTGAGTTCCGGATAGATTCCGATGGCCCGGCCAGTGCTCTTCGCCAACCCTTGCACCAGCTCGATCTCTTCGCCAAACGTCGGTATCGCAAACGCAGACTTTCCAACGGGAAACCGCTGCTCGAACACCGCCCGCTGACTGGCAAAGTCCACACGCTCGGTCACGCGCAGCTGCCGGATCTCGGCCAACGTCAGGTCCAGCGCGTAGAAGCGCCCGTCGGATCGGTGCTTTCCCGGAAATTTCTGGGCCACGTCCGTAACGGTATCCAGATGGATATCGTGCAGGACAATCGGTTGATTGTCACGCGTAAGCACGACGTCCTGCTCCAGAAAGTCAGCGCCCATCCCCACGGCGAGGGCCTTGGCCGCCAACGTGTGTTCAGGCAGATACCCCGAAGCACCGCGGTGAGCAATCACAATCGGCTGGGCTCGGGTAGTCTCCCCCATAGAGGCTCCCTTTTCTTCCACATTTACCCCGACCAAGCGCGAGCCGACCGCCTAAGAGGTCTTTCAGAGGATTTGGTGAATCGGCTCAGCGCCCTCAACTCCGACCAACTTCTGGTCGAGACCGTTGTAGAAGTAGGACAGACGATTTGGATCCAACCCCAACTGATGGAGAATCGTCGCGTGTAGGTGTTTCACGTGATAGCGATCTTCGATCGCAGCGCTGCCCAGTTCGTCGGTCCTGCCTGCGCTGACTCCGCCCCGGACACCGCCGCCAGCGAGGAACATCGTAAATCCGTAAGCGTTGTGGTCTCGGCCCGTGCCTTTGGCGTATTCGGCGGTTGGTTGTCGACCGAACTCCCCACCCCAGACGATCAGCGTTTCGTCGAGCATGCCGCGGTCCTTCAAGTCCTGGATCAAACCTGCGATCGGCTTGTCTGTCTCACCGGCGTGCAAGTTGTGGTTGGTCAAGAGATCGCCATGCGCGTCCCAGTTTGCGTCGTTGTGATTTCCACCCGAATAGACCTGGACAAAGCGCACTCCTCGCTCGACCAGGCGCCGGGCCAGCAGGCACTGACGGCCGAATACCGAAGTGCGTTTTTCGCTGACTCCGTACAAATCATGGGTCGCCTGGCTTTCCTGCCCAAGATCCACCGCCTCCGGCGCGGTCGCCTGCATCTTGTAGGCCAGCTCGTAGGTCGCGATACGTGCCGCCAGGTCAGAGTTGTCGGCACGAGCTTCAAGGTGATGCCGATTGTATGCCTGCAGCGTGTCAAGCATCTCGCGCTGGACCTCGGGTGAAACTCCGGGTGGCGTGTTCAGATCCAAAATTGGTGTGCCGCGAGAACGAATGACCGTCGCTTGGTAGGTCGCCGGCATGTAACCGCTGCTCCAGTTCTTCGCGCCGCTGATCGGTCCCCCCCTGGGATCGAGCATGACGACAAATCCGGGCAAGTTCTCATTTACAGTTCCCAAGCCATAGTTGACCCACGACCCCAAACATGGGCTGCCGCTTTGAATCTTGCCCGAGTTCATCATCAGCATGGCGGAGCCATGAATAGGCGAATCTGCGGTCATCGAGTGCAAAAACGCTAGGTCATCAACGTGCGTGGCCAGGTGTGGAAAAAGCTCCGAGACCCACTTGCCGCATTCACCATACTGCTGGAAGTTCCAACGCGGCTCGACAATCCGACCTTCTGAACGGTGGCCGCCACGCCCGAACGTCTTGACCTTGACCGTCTTGTTGTCCATCCCCTTCATCTGGGGCTTGTAGTCGAAAGTGTCAATATGGCTGGGGCCGCCATACATGTAGAGAAAGATGACGCTCTTGGCCTGCGGAGCGAAATGGGGCGGCTTGGGCGAAAGAGGGTTCTGCCACGGCGTGACGCCGTCTGCAGCGACCGCTTGTGAGGCGAGGAACCCGTCATCACCCAACAGTGCGGACAACGCCAAGCCGGTAAAACCAGCTCCAGCTTCCCAGAGGAATTCGCGACGGGTGCGACCACAAAAGTTGCGAATAGGTTCTTCGTTATTCGGCATGGTGTTGTTCCTCACCCTAACCTCTCCCGCCAGGAGGCTGTGCAGCTTACGTTTCATGCAATCCGCCAAACTCTGGCGAGTTCGGCTACGCTCCAAATCAGCCGCTGGGCGTTAGCCCACTGTTTCTCAGCGAAACCGACGCGTAGCGTCCGGCGAGTCCCCCCCTCTCCGGCCCTGCGGGCCGACTCTCCCCGAGGGGAGAGTGAGGAAAAACGAGATCACGCACTAACTCAAAAGCTGCACGACCTCCCAGCGGGAGAGGGGACGAATCGCGTTGTGCCGTCTGCTATTGGTAGGTCTGATGGTTACGGCACACCGAGTGTGCCTACTACTTTGACGAACGAGTTGGTTTTGTCCGACATTCACGCTCGATCGCTCAGTCCAAATACATGAATTCGTTCAGGTTGTACATCGCCACACAAAGTTGCTGGAGAGACTGTCGAGGAGAAAGATGGTGGCTTTCTTGTAGCCGCTCCATGAGCTGAACACCCTGTGCGATCTCCTGTTCGGTGGGAGCACGCTGCGTGACGCGCCACAATCCCAGCTCGACTTGGGCCGCCGGATTGTCGCCCACCGATCTTCTCAGATCCTCGGCGAGCACAGCCGCTTGGTCGTTGAGGAACTCGCCGTTCATCATTCCCAGTGCCTGCGTCGGCTGGGTGGTGGCAAAACGCACCGGACAACTCGCGTCGGTCTCCGGTCCATCGAAGCTGGCGATCAATGGTACGATCAAAGACCGTTTGACGTGGATGTAGATACTCCGCCGTGCCTGCTGCTCGCGGGACGACTTACCCCATCCATCGCCTGGCCGCGACTGCCCCGCCAACACCTCGGTGGGAATCTTGGGATAGATGCTGGCGCCATACATCGTCTGGCGATTGAGACTGTGGTTGGTGGCCAGTATCGAGTCACGGACCTCTTCGGCCGACAGTCGCCGCATGTTGAACCGCCAGAAAAGATCGTTCTCCGGATCACGGCTCAGCGCTGCTGGATTCCCCTGGGACGACATACGATACGTACTGGAAAGCATCACCAACTTGTGCATCCGCTTGATGCGCCAGCCACCTTTGATGAAGTCGTTGACCAACCAGTCGAGCAGTTCCGGGTGCGTGGGAGGCGCTCCCTGGAATCCGAAGTCGCTGGGCGTGCGAACCAACCCCCTGCCGAAGTGATGTTGCCAAATACGGTTGACGATCACGCGCGCGGTCAGTGGGTTGTCAGGGCTGGCGATCCACTTGGCCAGCGCCAAGCGACGTCCTGTCGACTGCACCTCGGGGGCCGGCAGCGAGATGGCCGGCGAAACCGCCGGCAGCACCGAGAGGAAGCCTGGTTCGACCTCCTCGCCGGGAACGTGAGCGTTCCCGCGCACCAGCACATGAGTGGCCGGAGCCGTGCGGCCATGTTCGGTGACACACAGTGCCTGATCTAAACCTGGAGGCTTGAACTTACGCAATTCGTCGCGGTCGCTCGTCAATTGCGCGTACCGATCGAATTCTTGTTGCGTCAAGAGTGAGCCGATTCGCCGGGCAACGATCTCGAGCCGGGCCGATTCTGTCTTCCACTCGTCACGCTCCACACCCACCAGAGTTGGTTTGACCTTCCGGTCGAACGCTCCCAACTCAGATCGATTCTCGCGGACCGCTCTCTGATGAGCCTCCACCGCCCTGCTGTGGATCTGCCTTCGTTCCAAAGTGTCAATCGGACGGACAGAAGCTTCTAGGACCGACTCATGCGAGCGGTCTCCGAATCGGCGCACGTTGCGAAAGAACGCCAGGAATCGGTAGTAGTCGCGCTGTGGAACTGGATCGAGCTTGTGGTCGTGGCAACGGGCACAGCCAATCGTCAGGCCTAGATAGACTTCGCCCGTGGTGCGCACAAGGTCGTCAAGATCCTCGAAAAGTTCCTGAGTACGGTCAACCGGCTCGTCCTGCCAAACACCCAACCGGTAGTAGCCTGTGGCAACAATCGACTCGGCGGTCACATCGTCGATTTCATCCCCTGCCAACTGCTCCATGATGAATTGTGAATATGGTTTGTCGTTGTTAAACGAGCGTATTACGTAGTCCCGGTAGCGCCAGACAAATGGCTTGGCACCGTCTCGCTCGTAGCTGTTGGACTCGGCGTAGCGGACCAGATCGAGCCAATGGCGCCCCCACCGCTCTCCGTAGTGGGGTGAGTCCAGCAACTGGTCAACGACTCGCTCGAACGCGCCGTCGGATTCGTCCTCCAGAAACTCCGTCACCGTCTTGGGGTCGGGGGGAAGTCCGGTCAGGTCATAGTAGGCTCGCCGCAGCCACTGAGCCCGGTCGGCGGGCGGAGCAGGCGAGAGTCCCGCCTCCTCTAGCTTGTGCAGCACAAAGGCGTCGATCGGATTGGCTCCCCAATCAGCCGAGCGTACTGCCGGCGGCTGGTGGTCTTGTACGGGGCGAAAAGACCAAAACTGGCGGGCTTCGTCGTCGACGATCGGCGCGCCGTCCTCTGCTGGCGCTAACCGAGACTCGTGGGACGCATCGTCGGGTGACCATGGCAACCCGGCCTCGACCCAGCGTGTCAAGATCTCGATTTGTGACTTGGGAAGCTTGCCGCTGGGCGGCATCTCATACCCTTGATAGTTGATTGCCTGCAGCAGTAGGCTTTCGGCAGGTTCGTCCAACGAGATCGCCGAACCGGTGTCTCCGCCAGCCAACACGCTCGCCCTGCTCGTCAGACGAAGCCCACCCTTAATTGAGTCCCGGCCCCCGTGACACTTCAGACATTTTTCAGCCAGAATTGGCTGGACCTTTGTCTGGAAGAATTGCAGTTCCTCCACGGAAAACGCTGGCTTTGATTTGTCCGCGCTGAGCAGCGACGGGAGGAGCAGGACGGCCGCGAAAGCGGTCAGACAGGTCAACTTCGACATGGTGGGGTGGGAACAGAAATTGACGAAACAGGGTCGAGACCGGCCCATCTCATGCGGTCAACTATCCATTCTAAGCTAAACGGCCGCGCACCCACAAATAAGCGGTCATCCGCTGTCACGACCTAGAGGCACACGAGCCATGCCAGCTTCCCGACGAT
This sequence comes from Pirellulaceae bacterium, assembly GCA_965223305.1. Lineage (GTDB taxonomy): Bacteria > Planctomycetota > Planctomycetia > Pirellulales > Pirellulaceae > CBDCWT01. The sequence continues at coordinate 17,424 of CBDCWT010000054.1, read as the reverse complement.
CAAATCCGCACAAAGATCCGCTGTCGGTACATCCAGAGGCAAACGAGCCAAAACACAAGGCCCACAAGAACCGCTTGGACTGTCGGCTGGTACGCGAGCAGAGCTGCCTCTCTTGCGTCGTCCATGAACCATAACCGGTAGAGATCGTCCCCGAAACGTGCCCTTAACCGGAAGACTTGATCGCCAAAATGGGTCTCGAGCATGCGGGCGGTCCACGGCTTGAGCAACATGCTCATGCAGTAGATTGCCAACGAGTTGACCCCCACGACCACAATCGGAAAGGCCAGGAAGCCCAGCCGCATCACGTCGACGACGCAATAAAGGGCCGCCAGAATCAAACAGCACCAACCGGTCGAGTAGAGTGTCCAGCTTGGCGTCCAGATCCGCTTCACGAGCGGACACAACCCACTGACATCCATCAGCATGCCAACTCCGATACCGGCGGCCCCTGCCAGTAAGAGGATCAGCAATTTGTTACCGGCCGAGCTCTTGGCGCGCAGCAGCTCTCCGCACATCAGGCCGATCAACATCGTCACAAACGACGGAATAAAATTGATCGTTTGGTACCCTCCCGAGTTGAACTCGAACGGCTCCGGCCGCGGTATCTGGTTCAACAGCCAGACATCAATGCGATGTCCCAAATTGGCGTTCTTGTGCCACGCCTTGCCAACTCCGGCAAGATGCTCTTGGGCCCACTCGGCCGACACACCAACCTCGGGGGCCCCAAACTCCATGTCGATTTGCGTCTGAGAGTCAAACGATGGAAAGGTGAAATAGGCGATCCATACGCCAACCAATACAACGGCCGCTACGATCGCCTGAAAGATAAACGGCCGTCGCCACATCAAAAACAGAAACGTGTAGCCAAGCCCAATCTGTGACAGGACGTTCATCAGCGACCAGTTGGTGCGGCCGTGCGACGTCAAGAAGATGCCCAGCAAGACTAAGATGATCGATCGCCAGAGGGCATGCGAAAGCATGCGCGGATACGAATGTCCCAGCCGCCGCCGCTTGGCGTAGGAATAAGCCAGCGAAACTCCGACCATGAACATGAATGACGGCTGGACGAGATCCCAATAGCTGCAGCCGACCCATTGCGTGTGGGTGAAGTGGAATTCAACCTGCGACCAGATCTCCGCTGCCGGATTCTCCTTCAAGTGATTTCGCGCCGTGGCCGCCAAGCCAAAGCCGGCGAAAGCCAGAGAGATCATGATCAGGCCACGATAGGTGTCCAACGACCGCAGCCTCCGCTGCGCGAATTCCGGATCCCCCCCCGCCCTGAGGCTGGGTGCCTCTTCATCGGACAACGGAGCCAGCCTATATTCGTCGGAGCTCATGAGATTTCCTTCGTTTGCAGACGGAAAGACAACGGTTCCAAGCACTCTGCCCCTGGCAAACACGGGTATGAGCCCCCATGGTAGCCGTGACGCGCGTCACAAGGAAGCCAAGAATCCTTCCGCCGGGCGAGAAGCGGTCAAAGCATCAGCCGCCGTCCAGATATTGCTGCCACATCTCCCGGTAGGCCTCCTCAAGATTCGCGGCAAAACGGCTCCCGTCGAAGAGGCTGGAAACTTCGCGGGCCGCCACCAAGCGATGCCGGATGTCCACCAACCAATCAGCGGAGGTTGCCAACTCGCAGGCCCGCCGTTCGTATGCTTCCGGCGACTCTGTGATCAACTCCGTCAGACCAAGTGTGCTGAGCAGGCTGCCGGCAACGCGAGAAGCAAATGTCGGTCCAGCACAAGTCAAGACAGGACAGCCCGCCCACAGCGCGTCGCTTGCGGTGGTATGAGCGTTGCAAGGCCAAGTATCAAGAAACAAGTCGGCGTTCTTAGTCCGTGCCAAATGCACCGGCCCCGGTTGCTTGGGAGCGAAGACCAATCGCTGTGGATCGACGCCACGGCTCTCGGCCTCGCGTTTCAGGTTGGGCACTGCGAAGCGATTGAACTCCAACAGCCAGAGCACGCTTTGGGGAAACCGGTTCAACAACTTCATCCAAATATCGAACGTCTGTGGCGTGATCTTGTAACTCTGGTTAAAGCAACAAAACACGAACCCCGACTCAGGTAAACCACACTCGGCGCGAGAGGGCGTGTGCTCTGCAATTCGCCGTTGCCTGTCATTCGGCTGGTAGCAGCCGGGCAGATAGATCAACTGCTCGGTGAAGTGCGGCTGCTGTGAGGGAGGCACGAGAAAATCGTCAACCACCACGTAGTCGATGAAGTCCGCACCCATCGTACCGGGATATCCGAGAAAGTTGACCTGCACAGGGGCCGGCCGCAATGCCATGATCTGCGTTCTCGCGCGGCGCGTGTGCCCCATCAGATCCACGAGGATATCGACACCGTCTGCGTGAATCCGCTCGGCTGCTTGCGCGTAGGAGAGGGGCCCGACGTCGACGAATCGCTCGAACGCACCGATCAACCGCTCGCGCAACTGGCTGCCGTCGTCCGGACCAAACGAGTAGGCGTGTACTCGAAAGTGGTCGCGGTCGTGACGTTCAAACATCTCTACGGCCAGGTTGGCCACGGGATGGTCGCGAAAGTCCGCAGAAAGATAGCCAACCGTTAGCCGCGCCGGACTGCGAGGTGCCAATGTGAAACTGGAACCTGCCCGCTTCATTCTCCCCGACCGACGCCGCGCGCAACGATGCTGTTGATCGGGCGAAGTGGGCAGCGACAGCAGGTTGAACGGTGGCACATCTCCTTGATCCAACGTCTCCGACGAGATTACCTGCGGAATCACCGCCGGCAACTCGTCCCATTCACAAACTTGCTGTTGCAGATGGATCTGCTGCGCGAGGGCCTCTACCAAACCGGACTGGAGCCGCGTCGCCTGCCGATAAGCTTCAATTGCCTCGATCAGCTCTCCCTGGTCCTTCAGCGCCGCGGCCAGATTGACATAGGCACCGGCGTGCGCCGGTCTCAATTCTAGGGCTCGGCGACAGGCAACGATTGCCTCTGCAGGCCGACCCAGTTCGCGCAGCGAGACAGCGTGATTGTTGTGAGCCTCTGCGCTGTCCGGGTTCAGCTGCAAGGCACGCTGGCTGGCCGCCAGAGCGTTGTCCAGTTGTCCGGCTTCCCGCCAAGCAACGGAGAGGTTGTTGTGGGCCGGGGCGAGCGCAGGAGAAATCTCTAACGCCTGCTGCCAGCAACGAATCCCACCGGTCGCATCTCCATTGGCGCGTAGGGCGTTCCCCAAGTTAAGCAGCGCTGCCGCGTCATGCGGTCTCAGTAGCTGCGCCTGTCGGCAATGCTCAACCGCCTCGGCCAATGCACCTTCTTCGCGCAAGACGCAGCCCAGGTTCATGTGGGCATCGGCAGACTCCGGGTCGTGTCGCAAGGCCTGCCGGTAAGCTTCAATCGCCGGGCCCGGCTGGCCGTGAGCATGCAGAGCGATACCCAGCGCGTTATAGCCTGCCGCGTAGTTCGGCCTCAGTTGCACGGCGCGACGGCCAGCCGCGATCGCTTCGGTGAGTCTTCCTTGCTCCTTGAACGCGATACTCAGATTGTGAAATGGTTCGGCGTAGTCGGGCCTACACTTGGCCGCAGTCTGGTACGCGGCAATCGCCTCGTCCAGCCGGTTCAGGGACTTCAGGGCAATCCCCAAGTGGTTGTGAGCTGCGGCGAAATCTGGTCTGGCGGCGACCGCCTGGCGGCCCGCCGCGGCCGCTTCGGCGTAGCGCTGTTGATCGATGAGCGAAGTCGCCAGGTTGTCGTAGGCCTCTGCGTATGACGGCCGCATCTGGGCCGCTGTTTGAAAGCAGGTAATCGCCTGGGCGAGGTCGCCATGCTGTTGGTAGGCAGTACCGAGATTGTTGTAGGCCTCTGCAAAATCTGCTTTGAGTTGGATCGCTTGGCGGTAAGCGCACAACGCCTCATCCACGCGACCTGAGGCCTGCAAGGCGACCCCCAGGTTGCTGTGAGCCGCAGCATGGTCGGGCTGCAACTCCACAACGCGCTGCCAAGCGGCAATCGCCTGAGTAACATCCTGCTGCTCGTAGTAGGCGGCTGCCATCCCATAACAAGCGTCCACATAGTTCGGATCGAGCTGCAGAGCCTGGCGATAGGCCCGGATGGCTTCTGGCAGTCGCCGCTGCTTGCGTAGAGCGCCAGCTAAGTTGTAGTGAGCTTGGGGATAGTCACCGTTGAGTGAAATCGCCCGTTCGAAGCACTGCACGGCCTCGTCGAGATTCCCCAACTGCTGGTAGGCGCCGCCCAGGTTGGAGTGGAATGCTGCGTCGTGCGGGTTCGCAGCGACTGCGCGCAGAATTAACTCGACCGCGCGTTCGTAGTCACCACTTTGATGCGAGATCACTCCCAGTAGATGCAGGGCATCGGCGTGATCGGGATCCTGGACGAGGATCTGGCGATAAGCCCGCTCGGCAGCTGCCAGGTCACCAGACCGATGAAGCTCGACCGCAGTCGTCAGCATGTCGCGAATGGCTGCCATTCTTGAATACCGAGCTGGAACGCCGACGACAACGACCGCGCTGCTTGTCAGTTCACTTCGATGACGGTCTTCTCACTTTCGTTGCGGCTTCGATCGATCGCCGAGATCGCTACCCTACTCAACACACCATCACCGATCGCAAGTTCAATCTTCTCTACCCTACCTGGCAGAATTCGGTAGGACCAGCCCGACGCCGACTGACTGTAGAGAACCCAAAGGGACACCGGTTCGACACTGCCGGCCGTCCACGAGACTTGAACATGTTCGGCTCGCTTGGCCATGTGGACCACAGGAGCCGCCGGTGGCTCATTGTCCAACCACGGAGATGCTGGAATGAGGGCCGGCTCCGCGAACGGACCGTCCTTAAGCTGCGCGGCAAGCTGGCCTTCTCTCCGCAGCAATGACCTCATACTGAACATGCAAATACCCGGCCCGGTGGGATTCATGCCGCGCACGATCATGACCTGATTTAAGATCTCGGCCACACCGCCTTCTCGTCGCAGACGTCCCAGTGAAGTACCGGGCCATAGATGACGCCCGCGAGTGTTCTCTCGATTCCACCATCCGAGAAGCACGGGAAAGCTCTGCGGAATCTGAGCAATCGGCCAGTAGAGCTGCGGCGTCAGATAGTCTACCCAGCCCTCATTCAGCCAACGTTTCGCATCGGCGTAGAGAACTGCGTACTGATCCAGCCCGCGGATGCTCGCTGGATGGCCAGGCCGCCAGATTCCAAACGGGCTGATTCCAAACTCCACATGTGGCTTAGCTTTCTTGATCTCGCCATAGAGCCGCCGGATAAACGTGTTAACGGCCTGCCGCCGCCAGTCACCTCGCGCTAGCGTCCCACCGGACGCTTGGTAGCTCGCCCAGCTCTCGTCGTCGGGGAAATCCTGGTTGTCGTGATAGCTCGGATAGGGATAGAAATAGTCGTCAAAGTGAACGCCGTCGACGTCATAGCGGTTGACGACATCAAGCACTACAGCGATCGAGTGGTCTTGTACGTCCTTTCTCGTCGGATCCATCCAGTAGTACCCTCGGCTGCCTAACTTGACGACCATCTCCGGGCGACTCTTGACAATCGACTGCTCGCTCAAGCCGCCACGATTTGCGGGGTGATTTGCCCGATATGGATTAAACCAAGCGTGCAACTCAAGGCCTCGAGCATGGGCCTCGGACACCCAATAGTCCAAGGGATCATAGAACGGATCCGGTGGTTGGCCTTGCTTGCCGGTTAGATAGAACGACCAGGGCTCCAGATCCGATGCGTACAACGCGTCCGCTTGAGGACGAACCTGGAAGACAACCGCGTTCATGTTGAGTTCGACGAGCCGGTCAAGGATCGCCCGTACCTCACTCTGCTGTCGCTCGACGGACAAGCCGGGTTCCGAGGGCCAGTCGATGTTGGCGACAGTCGCGACCCACGCCGCCCGAAACTCTCGAGCCGGTGAGGGTATTGCGCGTGGCTGGAGGCCATCCTGAGCCTCAGCGACCTGAACCAAGACCAAGATAAGCGCCGAGACGAGTGCGGGAGGCGAGATCATTGCACTGCCACGAGTCATGTTCGATCTCCCTCGGGACCTGAGCAGCACGCGGCAGCCGTAGGCGTACGATATCTGCGACATCAAGGAGACGATGCGGCGGGATCCGTTACCGGATGCGAAGATGTTTGCCCGACTAACGTCGCAATCCACTGCTTTGCCTGCATCGTCAACAGGAAGACGTTTGGCACCAACACCAAAGTAAAAACAGTCGAAAAGACCAGACCGCCAAGAACGACACTTCCCAGTCCTCGGTACAGCTCGCTGCCAGCACCGGGAAACACGACCAGCGGCAATAACCCTAAAACCGTCGTGGTGGTCGTAATAAAGATGGGACGAACGCGGGTACGAACACTCTCGCTAATTGCGTCCTTGGGCGTCATACCATCGTGTCGAATGTGATTCAGCGACTGGTGCACAATCAGAATCGCATTGTTCACAACGGTGCCGATCAGAATGACAAATCCAAGCATCGTAAGTACGTCTAACGCCTGAAAGACAAACAAATTCAAGAACTGCAGGGCTAAGATCCCCCCAACCGCACCAAGTGGAACGCTGAAAATGATCACAAAAGGATAGAGCCAGGATTCAAACAGCGCGGCCATCAACAGGTACGTGATTGCCAACGCCATCAGCAAGTTCCAGCGGAGCGCTCGCCACGCCTCGCGCAGTTTGTCCGCAGTACCCGACAGCGTTACCATGTAGCCGCCGTCAAGAGTCCCCTCCTCGTGCAACCGATTGACGATCTCGCTGTTGACAAGCTGAATCGCCTTCTCCAACGGCATCGTCACGGCCGGCCTGACCTGGATCGTAATGGCCCGCAGACGCTCGCGCCGATTGATCTGCTCAGGACCACTGCTCAGGCGGACCTGAGCGACCGACTCGAGTGGGACCAATTGCCCCGTGGCGGTGGCAATGGGCAGCGAGACAAGATCCTGAGTGCGGCGGGCATAAGAATCCTTGCCCACAATCGACAAATCGATCTTGTCACCGCCGGTAAAATAGTCGCCGACGTAGGCACCGTCGACCAAAGCGTCGACAGTGTACCCGAGGTCGGAGGCGTTAACACCCATCTCTGAGGCTTCGACCAGCTTGGGCTCGACATGGATCTCGGGGCCGGACAAGTCCAGACTCGGCCGCGGCATCGCCTGAGCATCCGGCAGCAGCCGTTTGACATCCTCTAGAATCTGCGATCCCAAACTGACCAGCTGCTCGAGCTCGGGACCCGTGATCTCGATGTCAATGGTGCGTCCGCCTGTCAGGCCACGTTCAAACAAGCTGGATTGACTTGCGACAGCCAGCGTGCCGGGAAACTGAGACGCCGTCTCCTTGATCAGCGGAATCAACTCTCGCACGCGGGAAGGATCGTCCGAACGGAAACCCATGAACACCTGCCTACCGCGTACGACGTAGAAGTAGTAGTTGATGATTGGTCCATTCAGCTCCTTGGCCGCCTGACTTCCTCGATCTGCATTCCAATGGGGCTCCAAGTCGTTTTCAATCTTCGTGCCCATCGAGATGAGCTGATTCATGTTGTATCCCGGCGGCGGTGAAACGCTGCAAAAGACAAAGTTGCGGTTGCCCTGCGGCAGGTACTCCACCTTCGGCCAAAAGAGCCAGCTCAGTCCGCCGGAGAAACCGACCAGCAGCGCGACAGCCAGCAACGAGCGGACGAAACTCGTCTGAGTCCAGCGGTTGACCCGCAGCACCAGATCCACCAAGTATTGACCGATGCCGGTTAGCAAAGACTCGATCCGGGCGGTTCGACGGTGCTCTGACACGCCGCTGAAGGATGGCTGATCGCTGTCGGTATCGCTACGATGCCGTCGAAAAAGCCTGGCGGCCGCCGTAGGAATGACCGTGAAGGAGACAAGCATCGAAAGACCGACAGCACAGCTGATGGCTAGAGCAATGTCCCGAAAGAGCTGACCGGCCATCTCCTGGACAAACAAGACCGGAACGAATACAGCGATGGTCGTCAACGTTGACGCCACCACCGCTCCCCAGACTTCATTGGTTCCCCGCGCCGCCGCAGTGAACGGATCCTCGCCAAGCTCGTAGCGGCGATAGATGTTCTCTAAAACCACCACCGCATTGTCGACCAGCATCCCAACCGCGAACGCCAAGCCGGCGAGGCTAATCACGTTTAGCGACCGCCCCATGACGGTCAGCAACAAAAAAGTCCCCACAATGCTGGCTGGTATGGCGACTCCTACCACCAACGCCCCCCGTCCAAACCAGAGACCGGCGCCCAGTATCAGCAGCAGAGTGATCAGCATGAACCAAGGCGAGACCGTGGCGGCTGCCACCGCACTGGCTGCGATCAGCGGAGTCATGAGCAAGGTCCGCCGTCCCAGATGGAGGAACAGCAGCAGCACGACCATCGTCAGAGCTCCGCCGATGAAGATGTTCTGCTGCACAAGTCCTATCGCAGATAGGATGTACTCTGTCTCGTCGTAGTATTGATACAGCTCCATTCCCCGCTGCTTGAGCAAACCGTCGTTGAGCTGCTGGGCGGTCTCGCGAATGCCGCGCATCACTTCCAAGACGTTGGCTCCGGACGCCCGCCGGACGCCCAAACCGTTGCTCGAGATACCGTAACGCCGGGACGCACTGTCAATTTTCTTGAACCCAAGCTTAACCGTGGCCACATCCCGCACGTAGATCGGGGTCCCACCACGGGTAGCGAGCACCTGCTGCTCGATTTGCTCCGGATTGCGGAACTGGCCCAGAGTGCGAATCACCCAGCGTCGTTTGCCTTCCCAAAAGTCACCTCCGGACGTGTCTTTGTTCTGGCTGCGAAGAGCGTTGCGGACGTCGGCGATCGTCAGCTGCCTCGCTGCCAATCGCTCGGGGTCGACAATTACCTGCAGCTCCTGTTGCTGGCCACCGTACGTGTAAGCGTCTGACACGCCCGGCACTCTCTCGAGCTGAGTTTCCAGCACGTCCTCTGAAAACTTGCGTACCTCCTGCAGGTCAAGTTCGCGGGGAAGGAGTTCCTTCAGCTCGGGATGCTCGCTGCCCAACTCCTCCCAAGCCAACTGGAGACGATAGACTCGTAGCCCAGAATTCATCGCCACAATGGCGGGACGCAAAGCGTCCTGGAGTTCGGGATGTTCTTCGACAAACTCCTCGAGACGTTGAATCGTGGGCGGGCGGGCGGTGAGGACAAAGCGAGCGATCGGCCTGTCCGAAGAGTCTGATGCCTCGATGACCGGTTCCAGCGCATCGATGGGATACTCGCGAACCTGCTGTAATCGTGTGTTGACACGCAACATCGCGTCTTCGATGTTTGTGCCGACCACGAACTCCAACGTGATCCGCGCAGATGAGTCCATACACTCGGACGTCATCTTGATGAGGCCTTCAGTGCTCTGCAGCTGCTCTTCTTGCTCCTGTACGATTTCCCGTTCGACCTCCTGGGGACTCGCGCCCGGCCACCGTGTCTCGACCGTCAGCACCGGGTTTTGTACGTCTGGAGTGAGCTGCTTCGGAATCGTCAGCAAAGAGATGGCGCCGAACATCACCGTCAGCAGCACGCCGACCGAAATCTTCACGGGGTTTCGGATAAAGCTCTGGATCAATTCCATGTCATTTCCTTCAACTCCGCCCGTCAAAGCTACGGAGTCGGAGGAGGCTCCGTCGATTGAAACCCACTCACCTCGACCTCTTGTTTGTCCACGAGCCGCTCATTTCCGAGGACGACCACTAGGTCGCCGTCTTCAATGTCTGCCTCGACCTGGATCAGTGTGCCCTCGGCGACGCCTAACCTCACCGGTACCAGACGGACTGTCCCGCGCGTTCCGGTTGCGTCGGCAAGTTCGACAACCAACACCGACCTACGCAGCCCGTTGAGCACTAAGGCATCCTTGGGAACCAGTGGTAGTCGAGAAACTGGCCCTGTGGGCAAGTGAGCTCGGGCTAGCAAGCCAGCCATCAGCAGCGGACGGTGATCTTGCATGCGGTTTTTCAAACGAATGTTGATGGGGAAAGTCCGCGTTGTGAGGTCGGCGGTCGGGACAACCTGATCCACGACACCCGTGAAGATGTCACCAGGGAGCTCCGGGAACTCGATGCGGACAGCGCGGCCACGACGGAGTCTGACCGCATGTTCTGCCGGCACGTTAACCTGCACTTCAACCTCGTCCAGCGCCACCACCTCGACCACAGGGTCGCCCTGCTGAATCCATTCGCCGACCTCCGTGTGCTCTTCCGCCACGAAGCCGTCAAAGGGAGCGATGATCGTGAACCTTTTGATTCGATCTTCGATCAGCCGAACGCGTTCCTGCTGTAACGCAACTCGCGACTTCGCTTGGGCAATCTGCTCGGTGCGAGGGCCCAGCTCAGTCAGTTGCGAGTTCGCAGCGGCCGCCAGATATGCCTGCCGTGCGGCCAGCGCCCGCTCCCGTGCATCGTCCAGTTCCGCGGCACTGGTGGCATTCGTCTCGAACAACCTCTGCGTTCGTTCCAGGCGCGCATTGGCATTGTCGACAACCGCTTGGGCAGCGAGCATCCTAGCCTTGGCTGCCGAGATCTCCTCCGGTCGTGAACCATTCAGCTTCTCGAGTAACTCCTGCTGATAGAGTTCTTGTTCCGCCCTGGATGCAGCGAGCTCGATCTCGAGCGTTTCTGTGCGGAGGCGTGCCAACGCTTGCCCTCCTTTCACGGCATCACCTTGATTGACCAGAAACTCGACAACGCGGCCGTCCACGGCGCTACCGATCACACTGCGGTGGATGGGCATCACGGTTCCAACAACGCGTTTGGCCGTGCTGACCTCTCGCTGCACGACGCGGGCAACCACCACCGACGCGACTTCGGCCTGAGCGGTGACCGCGGCGCAAGTGATGAAGGTCAAACCAACCGTGATTCGTAACGATGCAATCAAGTGAGCTGCTGGCTGTCGTTTGTGCAAGAACATTGTTGGCAACACCGCATGAAGCAGTTTTTAGAACTTATTGGGAGCGGAACCGCAATAAACAGCGGGCTGAGTTTGCTCGCTAGACTAGGGGTAGGGAGGGACCTTCAAGGTGGGCGAGTTCATTATACACAGCGGAGGGCCTGGATGCTGAGCAGAAAAATCGGTTGGCCAACCGCGCCCGATCAGTCTCCTTTGCCTGGCGGTGTGACTCTGCAGCATCAGCCGCTGGGCGTTAGCCCACGGTTCTCGCCAAACCGGATGCTAACGCATTCCGGCTGATTTGTGGGTCGAGGGCGTACACGGGTTGTAGAAGAGAATCTGTCAAGTGACCAGCCGACAATCGTCAACGTATTTTAACCATGCGTTAGCTGGTTTCCGTCGTGATCGTGATTGGTTGCGGTCGGCCACCATCAAGGCGGATTTCCCACATGCGAGTGTACGCTGCCTCCAGATGACGCGCAAGCTGCGCTCCGCTGTAGAGTCGGGAAGTCGCGTTCGCAGCCGCGAGTTTCTCCCGAACGGCCGTCCGCCGCCCGGTATCACAGGCTAGTTCAAACGCCAGTTGCTCGTATCGCTCCGGTGAGGCGGCAACCAACTCTGACAGCCCGAGAACCCGCAGCAAGCTGCCCGCTACGCGGGACACGAAGGTCTCGCCCGCGAAAGTCACCAACGGACACCCCGCTGACAATGCGTCGCTCGCCGTGGCATGGGCGTTGTAAGGCCATGTGTCGAGAAACAGGTCGGCGCAGCGGAGGCGAGCGAGGTGCTCTGCCAACGTCGGCGTTTTTTCCGCGAAAATGACGCGCTGCGGGTCGATCCCCCGCGACCTGGTCTCCTTCACCAAGTTGGCTAACGCGAAGCGGTTCGGTTTCGGTAACCAGAGCACGCTGCCCGACACACGCGACAGCAGTCGCATCCAGACGTCATATACCTGCGGACGAATCTTGCGAGCCTGGTTGAAGCAGCAAAAGACGAATCCGTCCTCGGGTAACCCTGCCTTCCCACGCGTCGGCTCCTCACCGAACGGACGTTGGCTGTCGTTGACGAAGAAAGTGCCGGGCAGATGAACCAGCCTCTCCGCAAAGTGTTGTTGCTGGTCGCTCGGCACCACGAAATCATCGACCACAACATAGTCAATGAACTCGGCTCCCATGGTACCGGGATATCCGAGATAGTTGACTTGGATCGGCGCCGGCCGCAGCGCCATGATCTGGCTACGAGCGGACCTGGTATAGCCCATCATGTCGATCAAGATATCGACCCCATCTGTATGGATCTTCTCGGCGATCTGTTGGTACGACAGCGACCCCACCTCGACAAATTGGTCAAAGGCCTGCTTCAGCCGATCACGAATGGGCGTGCCGTCGTCTGGGCCGAAGGAATAGGCATTCACAACAAACCGGCTACGGTCGTGCCGCTCGAAGAGCTCCACCGCCAGGTTGGCAACCGGGTGATCGCGAAAGTCCCCGGAAAGGTAGCCGATGGTCAGGCGAGACTTGCGACTTGGGTTGAACGCAAACGGTGCTGCACGACACGTCTCTTGAATCCTCTCAGCCCATTGCTGCGCCACGGCAAGCTGTTCGGCAGCCGAGGAGGAGAGGTTGAGCACCAGGAAGGGAGAGATGCGCGAATCCGGCTGAATCGCCGCATTGACTACGCGAGCCGCCTGGTCGTCCACCCCTTCCCAGTCGCATATCTGGAACTTCTGATAGACCTGTTGAGCAAGCGCTTCGTCGAAATCGGCTTTCAGTTCCAACGCCCGCGAGTAACTAGCGATGGCTTCGTCGAACTTGCCCTGTTCCTGTAAGACCACGCCAAGGTTACCGTGCGCTTCGGCCAACCCTGGCTCACGCTGGATGATTCCCTCGAAGACGCCTTGCGCTTCCGCGAGACAACCGCTCTGCTTGAGCGCCATTCCCAGGTGAAGCTGCAGCATGGAATCGGAAGGCTGCAACTCGACACCGCGCTGCAATGCGGCAACAGCCTCCGCGAGTTGCCCCGCCTCACGCAATGCGTTCCCCAAGTTCCAATGGGCCTCGGCATAGTCGGGTTTCAGCCCGAGCACCTGCTGGTAACAAGAAATCGCTGCAAGCAATCTGCCCTGGCCGTGCAACGACGCTCCCCGTCCGAGATGTGCCTCGGGATAGTCCGGTTTGAGTTGAAGGGCTCGTTCAAAGGCGGCCAGAGCCTCCGCGAGATGCCCAGACAACTTCTGGGCATTCCCAAGATTGCAATACGCTTCCGCATAGTCCGGCTTGAGCTCGATCACACGCTGGTAGCACGAAACAGCTTCCTGCAGATCCCCCTGCTCCTTGCATGCCACTCCCAAGTTGAGCAGCGCTTCAACATCTGCGGGGTTCAGCTCTAGCGCCGTTCGCAAGGCGGAACTCGCCTCTGTGGTCTGGCCCAGTTGCAGTAGCACGCTTCCCAGGTTGCTTTGGGCCTGCGGAAATTCGGGCTGTAGCTCGACGGCCGTCCGAAAACAAACCACCGCGTCGTCCAGCTGCCGCAGCGCCTGGTATGCCGCCCCCAAATTGCAGTGGTACGGCGCCGCGTTGGGGCTGATTGCGATCGCTCTCTGGATCAGTTCGCTGGCCACCTGATGCCGACCTACCTGCAGCGCGATGACGCCCAGCAAGTGCAAGGCGTCGGCGTGGCGCGGCTGCTCCGCCAGAATCTGACGATAAAGCCGCTCGGCATCCTGCAGACGCCCGGACTGGTGATGCCGCATAGCGACGGCAAGCGTTTCACCGGCTGTGTCCACAAGCTTCTCCAAGTCAGTACGCCATGGCTCTACCCACTGGGCGTCACCCACTGGCCATCCCGGTAACGTGACTTCCTTGGATCAAAGGGAGTAATCGACTCCAACCGCAATTGCCCTGTCGCGCGGGACGGTCGCCGCCAATCGGCTGCGCCCCAACTCACCGAACTCTCGTCGCGATCGACTGCCGCGGTAGCAGCCCGAGCGGGTGACAAGATGAGCTCGAGAGCGACCGCTTTCCGCAGAATGCTGGGTGGCAACCAATCGTCGCTGCCGTTCGCCCAAGCCGCGTACTCGTCGAAGGAGAGCGAGTCGGCAAAGGGCGCAAGCGCCTGCCGAAATTGGTCCATCGACGCAAATCGGGCCGCTTCCCGTCTGCGGCCCGACCACAGCGCCTGCAGTCCGGCGCGCAGCAGTCGCCGTTGTCCATTCTCCTCCGGCAGCGATTTCAAACCCGTCAACTTGGCGGGCTTCAGTAGATCAGGATCGTGGCTGTGGTCGAGGAGATAAGCCATCGAGCGGTACCGACGCTCTTCCACTGCCGATTCTGCCAACAGGGCCATCGACTGCAACGAGCTGCGTCCCAGCCGGTCCGGGTCGAGATATGCCGCGATCAGATAGAGACGAAGCGCAGTACGGCGGGCATCGGGATCTGCGAGCTTCTCACTCAACTCGTCTGCGTAGTTGAAGTAGCTCTTCGGATCGCTCTCGTCCAAGGCGGCGAGCCGACCGGGTTCTACGGCGTTGAGAAATCGCCGCAGCTCGCTGCGCCGGAATCGACGTCGCCGTGTTGCGCCACCAGGCAGCACTTCGTCGATGACCACCCACTGTTCATCTGATTGACGGAGATAACCTCGAATCGTCTCATCGCCTCGCTGGACAATGACCGCGCTGGCCAGGTTGTCGAGCACCAGCAACGGCAACAGAATCAACGCGGCAAAGGCCCAGCAGCTTTTCCTAGCGGCACCGTGTTGCGCATGGCAGGTCCACGCAGCTAGTTGTTTAAGCCTGTCCAAAGACAAGCGGCCCTTGAGGCAACGATCGATCATCTGAGCCCTCCGCGCGGCCCGCTGCTTAGCACGGACCACATATCAACAAGTGCCCTTTGTCCGTTTCGCAACTGGACGAGCAAGTTGGCGGCGGCCAAGTCTTCGGTGTCGAGCTGTTCGATCACAGCGTTGGCTTGTTCGGCCTGCTGCGTCCCTTGCCGCGAGACCTCCATCCCCAACAATCGCAACCACATCCGCTCGAGGACAACCGTTCGTTCGAGATCGCTTTGAGTTCGGTAGGCCACCGTATCCAACTCCAGTGGGATTCGCTCGAGCTGCCGCTCTTCTGCTTCTGACACTCCCCGGCGGTGCAGCATCTTGGCATAACCGGTAATCAGTGCAGTAAGACTGGCCGACGGCCGCTCCGCCGCTGCATCCGCCTCCGGCGTCGGTATCCCGAGCAAGCGGAGTTGTTCGGCGTACTCGGCAGCGAGCCTTTGTCGGCAGGCTTTGATGAGAGTCTGCTCTGACCGACCGGCCTCCCGCGCTCGGACGTCGCGGAGTGCACTCTCGAGCAACAGCGAACGAAGAATCTCGGGCTCGACAGATCCCGCAGGCGCAGCGACCGACTCTTCCAACAAGCGAACCACAACTTCTCGTATTTGCTCCGCCGGAAGCCTCGACTCGTCCAACTTCGCTGCGACAGCAACTTGTAAATTTTTCCAGCGGGCCACCTTGCTAACGCGTTCGAGCATCTTGCCGAATTCATCACTCGATTTAAGCCCGAGCAGATAGTCAGCGAGTTTCCTGGCTTCGGGCGGCGGGATCTCGACCAAACGCGCCGCGGCGTCTGCGAGCATCGCAAACTGCCGGATCCGCTGCGGTTTCCTGGCATTGGATAGCTCTCTTAGCTGTCCTCTCACGCGATCCAGCGCGGCAGGCTCGGGCGTCCGAGTACGGCTACGATCGGCACTCGTCGTAGCAGGTAGCTCGGCAGGACCCACGTCCAGCAGCCGCTGAAAAGCCTCGGCTCCGTCGTCACCCTGAGCCAGGGCACAACCCAGTGTCGCCAGATGAGCCAAGCCCGCCGTCTGTCGCAAGAGAGGCTCCGGCTCCGTACCGCTGCCTAGCTCGCCGGCCGACCGCTTAACAAGCTGCTTGTACTGACGCTGCCTGCCAGCAGCTGTACCGCGGGACTGAACGCCCAGCGAGCGTAGGAACTCGCTTGCCAACTCGTCCACTGGCTTCGCCGGACGGACTCCCGTTCGTGCTCGCAATAGTCGCTCCATCATACCCCGCAGCTCGTCGTTGTCCGTAGTCTGAAAGAGATCGACGAGGGTTGCGACCGCCAATGGTTCGACGGACTTAATCGTTTGCTTGATCAGCGCTTCGTAGTCTCGCCAGTGGTCGGCGGCCTCGCCGAGCACGGCCACCAAATAGTCAGCGTTGAGCTTGTCGAGTAGCGCGCGGTCGAGGTATCTAGTCGCCTCCGCCGAAATCGCACGGTGCAGCGCCGGAAGTATCTTCGTGTGCGACTCGACGGAAAAGATAAGTAGCCGAAACAAGCGCTCGACGAGTGCGCTCATACAAATCCGTTCGAGCTTGTCGCGCGGTTGGCGTTCGTCGACCATCGACGTCCCGATTCCCTCTCCAATGCGAGACGCCATTTGTGCGGCCCGACTGCCGCGATCGTTGCTGTCCTGCCGGGAGAGTGTCGATTCAGCCAGCGCTGCAACCGCCACCCGAAGTCCCCAGAACATGTCTGGATATCGATCTGGATCCTCCGCAAGCTGCTCGCTCGGACCGGGGACGATCGCAAGCAACGCGGCAGCCAGCCGGTTCGCTGCCGCGTCGTCAGGATCTCGCGCGTAGCAGAGTGCGAACATCTCCAAGAAGAGCTGTCGCTCTTGGTCATCGTCGATGCCCGTGAAGAACTGTTCGACTAGCCGCTCATAGGTGCGCCCACGGACGTCGGGATCCCGCGACGCGATCTCATTCAGCGTAGGCCGCAGCTGCGCGAACTCGCTACGGCAATTGGCTAGCGCTACCGACAGATCGCGGTTCCACCACGATCGGTCTCGATCTGCCGTCGGTTGAACCGCACGCAATCGCTCCGCTATGTCTGGCTCGGCTGCGGGGACCGCCGGACTCGGCGCCATCCCAACCAACACCGCCCAGCCGACGAACCCAACGACCAAGATAACTGCGATAGCGCCTCCGAAGAGTGCGATGTTGGCCAGCTGCTGCGCCGAGCGACGGCGACTGTAGTTTTGCTGGGTACGCCGGCTCAGGATCTTCTCGACACTTTCCGGTGACAGTCCCCACTGGGCCGCCTCGGAAAAGAGTCTCGCACGCGACTCTTCCGGCAACCGCAGCCCGCCGGTCAGCATCTCATCGATTAGCTGTTCAATGTGTTGAACGGCTTCCTGGTTCGAAATAATACTCAGATCGAGTTCTTTGGCTGCTTCCCGGACAGCGCTATCAACGAGTTCCGGTTCGATGCCGTACTTCTGCTGACCCTGCTCGATCAAAGTCTCAAAGGTATTCGGCAACAGGATTCCGCGCGGCGACTTGCCCAAGGCAGCCCGCAGATGCCGCTTGAAAGGGGCTAGCCGTTGTTCCTGCACCGATCGAGCGCCTTGCTGCTGACCGGCTGAACTGCTCTGCAGAGAAGCCACCTCGCGTTCGATCTGCTCGTCCGACATTCCGAATTCGTGGCCCAGAGCACTGAGGAGCACGCGGCTCTTGGAATTAATGCCGCGG
>CBDCWT010000053.1:0-4253 GCA_965223305.1 Pirellulaceae bacterium | reverse complement strand
GTCCGCGCCGAGCGTACTTTTGGAGATCTAGATGCCGACTGTGAGCCCCACCTGTTACGACCAACTGAAACAGGCCCTGCAAAAGAAGTCAGCCAAGGTCGGTGTTGTCGGCCTGGGATACGTCGGCCTTCCCCTGATAAACGCATTCGTGCGAGCTGGTTTCACGACCTTGGGCTTCGATGTCGATCAGACCAAGGTCGACGCTCTTGTCGAGGGTAAAAGCTACATCAAGCATATTCCCTCGGAGTGGGTCGGCGATTGGATCAGCAAGAACCAGTTCGAACCCACGTCGGACATGAAGCGGCTGGCCGAGGCGGACACCATTCTGATTTGTGTCCCCACGCCGCTCAGCGACAGCCGCGATCCGGACCTCTCTTACGTCGAGTCGACGGCCCAGTTCGTGTCCCAGTCGCTGCGGCCCGGGCAACTCGTCGTCCTCGAGAGCACCACCTATCCGGGCACCACGCGAGATGTCGTCCTACCGATCCTGAACGAGAGTGGCTTGGAAGCCGGCAAGGACTTCTTTGTTGCGTACAGCCCGGAGAGAGAGGACCCCGGTAATCCTGACTTCTCGGCGAGCGGGATCCCGAAGGTTGTCGGCGGCATCGATCCGGAAAGCCTCGACCTGGCCGTGAACTTATATCAGCATGCCGTCGTTCAAGCCATTCCCGTGTCCAGCTGTGAAGTCGCCGAGGCTTGCAAGATACTGGAAAACACCTATCGCTCGATCAACATTGCCATGGTGAACGAGTTGAAGGTCTTGTTCCAAAAAATTGGTATCGATGTTTGGGAAGTCATCGACGCAGCCAAGACGAAGCCGTTCGGATTTCAGGCGTTCTATCCTGGGCCGGGGCTCGGCGGCCATTGCATTCCGATTGACCCTTTCTACCTCAGCTGGGTGGCCCGCAAGCATGAAATGCCGACGCGTTTCATCGAATTAGCGGGTGAGATCAATACCAGCATGCCCGAATACGTTGTGACGCGGGTCGCCGAGGCACTGAACGACGTCGGCCGCCCTGTTCGCGGCAGCCGTATCGGCGTGCTCGGCGTAGCCTACAAGAAAGATGTCGATGATCCTCGCGAGAGCCCTTCATTCAAACTAATGGAACTGCTGCAGCAACGTGGTGCAGTCCTCTCGTATAACGACCCACATATTGCTACGCTGCCGTCCATGCGGCACTATGATGTCCCTTCGCTATCGAGTGAACGGCTATCACCGGAATACCTCAGCAGCCTCGATTGCACGCTGATCGCGACAGACCACAGCAGCTACGATTACGATATGATCGTGAAGCACTCCCGCCTCGTCGTGGATACCCGCAACGCAACTTGCAATGTCACCGAGGGACGCGAAAAGATTTACAAGGCGTAGCCGCACGGGCCGCGCTGGTTCTTCTGAGAACCACTGCCCCCCTCGCGACGCTCAGGGCTCCCGGCTTCCAACCACGAAAGCACCGTGGAACAACGTTCGTCCTCGAGACGACAGGGTCACTGTTTCACCCGCCGCGAGGGCTTGTAGCCATGCTCCAAGGCGAACCATTCAGCGTACCGCTCGCGATCGCGGAAACTCGAATTTCGGTCGTCGAGCAGATGTCCCAACTCGTGGATTAGCACGTTGTTGAGGTAGTAATCGGAAATCGTCTCGGGTGTCCAGATGAGCCGCCACCTACGACCATCCTGCACCCAACGTCCTCCGAACTGCCGCGCATCGTGGTACTCCGCGGGCCGTGGCGGCCGGTTGAAGTATTCGACCAACTCCTCTTCGAGGGGATACAGATAGATTGCGGTTCCCCACTGCATGCCATAGCAAGGGAACGACTTCTTTTTCACCGTCATCCGGCTGAACTGGACCACCTCCAGTGGATTCGTCATTTCCGCAGGCAAGACGGCCAAACGATCGCGGACCTGTTCGGGGGTCACCACGTGCCGATAACCGGCACCCGGCGGTTGGACCACAACATCAAAACCCGGCTTGCCGTCTTCCTCCGGTTCATGCCAGTCTTCGGGTGGGAGGTAGGCACATTGCCGTCGCTGAGAGGCGGCACGCCGCGCGCCCTTGCGAATCCCGATCGGCCGCCGCTCGCGTCTCGGTATCTGCGCCACGAGTCGGGCCGGCTGTCGGTACTTTCGGTTTGCCGTGGGACGCCGAGGCATGGAAGTCGCTCTGCTGGGAAAGCACCCGAGGAAGTCCGTCGACGACAGCTCGCGATTCCATTCGATGAGTCCTGTTGCCAATGGCCCCAGGTGGGGTGGGACGTGCACTTGCACGGTCGTTCAAGCCGCTATTGAATCCTAAGATGGCATCCTCTGTAAATTCAAGTGAACAACGTAAGTTATTTCTGTGTAACGGTTTGCGATTGTCAAATTGGCACTTACGACGAGGCCCGACAGACGGGCTAGAGCCCTTAAACTGGGCAGGCGCAATAAACGGCAAAAATTCCCTGCTTTGCCAGAGTCTGGCCGCAATCACGTCTTCGACGTGAAGGTACTGAAAGGGTGACACAGGCTTCAGCTTGGCGGCTGTAGGGGGCTATTGCCCCGAGCCGAGAGGGCCCCGGCTCGGTACGCCTTCGCTGTCCCACTTTGGGCGAGACCCGTGCCAGCTCCCCGCCTGACACGGTGAACAAGGCTATTTGGCTCGACCGTCGCACAGCAGTCACCGAGACCCCAGCCGGCTCGTGCGGTCGGTGAAATAGATCGCTGGGAGGTTTCTGCCCAGTCCGCCCTCGCACTCTGCCGTAGCGCGTTTCGTCTCGGCCTCGGAAGACGTCCCGGTGACGGGGAGCGAATCGCTCGGCCGAGCGCGTTGTGCGTCGTTGCTGCTAGCCAATAAGTCTCCTGCTCCTGCCGGGCAAGCCGGCGAGGGGACATCGCGGATATCTCTCCGCACCCTGCATCTTTTTGTCACCCATTTTTTTGTCTTCTTTGAACTGCACGTCGCGGCTTCCAAGCGCGCCTGGCATGCAAAAGACTGAAGAGTGGCAACTTCAGAATGCCAGCCAGCCTAGGCTGAACGCGATGATCGAGGCACCGGCGACGGCGGCCAGCCACCAAATCGTGTTAGCCGCTGGCCTGCCCAATCCCGCTGGGAAGCCGCGTTGCGGATGAACGTTTTCACATTCGCTGCGGTGCCGATCGCCGGTTTGGTCAGGGGTCGGGATCTGACGCTGGGATCGTGTCTTGCGACGCACGACCGTTTCCGCGTCGCTGCTGGCAATTGTGTCATTGGAAGGCGATTTCGTGACTCGACGATGGCGGGGCGTGGGCGGGAGAGAATCTGGCGTGTCCGTGGGGACAGCTCCGGTGGATGCCGCCACGTGGGCGAAACGTGGAGCGAGTTGGCCTGTCTTAATCCACGCTCGCAGTGCCTCTGCCACCTGATGACAATTTTGAAAGCGATCCGCCGGCTTCTTCTGCATCATTCTCGTGCAGATTTGCTGGAGCGCGTCGGGGCAATCAACCCGCTCCTGGCGGAGGGGCGGCGGCATCTTCGTTTGGTGCATCAGGATGCGTTGCGCGATCGATCCCTGTTGGAACGGTGCGTGCCCGGTCAGTGCGAAGTACAGGGTGCAGCCGAGCCCGTAGATGTCGGCACGACCATCGACCTGGTGGCTATCAAGTGCTTGCTCGGGTGCGAGGTAGTCTGCAGTCCCCAAGACGTTCTCGTCGTTTGCCAAAGTGAGCGAAGTTTCCTGGTCCTTGCACAGCGCGAGCCCCAGGTCGAGCACCTTGACAACTTCATCCGTGCCGATCAGCAAGTTTGCGGGCTTGACGTCCCGGTGAATGACTCCTTGCTGGTGAGAAAAACCGAGCGCATCTGCTGCCTGCGCCAGATATTCGGCGGCGCGGCGATAATCGAGCCGGCCATCCTCGTTTACGGTTACCAGCAGGTCGCGGCCGCGAACATACTCCATGACCAGGAAGTAATTGTCATCGTGACGCTCGATTCCGTAGGCTTGGACAATGTTCGGGTGCTCCAGAGCCACGGTCGCCGCCGCTTCCAAGTGGAACCGCTCCAGGTAAGACGCGTGCCCCAGCCGCCGCTTTGGAAAGACTTTCACAGCACGGAGGACGTTGGCGTCTACATCTTGGGCGAGATAGACACTACTCATGCCTCCGGTGCAGATGTGATCCAGTAGCCGATAGCTCCCCAAGTGAAAGCCGCGAGACTTGCCGGCGAGCAGTTTCTCGCACTGCCACCGCGTCAGCAGCTTCTTACGAATCAAGTGCTTCGCAACGGCGCGCACGTCGCG
>CBDCWT010000052.1:0-97283 GCA_965223305.1 Pirellulaceae bacterium | reverse complement strand
CCGGCGCTAAGTCCATAGCGGGAGTCGTTGGCCAGTGCGATGGCTTCCTCGATCCCTCCCGCACGGGTCACACCTACTGCAGGTCCAAAGAGCTCATCTCGGCTGATTCGCATGTCCGGTCGGATCTCGGCCAGCAGCGTCGGTTGCATCACTGCCTGGTCACGACTGCCTCCACAAATTAAGCGAGCCCCCAGCTGCACAGCCTCATCCACCCACTGGCTGACCCGCACGGCATCTTGCTCTCGTACCATTGGCCCGATATCGCTCGAATCCTGCAGTTGGTTTCCGGCGGCCAGGGCTTCCACTTCTGGCTGCAGGGCGGAGACGAGGTCATCATAGATTCGCTCGGTCGCAATGACACGTTGGGCTGAAATGCAAACCTGTCCAGCATTGGCGTATCCCGTCTTGATGGTGGCCTGGACCACTTTGGACAGATCGGCATCGTCCATCACGATCAGCGGGCTATTCGACCCCAACTCCATCGTGACCTTTTTGAGTCCGGCCACCTGGCAGATGTGCCGCCCGACTTCAGCGCTGCCCGTGAAACTGATCTTGCGAATGCGGTCGTCGCGGCAAAGGGCATCGCCGATCTCGCCTCCACGTCCGGTGATGCAGGTGATGGCCTGTGGAGGCAAGCCGGCTTCCAGCAAGATCTCGACCAACATCAGCGCGGACAGAGGTGTATCGCTGGCCGGCTTCACAATGACCGCGTTGCCCGCGGCCAAAGCAGGACCTACTTTGTGGCAGACTAGATTTAGTGGAAAGTTGAAAGGGGTGATCGCCAGCACCACGCCGCAGGGTACGCGGAGGGTGAACCCCAGCTTGCCGTGCCCGCCGGGGGCGCCATCTAACGGCAAGACTTCGCCTCCGAGCCGCTTGGCTTCTTCGGCCGAGAGTTCGATCGTGACCGCCGACCGCTGCGCCTCGAACAGACCCTCGGCGAGCACTTTTCCCTCTTCCGAGCTGATCGTGCGTCCCAGCTCAGCCTCTCGCTGCCCCATCAAATCGGCCGCCTTTCGGAGAATCTGAAACCGTTCGTAGGCGGGCATGGCACGCATGATCGCGGCGCCCACAGCCGCTCCGGTCACAGCCGCCTGGGCGTCCTCGGCCGTCGCCTGCGGTACAGTCTCGATCACGCTCTGGTCAAACGGGTTGCGCACTTCGATCCGCTCGTCGCGATCGACCCATTCACCACAGATAAACATCTTCATAGTCATGGCGTCCGTAAGAGGTGTAAGGGGAAGAAAACACGATAACAGTTTGGGATGGATCAAACTACCTACATTCACATGACGATACTCGGTAACGGAGGCAGCGGGAGCTCCTAGCCAGGCGGCTGCTGTCTGGGTGCGGGGTGGGGCGCATTGGAGCGAGGCAAATCTGAGAGACCGCGCGAGACAACACAATCATGATGGTTCCGCAGACGGCACCGCGAGTGATCTGTATCGTCGCTCCTTTCTACAACGAAGAGGAGACGGCAGAGCTGTTCTACGAGACCCTCCGCGAGACGGTCCTCACTCTGAAGGACATCGACTGCCGCTTTGTGTTCGTCGACGATGGCAGCACCGACCGGACGCTCGAGACGCTGAAGTCGATTGCGGCTCGAGATCCGGCAGTCCAAGTCGTTTCCCTGTCGCGCAACTTTGGACACCAGGTAGCGTTGACCGCGGGATTAGATCGAGCAGCTGGAGATGCGGTCCTGATGATGGACTCAGACCTTCAGCATCCACCCGCCTTGATTCCCCAGTTAGTTGAAGCCTGGAGGGCCGGCAGCGACGTCGTTTCGGCGGTTCGCCGCCAGACGTCGGGCGTGAGCTTCTTCAAGCGCTTTTCGGCGCGGGTGTTCTACCAGCTCGTCGGTCGGCTGACCGAGACGCCAATCACGCCGGGAGCCTGTGACTTTTGTCTGCTGTCTGCGCCCGCTCACCAAGCGCTGCTGGCCATGCCCGAACGACACCGCTTCCTGCGCGGCATGGTCAGCTGGATCGGCTTTCAGCGGAGCTTCGTTCCATTTGACGCGCCGGTCCGGGCTGGTGGGGAGTCGAAATACACTTTCCGCAGGATGCTCCGGCTGGCCCTCGACGCGGTCTTCTCGTTTTCGACAGCGCCTATCAAGTTGGCTTCGCAAGCGGGTTGCCTCCTGGTGGTCGCGGCTGCAGTTTACTTTGGGTACATTCTCTGTCGTTATTGGCTGGTGGGAGACCTCATCCCGGGCTGGGGCTCGCTGATATGTACCGTGTTGATCCTGAACGGTGTGCAGCTCCTCTTCACAGGACTGATCGGCGAGTACCTCTCGCGGACGTTCGAGGAGGCAAAGCGGCGGCCGGTGTACTTAGTCAAGTACGACAGTGCGCGGCCGGCGGGGTAGCGGTTTGCGGCAGGTGACAACTCCCCACTGCGGCGTTTGCAAAGTCGCGGGTTCGCTCGGTGAGCGGCCTGCAGAGTAGCAGCGCGAAGCAGCAGTGTCGTTACGGCACACGGAGTGTGCCTACTACCTTGGAACGAAGCTGAATGCGGGTGATCGCATGAACAAAATCGCGGGTTCGCTTGGTGAGCCGCCTGCAGAGTAGCGGCGCGCAGCAGCAGTGTCGTTACGGCACACGGAGTGTGCCTACTACTTTGGAACGAAGCTGAATGCGGGTGATCGCATGAATGTTGACTCGGGTTCGATGCAGAGCCAGGCGGACCTGCCGCGGACAGCCGCCGGTCGTTTCGCCAACCCACTGAAAAAGAGCTCTGTCACGAAAGGCTAGGACCCCAGTTTGCCGCCGCGCTCTCGGACTACGATACGCAACAACGGGTCCAGGTGCTGATCGACCAGTTCCTGACGGACGAGATGCTGGTTGGCAAACGCGTGCTCGACGTGGGCTGCGGCCTAGGGTTCTTCAGTCAGCGGCTAGCCGAGCGCGGCGCAGAGGTGCTGGCGTGCGATTTGGGGCCGGGGTTGGTCGAAACCACTCGCCAACGGGTTGGTTGCCAAGCCGAAGTGGCTGACGCCCTGCAACTTGTCGATCAGTACGGTAGGGACTGTTTCGACGGTGTGGTTTCTTCAGAGTGCATCGAGCACACGCCGGACCCGCCGCTGGCCGTCAATCAGATGTTGCAGGTCGTCAAGCCAGGTGGTTTTCTCGCGTTAAGTACTCCTAATATCGTCTGGTATCCGGTCGTCCGTATGGCCACCTTGTTGAAGTTACGTCCGTTCGACGGATACGAGAACTTCGTTTCTTGGAACGCACTACGGCGAGCGGTCCGCGATGCCGATGGCGAAGTCGTCTGCGAACACGGCTTGCATCTCTTCCCGTTTCAGCTACCGCTACATGGCGTTTCGCGGTGGTGTGATCGGAACTTGCAGTCACTGCGGGCGCTGATGATCAATCTCTGTGTCCTGGCCCGAAGGCGCTGAGGCTGGCGCTGCTGCGGCGCGGTGTCTGGCCAGCACATCGCTCAGTTGGAGGGCGAATGCGCTACGGTCCGGTTCTCGAGCGAGCACAGCTTGATAGTGTTTTTCGGCGTCCGGCCACCGCCCGGCCTTCGCCAGCACGTACGCCATGGCGCCGTGGCTCAGCGAGCTGTGCGGACGGTTCCTAAGTTGTTCTTGCGCGCACGCCAACGCCGCGTCGTGGCGTCCGTCTTCGACAAGGCAAACTGGCAAGAGATAATGCGCTGGGAGGTCTGCCGGTACTTGCTGCAACCTCTCAAACACCTGTTGGGCTCGGGCCAGGTCGCCGAGGCGGAACTTGATGATGCCCAGGTTGTTGACGGCCAGGTAGTCGTGCGGCCAGATGGCCACGCCGCGCTCGTAGCACTCTTCGGCCTTTCGCAGTTTTCCCTCTCGGGTCAGGATGTTACCCAGATTGATATGGGCTTTATAGTTTTGGGGATCGACGCGAATTCCGTACTCGAACAAGCTACGGCTGCTTCGCCAATGCGAAGTCTGAACGTGTGCGGCCACCGCCAGGCCGGACACGAGAGTCCCGCAGAGCACGTAAAACCATGCTCGATGGAATCGGGCGACCTCAGCAACTCCCCAACAGACCAGGAGAATCAGCCCAATCGATGGCAGATAGGTATACCGATCGGCTCGGGCGTGGTGCTCGACCTGCAGAAATCCAATGGCCGGCACGAAGACACCTAGAAACCACAGCCACCCTACTAGCAGGTAGCGACGCGCCGCAGCCTGGCGGACAACCCATACAGTGATCAGGGTCAACATCAACAGCGCTGCGGCAAGCTGCCAGGTATCGAATCCACCGGTCAAGACCGGGTGCAGATAGAAGAAGCTCAGTCTAGTGGGCCAAACCAGCTGAACCGTGTAGATGGCATACGTTTGAGCTGCATTCAGCAGCTTTTCAACGAGCGAAAAGTGCAGCATCCCGCGAGATGCGACGAACCCGGCCTTTTCCGTCCAGAACAGGATCGCGGCGGCGCCCATCACCAGGAACAACGGTGTTTTTTCGAGGACGGCCCGACCGATCCCGACCTGCTGTGGTCGGCCGCTGGCGGCGAATAGGTGTCGGTCGAGTCGCAACCGCTGCAACGGCCAGTAGTCCAGCAGCAACAGTGCGAACGGAAACGTCAAGGCCATTGGCTTCGATAACAGCGCGCAGCAAAACGCGGCCAACAGGGCCATGTACCTGCCGATCCCGGGGGATTCGCAATAGCGTGCGTAGCACCACATCCCGGCGATCCAGAACAAGCCACACAGTAGTTCCCAACGACCGGTGATCCAGGCGACCGGCTCCACATGCAGGGGATGGATGGCAAAGATGGTTGCAGCCAACAGCGACAGGAACCACTGGCGAGTCATCCGATCTAGCGCTAGAAACAACAGCCATGTGCTCATAGTGTGAATGAGCACATTCGTGACATGCAGCCCCGACGGCGCGACACCATACAACTGCGTGTCGAGGAACAACGACAAATAGGCAATTGGCGTCCGCCAGCCATTTTCACGATTCACAAAGGCCCAGCGGACACTCTCAGCGCTGAGGCCACCGAATCGCTCCAGGTGCGGGACGACATATTCTCGGTCGTCCCAGTTCAGAAACTCGAAGTCAATGGTCTGCCCGAACACGGCCAGGTTCATGGCCACCAGCCAGAGGGCGGCCAGTAGACGTTGCCGAGCGGGTCGGCGACGCTCGGTAATGGAGGCAGATTGCTGTTTGCAATCGAGGGGATCTGACGCGGCGTGCATGTGGAGTAAATGCGCCCTCGGCAGGGCGTCAACCAATCTCAAAGGGAGGGGACAGCCAACGAGACATTGCTGTCTTAGCTCTGCTCTCTCGGGGGAACGGTTGGAAACGCCGGCACGGCAGGGCGTCCGATGCTGCCAGGCAGTCCCGGTATGCGCTGCGGTCGCGGATTAGCGGTTGGGTTGGCACCAGGGAGCGTCGGTACGGTGCGCCGCGGGTCGCCGGGGCCGGTAGTCGGCTGGCCCACCAGTTCTTGGCCGGCTGCACCTGCCCGCGTGATCGACAACTTTGCATCCCGGGCTTCTCGACTGTCGTTGCGGTCGAATAAGTTCATCGCAATCTGTCTGTCGCCGAACTTCATCGTGAGCGCGGGAGAGTCGACCTCCAGGATCTCCACACCGCTGACCGTATCGCCGGCACTCACCAAGACAAGTTCACTGTCGAATTTGAGCATGGCTTTCTGGTCATCGACCTTGACGAAACCGACTAATTTCATGGTGGGCAGCTCCTGCGACGCCATGACCGGCTCGGGTTCCGGCTCCGGTTCCTCGATCTCTGGCAGGGCGGCTAGCGGGGCGAATGGGTCCCGCGCCGGTTGGTCGGCAAAGGGCGGAATGAACTCGATTTCTTCCTCGCCTGCTTCCTCAGACTCGGAGTTGAGAGTCACGCTGCCGATCGTTTCGGAGGTGGTCTTCGGCGAGGCCGCCGCTTGGCCTTCGTGGCCGCCGGAACTCTCCTGTAGCTGTTCTTCCCCACCACCGCAGCCGATGATGGAGACCGACAAGCCAACGATCAGCTGCCACTTGCCAATACTCATTTCGGCCTTTCTTTTATCTCGAGAGGGAAGTTCTCATCAAAAAGTGTAGGCCACGCACAAGAAAACGGCCCAGCGGCGTGCGAAGCCTCACCGGGCGACGTGCGGCGATGTGCCCGCGCATTCGGCAATGGCGCCACAACCGGCCGGCCACGCGCAGCAACGGCGACGACCCCCTGCTGCTGGCGGATTCGCGTTTATCGATTCCTTTGACTCGATTTGCGTGCAAGCTAGGTTTTCATGGCTTGATCTGATCCGACCGACCTGCAACCGCAAGGGTACTTGGAGTTCCGCCATGAAACGAATCCTATTGGTCGAGCCCGAAGCCGTCTTGGCAGAAGTAACCGCCTTTCGACTAGAGCTGCTCGGCTACGGCGTGGAGCATGTCACGACAGCCGAAGAGGCCTTGGAAAAGACAGGCCAGGGCGAACTGGACCTACTGATTACTAACCTTGAGCTGCCGGAGATGTCCGGCATGGCGTTGATTGAGAGACTATCGAGTGATGAGGAGACGAGTTGGCTACCCATCATCGTCCTATCTCTTGACGCCGACCTCGATCGAGTTCAGGCGGTCCACAATGCCGGTGCCTGTGACTTTTTGGTCGTGCCGTTCGAACCAGAAGTACTGGCAGCGAAGGTCGAGCAGCAGATGGAGCGATCGGCACGGCAATCGAGCCAGCGGACCGAAGTTGCTTCGGCGGTGTAGATGGCAGGCGGCGGGCAAGAACGAGTAGGAACCTCGCGAAAGAACACGATCCATGGCAGGTCGACTGGGCGACATTCTGATCAAGCGCGGCTGGCTGAAGGAGGAACAGCTGCAGTCTGTTCTACAAGCCGGCCACAAGGGCATGCTGGGTGATGCCCTGGTTGCCCGTGGTTTCATCAACAACGAGCAGCTCGGCCAGGCCTTGGAAGAGCAGTTCGACGTTCCTTTCCGCGACGTCGCCGCCGAAGAAGTCCATCAACAAGTGGTTCGTCTGCTGCCGGAGCCGCTGGCCAGAAACCGTCTGATGACTCCGATCGCAGTTCACGAAGGCATGATCACCTTGGCGATGGTTGCTCCGGACGATATGGGCGCCATCTCCGAAGCTGAGTTGGTCACGGGCTACCAGGTCGAACCGATCGTCGCCCTGCGGCGCAATGTTGTGGCCACTCTCGACCGCGGCTTCGACGAACGAATCTCTGCCCGGCAAACGGTCGTCGACATCAAGCTGCAGGAACTAGAAGAGGCGAAAAAACGGGGAACGCCCGAGCAGGTCGATGTGGAGGAGGACCAAGACGCTCCTGTGGTCCGTCTGGTCCGTTCGGTGCTGATGGGGGCCGTTAACGCGGGTGCCAGTGATATCCATCTCGAACCACACGATCCTCAGATGCGCGTCCGCTATCGCGTCGACGGGCAGCTGCAGACCGTGATGACCATCCCGGTACATACCGAGGCGGCGGTCGTCAGCCGCATCAAGGTGATGGGAGACATGGACACGACCGAGACCCGCCGCCCGCAAGATGGAAACCTGACCATCGAAGAGAACGGAGTGCGAGCCAGCTTTCGTGTCAGCACCATTCCGGTTGTCGGCGGCGAGAAGGTCGTTATGCGTGTTATCGACGAAGGGGCCAAAGTGTTCACCTTCGACGCCCTCGGCATGCCCGAACGGGAGACCAAGGTTGTCAAAGACCTGCTCGATAAACCTCACGGCATGATTGTCATGACCGGTCCCACCGGCTCGGGTAAGACGACCACCATGTACACGATGCTGAGCAACATCGACTCGGCGATGACCAACATCTCGACGGTCGAGGACCCGGTTGAATTCAAGTTGCCTGGGATCAACCAGGTCTACGCGGATAGCGAACACGGGATGGGGTTCGCCAACGCGCTGAAGTTCCTGATGCGGCAAGATCCCGATGTCATCATGGTCGGTGAAATCCGCGATCACGAAACCGCGGTGACTTCAGTGCAGGCGGCACTGACCGGCCACTTGCTGATCAGCACCTTGCACACGAACGACGCGATCGGTGCCGTTCCTCGTCTCAACGACTTGGGGTTGGACTACTTCAAGATCGCCGGTGCTTTGTTGGGCGTTATCGGCCAACGGCTGCTGCGCGGGATCTGCAGCCATTGCAAAGAGATCACTGAACCGAACGAGCGGATGATCGAGTCATTGCTGAGCGACCGCGAATTCAACATTCCGGAGACCGCCGAGTTCTATCGAGGCGCGGGCTGTGCTAAGTGTTTGGACTCGGGGTACGTAGGCCGCATTCCGATCTACGAAGTCTTTGTCGTTTCGCCTGAGATACAGAAGGCCATCGAGGCGGGGCTACCGCATTCGAAGCTGCGCGAGCACGCGGCGAACGAAGGGATGATGGAATTGGCCGAAGCCGGTTTGGAACAGGCGATGGCCGGACGCACAACCGTAGAAGAGGTGTACTACAAGTTGTCTGGTTGATCGTGACACGGTTCGGCTGGATCGACCAGCAAGGTGCGAAGAGCCGTTTTTCAGTCCGTAACCAGTCACAGAAAGAAGCATGCAATGAGCAGCGCCGCAGCAAAGACAAGTTCGAATGAAGGCATGCTGAACAAGCTGCAGAACATCCAGATCGGGGGCCCCAAGAAGGCGACGAAAATCAAGAAGCGAGACATGATCTTCATACTCCGCAATATCTCGATCTTGTTGGAGAATGGACTGTCCTTGCCCAAATCGCTCGACACACTGGTCAACGAACCCTCGCTCAAACGATACACGCATATTCTGAGGGACATCAAGCAGCGGGTCGAGAGCGGTGAGGCATTTAGTGCGGCGTTGGCGCAGTTTCCCGATACGTTCCACGAACTGATGATTAGCCAGGTCAAAGTCGGGGAAAAAAGCGGCACCATACCGGCCACTCTGGGTCGCATCATGAATCAGCTGGAACACGCTGACAATCTGAAGAGCACGGTGATCAAGAAGTTGACCTATCCGGCGCTGTTGGTCTCGGCAGGCACAGGTGCCGTAACCTTCATGCTGATGTACGTCGTGCCGACCTTTCAGGGTGTCTACGAAGAATCCGGCGCCAAGCTGCCGGCCGTTACGGAATTCTTGATTCAGGTAGGCGAGTTTGCCACCTCCTACGGCTGGATGATACTCGTGGGCTTGATCAGTTTGGTCGGGACGGTCTTCGCGATTCGCCGTAATCCCGCAGGTCGGCTCTGGATGGACACCCAGTTGCTCAAGGTTCCGGGCCTGGGTACATGGTTCAAGAATCTTGCCGTGCTGCAGTTCATGGAGATGCTGGGCAACCTGATGGACGCCGGTTTCACTGTGGTCGAAGCGCTGAAAACCTGTACCAAGTCGGTTGGCAATCGCGCGGTGCGCAAGACCATCGCCGAGATGCACGAAGCACTTCTACGGGGTGAGAAGTTCAGCGACGAGCTTGATCGGCATCGCGATCTGATCCCACCCGTCGTTAATCAACTGGTCGTCGTTGGCGAGCAAACAGGAACGCTCTCGAAAACGACTGTTCACATTCGCGCGCATCTCCGGCGCGAAGTCGAGGCATATACGAACTTGATGGTTGGGACGATCGAGCCGGTGGCGACAGCCAGCATGGCAGCTGCCATCGGTACGATTCTCTTGGCAATCTACTTGCCGATGTTCGACATGATCAGTGCGATGGGCTGAGCCAAGCCACAGCTGGATGAACAAGCTCGACGAACCGGGCACCGAAACACTTTCAGCATGACAATAGGGGGCGCTCTTGATGGAATCTCTCAACCGATCTCGGCACGGTCTTTCGTTTCTCGAACTGTTGGTCGTGGTGACCATCATGGGAATCCTGGTGGCGATTGCAGTGCCACGATACGCGGAGCATGGTCGTAGGTCGAGGGTCAACACTTGTGAGGTGAACCGCAGGAACATCGAGACGCAAGCCCAGATGTGGTTTCGCAACAAGGGGACTTGGCCCACCTCGGACCTGAGTGACATCGGCAGCGACACGAACTACCTACCGGAAGGGTTGACGACCTGCCCGGTCGACGGCAGCAGCTACACATTCAACAGCGCCACACAGATGATCGATGGACATGCCCACTGAAGTCGGGCGACGCTAACTCGCCGTGCTTTCAGGTCTTGTGAAAAAAAACGGCGGACTCCACTGTCGCTCCGAATCGTGAGCTATGTTTGATTAAACAGCCCGGGTCGTGCCCCGATTGCGGCCAAGCTGTTTCTAAAGCGTGGAGAAACAAGTTCGTTTAAGTGGGTTCCCGACTCATTGTTTAGAAAGGTAGATCAGATGAAGGTACGAAAGACATCGCGACGGCCGCGTCGCCTTGGATTCTCGCTTCTCGAGCTTCTGGCAGTCGTGACCATTCTCGGCATCATCGCCGTGGTTGTGATTCCCCGCATCTCGGTTTCGAGTGGTACGGCGAAGGCGAATGCTCATCAGCAGAACCTCTCCGAAATCAACTCGGCCGTCGAGCGTTGGTACTTCGAGAAAGGAACTTGGCCCACCATGGCGGAAATCTCGACAGCCACCGCCTACTTCCCTGACGGTCTGCCCACGAATCCGGTCGACGGCAGTGCCTATACTCTGAACGCGACGACCCACCGGGCTCAGTAAGGCTGCCTGGCAACCTTGTTGGGTACCCAACGTGATGTTGATGGCAAGAAAACAACGGCGAGGAGTCACCTTATTGGAACTCCTCGTCGTTGTCATGTTATTGGGGATCTTTACAGTCCTGGTCACCATGCGATTCGGCCGGTCGCTGCTCGCGGAGTTCGGGTCGCAGTCTGAGTCGAGGGTCGTCTCACTGGCCTTGCTGCAGGCCCAGCGTGCCTCGATCACTTCGGGGGACAACCACTTTGTTCAGTTCGACGGGGGAACTGCGACGAACTTCCGTGTGATGCGGCGAACGGGGAGCGGCGACGTGCTGGTGGACGGCCCCCAGAACTTCAGCAGCGACGTGACTGTTACCGTCTCTCACACCGAAATGGAGTTCACCTTCGAGGGGCAGGCCCTCGCCGCGTATGTGGCTGATATTGTCGGTGTCAACCGCAGCTGGCAGGTGACGGTTGTCCCGATCACCGGCGCAGTTGCTGTAGCCGAGGTCACTCCGTAGCTCTCTTCTGATCGACATCCTCTCACAAAATCGTGGCCTACCTTTGTATAGGCGCACGATGCGCGGTAGCGCGCACGTGTGGAGGGTACGCCCCCCCTTCCGAGGTAATTGCTGTGGGACCAGTTCAACAGAGGCGGTACCGGCGGCGCGGGCAGACCCTGTTGGAGCTAGTTGCGGCTTCAACCATCATCGCCATTGCGCTGGTGCCGGCGCTGAGAATCATGCGAGATTCGGTACGGGTAGGCCGCCAGACCGAGACAGCGAACTTACTGTCTACCTTGAGCGCAAGCATGTTGGAGGAGCACCTCGCTTTGACGGCGGCGAATTGGTCCACCGCCACGGCCAGCGGTACTTTTGCGACCGAAGGGTATCCGGCCGTGCGATACCAAGTGACTCGGTCGGATACGGCGGGTGATGGGGGCATTCCCGGCGTCTTGATGAGCATCATTTCGACGGTCTGGGAAGACCTCGACAGCGACGGAAGTTGGGATTCCGGAGAACCCAGAGCTGTGTTTGCCAGCAAGTTGGCGCTCAGCATCGCCTATGCGAACGAAGCCAGTGGTACGTAGACGTCACAAGATCCGCCGCGGGATGACCTTGGTCGAACTAGTCATCGCCAGCACGATGCTGGCGATGATGATGACCTCGATTGCTGTGGTGATGCGCACGGGAAGACAGGCGTGGGAGGCCCACGAGAGTGACTACGTTCGCATCGAGGCCGCACACGCGACGTTGCGGCATGTCGTGCGAGAGATCCGGCAGGCTGACGCCGTGTCGGCGATCAGTCTCGCGACCAACAACTCGGGTGCCCTCAGCTTGGCGATGCCCAACGGAGACACCAAGTCATGGGACCATGACAATGCCACCAACCGGGTGAACTACGGCGTCAATGTCACCCCGGTCGATCTGCTGGCCGATCAGATCGTGGGGTTGCGATTCAGCGGTTTTCGAGCTGATGGTACGACCGCGGCGACCACGACCGCTGAAGTCCAGTGCATTCGAATTGACGTCACAATTCAGTTGCCGCGTGAAGTGGGTGGAGAGAGGGTGGTGAGTTCGTGGGCCTGGATTCGTTCGTGGTAGCCAGCGAGGAGAAGTTGCAGTGACTTGCCCGATGAACGTGCAGATCGGTTCTTGTCGTCAGCGGCGGCTCCGCCGCCACTGGGCGCGGCGAGCTGGTGCCGCCTTCATGATGGCGTTGTTCGTGATGACCGTTTGTAGTGTCCTGGTCGTCTCGATTGTCGACACGCAGGTGCTGCAGTTTACCAGTCTGCGAAACACGATGAACTACGATCGGGCGCGATACTTGGCCGAGGCCGGCGTCGCCCACGCGCTCGGCGTTCTGGAGCAAGACTGGGACTCGACATCGCTCAGAGCGACGGGAATCGCCTCCACCGAATTTCCAGCGGGAAGCGGCAACTTCTATTCTGCCGCGGTCTCCGACGGCGCGAACGGAACGGTCGTCGTGAATGCGACGGGTACCGCTGGGGCGTTTTCCAGGAACCTGCAAATCACGGTGAAAATGGGAGGCTGACCGACAGTACTCCGAGGGTGGTTAAGCGGATGAATAAGCAAGCAAAGCGAAAGCAACAGAATCTCAAGGCGACAGTCGAGATTTCTCACTCCGATCTGTCGATGGTCATCGTCGAAACAGCGGGGGAGAAGCAGAGCCTGCGCGGACATCATGCAACCTGGTTGAAGGAAGCAAGTTCATTGGCCGACGAGAGCGCTGTCGAGGAACTGACGATGGCACTCAGCTCGATTGTGGCCGCAGAGAAGCTGGCGGGGACTAAGGTGGATGTGGCGCTCAGCAGCGACTTCTGCGTGACGCGGGTTGTGGCTGGCGAGACCGAGCGAGTTCGGGCGGAATTGCGAAGCCTCAATGAGCGCAGCAACAAGTATCTGTTGTTGGGCGCAGGAGAAAAAGCTGTCGCCGAAAGCACACGGGCTATCGATGCCAAACAGACACAGGCCTGGTTGACCGTTACCAATCACAAGACGTTGGAACACCTCACCCAGGCCTTCAACCAAACAGGCCTCCAAGTTCGACTCATCGAACACGACATGGTTGCCATCTGCCGGGCGGTGGGACACATGCAACAAGACAGCGAGGCGCCTGTCATCATCGCCAAGATCAACCGGCGAGGCGTCGTCTTGGGAGTCTCCTACAAAGGCCAGCTGTTGTTTGACTACCGGCCCGGTGGAGTTGACTGTAAAGGCCGGATTGCCGAGATCGTGCAGCTCCACTTAGAACGGATTCAGCGCTATTGCAACCGGCAGTTCCGTTTTGCCGCCGGTGAAATCAAGACCGTCTTGCTGTGTGGTCCCGCAGACGAAGTCGAACCGGTACGACAGCAATTCGCCGGCTCTGACTCGGAGTTGCAGGCATCGGTGTTGAATCCATACGACGTTTCCTCCAGCTGGCAGTTCGACAGTTCGTTAGGACCGGGCGCCAGCTTCTTTGCCGCAGTGGGCAGCGCGCTCGTCGAGGACGAACGCCTGGGTGCGGCGGCGAGCGGGCGGGGAATGCCCAACCTGATGGACTATGTGCTCAGTGCCAATCGAGCTCCACTATGGCCGACACTCGTTCGCGCTGCCTGGCCGATCGCGGCGGCCCTCTTACTGGCGGTCGGCATCTATGGGCTGGCCTGCTGGAAGGCCTCCAGCGCTACTGCGCTTGAACGGCAGCTGGCTGAGTTCGAGGCTGGTAACGCGCAGATCGAAGTGCTCAGGCGCAAGACCGCGGTGGCCAACAAGAAGCTAACGTGCCTGCAACGGATCAACGGTGAGCTTACCAATCCGGCTTGGAACGAGCTGTTGAGCTGGATCGGCCAATCGACACCCGAAGGAATTGGGCTCGATAGCTTGCTGATCGACCAGGATGGTACGGTGTCGATCACTGGTCCCGGTGCCTCGGAAGACCTGATTTTTCAGTTTGTTGAGTACTTAGAGAGAATTCCAGTGCTCGACCAGGTTGCCCTGGAAGGGCAGCGGCCGATCAAGGTCGGGGGACAGCGCTCCGCGATCCAATTCGATATCAAGGCCAAGTTTAACGATCAGAGCAACCTCATCGGGAGGAGGGCTTCCAATGATTGAACAGGTTCTATGGCGTTTCCTTGAATCTGGAAAAAGAAAGCAGGCCGTAATAATCGGTACTATCCTGACTGGGTTGGTGGCCGTGTGGCCCGCCGCCGATGAATATATGGCCGCTGGAGAACGGGTACGAGAGGCGCAATCGAAACTCGAGGAATCACGGCAAGAGGTCGACAAACTGCCACAATACACTCAAGTGTTTGAAAAGCGTCAAACAGAACTCGAGAAACTGGAACAACAGGTTGTCGACGAACGAACCGCGCAAAACCTTCAGGGGCAACTTCGACAACTTGTACGTGATGCGAAATGCGGGATGAGGACGGTCAGGCTGGGAAACGCTACGCAGAGGGATTGGTCGGAAAACGACTCTCCCATCAACTGGGGCGCCGTTAAGAACAGGGGCTCCGATACACCGTTCCGGCTGGCTACTAGGCACATGTCGATTTCCATCACAGGAGCGATGCCGAACATCAGCACGTTCCTGCAGAAACTGCATGAGATTGACCGCTTAGTTCACACCAAGAAAATTTCCTTGAAACGTGTGGAGAACGAGCAAGACATTCTGTCGCTTGACATGGATATCCTGCTCTTTGATCTGTTCAACAAATCGGAAACCTGAGCCCAGATGACTCATGAAGGTCGTGGCGAGAGGGCAGATCGCGCGTAGCCTTTCGGACTGGACAGCCATCGTCAACTGCCCTCATCCCCAAGGAGGGGGGCAACGGTGTCACGGGAGGACACATGACAACTCCTCGCCCGCTCGCCTGCTGGGGGTGGTGCCGACCATGCCGATCGGTGCGCTTTCGCTTGGCGATGCTGCCGGTCGTGCTCGTCTGTCTGATCGTGGCTGCGCCGGCTGTAGCTCAGTTTGACGGAGAAGAGTCCAACTCGGCTTCCGATCCGACTGTCCCCGGACCGCAGGTTGGCGGTCCGCAACTTGGGTTCCCACCCGCAGGGACTGACTCGCCCTCAGCGTCTTCAGGCTCGCGGGGCACCGCGACCACGACCGACGATGACTTGGACAGTAAGTTAGATCGAACGGGATCGATCGCGATGAAGAAGGGCACGCTGGGCGACTGGCTGTTCGCCATCAAGCAGGAGTGGGGCATCAACATCGTGTTCAGCAGCAGCGAGCTGGAGAAGGAAACGGCCAGCGGTGCTTTCGACGACAGGCCGCTCCGAGAGGTCCTGGAGGCGGTGCTCTCGACGCGAGGATTTGGCTACGAGAGGATCGGTAACAGTCTCCGCATCGTTCCCGAAGACCAGCTGGGAACCTTGAAGCCACAATTCAAGGACCGGATTTTTCCGCTCAAATATGTCGAGCCCGAGGACGTCGTTGCCAGCATCGAGATTCTCCTCTCGCCCGGCGGAAGAGTGACGCCCATCAACTCCTCGAGGACATTGTACGTTATCGATCTCCCAGAACGACTGGCAAGAGTCGGCGACGTGTTGTCGCGGCTCGAGGAAAACGCTCGACAGTCGGCCGAGGCTGAGGCAGCACGGCAGAGGCCCCGAGAAGAACGCGGTCGACTGAGCGAACAGGGGCCGCTAGAGGGACTTCCGGCGCCGGAATCGTCAGTCGAGATGGAAGGGGAAACGGTCGGTGTCTATCCGTTGCAGTTCATCAACTCGACGGAGCTGCTCGAGACCCTGATACAGGTTCTGGGCTCCTCCGATGCACAGATTACCGAGTTGGCTGCAGAGAACAAGATCGTTGTACTCGCTCCGCCATCGACGATCCGCAGTGTCACGGAGCTGATTCGCCGCTTGGATGTTCCCAGGCCGCAGGTGTTCATCACGGCGCTGCTTTACGACGTCAATACGGAGGAGATGGAACGGCTCGGATTCAACTGGTCGAAGAGCGGTCAGGGTCGGTTCAACGCAGAGGGCGATCCCCAGTCGCTGCTGGCGCTCAATTCGACAAACTTCAGAGATGCCGTCACCACGCCGGATCCAGAGGATGCGATGGCGGTGATATCCAATCCGATTGGTGGGTTCATCCGGCTGCAACATTTCAGCAGGCACTTCAACTTGGATACCGTCTTGCAGGCCTTCTCACAACTCGACGGCGCTCGCCTGTTGGCGCGTCCCAACGTGATGGCCTACGACGGCGTGCAAGCCGTGTTTCGGAGTGTGAGCGAGATTCCGGTTCAGCAACTGACAGAGACCCAGCAGGGCGGCAGCATCGGGACCACGACATTCCGCGAGGCGGGTATCTCACTGACCGTGACACCCCACATCAATGACGACGGTTCCCTGAGGCTCGATGTTCTCCCGGAGTTCAGCGTGCTCGCAGGGTTCCAGGACGGTCAACCTATTATCGATCGCCGTACGGCCAGCACGACAGTTCACATGCTTGACGGTTCCACCGTGGTCATCGGAGGATTGTTGCGCCGGATCGAACTCGAGACTCAACGGGGTGTCCCGGGGCTGAAACGACTCAAGTACTTCGGGCCCCTGTTCCGCGATCACGATTCGTCCGTGACCGAGAGCGAGCTGATTGTGTTCGTGCGGGCAGAAATTGTGGGCCTACAGTCCCCGCTCAAGCCTCGTAACCAGATCGCCGCCGATGTTTTGGACGAGGCTTCCGCGCGGATACCCGTCGCGACGCCCCACCCCCTACTGCCGCATTGCGGGGATCCGTACTGTCCTATTCACTGTCCCGCACCAAGGTGGTTCGAAGGGATGCTCTACGAAAGTCAACCCCACGGCACGTTCCACCACGGCGATATCAAGTACGGCGAGTTCTACGAGACTGGACCGCTCTCCGACCAGCAGTTGGGCCCCAGCGACCCGGCGGTACTTCCCGAACCGACCGGCGACAGTCAGTTTCAGTACTGGGCGCCGCCAAATCCGCCGCCTGGGAATACGGGCCCGTCAACCGCCCCACCCGTTTCCAATCCGCTGCCGCCTGACGCACCGCCTGCGATCCCGGCTGGTCCGCCTCCGGTGATCATTGACCAAACGCGTTTCATGCCGCCACAACGAGTGCACCCTGCGCAGCTCATACGGCGGCTGCCGCATGTTCCTCAAGAGCGGCCACAGGTGGCTGCGGCTGGCGTTCCGTACATCCTTCTGCCGTCCGCGCCGGTGACGCCCAGGCCACACCGTCTGGCGGCCGAATCCGGTGTGGGATGGCGCGCGATGGAAGCGATTCGAGGTCCTCAAGCCGCGCAGACGCACCGAGTTGT
This sequence comes from Pirellulaceae bacterium, assembly GCA_965223305.1. GTDB lineage: Bacteria > Planctomycetota > Planctomycetia > Pirellulales > Pirellulaceae > CBDCWT01. Next base: position 79,901 of record CBDCWT010000052.1, on the reverse strand, counting down.
GAGACAGCCGGTCGAGAAACGAGGCTCGCTGGGTGACTTCATCCGGTAAGGCAAGCGGTGCGCGGAGCTGGTTGAAGAAACGACTCGAGAATCCACACCCAGCGGGGACCTACAGCCTGCGAATGTGAAATCCACCGTCGACGTTGATTCGCTCGCCAGTACTGAACGCAAACGTCTCGGAAACAACGGCCGCGACGGCCCGAGCCACATCTGCGGGTTGGCCCCAGCGGCGTATGGGACTCAGGCCTTCACTGATCAGCCGGTCGTACTTTTCGGTAACCGGCGCTGTCATGTCGCTGGCGATGACACCCGGACAGATTTCGTAGACGCGTATCGCCTCTTCGGCCAGCCGGTTTGCCAGTAGCCAGGTCATCATCTGCATGCCGGCTTTGGCAATGCAGTAGTCGGCGCGGTTGTCCGAGACTGCGTAGGCCGAAATTGATGAGATGTTGACAATCGTGCCTCGCTCGATCGAGCCGGCCGATCGCAAGTCCAACATTGCGCGAGCCGCTTGCTGGGCGAGAAAGAAAGGGCCCTTCAAGTTGGTTGCTAGGACGGTGTCCCAACTCTCCTCGGTTGCTTCGAGAAGATCGCGTCTTCCCGGCGAGGTGATTCCGGCATTGTTGACGAGCACATCCAAACGTCCATACTCGTGCAGCGTTGCTTCGACAAGCCGCGTGCGATCTTCGGTTGCCGCCACGCTGCCCTGGACTGCGATCGCCCGGCCCCCTTGATCCTGGATGGCCTCCACCACCTCGTCGGCGGCGGCCTGGCCACGAAAATAGTTGACGACGACTGCGTATCCCCGACTTGCCAATTCGATGGCGATCGCCCGACCAATCCCCCGAGACGATCCTGTAATCAGTGCTGCTTTCATCGTCCGACGAGAACCCAGGGGTCAGAACCTCAAATCTCCAACTCTAAAACTAAACAAAAAAGGCGGAGTCGCCTACACGGCTCCGCCTTCGTGTTCCCTGGCGTCGAAGCGGCGCGAGGCCGCTCCGACGCGCAGTAACAAGCTCCACCAGGAACCGCTCACCAATGCGGTCGACCCAGTAACCGCTCGAGTTAGTGAGCTAGTCTCTCCAACCCAGGAGGGAAGGTTGTGTCTGATTCCCGCAAATCACGACACAGAGGTGAAGCTGTCGATATTTTGATTAGTTGCGAAATGGATGGCCGCGGGTTGCCTTGTTGAATAGTTCTTCTCCAAGCAGGGGATAACTGGGGTGCTGCGGGCCCGCGAATTCACTCAATAGAAACGTCCCGGGGCGAGCCGGCGGCGGGCAGCAGCGAATCAGTCTGACTAGTTTGTTGATGGCGTCGTCAACGTACAGCACGAATCGCCCGGCCCAAGGCTCGACCCGGCGTCCCACAACAACCACGCCCAATCCCCCCCGCATCAAGGCCTGTTCGGCATGACAGGTCGTTCTCGACCTCCCGTCTAGACCAGTTTCAATGTCCCAATACACGTCACCAGGTTGGACGGTTCGGCTCTCGAAGACGAACCTCCGAATTGGTTCGTAGTCGCCGGCCAGCGGCGGTAGTGAACCAAAACTCAGCCGCCCGTCGGTGATCTCGGCAAGCCGTCCCAAGCACAAGTTCCACATGGCTACCATCCGCTGGCCACCAGACTCGGTCCGTCCACTGATGACGATCCGTATAAACAGTGACGAGCAAATTCGAAGTCGTTGTGCGTCGAAGTGAACCTGGAATTTGTAGACCGCGTATCGGGAGCGGCACCTGCAATCAGTACTGAATCGCCTGGTTGCGCCTGCTCCAACGCCCACCGGATGGCATGCGTGCGAGTCGGAATTACGTGAGCCGCCGCGGGCCGTTCATAACCGTCCAAGATGTCGTGGGCAATCTCCGTCAAGTCGCAGCGGTCTGAAACACTCCCAGCAGTGATGACCCCCACATCCGCAGATCGCTCGCTGATTCTCCCCAGCATCGGCCGTTCTGACTTGCGTTCCTCTGGGTCAGCGCTCAACAAGCAAATCACGCGGCCTGGTGTGACTTGCCGGACAGCACGGAGCGAAATGGCCAGCCGATCTGGCGTATCCGCGCAGTCGACAAATACACCAAACTCCTGACCGCACTCGACCCTGTCGAGGCGATGGGAAATCTGCTCGACTGCTTCGAGTCCCCGCGCGATGGTCGTCAGCGGCAAGCCGGCGACAAGACCTGTCGCCGCGGCCGCCAGGCAGTTCGAGACGTGGTGGTCGCCGATCATCCGCGTCCGCACCGGCACCGTTTCGGTTCCGGCGCTCAGCAAGAAGGTCTGTTCGCCCTGGAAGCGTTCCACGACATGAGCCGTAACCTCGGCCGGCTGGCGGCGGCCGAAAGTAATGTACGGACAATCCAGCTCTGCCGCCGCGGCTGCACAGCCGGGATCGTCAGCGTTCAGCACCGCGAAACCATCTTGCTTCAGCAGCTCGAAAATACGCTTCTTGGCCTTACGGTAGTTGGCGGTTGTCCCATGGAAATCGACGTGGTCGCGGCGGAGATTGGTCAGAATGACTGCGTCCAACCCGACACCGGAGAGCCGGCGTTCGGCCAGACCCTGGCTCGACGCCTCGATCACAGCACAGCGACAGCCGTGCGCTTCGCTACGCGCCAACCAGCTGGCCAGCTCGGCTGCTCTCGGGGTCGTCCGTACTGCCTCCGTCTGCCGCACCCCGTCGTAGCGGCCAATTGTGGACGAGGTCGCTGTGGTTTGATGGGCTGCGCGGAGGATCGAGGCAAGCAACGTCACGATGGTCGTTTTACCGTTGGTACCTGTGACTCCGATCGTCGTCAGGCGATCGCTCGGTTGCCCGGCGAGTTGCTGACAGGCGCGCCCATACAGTTGGCGGGTGTCGTCCACGACATAGGTCGGGGCGCTGACGGGCAAAAGCTGTTCGGCGACGACGGCCACCGCACCGCGACGGACAGCTTCTTGAGCCTCGTCGTGCCCGTCGCGTTCTGGCTCGACGATCGCGAAGAAGAGATCGCCCGGCTGGCATTGCGCGGCTTGGCTGCAACAGGCGTTGATGCGAGGATCGGCAGTGACCGCGCTGCATTCGGGGTGCAGGAGTTGGCTCAGCAGAATGCCGCCACGGTCGTCGGTTGATTGTTGCATGCCCAGAGGCCTCCTTGCCTTGGAACCACGCAAATGCGGGAATGAACACCAGCGACTGGACCACTTCCTGGGTCTTCAGTGTCGCTGTAGCGGCTGGATTCTGTTGATTTTCTGTTTGGTGTCAAGCCATGTTTCGCGGTCGTTTTGCTAGCGGCGGGAGGTGCTCGGCTGTTGCGCAGAGCGCTCGGGAGGGCGAGGCTCCTGCCGAGCCGTTTTCCCGTGTACCGGTTTCGTGCCTACTCTGCTTTTGGCGGACGGCACACGGAGTGTGCCTGCTACAGTTAGGGTATAAACCGTGGGCTAACGCCCAGCGGCTGATTTTGGATCACGGTCCCCGACCATCCTGTTGATCCTGTAAATCCTGTCAAAAAAACAGAAGACAGGATCAACATGATGAACAAGATTGAGTGGACGGCTCCACGGCGGAATGCTCATCACATCCACCGGACCAGTCATGTAAGACGCTCGGGGGGGGCGAGGCTCCTGCCGAGCCGTTTTCCCGTGTATCGGTTTCGTGCCTACTCTGCTACTGGCGGACGGCACACGGAGTGTGCCTGCTACAGTTAGGGTATAAACCGTGGGCTAACGCCCAGCGGCTGATTTTGGATCACGGTCCCCGACCATCCTGTTGATCCTGTAAATCCTGTCAAAAAAGCAGAAGACAGGATCAACATGATGAACAAGATTGAGTGGAAGGCTCCACGGCGGAATGCTCATCACATCCACCGGACCAGTCATGTAAGACGCTCGGGGGGGGCGAGGCTCCTGCCAAGCCGTTTTCCCGTGTATCGGTTTCGTGCTTACTCTGCTTCTCGCGGACGGCACACGGAGTGTGCCTGCTACAGTTACGGGGGGAAACCGTGGGCTAACACCCAGCGGCTGATGTTGTCGTGGTCGCTGGCCATCCTGTAAATCCTGTCCAACAAGCCGAAGGGCGGCAAGAGACGGCTCCGCAGGAGCGTCGCCCTCCCGGATTCAGAGCGTCGCCCTCAGGTGATGCATTCTGGATGAATCGTGCGGGCCATCCTATCGCTTCGACGTTGCTTGAGTAGACTAAGTCTGTGCACACCGACGCCGCCGACCGGGCTGTCTTCCATCCTCCGTGCAACACCAACTTCCGTTTCCGCTATGAAGCACCAACACGAACCAACGGTCGACATCACGCAGCGGATAAATCCCGCTGCCTCACAGCAGGCAGCTCCGCCGGCCGACGAGTGGGTGGGACGCGAGGTCGACCACTACCGTTTCGAGCGGTTCTTGGGCGAGGGAGGTATGGCCCGGGTCTATTTGGCGCGAAACCTGAGTCTCGACCGGCCTTGCGCAATCAAAGTACTCCGCAGCAGCTCTCGAAACCGGAGCTTGCCAGTGGAACCGTTCTTGCGAGAGGCTAGGGCGGCCGCGTCATTGGTCCACCCGCATGTGGTGACCATTCACACTCTGGGTGAGTTGGCAGACCAGCACTTCATCGAAATGGAGTTTGTCGACGGGCCGTCTCTGGCGAGCGCCGTCAACGATGTTGCCCGTTTCGAGCTGTTGCCGGCCACTAGACTGATGATCCATGTCAGCTCGGCACTCGCGGCAGCCCACCAACAGGGGATGATCCACCGTGATGTTAAACCGGCGAACGTGATGTTGCATCGCTCGACCGACGCCAAGCTGGCCGATTTCGGACTTGCCAAGCAGATTGCGGCCGACCGAGCCCCGCACCACCGCGAGCTTTGCGGTACGCCCCACTACATGGCTCCTGAGCTATTCAACGGACGACTTGCCGATCCGCAAACAGATGTCTACTCGATGGGGATTACCTTTTTCGAGTTGCTTACCGGACGACTGCCTATTCAGTGCGACTCGCTCAACGACCTGATCGGCCTTCACATCCAGCGTGGAGAACCCGATCAGGATACGCTGTTGGGGCAGCTGCCGGCCGATTCAGCTGATGTGATTTCCCGCTGCTTGACACGTGACCGTTCGCGGCGTTTCCAAGATGCCGGGGAGCTGCACGAAGAACTGTGCCGAGTATTCCGATCGTTGCGCAGCCTGAAAGACCTGCTCCAAGAAGCGTTTGCCGGGATGCAGGTTCGGATCGAGGGCGACGGCGATCATTTTACCGTTCGTGTCTCCCGGGCCGACCGCTCACAGGGAGTTCACGTCGAACTGCGCAACGACGACGAGGTTTCAGAACCGGTTGTGCGGATCTTCAGTCCCTGCGCGCCGGTCGACGAGAACTACTTCGAGAAGGCGTTGCAGTTGAACGCCCGAATTCCGTACGGCGGTATTGGCATCGATGCGGTGGACGGTCAGCCCTATTTCGTTATGGCCGACGCGTTCCCCCGAGCCACTTGCGACCCAGATGAAGTTCGGCACAGCGTGTTGAGCATCGCGGAGCACTCGGATGAGGTCGAACGGTTCCTGACTGGCGGTGACCAGCACTAAGTTCGACGATGGAAAACAACAAGTTTCCAGACGCCGTTCAGGCTTCTTGGTAGCCGAACTCTCCAGAATCATATGGTAGCCGAACTCGCCAGAGTTTGGTGTAGCCGAAGTTCGCAATAACTTGAACGAATTGGTTCGGCGCAAATTCTGGCGAATTCGCCAAACTCTGGCGAGTTTGGCTGCGGCTCCGGCGAGTTCGGCTAGAACAACTTGCCTTGCGGGTCGTCCTGGTCTGGCTGAGCGGGTGGCGTCTGGTTTAGATGCTGGAAGGCCTTACTGGTCGCCACCCGGCCGCGCGGGGTGCGCACAATCAACTCGCACCGCAACAGGAAGGGCTCTACCTCATCGGTGAGCGTGTCGACAGCCAAGTTCATGGTGTGTGCGACGGCTTCGATCCCGACCGGGCCGCCTTGGAAAACGCGTATGATCGTCTCCAGGAAGCGGCGGTCTTGCGTGTCCAACCCCAACTCGTCGATGCCGCGCATTCGCAGCGCTGATCTCGCCACCTCCAGCGTAACACGACCTCCGGCTCGGCTATCCGCGTAGTCTCGCACCCAGCGCAGCAACATGTTGGCCACGCGGGGCGTACTGCGACTCCGCTTAGCAATCTCGGCAGCAGCTTCTTCCTCAACCTCGACTGCCAGCTTCTTGGCATTGCGTCGCACGATCTCCGTGAGCTCAGCAGCGGGGTAGAAGCCCAGGTGCTCACGAATGTGAAAACGATCGCGGAGGGGTCCCGACAACATTCCCGCCCGTGTGGTCGCGCCAATCAAAGTGAAGGGCTTGAGCGGCATGTTGAGAGTACGAGCGTTGACCCCGTCGCCCAGTACGATGTCGATACGGAAGTCTTCCATCGCTGTATACAGGAACTCTTCGACAGACTTGGGGACGCGATGGATTTCGTCGATGAAGAGCACGGACCTCTCTTCGACGCTGGTGAGATAGGGAAGCAGATCCTTGGGAGCTTTCAGTGCGGCGCCCACAGCCATTTGCACCGTCACTCCCAGTTCATTTGGCAGGCAGCGAGCGAACGTTGTCTTGCCAAGTCCTGGTGGGCCGTCAAATAGTATGTGGCCCAGAGGCTCGTTGCGTTTTCGCGCAGCGTCCAACACGATGTCAAGCCGCTCTTGTACATCGCGCTGGCCGACCATGTCACGCATGTACTGCGGACGCAAATCGCGATCGTCGTCATCGTCGAACGGCTGGCCGCTCAGGATTGTCTCTCGCGTCATAGGAGATGCCTTTCTCCGCGCCTGGCTGCTGGCTGATGCCGGCTGCCTACATGTTGTTCCCGATGATTCCACCAGCGATGACGATAGCCAGTATCACGATCGCGACCAATACGATCGCCGCCAGCATCTTCTTCCACGATCGCGGCGCCGTGCCGGTGGCCTTGCCCGACTGGCCGTTTAAGAGAAACCGAAATACTTGGTCCCGATAGCGATAGGCCATGATCCAAACCGGCAGCAGGACCGGGTCGCTGGAAAGACCTTCTAGCCGGACGTTGACCTTGAGATTCCTACTTCTCCCAGGCACGTACTGTTGGCAAGCCTGCCTCTCCAGTTCCTCGACACCTTGGCGAGCCAGCGGGCGCGCGTACTTGCGCTGGACACGGAATTGTTCGACGACCTTCTCCTGCATGTCCACTTGATCGGGTGCTACGGCGGCAGCTAGGTCGAAGGGACGCAGGAGTTTGGTTTCTTCGGGCGTCAACACTCCGCTTGCTCCGACCAGCTGGCCTTCGTATTGACCGTGATGTTCGCCAGCCAACGGGTACCAGTCCCCCCGCGCGCCGCGGGGCGTCTGATTGGTGTCGGCAGTCCAGTAGGTGAAGGTGCGTGTCCGGAACACCCAATAGGGCACGTAAACAGCAGTCATGTTCGTAATCGCGGCGCGATGGGAGAGGTCGTTTGGCCGCCAAAAGCCGGCTCCCAGCCAGCGGCGCAGCGCGGCGGAGGCGGCAGTGTGATTGACGACAAAGGGAACGGCGAGGCGGGCCTCAATCGAGGTCGCGTCTGCCTGATTCCTGAGCTGCTCGGATCCGCAAAAGGGGCAACGCAGCGACTGGGCTTCGGCGTCGTAGCTCATCGATGCACCGCACCCTTCGCATTCGAAGTGGTGCGTGACAGTCTGAGTCGCATCGTGGTCAATCGCCGCCGCGCGAGGCGGGGCCTCGGTGCCGCAGTTTGCGCAGAAGAAGTCCTCTTCGTCGAGCAGCGCACTGCAGACCGAACATTTCTCGAGTAAATCGCTCATGCTTCACTCGTCACCGTCAACGTGACATCAATACAACGATCGCCACGACCACCAACACCAACACGGCGATGGCGCCCACCAGCCCACCAACCCGCGTCCGCGATACGGGCTTGTCGCCGGCGCACCGCCCAGTTTGCCCGTTGACCAGAAAACGGTATAGCTGATCGTCGTAGTGATAGGTCAGGATGTAAACGGGCAGCAGACACAAGTCCGAGTGGATCTTGCTGAAATAGGTCGAGACGTTCACGTCTCGGTACTCGTCCCCTGGCAGGAAAGCGGCGACGTTCGACTGTTCCCGCTCGTAGAACTCCTGTTGGCAGACTTCCAATGCCTGTTCCTTGCCGATCGAGTATTCCTCGCACAACCAACCGGCTAGGTAATAGGGTTCGTAACGTTTTAGTGCCGGCAGATTGTACGGCTTGATGCGTTCGGCGTCCTGCTGAGGCAACCCCTGGCTGCCCGACACCATGAAACCGCTGTAGTAGTGGTGATGGCGGCCGGAGAGTGGCCACCACTCGGTCTCCCGTACGCGCCGCGTTTTCCTGACGGTCCTCCCCTGCGAGTCGCGAGTGGTGTACGTTTCGGTTCGGTACCAATACTCACCGATCCGCGCCGACCATTCGCTTTCGGCCATCATGGAGTAAGACCAGAAAGGCAAATAGACGCCCTTGAGCTTCTCCTTGACTGCTTTGCGATGTAGGTCCCCGGGTTGAAACCAGCCTCCCTTGCGGAGCCACTTGGTGAAGAACTCGTTCGCCTGATCGACTGTAATCGCAAAGCCGATGATGAACTCAGGTGCCTGCCGTTCCGACTCCTGTGGCGAGAATTCCACCACATAGGTCGAGTCGCAGAACGGACATGTGTAGGAGCGTTGATCGGGATCGGTCAGCACCTCGCTGCCGCAGTTCTCGCAGCGAAAGTGCTTTCTGGCAGGCGGTTCGTCGACCTCCTCCGCTTCCACCAACTCCTCGGCCACGTGCGCCACCCCGCAGGCCGGGCAGTATCGATCCAACGGCTCGATCGGGCACCCACACTGAGCGCACGGCCGGCCGTGCGGTGCCGGTACCGTCGGATCGACCACGGCTGGATCTTCCGCGTCGTCCAGAGAATCGTCAATCTGATCAGGTTCGCCCGTGGCTTTGTTCATAGATAGCGGTCAACATCGCGTTGACGTCTTTGAACTTCTTTTTTCCTGCAAGTACAGTGTCAATCAACTTATGAGACTCTGCCTCGGAATGACCCAAAGAGCAGAGGGCTTGAAACGTGTCCGCGACCACGTCTCGCTGGCTTTCGTCTTCCGGCGGCTGCTGCATGCCCACCAGCAGGGCAAAACGCGGCATCTTGCGCCGCAGCTTAGCGATAATCCGCTCTGCCGTCGCGGCGCCTACCCCGGGAAGCGTCGAGATCGCCTTAGCATCCTGTTCCTCGATCATCACTGCCACATCCTGCACCGGCCGCACCATAGCCCGCAGCGCCTTCCGCATGCCGACGCCGTCTACTGAGCAGAACATCTCGAAGAACTCGCGCTCGACTTCGCTGAGAAACCCGACGAGCCGCGGGGTGAGACGGCCGTGAGCCGGGTTTCCGTCCAGGTAGTGCAGGGTATGGAGGCTCACCGGGCTGCCAACCTGGGTTTGCAGCTGCCGGCGGTTGAACTCAGGAATCAGAACCTCGTACTCAAACGGCGGTACCTCCAGCGAAGCGGTTCCCTCGCTGACGGCTAATAGCTTACCCGTGATTCGCGTGATCAATGTCGTTCCTTCGCCTCTTCAAAGTGCTTTGTCCTCGCCGCTTGAGAAATGCGGAGCCGTATCCGATCGTAGCCGAACTCGCCAGAGTTTGGCGGACTGGCCTAATCGTAGCCGAACTCGCCAGAGTTTGGTGGACAAGCGATTCGTCCAAACTCTGGCGAGTTCGGCTACAAAAATGTCCTTCTCTAGCGAGTTCGGCTACAAAATGTCCAAACTCAGGGCGAGTTCGGCTACAAAAAAAGTGCTTAGCGGTGGATCTGGTTCACTAGGCCACTTTGCGACCAAGATAATGGTGGCATAGCGCGATGGCCAGGGCGTCCGCCACATCGGGCGGTTCCGGCGGGTCGGCAAGACCGAGCTCGCGGCAGATCGCCAGCTGGATTTGGGATTTGGGGGCTCGACCACTACCCGTCAAAATGCGCTTGATTTGGGTCGCTGCGTAGTGGACCACTGGGATCCCGGCCTGGGCCGCGGCCAGGCAGATGGCACCCCGCGCATGACCCATCAAGATGGCGGTTTTCGGCCGCTGGTAATGTGAGTAGATTTCCTCGAGCGCCATGGCAGCTGGCTGCCAGGATTGGAGGACTTCCTCGACCCCCGCGAAGATCTCCTGTATCCGGTAGGCCAGACTTCGCCGGCTGGTGCCCCGAATCACGCCCGCCTCGATCAGCTGCGGGTTGCACGCGGTAACGTCTATGATCGCATAGCCGGTAATGTTGAGCCCGGGGTCGATGCCCAAGATACGGAGACCACCGGGGTTATGGTCCGTCACATGCTTCTCCATTGGAATCCATTGGAAGGAGCCACTTAGGAAGGCGAGGTTCTGATCAAACAACGTAGTAGGCACACTCCGTGTGCCGTAACTTGCGGACGGCACGCGGAGCGTGCCTGCTACTTTAAACTGCGGACGGCACGCGGAGCGTGCCTGCTACTTTGACGCTCAGCTGCTGAGGCACCGCCAAGTCGTGCCTTGCTTGCGGTCTTCGAGCGTGATCCCCGCCGCTGCCAGGTCGTCGCGGATTTTGTCTCCGATCGCAAAGTTCTTGTTTTGCCGAGCGTCGGCCCGTACCTCAACCAGCAACTGCAACAACCGTTCCGTAAGCTGATCGTCCGTGTCGCCCGATTGGCGCCGAGCAGGTTTCTGGAACAAGCCTAGGACCGCAGTCAGCTCGCGGAGCACCTCGGCGGCGCGACAGAACGACTGCAAATGGGCCTGCTGTTGCTGCTGGGGATCTTCGAGCTGCTGCTCGTCCGCAAACTTGTTGATCACCGCCAACAGTTTGAACAGTTCGCTGATGCCTCCACCTGAGTTAAAGTCGTCATCCATTTTCTCCAGAAAGTTCTCGCGCAGTTGGGCCACCTGGGCCAGGAAGGGATCGTCGGGCACCTGGAGCTGGCCAGCACTGCGGTTGGCGATCACCGTGCGCTGGTCGTCGCCGTCTTCCTGATAGAAACTGCGGCCAACGATTCGCTGATAGCGATCAAAGAGAATGTAGAACTTCTCGAGCGCGGTGCCCGCCTCTTCGATTTCACCTTCGCTGAAGACAATCGTGCTGCGGTAGTGAGTGCGGAGCAAGAAGAAGCGAATCCGCTCGCCGCCCTGTCGCGCGATCAGCCCGCGCAAGCCACCTGCACCCTCCGAGCGGCTCATTTTCTGAGCGGCTCCGTCGCTGGGTGGGTCGCCGCGGCCGCCGATCTTGCCGGCGTCGGCGGCTCGCAGCAAGCCGTTGTGGAGCCAATACTTGGCCATTGCTTTGCCGTGGCAGCACTCGCTCTGCGCGATTTCGTTCTCATGGTGCGGGAACATCAGATCGAGCCCGCCGCCGTGGATGTCGAACGACTCTCCCAACAGCCGCCGGCTCATAGCCGAACATTCGATATGCCACCCCGGCCGGCCAGGTCCCCAGCGGCTGTCCCAGGCCGGTTCGCCAGGCTTCGCCGCCTTCCATAGCGCAAAGTCCCCGGGCGACCGCTTCTTCTCCGCGGCTCCGCCACCCTCGCCTTGCTGCTCGTCGGCTGTTCGATTGCTCAGTTTGCCGTACTCCGGGTTCTTGGCAACGTCGAAAAAGACATCTCCACCGGAGGCGTACGCGAAACCTTTGTCGATCAGGTTCCTGATGAAAGCTACGATCTCATCAATGTGCTCCGTCGCACGCGGCATGAAGGTAACTTGATCGACTCCCAGTTCCAAGAGGTTGGCGCAGTAGTCCATCGTCATCTCGGTCGCCACTTGAGCCGCGGGAATGCCGCGCTGCTGGGATTGGGCAATCAGCTTGTCGTCGATGTCCGTAATGTTGACGACCCAGGTCACCTCGAAGCCGTTATACCGCAGGTAGCGCTTGATGGTGTCGAAGATCACCGGACCGACCATGTGGCCGATGTGGGCTTCCTTGTAGACCGTGGGACCACACAAGTAGATTCCAACCTTGCCCGGCTCGAGCGGCTCGAACAACTCCTTGGACTTCGTCAACGTGTTGTAAACGCGAATGGGCATCGGTGAATCGCTATGTCCTCTCAAGCAGCACCACGCATTGTGCCATCACGGCCTCTTGCCGGCCGACCGCGCCGACCTGCTCGCCGGTCTTGGCCTTGACGCTAACGTCACCCGCCGGCAAACCGAGTATTTCCGCAATCCGCTGCCGTATTTGCTCTTTGAAGGGAGACAACTTCGGCCGCTCGGCGAACACAATACAGTCCAAATTGATCGCCCGAAATCCCTGAGAAACCACCAGTGCGTAGGCCTCGGCCAGCATCTCGGCCGAGTCCCGATTCCGGTGAGTCTCATCCGTATTGGGAAACATCTCCCCGATATCTCCCGAGGCCGTTGCGCCTAAGAGAGCGTCCGTGACGGCGTGCAGCAGGACATCCGCGTCGCTGTGCCCTACTAGATGCCGGCTGCATGGGATTTCGACACCGCCCAGCCGCAGGGGGCCTCCCTCAGCGAGGCGATGTGTATCGTGTCCAATTCCAATCCGCATGGGGGTCGTCGTGTGTCTCCTCACGCGGTGCAAAGTGCACCGGCCTTGGGACTTATGCGTGCTCTCTTCGCAACCGCCGCGCGAATTATAGCCGAGCGCCAAAAAGACGACAACGCGATCCCGCAGGGCTCGCCCTTCCACGGCGGTTAGTTCGGCCTATAATCGACCTGCATGCTGACGATCGAGATTGAAAAGCTAACTAAGAGCTATCGGGTCTATCAAAAGAAGGAGGGATTGCTGGCCTCGGTGCAGGGTTTGTTCCACCGCGAGTACAAGGATGTCGAGGCAGTTCGCGGCATCGACTTGACCGTTGAGCAGGGCGAATTTGTGGCGTTCCTGGGTCCCAACGGAGCTGGCAAGACGACCACCTTGAAGTTGCTGTCGGGAGTGATCAGCCCGACGGCGGGAACGGCTCGAGTTTTGGGGCACATCCCGTGGCAGCGAGAGAACGCCTATCGCCGACGTTTTGCCCTGGTAATGGGTCAAAAGAACCAGCTGTGGTGGGACCTGCCGGCGCAAGAGTCCTTTCGTCTGCATCAGCAGATCTACCGGATTGACCCCCAGCAGTTCGAGCGGACTCGTGACGAGCTAACCGAGTTACTCGGCGTCCGGCAGCTGCTCAGCCAGCCGGTCCGTGAACTCTCGCTGGGCGAGCGCATGAAGATGGAACTCACCGCCGCCTTGCTGCATTCGCCGGATGTTCTCTTCCTGGACGAGCCGACGATCGGTCTCGATGTGGTCGCCCAGCACAACATCCAGCAGTTCCTCAAACAATATCAGGCCGATCGAGAGATAACGATTCTCTTGACCAGCCACTACATGAAAGACGTTGCCGCGCTCTGCAAGCGAGTTGTGATCATTGCCCAGGGACAGATCGAATACGATGGTTCGCTAAGCGGTATTGTTGACCGTTTTAGCGGTCATAAGATTGTCACATTGCAGTTTTCCAATGACCATGTCCCTGCCGATCTGACTCGCTTTGGTCAGGTCTTGGACGTCGCGCCGCCACGGGCCAAGATCGAAATCAATCGAGCGGACGTTCCTCGTGTTTTGGCGGCGATCCTCTCTGAGCACGAAATTGAAGATGTTGTCGTCGAAGATCCCCCCTTGGAGGCTGTGATCGCAGATGCCTTCGCTCGTGTGGATGCCGGCATCGGTGTCTAGTGCCACACGAGCGAAGTTGGAGCGGCTCCTAGTTCCGTCACCTGGTGAAGGTCAGGGGACAGGGTCTCCCCTAATCTCGTCATTTCCAATTTCTCTCCCTTACGTCGAAGAGACCGTCTCCCGAGTAACGACGACCGCCTCATCTTCCTCCAGCATCTTCACGGACCGCTCTTGAGATGTATGCCCGAGCCCTCACATGGTGGACGATTCTCCGCATCTGTCTCGAGGAGCGACTGGTCTATCGGGGTGACTTCGCGTTGGGCACCTTGATGAGGTTTCTCCCCATCGTCACGCAGATTTTTCTCTGGTACGCGGTCTTTCAGTCATACGGACAACAGGAGCTCGCTGGATACCGGTACGATCAGTTTGTGGCCTACTATCTGCTGACGATGCTGAGCCGAGCGTTTTCCAGCATGCCGGGCCTGGCATCGGGAATCACCCGCCAAATCCGAGAGGGCGAGATTAAGAAGTACCTTATTCAGCCAGTCGACTTGCTCGGTTTTCTGCTGCTCTCAAGAGTGGCGCACAAGCTGGCCTACTACTCGGTTGCGATTGGCCCGTTCGCGTTGGTCTACTTTCTTTGCCGGAGCTACTTCTACGACCTTCCTCCGCAGGCCGCGACGCATTCCGCGTCGACATTGGTTGCGTTTGTCGCGTCGCTGATCATGGGCTTCCTGTTGGGCTACTTTCTCGAGGCCTGCGTGGGGCTGATCGGCTTTTGGTGGCTCGAGGTCAGTTCGCTGTTGTTCGTCTACATGCTGCTCAACTTCTTTCTGTCGGGGCACATGTTTCCACTCGACATGCTGCCCGGCAGTTGGCGCTTGATTGTGGGTGTGCTGCCTTTGCAGTATCTGGCCTACTTTCCAGCAGCCGTATTTCTGGGAAAGGTGGCCGGCTGGGAGTTGGTACGCGGCCTCTGCATCGAAGCCGCCTGGGTGCTCGTGTTCATCATGCTATCACGAGTGATGCTCCACAGAGGTCTGAAACGATACAGCGGGTTCGGAGGATAGAGCATGCCGGAGCAGCGTCCGCAGTACACCCAGGTCTTCCTTACCTTTGCCCGCAACAGCCTGATTCGGGACATGACGTTCCGCATGAACTTCGCCCTAGACTGCGTCGCCTCGGTTTCTTGGATGGCGATGAACCTGGGTTTCTATCTGTTGATCTTTACCCACACCAGACAGATAGCGGATTGGGACAAGTTTGAATTCTTCGTGTTTATTGCCACGACTTGGTTGGTCAACAGCCTAGTTCAGGCCTTCTTCATGCCGAACGCCCAGGAGTTCAGCGAGCTGATTCGCACCGGCGGGCTTGACTTTGCACTGCTCAAGCCGATCGACACTCAGTTTCTCGTCTCGTTGCACAAGGTTCAGTGGTCTTCGTTGGCAAACTTCGGCGCGGGGATCTGTTTGTTGGCGGTGAGCCTGTGGCAGCTCACTAGTCAACCAGATCCCTTGCGAATCACTCCGCTCATGGTGCTGCTCTATCCGTTCTATGTCGCGTGCGGCGTGATCATCCTCTACAGCTTGATGATTTCGCTGGCAGCGACCAGCATTTGGCTGGGGAGGAATCAGACGCTGTATGATTTCTGGTTCTACATCACCAATTTCTCTCGGTATCCGATGGAGATCTACAGTGGTGCTTGGGGGCTGCCACTACGTTGGCTATTCACGTTCATCATCCCGGTTCTGATTGTGGTCAACGTACCCGCGCGGGTGCTCGCTCAGCCACTTCATCCTGCCACGAGTCTCGGGGTCTTTCTGGCGTTGTTCACGGTGGCGGCGACGTTCGGCAGTTTCCTGTTGTCGCGGTGGCTTTTTCGGCTGGCGCTGCTCAGCTACCGGAGTGCCAGCAGCTAATGCGGTTTGCTGTTCTTGTTTGCCGCGGTGAACGTGCGGCTGGCTGTAGGGAACTCCCTCAGGGATTGGCGGCGCGCCTTCGCGTTTCCCCACGGAGCGCTCATTTCTGCTATCCTGGGAAGTTTGGGCTCGGCCGGTTGCCCACCGCGGATCTGCCCGTCGCAGTTCGCCTGCCACCGCTCAGCTAACCCTGCCATCCTGCCTCGCCCAGCCCTTCTCAACCTTCTGCCATTCCATCAGTTGCATCATGAAGCTCGCCTTTAGCAGTAACGCCTACATGCACTTCTCGATCGAGGACACGATTCGTAAGATCGCCGAGCTCGGTTACCGGGGTATCGAGATCTTAGCCGACGTACCGCATGCTTGGCCCGCGTTCTTACTCGAAGAACGCAAACAGTCGATCCGGGACCAGCTCTCCGCTCACGGGCTTACCATCTCGAACATCAACGCCTTCATGATGAATGCCGTGGGCGACCCCCGACAGCCCTACTGGCACCCAGGTTGGACCGACCCCGATCCGCACTACCGGGCGATCCGCCGCGAGCACACGAAGCGAGCCTTGCAGCTGGCCAAGGAGATCGGTGCGCCCAACATCACCACAGAGCCCGGGGGACTGTTGACACCCGACCAGCAATGGGACCAGGGAGCGCAGCTCTTCTACGACGAAATCATGCCTTGTGTCGAGTTGGCCGAGGAGCTGGAGGTGTGCTTGCTGATCGAGCCCGAACCCGAGCTGCTGATCGAGAGGTTTGACGAGTACCTGAAGTTTGCTGATCGCATCGACTCGCAGTGGATTGGGCTCAACTTTGATATCGGGCACGCCTTCTGCGTTTCGGAAGATCCGCAGGATTGGGTCGAGACGATGGCGGAGCATACCAAGCACTACCACTTCGAGGACATCGCGGCGACGCGCGTGCATAAGCACTTGATACCCGGCCACGGGGCTATCGACTTCAAGGCGACTTTGGAAGCCATCAAGCGAACGGGATACGAGGGTTGGGTCACGGTCGAACTCTATCCGTATATCGACAACCCAGACGACGCTGCACGCGAAGCGCGGGAGTACCTGCTGCCGCTCATCTAGTCCAAGCAAGCTCAATGGTGACGGTAGCCGAAGTCGCCAGACTTTGGCTTTTTTGCAGCGGCCAAACTCTGGCGAGTTCGGCTACCACGATATGCAGCGGCCAAACTCTGGCGAGTTCGGCTACCACGATTTGCAGTGGGTCCAAACTCTGGTGAGTTCGGCTACTACGACTTCTTGAAGTTGCATGTTTCGCTCGACCGCCGCACGCCGCGAGCGAGTCGAGGGCGACGAAGAAAAAATGGGAGTGAGAGGTGAGCGGGACCACGTCGCGACTGTTCGCGTTCTTCCAGCTCATGCGAATCGCCAACCTTCCCACAGCGATTGCTGACATCGCGATGGGCGTGCTCGTCGTTGGCGGAACCAATCGCGGAACAGCTCTCTTGTGGTTGGGGCTGGCCTCGGCGGCGTTGTACAGCGCCGGAATGGTGCTTAACGATGTCTATGACTTCGAAGTCGACTCGAAGCAACGGCCGGATCGACCACTGCCTGCGGGTAGGATCGCTCGCCGAGTTGCCCTGCGTCTCGGCTACTTCTTGCTTGGGTTTGGCATCTCCGTGGCGGCCATGGCCGGGCTGTACCAGAGCGCACCGGGGGTGCCTGTATGGCGAAGCGGCCTGATCGCCGTCCTGCTGGCCGTCGCGATTGTGTTATACGACGCCGTCTTCAAGCCGACCGTGTTGGGACCGCTGTTGATGGGCAGCTGTCGGATGTTGAATGTCCTGCTGGGAATGAGCCTCGCGGCTGCGGGCGGGGCAGAGCCTCTGTGGTTAGGCTACGGCGGCTTCCACTGGGCAATCGCTGCGGGGATCGGCATCTACATTGTCGGCGTCACCTGGTTTGCGCGGACTGAAGCAACGACAAGCGCGCGCGGCCAGCTCGCCTTCGGCCTGGCGGTGATGGTAGCTGGCGTTGGCCTGTTGGCTTGGGCCCCGAGGTGGTCGCCGGCGGGGCAGCCGTTCTACCTCGATCCGCGGGTTGTTTGGCCCGGTCTGCTTTGCCTGATTATGTTCGTGCTCATTCGACGGTGCGTGGCGGCGATTGCGAGTCCTCGTCCAGCAGAGGTGCAAAGCGCCGTCAAGCTCTCTATCCTATCGCTGATCGTGCTCGACTCGGCCGTGGTCAGTTTTGTTAGCCCTTGGTACTGCGCCTTGGCAGTACTGGCCCTGCTCGCTCCGACTTTGTGGTTGGGAAGATGGATCTACTCGACATGAGCCCCTTCTTGCCGGTTGCTTCAGCCGCAGTAGGGACTTTTTGAAGTTGCGCATTCGCCTCAATCGAAACCGAAGCGTCAGCGAGGGAATTGTTTACGTTGGCACACCAACTCCCCCTCGCTGACGCTTCGGGTTACGAAAAACACGTGAATCCGCCATCTTGTGCCTGCAGGAAAGCGAAAAGCGCAACATCAAAAGTAGGGACCTTGGGCCGAGAGTGAACGGTCCAAAACTCGCTAGCCCGGATTTTTCATGAAGATCGTGGCGAGAGGTTGTAAGTACGTTCGTGGCAAGGAAGGCGAGCAATTCTCCCGCAGGCGTATTGAAGCAATACGTCGAGGGAGAATTGTGAAGCATGACGAAGCCACGGATGGACTTACGACCTCGCAGCAGATCGCTCATGAATAATTCGGGCTAGTCTTGTGATCGCCGCTGGTAGGCAGTGCGTGCCGACTGCTGGATAAGTTCCTGCGCCTGCGGATCTTAGCGACGTCTGGGCTTGAGCGCATTCTGGCCTTTACCGATTCAGTGCTTCTCGGCACAATACCGCCTCATTTTGGAGACCGGAGCGAATGTGCTGCCCCCGGCTAGGGACAGTAGCGCCGGCTGGAGACTTCAAGGAAGATCTGTTTGTCAGCAAGGAGCGCTGAACGTGAGAACAATTACCACTACCTTGGCCATTCTGATCGGGCTGGGTTCCATTTCGGTGCTTGCTCAGGTCCCACAGCAAAGACCGACCAATGGGACCAACGTTGCGGTCATCGACATCAACTTCATCTTCAAGAACCACCAGCGTTTCAAGGCATCCATGGACGATATCAAGAAGGATATCGACGCCTTTGAAGAGCATCTGCGGGATCAGCGCAATCAGATCACCCAGCAAACCGAACAGCTCAAAGGCATGCCTGCTGGGTCAAACGAATACAAGATGCTGGAAGAAACGATCGCGAACGTCCACACGCAGCTGCAACTGGAGACAGGCCGCAAGCGGAAAGAGATTCTCGAGCGCGAGGCTCGCGTGTACTACAACGCCTACAAAGAGGTCGAGCGGCAGGTGGAGGTGTTCGCCGATCGCCACGGAATCGACTTGGTGCTGCGGTTCAGTGGTGAAGAGATGGACCCCGCCAAGCGAGACTCGGTGTTGGCTGGAGTGAATCGCGCCATCGTGTTTCAGCGGCGTCTCAATATCACGGGTGACATCCTCACGTTGCTCAACCGCGGCACGCCAACCCGTCAGCAACAGACGAGTCGGCCGCAGGTCCCCGGTCGCGGCCAAGTGCGCTGATTTCTGCTCTCCTCCTGTCTCAGCTCTAATGAGCCGATTTCGAGCCCGCAGTTGTGTGGATTCGATCGGTGAAGCGTTCGAGGTGTTAGAAAGTGCGTCCGCAGAGAACCATCTCCAGGACCGTAAGCGTCACCGGATACGGCTATTGGAGTGGGCAGGATGTTCGTCTCGAGTTCCAGCCGGCTCCGGAGAACACGGGAATCGTCTTCGTGCGGACGGACCTGCAGCAACCCGTGCGGATTCCAGCGGTCGTGAGTCACCGCATCGAGGCACCGCGGCGGACTTGTCTGGCCTGCCACGGTTCGCAAGTGGAGATGGTCGAACACGTACTGGCTGCTTGTGCGGGGTTGCAGCTGGATAACTGCGAGATCCACGTCGACGGCGCCGAGCTGCCGGGCTGCGATGGTTCCAGTGCGGCCTTCACCGAGGCGCTCCTGCAGGTTGGCTTCATCGACCAGTCCGCCTGGAGGCGGCAGCTGGTGGTCACTCGCCCAGCACGTGTTGGAGACGAGAACTGCTGGGTGGAGGTCTGCCCCACGCGCCGGCCACTGCTGTCGGTGCGTTACGAACTCGACTACGGGCAGGGCAGTCCGATCGGCCAGGAGAGCGTCGAGCTGGATGTCACGACAGAGTCGTTTCGACGCGAGCTGTCGCCGGCGCGAACTTTTCTGTTGCAGCAAGAAGCTGAGTGGCTCCGCAGCCGTGGTATCGGCCATCGAGTTTCCAGCCGCGACCTGCTGCTCTTTGGTGAGCACGGGTTGATCGACAATCAGCTGCGCTTCGCCAATGAATGTGCTCGGCACAAAGCCCTCGACCTAGTTGGCGATTTTGCACTCACCGGTTGCGACGTGATCGGTTCGGTTGTTGCGCACCGCAGCGGCCATCACCTGAACGCAGAGATGGCCCGCACGTTATTGACCGAAGGGCAGTTATTTGTTGATCGACGGAAGTCGGCGTGACACAGTCCGGGGCAGCCAATCCCCTCAGGAAGGATGAAACTCGAAGATGGCCAGCTTCGTTGCCTCGAACGCAGATGTCGATCCGCGAGCCCAGATTGAGGATGACGTCGAGATTGGACCCTTCTGTGTAGTTGGCCCCGAAGTGAGCATCGGTCGAGGAACGAAGCTGGAGAATCAGGTCACCTTGATGGGGCGCGTCTCTATCGGTCGACACAACCGCTTCTATCCCGGAACGGTCATTGGTGGCGAGCCACAGGATCTCGCCTATCAAGGTGAGAAGACCCAGGTGGTGATCGGTGATCACAACGTGTTTCGCGAGTCGGTGACCGTTAATCGAGGGACCGTCAAGGACGAGGGGATGACCGTGATCGGTAATCACTGTTTGCTGATGGCGGCGAGCCACGTGGCCCACGACTGCCGGTTGGGAGACCGGGTCGTGTTGGCAAACGCCGTCATGCTGGGCGGTCACGTTCACGTTGACAGCGATGCGACACTCTCGGGTGGCGTAGGAGTCCACCACTTCGCGACGATCGGGAGCTACAGCTTCATCAGTGGACTGAGCCGCGTCAGACACGACGTTCCACCCTTTATGCTGATCGAAGGTCAGCCGGCGCGTCCTCGCTGTGTCAACGTCGTTGCCCTTAAGCGCAATGACTTCCCCGGCGAAACGATTCGGGCGCTCAGTGAGGCACATCGGTTGATTTATCGTTCCAAGGTGGGGTTGGACCACGCCCGAGAAATCCTTCGCAGTAACGGCATGCTCGTGCCAGCCGTCAATCAGCTGCTCAGCTTCATTCAGAACCAGCATGAGGGACGACAGGGTCGAAGTCGGGAACGGAGGAGGGCTGCGTGAGGCGATTGCGAGTAGCTGTGATTGGTGCTGGCCATCTGGGCCGAATTCACGCCCGGCTGATCGGTAACCTACCGGGTGTCGAGCTGGCGGGTGTCGTCGACCCAGTCGCGGAATCACGCGAAAGCGTCGCCGCAGAAGCTAATACCCAGGCATTTGTCAGTCACTTGGAAGTACCCCGTCTTGACGCTGCGATCGTGGCGACCACGACCGAACACCATCACCAGGTAGGGGCCAACCTGCTGCGACGGGGCATCCACTTGTTGGTCGAAAAGCCGCTCGCCACGTCCGTTGCCGAAGCGATCGACTTGGTCGAACTTGCCAAAGCGCAACACGTTGTGCTTCAAGTCGGGCATGTCGAACGATTCAACCCAGCTTGGGAAGCGGTTCAGCCATTCGTTCGCCGACCCCGGTACATTGAAGCGGTGCGTACCAGCGGGTACACATTTCGGTCGATCGACATAGGCGCGGTGCTCGATCTGATGATCCACGACTTGGACCTGGTGCTGGCGTCGGTTCGCAGCGAAGTTGTTGAGGTCGAGGCGCTCGGTTCTACAATCTTCGGCCCACACGAAGATATGGCCCACGCTCATATCCGCTTCGCTAACGGCTGCATCGCCAATCTGAACGCATCGCGCACGAGCTTTCAAGCGCAGCGAACGATGCAGATCGTCAGCGAACGGTCGTACGCCGGGCTCGACTTCGGTGCTCCTACCGCCAAGGTTGTACGACCGAGCAAAGCCGTGCTGCGCGGGGAGATCGACGTCCGCGGGTTGACGAGCGGTCAACGAGACGAAATGCGAGATCAGCTGTTCACGGACCTGCTGCCGGTCCGCGATCTGCCGTTGGCACCAGTCAACGCGATCCTGGAGGAACAGCGGGACTTCCTGTCTTGTATTCGACATGGCACGCCGCCACGCGTCACTGGCGAACAGGGTCTGCGCTGCATCCGCATTGCGGAACGCATCCTAGAGCAGATCGAAAGAACGGCGCCCGCTGCGCGGCTGAAAGTGCTCAGTGCCTAGCCCGAATTATTCATGAGCGATCTGCTGCGAGGTCGTAAGTCCATCCGTGGCTTCGTCATGCTTCACAATTCTCCCTCGACGTATTGCTTCAATACGCCTGCGGAAGAATTGCTCGCCTTCCTTGCCACGAACGTACTTACAACCTCTCGCCACGATCTTCATGAATAATCCGGGCTAGCCAGTTAACGGGACGTTGCCGCCACCAGCCGGAAGATGGCGAACGAAGAGCCAGTGCCTGGCTGCCAACCGCCCACACAGCGGGTCTCACCATTTGACCTGGTTGCGCAGGATGTTGAACCGCAGGTAGTTGATGTGCCGGTAGAGCTCGTTGCTTTGCACGAGTTCTGCGTGTGTGCCCTCGGCCTCCAGCCGGCCCTCATGCAGCAAGAACACGCGATCCGCCGAACGCAATGTCAGGATCATCGCAGGCAGCAAGACGACAGTGCGGCCGCGGGAAGCTTGCTCGATCGCTCGCTCCAGTTGATGCATGACCGGCTCTTCGAGTTGGCTGGCCGGCTCTTCGATGACAAGCAATGATGGCTCGCGCAGCAGCGCCCTGGCTAGACTGATTCGAAAGCTCTGGTCACCGCTCAAGGAGACGCCGTCTTCGCCCAGCACGCTCGAGAAACCGGCTGGTAACTGCTGGATAAAGTCATAAGCTTCGGCTTGTTTGGCTGCGTCTGTGATTTGCAGCGTGGTAAAGCCGGAATCGCCGCAGGTGATGTTCTCCAAGATCGTGCCCGGAAACAACGGCTCGCTTCCCGAAACCAGCAGCGCTTGGCCGCGTATCGTATCGAGTCGGGCGTGGCAAATGTCCTGGTTGTCATACAGCACCCGTCCGGCCGCCGGGTCGTAGAAGCGAACAAACAGACCGGCCAGCGCGCGCGGTGTTTCAGGGTCGGAGGCCAGCACGGCGACTCGCTCGCCCGCCGGGATGCAGAGTGACACTTCGTCGAGTAGACGACCTCCATGACGATCACCTAACGTGACAGCATCCAGAGTGATCTGCCGCCGGACACGCTCGATCGGCTTAGCCTGCGGCAGCTCGGCGAGTCCCGTTTCTCGGTCGAGGTATTGGAAGATCGCAGAGGCTGCCCGGTCGGCGTCGTTCAATTCCTGCGATAGGCGATACAGCCGAGCTGCCGGAAAGTAGGCGGCGATCAGCGCCGCGCCGAGCACGACCGTTCCTGCAATCGTCGCGTCGTCCCGCAGGCCCACTACCAACAAGAGGAACCCGACGGCTAGCAGGATCGTCAGCAATAGACCCGGCTTGACGACCACTTTGCTGGTGTTGACCCGCAGCTCCGTCCGCTTCATTTGCTCGAGCAACTGCTCGAATCGAGCACCAGGAAGTTCAGCGAGGCCATAGCCTACGCTAGTCGCGACGGTTGCTAGATTCTGCCCCAGTCTTTCGGCAAGCAGCAACTGCCTTTGCTTCCAATAGTCGGCCGTAGCCTCACATCGCGAACGTGTGATGTTGTGCGAACTAGCGATCACCACAGCGAGCACGACGGCCAGCAGCGTCAACCAGAAATTGACCGCCACCGCTAACAGCACCAGAACGCCTAGCTCGACCCAACTGCTGGGGATCGTGCGCCACCAGGAGACCAGGCCGCGGCGTAACTGGTCCATGGTCGACGTGATCAGGCCTTCGGGACGTGCGTTAGCCGTACCCAACAGATCGTGTGTGCCTAGGCGAAAGGCCTGGCCGCGGATTTCCTGACGCAGGCGAGTGGCCACACGCAGCGCATGTCGATGGGTCGTCCCTTCAAGGAGTATCTGTAAGACCGCGCGGAGAATGGCGAACGCGCCCCCGCAGGCAACCAGCGCCAACAAGCACAGCTCGTAGCTGCCAAACCAGGGCCACGCCGCGATCCGGCCTGAAACCCACGGACCCAGCACCCAGTCGTGGGCAAGTTGGTTGCTTTCCCGGGTGACCAGCAGCTGAACGATCAATCCCAGGTCCAGGATCATTAACGGCAGGAGCACCGCCGAGCAAACACTGAGCAGGAGAATCAACCAACCCATCGCCGTCGACTTGAGTCGACACGCTCGGTCGAAAGCAGGCCTCGGCATATGTTTCGCTCGGAACCAGTGTTCAACGCCGACACGTCCTGGGGTCTTGAATTTCCTTATGCCAGATCCCGGTCCTCGAATAACGCGAGCGCCAACAATAAGGCAATCACGCCATAGATCAGACAGTATATCAGGGCCCAACCCAGATAGTCATAGGGAACCCCGATTCCGGCGGCGACCGCCGCCTGAATGTTGAAGTGGTCCAGAATCGGCAAGACCGTTGCCAGGAAATTGGCGACAAACTGCACCGGTTCAAACGCTTGATTGGTGGACTGCACGAGCAACGGAGTCAAATGGCCAAGCACGTAGATCGTAAAGCAAATCACGAAGTTACCGAGCATCGGCAAGCGTGTAGAAATGGCGACACTCAATGCCGATAAGACCAGAGTCTCCATGAATGCCAGCACCAGGCCCGGCACGATGCCAATCATCTCGACGTGGCAGGCTTGCCACGTCGGCTCAACCTCGGCGCTCTCGCGGGCATCATAGATGGGCTTGTAGGCAACCACGATCAGCAAAACAAGTCCCAAGACCACAAACAGGACAGCGACAGTCCAGGCGATTCCCAGGTACTTTCCTACAATAAACGAACGGCGGCCTACGGGTTTAGAGAGTACCGTCAGCGCCGTGCGACCATCGATCTCCTCAGATACCGACGTGCTCGCCGCCCAGACCGCTTGGATGATGCAAAGCACCATGATCAACGTCAGCCCGGAGTCCTTGAGCATCTTGATGTCTTCGCCAAACGTGTTGTAGGGCACCCAGATGAAGACGATCAACGCCGTCACTCCGGCGGTGAGCATGATCGTGAACAGCGGTTGGGCCGTTTCGGACTTAAACGTAGCCAGCGCCACGGCAGATACCTTGGGCAGCGAAGCGCGCTGCAGCATGTAAAGCAAGAAAGTGATGACGACACTGAGCGCTGTCACGATCACCGTGCTCACTTCGGGATGAGTCGGTTGGGTCGTTACGGTGAGTGCCAGCCTAGCATCGTTGGCTCCGTAGTTTCGCGCAAAGAGTTGGCTGACCTCAGCGAAATCCTCGAACGGAGCCAGCGATGTTCCAGCACGAATCCACCGCAGTGGCTCGTCGTCGGTAACACTGAAAGTGGGATCCGGATCAAAGCCTTCTACGAGCTCCGTGTCGACAGTCAGCCTCTCGCTGCTGTCAAAAACCAGCGTCCTCACCTCGCTAGCGCGAAAAGTAACGTCGATAGGATGTGGCGGTGGGTCGCTGTCGACGTCGGCTGCTGGAATCGTAAATTCGTAGGTTGTAGTGCCGACAGAGGGAACACGCACCAAGGATTGAAATAGCTCCACTGGATTGTAGATGACCATGGTGCCGACTAAGGCGAAGACCGACAAGCAGACCGCAATTAGAAAGAAAGGCCAGAGCGCACCTTCGCGGATCGCGCCCGGCACCTCCGAGACAAAGCGCCGTGACAGGAAGTGGACGACACCGAAGGCCGCCACGATTGCTAACACGATCGCTGAGAGAATCGATACCGACGCGTTTTCGAATAGCGTCCGTGCGCCCGCTTCGCGCCACTCGGACCACACCGGAAAAATCAGCAGCGACGCAATGGCGACCGTGAAAAACACGGCCAACAAGCCGCCGACGGTTCGGCGGCCTTGTGGGTCCTCCGAAAGCCGGCCCAGCCCCGGAATGCGGGACAAACAGGCTGCCAGCAGCCACAGTACGAGCAGGATGCCTAGCCCCGCCAAGACACCCAGACTTATAAGCCAGAGGGGGGTCAGCCAGTTCGTGATCCAAGGGGCGAAGTTTAGCATCGGCCTACCAACTATCTTCTGATCGTGAGATCTGTGGTCGTCGTGTCACATTTGTCTAACCGCGCTGGCCGGGCCCCGGCTGACAGTTCCCGGGCAAGAAACCCTGTGGAGGCCCAGCTCTGGTCTACGCGAGGCCGGCACGAAAGGTTCGTATGACCGTTAATGCCGAACCTCGAATCCGCCGAACTCACCCGTGGATCCCGAGCGGTCGACTTCCGTTTGACGGATGTAAGCTCCCAGCTGCTCCTTGATGCCATCGACCAAAGCCCTGAGTTCGTTCGCCGCGCCTTCGGCGACCAGTTCCACGCGACCGTCCGCCAGATTTCTGACGTATCCAGTGATCTCCAATTGGCTGGCGATGGTCGTTGTTCTGTATCGAAATCCGACGCCTTGGACATGTCCCGCGTAGTGAACGGTCCAACGCTGGCGCGCCGTAGATGCCACGTGAGAGGGGTGCTCCGAAGTCGACAAAAGGACCAGTATAATCTGAAAGCAAGGGATTTCACCAGTGTCCTGGCCGAGGGAGACAGACGATGCAGTTGCGGGGGCGCCGTTATGATTCCGGCGAGCCAGTTTGTGTTGAGGTACGAGGAAAGACGGTCTCGGCTGTCGAGCCCGGCAGTGATGGCACCGCGCTGCCATGGATTGCGCCGGGTTTGGTCGACCTTCAGGTCAATGGGTACGGCGGTCAGGAGTTCAACGACTTCGAATTGACCGTCGACAAGGTCGCCAAGGTGTGCGCCGCCATGGACGCGTTTGGCGTTACGGGATTCTGCCCGACGGCGACCACCCATTCGTCCGAAATGTTGACCAACACGATGCGGACCCTCGCCACAGCATGCAGGGAATCTGAGTTCGTTGCAGACCGGGTTCCCGGGATTCACCTGGAGGGACCGTACATTTCATCACAGGATGGGCCGCGCGGTGCTCACCCAACGGAACATTGCCGTCCGCCCGACTGGGATGAGTTCCGCAGATTACAGGATGCCGCTCAAGGGTCGATTCGAATTTTGACTCTCTCTCCGGAGTACGAGGGTTCGGCAAGGTTTATTGAGCGAGTTGTGGGCGAAGGCGTGGTGGTGGCCATCGGGCACACCGCGGCGAGCAGCGAACAGATCGAAGAAGCCGCGGCGGCAGGAGCACGGATGAGCACACACCTGGGCAACGGCGCCCATGGTCAGATCCGTCGCCATCCGAACTACATCTGGGATCAACTGGCGGACGACCGATTGATCGCGAGCTTAATCGTCGATGGCTGTCATCTCCCTCCGAATGTCGTCAAGGCGTTTGTTCGTGCCAAGACGGAGAGCCGGTGTGTTCTGGTCAGTGACTTGGTGGGGATGGCCGGCATGCCGCCCGGCAGTTACGAGGGCACCAGTGTTGGTGACATCGAGATACTCGCCGACGGCCGCATCGTGGTTGCCGGTCAACGGCAATACTTGGCTGGCGCGGGGCTGCCCATCTCTTACGGCATCGCCAACATCATGCGGTTCGCCGATCTGCCACTATCAACGGCTGTCGAGATGGCCAGCACCCGGGCTGCCGACTTGATCGGCGCACAAACCGGACGCTTCGAACCCGGTGCCCCGGCCGATTTCGTGCTGTTCGACCTGCCGTCTGAACCGTCCCAACCACTGGCTGTCCGAGCCACCGTCAAGCGAGGCCAGACCGTGTACTCGTTGAACGCGTAGTCGGCAGCTGACCGGAGTCGCCAGAGGTAGCCGAACTCGCCAGAGTTTGGCTCGGCGGACTGCCAACTCGTCCAACTTCTGGCGAATTCGGCTACAAGAAGTTTCGCCTCAATCGGAACCCGAAGCGTAAGCGAGGGAATAACCAGCGTTGGTCCACCAACTCCCCCTCGCTGACGCTTCGGGTTCCGAAAGACGCGACAAATTCGACATCTTGTTCCTGCGGAAAGGCGAACTTGCCGGATGTAGCCAAACTCGCCAGAGTAGTAGCCGAACTCGCCAGAGTTTGGTTTGGCGGACTGCCAACTCGTCCAACTTCTGGCGAATTCGGCTACGAGAAGTTTTGCCCCCATCGAAAGCGCGAAGCGTGAGTCTTGAAGTTGCACGTTTCGCCTCAATCGGAACCCGAAGCGTAAGCGAGGGAATAACCTGCGTTGGTCCACGAACTCCCCCTCGCTGACGCGTCGGGTTACGAAAGACGCGACGAGTTCGACATACAGACGCGCGACTTCAAAGGCGGTTCGTCAGGTGCTCGCGGCGCAGCCCACCGTCATGTAGCGCCGAGGCGACCAGAGCAGCCTGGCAGCCGGCCATCTCCAATCCGGTCAAGTCATCCGGACCTCGTACCCCGCCGCCGGCGATCAGCTCGAGCTGCGGAAACTCACCCCGAAGTTGCCGGCAGAGGGTGAGGGTCGTCGTCCCACCTCGACAGCCGACGTCGGCTAGGTCGAGTACGATGAGGCGCTGAAAACCAGCGGCCACCACCCGCTCGACAACTTCTCGGGGCGACCGCGATGACCACTCAGCGGACCGTGTGATTGGAATTCCCTGCCGGAGATCTAGGCTAAACACCGCCCGCTGCGTACCCAGAATTTCGACAATTTCAGCCAACTCTGTCGACGACTTGAGGGACTCGAGTCCCACGACGATTCCGGTCAATCGAGTTTGTTCAGCTGCGAACTCTGCCAGCCGTTCCGCTCGACGAGCATCACAGAGGCCAGCATCCAAGATGAGGCGGGAGGCGATTTCCAGAATCTCCGCATAGAGATCTAGCGCTGGCGGGCCGTCGTCGATGGCATCCAGGTCGGCCACATAAAACTCGTCCAGGCCGAACTGATCGACGAACGCTTGAGCTACGACTTGCGCCACGGCGGAACGGACCAACGGGCTAGTGATGGGGCGGTACGTCTCGCGCTGACCGGCGATGGCACGTACCACCATGTTCGCCTTGAGATCGATAACGGGGATGACGCGCACGTCTTTATGTTCCGGGCCCTGCAGGAAACGCCCGTCATCCTAACGCAGAGTGGGTTGGCCTTGAACCGGAACTTGCAGCACCTTAGTCCCACTTCTCGACCGCCCGCTTACCGTACAAGGGCATGTAGCGATAGTACACTTCGAGGATCATCGTACAGATGGCGGTCGTGTAGTGCCTGCCGCCCTTCACGCCGTGCGAGTCGTTGAAGAACCAACTGCCCAACTCATGGCCATCGTTGGCTTGAGTGGTCACCAGATAGTCTCTCAACTCCCGGTTCCACTCGGGCCAGTAGTTCCCTTCAAAGTGATGCAACACTTGAGTTGCGTAGTAGTTGAAATACATGTCGTTTTGGGACGGTCCATGATAGGCCAGGTAGGCGACGCCGCGACCCAACCGTTCGTCCTGGCGTGTCCAGCCGGAGTACATCCGCAGCAATAGTCCGACAGCCGTCGGGCCTGGTTGTTTGCCGCGGCTGGCGTACCCATAAAAGGCGCCTCCAGCGTCCTGCATCGTATTCAAGAAGCGCTGAGCTCTTGCGTTGACCGATGGCGGCACACTGAGTCCGCTCAGCTGAGCGCTCTTCAAGGCCATCACTTGCCATCCCGTAATCGTTGTATCGCCCGGCTGCTGGGGCTTGTACCGCCACCCGCCGGCTGCGTTTTGGGCGTGGCAAATGAACCTGACAGCCTCCTCAGCAGAAGGACGCAAACCAGCATCTCCGGTCATCGCATATGCTTCGCAGAGAGCTAGCGTGGCGATGCCCTGCGCGTACATTCCTACTTCCGTATCCCATTGCAGATCGCCGCCGTGGGGTGTCTTCGTCATCTTGCTCTGGAGAAAGGCGAGGCCGTTGCTGACCGTGTGCTGGTATTTGCCTTGCAGATGCGTGTAGCCGGCCCCCAAAAAGGGTAGCAGGGCGAGCCCGGTTGCACCGATCGGCGTTTCAATTTGACCAGGCTTCGCGCAGCGGCCGTTGCAGGGGCCCGCGCGATGATCGAGCAACCAGCTGCCGTCCTGCCGCTGATGACTGGCCAGCCACGCCAGTCCCCGTTCGACCGCTCGTTCGCTGGCAGGACTTCCTCCACGTAAGGCCGCCAGCCGCGCGCGATCCTCGCTCGAGCGTCCCTCGAAGCCGCCGCCCAACGGTGCCTCGTTAACCAGCATCAGGCTGTCGGCCGGTAGTAAGTCAACCTGCTCGCTCGCCCGCGTGGTCACTCCACCGGGAGACCTTGGCAGTGCCGGAACCGGGACTTCGGGCGAGCTCGGCGGGCTCGCCTCGGGGGCGAAGGTGCGCTCCGGATCGGTTAGCAAATCAGCGCTCAACTCGCCGTCTAGCAACTCCAGCTCGTCATTTTGAGTCGGTTCTGGCCCAACCAGCAGGGTGCGCTGCTGCTCCGCTTGCTCGGGGTCGAACATCAACAGTGCCAGCAGCAGCATCAGCCCGCAGTGGACCACGAGGCTCACCTGGAAGCTGACCAGGTCGCGCATTCGCTCGGAGTTGACGAATCGCGTGAAGGCGGGGTGCAGCCATCGTCTCGGCGGTGGTTGGCCAGCGGGCTCTGCACCGCAATTCGCCGAGGTGGCGGTTGGCGCGCGCTGGTCGACAAACGTCGACGTCCGATTTTTCGGCTTGGCCGGGTATTGCGACATTGATCGGTTGGTGAGATGGCCGCCAGATCCGAGTTTGCGTTGCTAGTCAACCAGACCAGTCCGTCAAGCTGTTAACCCGGATTATTCATGAAGATCGTGGCGAGAGGTTGTAAGTACGTTCGTGGCAAGGAAGGCGAGCAATTCTTCCGCAGGCGTATTGAAGCAATACGTCGAGGGAGAATTGTGAAGCATGACGAAGCCACGGATGGACTTACGACCTCGCAGCAGATCGCTCATGAATAATTCGGGTTAACGGTCTACGGAACTCAAGTATAGCCCGTGCTATTGCCGGATCTTGACAACGGATGCCGCAACCGGTTTCCTGCAGGGATGGTTGGGTTTGGTGTCGGAGACTGTTTGGCTGCAATTAGCTCCACCGATGCTGCGCGCCCGGCGATTGCACGGTGGTCCAGGCGCGGTTTGGCGGCCTTTCTGGTTTGGCTTTCCCTTTCCGCCACGGAGCTTCCCGTGGCTACCGCCCAGCAGATCAAGGTCGGCGCCAAGTCGTTCACCGAATCACTGGTACTCGGTCAGATGGTGGCGGTGATCGCTCGTCACATGGAACTGGCCGCGGACGTTTCCGAACTGCACGGCACGCGGCTGGCGTGGTCGGCGCTGCAGGCGGGCGACATCGATCTCTATCCGGAGTATACGGGTACGATTCGCCAGGAGATTTTCTCGGGAGAGTCACTTCCTGACGACGAAGCGATTCGTCAGCGGCTGCGCGCATTGGGCATCGGGATGACGAAACCTCTGGGTTTCAACAACACGTACGCCTTGGGCATGAAGGAGCAGGTGGCGGAGCGGCTCGGTGTTCGAAAGATCTCGGACCTCGCACGACATTCGCAGCTGAAGTTTGGCTTCAGCAACGAATTCTTGGATCGCGGTGACGGCTGGCCGAGTCTTCGGACTCGTTATCAGCTGGAGCCGCAGCGTGTGACCGGACTAGAGCACGGCTTAGCCTACCGGGCAGTGGATGCCGAGGAGATTGACGTCACGGACGTCTATTCCACCGACCCCAAGATCGAGCGGTTCGCGTTGCGCGTACTCGTAGACGATCTCAACCACTTTCCCAAGTACAACGCGGTTTATCTCTATCGGAACGAACTGGCTCAGCGTTGTCCGCGCTTAGTCGAGCAGCTACATCGCCTAGAGGGTCGTATTGACGAACGACGAATGCAGCAGCTCAACGAGCGAGTCGAGTTGGCTGGTGCGTCCGCGGCCCGGGTGGCGGCCGACTTTCTGGCTGAAGAGTTTGACATGCAGGTGGCCATTGAAGAACGTTCCCGAGCGAGCCGTATTTGGCAGCGGACGCTGGAACACCTGCTGCTCGTCGCGATTGCACTAGCCGCCTCGATCGTGACTTCGATTCCGCTAGGAGTGGTAGCGGCCAAGAATCGCCTAGCTGGCCAGCTGATACTCGGCATGGTCGAGATCATCCAGACGGTACCCGGTTTGGCCCTGTTGATTTTCATCGGCGCTCTTTTTCTTTCAGGAGGGCTGCCGATGATCGGTGCGGCGCCGGTGATCGCCGCGTTGTTTCTCTACAGCCTGCTGCCGATCATCCGCAACACGGCCGCCGGTTTGGCCGGCGTGCCGCCGGGCCTGCTCGAATCGGCGACCGCTTTGGGGCTGCCGCCCGCCTCCCGCCTGTGGTTGGTCGAGTTGCCGCTGGCCTCGCCGATGATTTTCGCGGGAATTAAGACGGCGGCGGTGATCAGCGTGGGTTATGCTGCGCTCGGAGGGCTCATTGGGGCCGGCGGCTATGGCCAGCCCATCATGACCGGACTTCGGCTCAACGACCTCTGGCTCATGCTCGAGGGCGCCGTTCCGGCAGCACTGCTAGCTCTCGTTGTGAAGAACCTATTCGAAGTTTGCGAGCGGTACCTGGTGCCTGCAGGCTTGAGGAAGCAGTGACCGCCCGGGCATGGGTCGAATCTGCCGCGTTTTTCGTAAGCGCGAAGCGTCAGCGAGGGGGGGCGACCCAAGCGATTCCCTCTCCCTCGCTTACGCTCTTTGGCAGGGACAGTTGGTTCGAATTCACCACGTTTTTCGGAACCCGAAGCGTCAGCGAGGGGAGTTGGTGTACCAACGTAACTAATTCCCTTGCTTACGCTTCGGGTTACGATTGAGCCAACAGCGCAACATCAAGGCTGACGCTTCGCGCTTACGATGGAGGCGAATAGGCGGCCTTTTCGCCGGCAAACAGTCAATGTGGACCGGCCGTCGGCCGATAGAAGTCCTAGCCCGGCCGAGGCACGAGCCATCTGCTGCGAAATTTCAGTTTTTCCAATCAGGGCGACGCCATGCAGGTCGCTGCCAAACTCGACTCCTTGCGAGCAAAGATCGGGTTCGATTTGGGCCACGCCTCGTGCGCTGCCCGAGCTGCTGAGCTGGCCTACTTGCATCCTGACGAGATTGCCCGGGAACTGTCGGATGTGGAGGGGGCAGGGCACTTTGAGTTCTTCGACGTGCAAGATACCCAAGTTTTCGCGGTGGCTGACGAGCGGTTCTTGCTGATCAGCTTCCGTGGGACGGAGCCGATGAACTTGCAGGACTGGGTTACTGACGCCACCACCGAGCTTGTTCCCGGCCCCTTGGGCGGCATGGTGCACGCGGGATTTTACGACGCGCTGGCAAATGTCTGGAAGCTCCTAGACCGGTACGTGCGGTACGTACAGTCGCGACAGCAACGGGTTTTGCTGGTGACTGGCCACAGCCTGGGCGGTGCTCTGGCGGCGCTAGCTGTCGGGCGGTGGTTGGAGGCCGGCCTAGCCGTGCATGGCATGTACACTTTCGGCCAGCCCCGAACGGGTGACCCCACCTATGCGAGGAACTTCAACTTCGCCTTCAAGCCGTATTCTTTTCGATTCGTGAACAACAATGACCTGGTTACTCGAATCCCTCCGCGCTCGTTCGGATACAGCCACCTGGGCTCTTTCCGGTATTTCACGGAAACCGGAGAGTTCGCTGAGCAAATCGATTGGTGGCAGCGTTTTTTGGATGGCTGGCGCGGGCGAATCGAGGATGTGTTTTCTCTAGGCGATGACGGCGTGAAGGACCACAGTATGTCCGCTTATCGACGACTCGTCGCCCACGCCTACCAATCGGCGTTCTCGTTCGATGGTCGGCTGGGGATCGAGCGGTTCTTGGGGTCTTTTCTCGAGGGTTCGTTTCTCGACCACAACGCGAAACCGCTGTCATTTCATGCCAGGGCTGCTTGAGTCACCTTCCTGCCCCGGCGATACACACATCAACGTAGCAGGCACACTCCGTGTGCCGTCCGCGCCACAAAATCAGCCGTTGGCTGTTAGCCCACGGTTTCCATCGCGACCACGGCTCGGCAGGAGCCTCGCCCTCCCGAAACACAGGCCACCACATCAATGTAGCAGGCACACTCCGTGTGCCGTCCGCAATACAAAATCAGCCGCTGGGCATTAGCGGGCGTTAGCCCACGGTTTCCATTGCAACCACGGCTCGGCAGGAGCCTCGCCCTCCCGAAACACAGGCCACCGCGTCAACGTAGCAGGCACACTCCTTGTGCCGTCCGCAACACAAAATCAGCCGCTGGGCGTTAGCCCACGGTTTTCACCGGAACCGGATGCTAACGCATTCCGGCGGATGGTTTTCCGCCAACGACCGAGCGGAATCCACGGTCGTTGGCGGAGAAGTTCGGAGAGCGACGCAGGTTGGGTTGACCGGCCGCTGGATCACCCTTATGTTCGATAGGGACCGTCGTGCACTGCATCTCGATCTCGCTCTAGTGTGGAGAGAGCTTCATCTCGACTGCTTCGTCCCAGCCCGACGTTGCCGACCGGCAACAACTTGCCGCTGAATTTGCTGAGCTCCGCAGGTTGACCGTCGAGCTGTGCGCGCCGTTGGAACCCGAAGACTGCGTCGTGCAGTCGATGCCAGACGTGAGTCCGACGCGCTGGCATCTGGCGCATACAACATGGTTTTTCGAGACCTTTGTGTTGGCTCGGGGGTCGGAAGACTACATCGTCTTTGACCCTGAGTTCGACTATCTATTCAACTCCTACTACAACTCGGTGGGTCGTCAGTTTCCCCGTGCGCAGCGGGGGTTGCTAACGCGGCCGACGTTCAGCGAAGTGCTGAGCTATCGCGCCGCTGTTGACGAACAGGTACTGAAGCTCTTGCGGAGCGAGGATGACGGCTTGTCGGCCGATGTTCTCGACGTGGTTCGGATTGGGCTGCATCACGAGCAGCAGCATCAGGAGTTGATGCTGACCGATATCAAACATGTATTCTCTGTCAATCCGCTGGGGCCAGCCTATTCTCCGCCGGCCGCCGCTGGATGCCGTTCCTGCGAGCTGGATTGGGTCGAGTTCGACGAGGGGTTGGAATTGATCGGGCACGAGGGCGACGGGTTCGCTTATGACAACGAGACGCCGCAGCACCGCCATTTCTTAGCAAACTGGAGTCTGGGATCACGCTTGGTCACCAACGGCGAGTACTCCGCGTTCATCGAAGACGGTGGCTATCGCCGCCCCGAATTGTGGCTATCGGCTGGCTGGGCGGTGGTCAACGAACGGTGCTGGCAGTCACCTCTGTACTGGAGGTCTCAGTCAGACGGTTGGTCCGAGTTTAGTTTGGGGGGGTGGCGAACATTGGTCGCGGATGAACCGGTGTGTCACGTTAGTTTCTTCGAGGCGGATGCCTTCGCTCGTTGGGCTGGAGCTCGGTTGCCGACCGAAGCAGAGTGGGAAGTGGCAGCGCGGCCCTTACCCATTGACGGTAACTTCGTGGAGAGCGGCCGGTTCCATCCGAACTCATCACCCCAGGCGGATTCCCCTGCGCTCTCTCAAGTGTACGGCGACCTTTGGGAGTGGACTGCAAGCCCTTATGTCGGCTATCCGGGGTACCAGCCGGCAGCAGGTGCGATCGGTGAATACAACGGCAAGTTCATGTGTAATCAGTTTGTGTTGCGTGGCGGTTCGTGTGCGACTTCGCAGTCCCATATTCGCTCGACCTATCGAAATTTCTTTCCTCCCGACGCCCGCTGGCAGTTTTCGGGCATTCGACTTGCCAGGTAGGTCTGGTGTTACTCGCCGTTTCAAACTCGTCTTGACACTCGATGATCGCGGTTTTCCTGTCGCTCTTTGAACTTGGCAAAACTGCTCAGACCCCGTCTCTTGCCTCTAAATAAAATTCAAAAAGACGCCGCCATGACCGATTTAAGTGTTTCCGTTGTTGACTACGAGCCGACCACTGCTGACTTGCGTGTGGATGTGTTGGCGGGACTGGCAAGTGATCCCAAGACGCTGCCCTGCAAGTATTTCTACGATCAACGCGGGTGTCGGCTGTTTGAGCAGATCTGTGAGCTGGATGAGTACTACCTGACGCGGACGGAGCTTCGGATCATGAAGCAATGCGCGGCCGAAATGGCGGACGCAATCGGTCCCCGCTGCATGCTGATTGAGTACGGCAGCGGCAGTAGTCGCAAGACTCGCCTCTTGCTGGATCACCTTCACGATCCGGTCGCCTACGTGCCGGTGGACATCGCGCTCGATCACCTGCGTGATTCGGCGACCAGGTTGTCATCGCAGTATCCAGAATTGGAAGTGCTGCCCGTCTGCGCTGATTTTACGAGCCACTTCGCGCCGCCCCGGGCAGCACGCCGCGAGCGGCGCCGGATCGTCTATTTTCCAGGATCAACGATCGGGAATTTCAACGACGAGGAGGTGCTTGACTTGTTGTGTGGCATCGCCGAGTTGGTGGGGCCCGGCGGTGGACTGCTGGTAGGTATGGATCTTCAGAAGGACGTTGCGGTCCTCGAAGCCGCGTATAACGACCAGCAAGGCATCACCGCTGACTTCAACCTCAACCTACTCGAGAGGATTAACCGAGAGCTAGATGGAGATTTCGACCTCGATCAATTTCAACATCGGGCTCAATACAACGAAGAAGCGGGCCGGATCGAGATCGGGGTGGTCAGTCGCACAGACCAAACGGTAGTCGTGGACGGAGTGCCGTTCGACTTTGAGTCGGGGGAGGCCATCTGTACCGAGCATTCGCACAAGTATCAGCTGGACGATTTCAAAGTACTGGCCCAGAGCGCGGGGCTCAACGAGGTGCGCCACTGGACGGATGCCAAAGAGTACTTTGCGGTGGGCTTGTATGAGGTGCCGCCAGGCCAGGTGTAGAGGGGCAGAAATCGCACCGCCCCGTCGCCTTTCGCTGCGCTCGAGTCACTTCGGCTTGAGACGAAGCCCGGCCAACCGGTAGTATGGCTCTAGGCTCTCGTCTGAAAACCAAGAGACAGTCCGCGAAGCGGCTCGTTAGTCTTCACTCTCCCCTCGGGGAGAGTCGGCCCGAGGGGCCGGAGAGGGGGCACGCCTCGGGGCGATCATTCCCGGGCAACCCTCCCCGGACGCTATCGCGTCCGACCCTCCCGCGAGCGGGAGGGTGAAGTAGATGCCGGCAAGTTTGGTCAACATGAAGCGTAAAAGCTGCACGACCTCCAGGGAAACGGAGTTCTTTGAAGGCGGCGGTAGGTCGTTGTTCGATTCAGAACACCTGCGTGAGGATCAGCCCACATGGCATCGCTTGTTGTTCAAATTCAGGGAAACAGGACGACTCACGACCTGGTGGAAGGCGAAAGCCTGGTTGGCCGCCGCCCTGATTGTGTGATCACCATCTCGGAGCCCAGTGTTTCGGGGCGGCATGCCGTCATTACGCGGGAGGGCGAGCAGCTCCATATCGAGGACGTCGGCAGTCGCAATGGGACCTATGTCAACAAGCAGCGCGTGAACGGTCGTGTACGATTGGTGCACAACGACATGATCCAGTTCGGCGACGCGATGGCGCGTCTCGATCTCCCCTCCGACCAGGCCGCCGCGTCCCTGCAACCGCTGGCAACAAACAGAAGTGCCGAGGCGACGTTGGCGGGGTCCGTGCAAATTGCCGATGACCAGGCCACTGTGACCGGCGAGGTTCAGTCGGGGAGGTTTACCAGTCTTGATGTCAACCCAACGGCCAAACTGAAGGCGGTTCTCGAAATCAGCAATAATCTAGCCGGCACGGTTGATCTTCAAGAGATGCTGCCCAAGATCCTCAGCACGCTGTTTCAGATCTTCACACATGCGGACCGCGGCTGCATCATGCTCAAGAACGATGCAAACGCCGAGATGGAACCGCGCGCGATGAAGCACCGGCGGGAGGGTGAGGACGCGACCGTTCGGTTGAGCCGCACGATTGTCAGTAAGGTGCTCGAAGATCGCAGAGGTGTGCTTTCGGCAGATGCGTCAACGGATGCGGCTTTCAACGCCAGCGAGTCGATCGCGGCGCTGAAGATTCGATCGATGATGTGCGTGCCGTTGTTGGGTCAGGACGGTGACCCTTTGGGCGTGCTCAGCATCGACTCGCAAAACCCACTGGGGCAGTTCACCGCGGAGGATCTCGACATCCTGATGGCCGTTGCCAACCAAGCTGCGCTTTCCTACGAGACGGCTAGGCTCACTCAGTCTTATGTCGAAAAGCAAAAACAGGACGGCGAGCTGCGGATCGCCCAGCAGGTACAGCAGGCGCTGTTGCCCGGCGAGTTGCCACAGGCTAGTGGATACGAGTTCTACGCCTCCTACGATGCCGCTCAGGCCGTCGGTGGCGACTACTATGATTGTTTCGACCTGGGCGACGGCCGCTACTGCCTCTCTTTTGGCGATGTAGCGGGCAAGGGCGTGCCCGGCGCGCTGATCATGTCTAGGATGGCCAGTTGTGTACAAAGCACTATCCGGCACGTACGTGACGTAGTCGGCGCGATCCGGGCCATCAACGACCACATGTGCGACACCTCGGTAGAAGGGAGGTTTGTCACCTACGTGTTGGCGATCGTCGACACCAACCAACATACCGTGGAGCTAGCGAACGCGGGTCACATGTCACCGATTATCCGCCGCGCGGACGGCAACGTTGAGCAGTTTGACGAGGAGTTGGTAGGGACTCCGATCGGTGTGCTGGAAGACTATCCTTACGAGTCAGAAACCCGCGAGTTGGCACCCGGCGACCTGGTTGTCGTGGTCACCGACGGTGTAGACGAGGCGATGGATCCGCAAGGCGAGTTTTACGGCGGAGAACGGTTATTGGAATTCGTCAAGAACGGCCCTCCCAGCGCGGCGGAACTAGGCAAAAGTCTGTTGGCTGACGTACGCCGACATGCTGGCGGTCGCGCCCAAAACGACGACATCACCATCATGACATTCGGTCGCCGCGCATGACCGCGCCGCGCGCCTCCTACACCCACCTCAACTCACCCGTTTAACCGCGACGCACAGGGGCCAGCCGCGCGGAGACGTACAGCGGCGTGAGTGTAGTCCGGCAGGCCCCGCCGCCGAGCGCCTACCGGCGAAACTCCTCCGGACCGCGGTTGAAGTTAAACTACAAGGTGCCTCCATGCAACGTGGAACCACATCGGCCATAGAAGATGCCCGAGCTGCCCGACATCACGGCTTATCAGGTTGCCCTGCAACGGGTCATTGTGGGGCACCAGCTCCGCCACATTGTGCTACGGAGCCCGTTTCTGTTGCGGACCGTGGAACCTGATCTTTTCTCGGCAGAGGGAAGGACTGTCCAAGCGATCTCGCGGATCGGCAAACGGATTGTCCTGGAACTCGACGATCAGCTCTATCTCGTCTTCCACCTTATGATTGCCGGCAGATTCCGTTGGCGAAAACCGGAAACGCAGCCACGTGGCAAGACACAGCTGGCGGCGCTGCACTTTGACGAAGGAACGCTGTTGTTGACCGAGGCGAGTCCCAAAAAGCGAGCGGCGCTGTATGTGGTAGCTGGCCGGGACGCGTTATCAAAACTGGATCCGGGCGGTCTTGACGTGCTGTCGTGCCAAGAGGCGGACTTCCGCGCGGCACTCTGTTCGGAGAACCACACGCTCAAGCGGGCGCTTACCGACCCACGGCTGTTCAGCGGGATCGGAAACGCCTACTCGGACGAGATTCTGCATGCTGCAGGGCTATCGCCGCTGAAGTGGACTAGCCGTCTCTCGGACGACGAGCTGAGCAGGCTGTTCGCTGCCACCGGCTCGGTGCTGCGGCAGTGGACGGCCCGGCTTGTCGAAGAGGCGTCGACCCGTTTCCCGGAGCGGGTCACCGCCTTTCGTGAGGGCATGGCGGTTCACGGCCGCTTCAAACAGGCTTGCCCCAGCTGCGGTGCGCAGATCCAGCGGATCGTGTACTCCGAAAACGAGATCAACTACTGTCCCGGCTGTCAAACTGGTGGAAAGCTCTTGGCTGACCGGTCACTGTCGCGATTGCTAAAGGGAGACTGGCCGAAGACGGCGGAAGAGCTCGAGGAGCCGCCGAATCGATAACTTGATGCCTTCCCAGTGACCCCTTCACCCGCGCAGCCAGGGTGCAGTAAAATAGCGATCCATTCAACTCGACTCACTGGCGAATTATCTATCTGAAAGCAGTCTTCATGAATCTACCGGACCAGCCCGAACAGGGTGGGGAATCATCGGACCAGGTGCGCATGCAGCATGTGACTGCGCGAGTCCCTGAGAATGTCAGTCGGGGAGCCTTCAGCACCGGGGTGATCGTGATGACCGGTGCTTCGGAGTTCATCTTGGACTTCATTCAGAACTTTGGGGGCCCACCGCAGGTTGCGGCGCGAGTTGTGATGCCTCACGGCTCGCTTCCGCAATTCGCCGACGCGCTCCGCAAGAATCTGGAACTGTTTTCAGAGCGGTTTGGTCCACCGCCGTCGCTGCCCAAGCCACAGCAGCCGAAGAAACCGCAGACGGCACAGGAAATCTACGACGAACTGAAGATGCCGGACCAGTTGTTGAGCGGCTCGTATGCAAACGGGGTCATGATCGGCCACACGGCGTCGGAGTTTAAGCTGGATTTTCTCACGAACCTCTTTCCTCACTCGGCCGTTTCCTGTCGGGTCTATCTCTCAGCACCGCAGGTGCCGCGTCTGCTCGATTCTCTCGACTCGACGGTCAAGCAGTTCCAGGACCGAGTCCGCCAGCAACAGCAATCGCGAGACCAGCCGCCCCCGCCGGAGTCGTCCGAAGACGAATTGGGGTGAGTCTTCATGCGCGTCGAATTGCCACCGGAGAACGGCTTGCGGCCCAACGGTACGTATGCCGCGGGGTGGTGGCACGCTCTGGACGGCGAAGACCGCATCGTCTGCGACCTCTGTCCGCGCGACTGCCATCTGAAGCCAGGTGACCGTGGTTTCTGCTTTGTTCGGCAGAACATCGACGGTGAAATGGTACTGACTACGTACGGGCGAAGCACCGGTTTCTGCATCGATCCGATCGAAAAAAAGCCGCTCAATCATTTCCTGCCTGGAACCAGCGTGCTCTCGTTTGGCACTGCGGGCTGCAATTTGGGCTGCAAGTTCTGTCAAAACTGGGATATTTCCAAGTCCCGGCAGGTCGAGCGGCTTAGCGAACTGGCGGGACCCGAAGCGATTGCAGCGGCGGCTAGCCACTTTGGTTGCCGCAGCGTCGCCTATACCTACAACGACCCGGTCATCTGGGCCGAGTATGCCATGGACACGGCTCGGGCCTGCCGCGCGGTTGGTGTCAAGAACGTGGCGGTGACCGCCGGCTACATCAGTCCCTCGGCGCGGGCGCCCTTCTATGAGTACATGGATGCTGCGAATGTGGATCTCAAGGCTTTTACCGAGGAGTTCTACTACCGAATTACCTATTCCCACTTGCAGCCGGTGTTGGAGACGATTCAGTGGCTGGCGCGTGAGACTGATGTCTGGTTCGAGATCACAAATCTAGTGATCCCGCAGGCCAACGATTCGCTGGACGAGGTCCGGCAGATGTGTGATTGGCTGTTGGACCACGTTGGAGATTCGGTTCCCGTCCACTTCACGGCGTTTCACCCCGACTTTCGCATGACCGACCGGCCGAACACGCCGCCCGCAACGTTGGTCGCCGCTCGCCAGACTGCTCTCGCACAAGGACTGAAGTTTGTCTACGTTGGCAATGTGAACGATGTAGCTCATCAGAGCACCTATTGTCCCGGCTGCGGGGAACAGCTGATCGAGCGGAACTGGTACGAGCTGGGTCAGTATCATCTGGTAAACGACCGATGCGAATTCTGCGGGCACATAATCCCGGGCTCTTTCGAACAGGCGCCTGGCCACTGGGGCCGAAAGAGGCAGCCGGTGCGCATTTCCGACTTTGCCCGGCCGCTGCCCGTCCTCGCTTCCCAATCGCCCCCTCCAACCAAGAAGGAAGTGCCCAGCATGGCTACGAGCAACAGCGAAGGCGTTGAAGCACGCTTGCGAGCGCAGCGTCCTAAGCTCAGCGACGAACAGCAGCAAGCGATTCACCGTGCCGCTTGCGAAATCGTTGCCGCGGCGGTTGCTAGGCGGAGCGTTCGAATTGAGGACGTTACCTTGGGCGGCGCCACCGATAAGACCGTTATGGGGTCGTTTGTAACGCTGAAACGACGCAATCGGCTGCGGGCTTGTTGTGGAGCTCTAGGGCAGCCCATGCCGCTAGGCCAAGCGCTTCAGCAGGCCGCCGTGCGCACAGCGACCGAGGATAGCCGTCTTCCGCCGATTTCCACGACGGAGCTTCCTCACTTGGAAGTTGATGTTTCGCTTCTTTACGGGTTTCGGCCGGTTGAGGAAAAGGGCCGCGATCGGGTTCAGGCGGTTGAGGTAGGCAAGCACGGGCTGCAGATCCGACGGGGCAATCAAGTTGGCTTGCTGTTGCCCGTGGTGGCCACCGAACAAGGGTACGATGCCGAGGAGTTCTTGCGGCAAGTGTGTCGCAAGGCGGGGCTGCCGACCACGGCCTGGGAGGACGACGAGACCGTTTTGCAGACGTTCGAAGGGGCTTCGATTGCCGCGCCGTTTGATGCTGCCTCTTTGGAAGGAAGCTCCGCCGCGGCCCCCGTGCTTACCGAACAGGAGCTGCAACTGCTGTCGGCGCACAGCGCGCGAAATCTACAGGCGCTGCTTCAGGGAGCGACACCGAGCTACTATGTACCGAACTGCGCCGATGGAAGCGTTCACGCGATCGCTCTGTCGCTGAAGAGTGACGGCGCGGACCCGCTGCACTTCTTTCGCGTCTCGATGCGGCCTCCTCTTCCATTGCAGTCGACCGCGTTCAAACTATGCGAAGCGACTGCCGCTGCGCTGCGTTCCGGGCAGGCGCGCATCGAGGGTAATGTCAGCGTCACAGTCTCGCTGCTCTACGATCCAGCGATGCACGGTACGGTGGATGAACCAGACCTGGCTGGCATCGACCCGCAGCAGCGGGCATTGATGGTGATCGAGGGCTCGAAGACTGCTTGGGTTTTCGAGCCGGAGAAGACTCCCCAAGAGTTGCTCGCCGCTGCTGCGCAGCAGGCGAACGTGCTGACCCCCGCCGCGGCGAGTGTGTTCAGCTTTGCCGTTCAGTCGACCGAGACCGCGCTGTCGGTTAGCAATGCGCCCCGCCCCTTCGCCGGCTCCGCGATTCGGCCTGCTGCGGTTGCCGGGCGATTCTACCCGGCCGACGCGGACGAACTATCGACTCTCGTCGAGGGCTACTTGGCGGACGCTCCCAAGCGGACTGTGTCGTGCCCAGCGATCATGGTGCCACACGCCGGCTTAGTCTATTCGGGTAGCATTGCGGGGCAGGTGTTTGCCAAGGTTAAGGTCCCGGACACTGTCATTGTGATCGGGCCGAAACACACCAGGCTCGGCGTCGAGTGGGCAGTGGCGCCACACGAGAAGTGGTCGATTCCGGGCGGCGAAATCGCATCGGACCCTGAACTAGCGCGCAGGCTGGCCGATGCGATTCCCGGGCTACAGCTGGATGCTGCGGCCCATCAGGCCGAACACGGAATCGAGGTCGAGTTGCCTTTCTTGGCCCGGCGGAATCCCAACGTCAGGGTGG
This sequence comes from Pirellulaceae bacterium, assembly GCA_965223305.1. GTDB lineage: Bacteria > Planctomycetota > Planctomycetia > Pirellulales > Pirellulaceae > CBDCWT01. The sequence goes on along the minus strand of CBDCWT010000052.1, from coordinate 36,580 downwards.
TTGGCATCACGATCGGCGGCGGAGATCGGGAAAACTGCAAACAGTTCGCTGATGGATTGACAGGCGTGCTCAAAGAGCTGCCAGAACAGCCGCTACTGGTGATCTCAAGCGACATGAACCATTACGCCAACGACCAAGAGAACCGGCGGCTTGATGAGATCGCCATGCAATCGCTCGAGCGACTTGACCCAGACGATCTTTTTCAGACTGTGACCGGTCATGCCATCAGCATGTGCGGGGTGTTGCCAGCCGTGATCGCAATGGACACGGTGAAGCGGTTGCACCGTATTAAGAAAGCCGAACGAGTTGCTTACGCGACGAGTGCCGATGTGAGCGGTGACAAGAGCCGCGTTGTCGGTTACTGTGGGATGTTGTTCGCCTAACAGGCAGTTGGACTCACTCGCTGATGCAGTACAGGCGGCCGCGGCTTCTCAGGAACAGCTGCCGTCCGGCGAGCGCGGGCGAGGCATCGATCGGGTCATCGAGTTTGTTGACCGCCAGCACTTCTAACTCCCCCCCATCACGTAACACGACCGTCGTTCCATCTCGATCGACGACGTAGATGCGGCCATTGGCGGCCACCGGTGACGCGTAGAGCGACTGCAGCCCCGGCAAACGCTTTTCCAGCAGTATCGGTTTTCCGGTGCTCCGATCGAGGCAGGTCAAGATCGCTGAATTTCCCCGCGTGAAATAGAGGCGATCTCCAGAGAGCAGCGGTGAGGGCACATAGGGGGTCCCTCGCCGGTATCCCCAGACGGTCTCTTCATTGGCAATGTCGCCCGAAGAGTCCAGAGGAATCGCGTAGGCCGCATGACCACGGTAACCACTCATACAGTAAACCACACCGTCAGTGGCTACCGGCGACGGGATCGCGTTGATTGTCTGGCCACCACACTCCCACAGCACGTCTCCTGTCTGGAGGTCGTAGCTTCGTACTCGATTCGTGCCGTTTACGATCGCTTGCACGCGATCTCCGTGTTCAACAACCAACGGCGTTGCCCAAGAGGAGGGTTCGTCGCGCAGCACCCGCCAGCGCGGATCGCCGGTCGCGGCATCCAGTGCCATCACAAACGATTGATCTTCATGATCCCAGTTGACGACAAGCGAATCTCCGTAGACGGCCGGTGTCGTGGCCTCGCCCCATCCGTAGCGCGTCCTCATGTCGCCCAAGTCGCGCTGCCACAGTATGTCGCCTTCCATGTTCAGCCCAAAGATGCCGCGTGAGCCAAAAGAGACGTAGAGCCGTCTTCCGTCAGTAGCCGGTGATGCTGCAGCGTAGGTGTGAGATGGATGCACGCCCTCGTGCGGAACGGCTTCCTTGAGCTCCTTTTCCCAGATCGTATCACCCGTCTCGCGCGACAAGCAAAACGCCATGAATCGATAGTAGGACGCAGGTGGAACCGTCTTCGCGTCAGCCGCAGGTTGAGCAGGAGCGGCGCGGCGATCGGTCTGAATCGCCGAGACGACATAGACGCGGTCTTGCCAGACGATCGGAGTGGCACTCCCATCGCCCGGTATATCAACGCGCCACTGGATGTTTGTTTGCTGATCCCAAACAACTGGCGGGTCGGCCGTGGTCGAGACACCGGTGGCGTGTGGACCCCGCCACTGATGCCAAAATGCTGCCCGCTCCTCCGCGGTGTCCGCGCCGGCCGCCGAAACCACCAACAAGGCAAGACATCCGAGATTGATCATACGCGCGTTCCTTAAGTTCCTAGGTCGAGTCGTGAAGCCGCGCAGGAAGGCCGCGTTCTCCGTAGGCCGACGCATCAGTTTTTGAGTTGCGCATTTTTTCCCAATCGTAACCCGAAGCGTCAGCGAGGGAATAACTCGCGTTGGTGCACCAACTCCCCCTCGCTGACGCTTCGGGTCAAAAAAAACGCGACGAATTCAACATCTTGTCCCTGTGGAAAGGCGAAAAGCGCAACTTCAAACTTACGCTTCGCGCTTTACGACTGAGGCTCAGGCAACTCAAATGATAACACTATCGAACAAAGAGACCGATCCCTCGCTTCGCGATCGTCCTGTTCGTTGACCATAACCGATCCACTTCGCGGAGCAATACAGACGGAGAAACAGTGATGACGACCCGTAGGGCTTGTTTGGCTGCGCCGGCGCTACTTCTGATTTCTACGGTTCTAGCACCAACGATGGCGGCGCACGGCGATGAACCGATACTCGCTCCGGACGCCCGGCCACAGCAGCTATTAGCTGAGGGTGCCGGTGAGGGACCGGCTTGGGATCCCCAGTTGGGGTTGCTGTTCAGCGGTCTGGGGCACACCATGCACTACGATCGGGGCCAACTGAAGATTTTCCGCGAATCGGCTGGTTCCAACGGATTGCTGTTCGACCGTCAGGGCCGGCTGTTGACTTGTGAAGCAAGTCATCGGCGTGTGACACGTCGCGAATCGGACGGCTCGATCACAAACCTCGCCGAGCAGTACGGTGGTCTTCGCTTCAATCAGCCTAATGATCTCACTGTCGATTCGCTCGGCCGCATCTACTTCTCCGACCCCCGGTATGGCGACCGATCCAGCATCGAGATGGTGGACGCCAACGGTCAGCAGGTGGAAGGTGTCTATCGGATCGACCCGGATGGAACGGTCACACGGGTCATTACCCATCAAGTTGACCGGCCGAACGGGCTATTGGTTACACCCGACGACCGTTACCTCTATGTCGCGGATAACAACAACAATACAGCGGGCGGCGCGAGAAAGCTGTGGAGATTTCATCTACGTCCCGACGGCACGATTGACGACACCAGCCGGTGCTTGATCTATGACTGGCGCGATTCACGCGGGCCGGACGGCATGGTGCTTGACGCGAAGGGTCGGCTTTACGTGGCCGGTGGACGCAATCAGCCGACGGAGTTTGAGACCAACTCGAAGCCAGGTGGCGTCTACGTTTTTTCCGCGACCGGCAAGTTGCTGACGGTTATCCGCATCGCGCATGACGAAGTCACCAACTGCACCTTCGGGGGTCGAGATCTGCGGACCCTGTTCATCACCGCCGGCGGAACCCTGTGGAGCGTCCGCACCCAAGTGCCCGGCAAACTACCCTGGGGCTGAGCCGCACTGCTAGTGTCCCAGTCGACCGGACGAGGCTTTGTCAGAGAACAGCAGGAGCAGATCGCGCATCCGTTCCCTCTCCCGCTTGGAGGTCGTGCAGCTTTTGCGCTTCATGCAGTCCGCCAAACTCTGGCGAGTTCGGCTACGCTGCAAATCAGCCGCTGGGCGTTAGCCCACGGTTCCCCGCGAAACCGACACGTAGCGTCCGGGGAGGGTTGCCCGGGAGAGGGGCTAGGGTAAGTAGGTCCATCTCAACTTGATTTTCGCCTAGCGAAATATCCGCCAAAGAACAGAAAGTCGTGCTACGGCTCGACACTACTAGTGGCTCTGCGACGCCAATTCCTGTTTCGCGGAAACGTAGTGCTTGTTGATCGTGATCCGGGCTGTCCGCGAGTGGTTTTCGGTCGCCTTTTCGGTCTCCGGCTTGAAGTGCGGATTGATGGTGAGCTTCGGTTGGGGCGCCATCAACTGGCTCTGGTGACTCCGCCAAGCGAACGGGCTGTGCCCGTAGGGCCGTGGAACCGGGTGGCTATAGTAGACCGGTGGGTGAAGGGCATAGTAGGGAGGTACTGGTATACGGCCGAGTCCGTAGAGCGAGCCGCTGTAGCCATACCCGAACCACGGCAAACCACCGTGCAGACCGTAGTCACCGGCCTCTGTACGGCTTGCTGCCGTCACCAGCGCGGTGGCGACCAGTAGAGCTAAAATGTGAGCACGTTTCATGTTAGGGTCCTCTCGTTGGCAGGTGCTAGCGTAACGGTCTCGTCATTCTACGGTAATCACACAGCCAGATTTTGCAACTTCGGGGACCAAAGTAGTAGGCACACTCCGTGTGCCTGCCACCTAAGCAGGTCGTGCGTGATTTCGTCTTTCCTCACTCTCCCCTCGGGGAGAGTCGGCCCAAAGGGCCGGAGAGGGGGAGCCGTCCCCGGACGGCTACGCGTCGGTTTCGCTGGTGAACCGTGGGCTAACGCCCAGCGGCTGATTTTGCAGCGTAGCCGAACTCGCCAGAGTTTGGCGGACTGCATGAAGCGTAAAAGCTGCACAGCCTCTAAAGTAGTAGGCACACTCCGTGTGCCGTAACCACCGAGAGCCACCCACGGTCGCGCGATTTTGTGATTCCAACTGGCTCGATCCGCAGCTCATCTGATCCTAGCGACGCTGTAGCGCGGCCCGCACTTCGCCCCGCACGGCATCATCGGTTTCGCCGTCTAAGTGCCGCTGCAACGCAGCGCGCGCCTCGGGCCGGTGCAGCCGGCCCAATGCCCAGGCGCTGGCTCCCCGCACGAGCGGCTCGTCGTCGGTCAATCCTCGCATCAGCGGCCCGCAGGCTGCTTCCATACGTTGGTTGCCCAACACGATGGCCGCGTTGCGGAGCAGACCGCGCCGTTTGGGCCTCCAGAGCGGGGTATGGCGAAAGAGCTGGCGGAAGGCGGTCTCGTCCAAGTCGAACAGCGCGCCCAATTCCAGTGGATTCGTTTCGTGACGCGGTTCGAACTCAACCTCATTGGATACCGCAGCACGCGAGTTCCAGGGGCACACATCTTGGCAGATATCGCAGCCGAACAGCCATTCACCCATCGCGCCGCGCAGCTCGCTGGGGATCGGCGAGCGCAGTTCGATCGTCAGGTAGCTGGTGCAGCGGCGGGCGTCCAGCTGGTACGGTTGGGGAAAGGCATCGGTGGGGCAGGCTTCCAGGCAAGCGACGCAGGTACCGCAGTGATCTGTCTGATGGGGAGAATCGTAATCCAACTCGACGTCGGTCAGCAACGCGGCCAAAAAAAAGTAGCTTCCTGAATCGCGCGTGATCAACATTGTGTTCTTCCCGATCCAGCCAATGCCCGCCAATTGCGCGAACTCACGTTCCAGCAACGGCGCTGTATCTACGACCCCACGGACCTTCGCATTGGGTGCGACACGAGTCAGCCAAGCGGCCAGCTGCTTGAGCCGACCGTGAATGACGTCGTGATAGTCAGCGCTGCCCCATGCGTATCGCGAAACGCGTCCGTACGAGGGCCGAATGGTGGCGGGAGGCTGGTTCGCATAGTGCATCCCCAACATCAAAATGCTGCGGGCACCGTCTAGAATGCTGCGCGGATGTTCGTACGCCGCCGCACGATTCGACAAGTAGTGCATTTCGCCGCCGTACCCTGACGCCAGCCATTCGTAGAACCGATGAATTCCGGCTGGGGAAACCGCAGGGCAGCTACCGGAGAGTTGAAAACCCAGTCGCCGCGCCTCTGCCTTTAGCTCCTCGGTCAAGCTGGGCATCGGCGAACTTCACACCTCGAGTCGCGACGGCTACAGAGGAAACTCTTCGGCGGCATCTTCCCGGTAGATCGGCATGTGGCGGTAGTAGACTTCCAGAATCATCGTGGCCAGCGATGTGTAGTAGAGACGGCCACCCATCTCGGTGTCATGGGCGCCAGCTTCCCAGTTGGGAACGGTCCAGCTGCCAGCTTGGTGGCCGGTCGACTGCTGAGTCTTGACCAGGAAATCGCGCAGCAAGCCGTTCCATTTCTCCCACGCTTCGCCGCCGTAGTGTCGCAGGACCTGCGTTGCGTAGTAGTTGTAGTACATGTGAAACCGAGTCGCGCGTTCGTCGGCCGCCGGGCCCAGCTTCGACAGGTTTTCAATTCCGCGCGCCATCCCAGGGTGGTCCTTCCCAGTGCCCAGATACATGCGACAGAGCAGTCCGGCGGCCGTCGTGCTGGGCCGCGCCTTGCTGCGATCCATGTAGCCGTAAACTGCGCCCCCATCCGATTGGACCGAGGTCAAGAACTTATCGACTAACAGAACCGTTCGATTGGGGACAGAGAGGTTGCCCATATGACCGCTCTTCAACGCCATGACCTGCCAAGCAACTGCCGAGGTGTCTCCCGGAGTCCTGATCATGTAACGCCAACCACCACCGAGCGGGTCTTGCGCAAAGACGATAAAGTCCAGCGCCCGTTGGGCCGGCACTTTCAGAAACTGGTCGCGAGTCATCGCGTAGGCTTCGCAGAGTGCGATCGTGGCCAGCCCGTGCGAGTACATGCTTCCGCCCCCCGAAACAAGCGAGCCGTTGCGATCCTGTGCGCGAAGCAGGAACCGAATGCCCTTGGCCACATTCTCTTTGTACTCGCCCTTCGCGTGGGTTTGGCCGGCTCCCAAAAAGGGGAGCAGCGCCATGGCGGTGGCCCCGGTCCAGCAGGTCTCCATGCGGCCTGATTGCGAGCACTTGCCTCTGCAGCTGTGGCGAAAATCGAAACTCCAACTGCCGTCCTGCCGCTGGTGTTTGGCGAACCACCGCAGCGCCATAGCGACCGCCCGTTCGCTGCCTGCAGAGCCACCGTACTTGGCAAGCATGGCTGCTCGCATCTTGTCGCTGCGGCCTTCGAGATCCGCTCCGACCGTGGCACCGACCGCTTGCAGCAGCTCGGTGCTGGCGGAGGCATCGGTTGCGAGATCACTGAAGTCAACGCTGAGCGGAGCCGCCGCAGACGTCTCCTCAATCTGGATTTCTGAGACCTCCTCTGGCACACCCGAGTCCAGCTTCAGAAACGCCCCGACGCTCAGTGACAGCTCGTCGCTGGCGCGCAGCTCTTCTGGTGGAACGAGGTCCTCGAACTCATCGTCCAACTCTTCTGAGGCCGACGCGGACTGGACATAAAGCAACGACTCGCCGGAGGTCGTCTCCAGCCCGACATAGAAGACGGCCAGGATGACCATCAGCCCGGTGTGCAGAATCAGGCTGACAAGCCAGGCGGGGAGCACGACCCGAGTTTGCCGCCGCGGCCGGTACGAGACCTGCTCCTCGGTTTCCTGCTCCTGCTGCTGCGAATCGAGCGTGTCGGGGTCGAGCGACTCATCTTGCAGATACTGGGCCACTGCGGCCAAGTCCCGGCGAGTCAGTTGTGGTGCCATCGACTTCCTCGGCCCCGGATGGGTGGGTCAGCCCCCAGATAGTGGGTCAACAAGGCTCAGCAGCGTCTGCGTCCAAGGTGCTCGGCAATTTGCCTCAAAGTCTTATCCTAGACTATTTTCGGTAGGACACAAGTTTCCCGTTGGCGGTGGAATTCGGGGTTGGCTGGGAGTTAGCGTGCGTCTGTTCTCGGCAGTGTGATTTCGGTTACAATTCGGACATACCGGCGTTGAGGCGCGCGTAATTCGGTCTTACGTCGCTCTCCCCTCGGGGAGAGTCGGCCCAAAGGCCGGAGAAGGGGAGCCCTCCCCGGACGCTACGCGTTGGTTTCGCTGAGGAACCGTGGGCTAACGCCCAGCGGCTGATTTGGAGCGTAGCCGAACTCGCCAGAGTTTGGCGGACTGCATGAAAGAGAGCACTCCCTCTCCCGCCCACGGGGGAGGGCTGCATAAAAAGTACTCCCTCTCCCTACGGGAGAGGGCCGGGGTGAGGGAAAAACAGCACTCCCTCTCCCGTTCACGGGAGAGGGCTGGGGTGAGGGTGCGGAGAGCATAAGACAGTTGTGAGTTCGGGCCGAAGTTGGCCTGAGTTGTTTTCAACAACAGCGGAGACGGGACGATGGCCAAGGGCGGTAAGAGTAAGAAGAAAGCGGAGACGGTGTTTCTGGTCTGCGACGAGACCGGTGACTACAACTACGCGGTCCGCCGCAAGCCGGGCGGTGAGAAGCTGAAGCTGAAGAAATACAGCCCCCGGCTACGCAAGCACACGATGCACTCCGAAAAGAAAAAGTAGGCCGGAACTAGTGCTGCGTTACAGCTCAGCATGGGGTAGCTACGCTCGCCAGAGCGTGGAGAACTCATCTGAGACGCTCCTTCCACGTCGGGCTCCGGTCGCGAGCCTAAAGTTAAGCTGAACAATGCACTAGGCCCACGGAGTGGGTAGCCAGGTTACGGACAACATGGGCAAGCAATGGCGTATCCACTCGCATGACAGCCAGCGGGTAATCACTCTCGAAAAGCGGGCCGCGATATCGCCGATTGTGGCGCAGCTGCTGATCTGCCGCGGTATGGACGATCCCGCCGCGGTGCACCGTTTTCTCGATGCGAAGATGAGCAGCCTGCGGGATCCGGAAGAGCTGCCAGGAGTGACTGCGGCGGCGGATCGGATCTACGCAGCGGTGCGCGAACACCGCCGGATCGTGATCTACGGCGACTACGATGCCGACGGCATGACGTCGGCGGCGTTGTTGTATCTCTGTTTGCGTCTGCTGGGTGCGGACGTTGGCTACTACGTCCCGAACCGGCTGGAGGAGGGGTACGGCCTCAACGACGACGCGCTCCGTACACTTGCTGCGCGTGGAGCGTCGTTGGTGATTTCCGTGGATTGCGGCATTGCCAGCGTGGGGCCGGCGGAGGTTGCTCGCGAGTTAGGTTTGGAGTTGATCGTCACGGATCATCACGAGTTTGCCGATCAGTTACCGGCCGCTGCGGCGATCGTCCACCCGCGGTTGCCTGGCCATCAGTATCCTTTTGGCGGACTATGTGGGGTTGGAGTTTCGTTCAAGCTGGCTTGGGCGCTTTGTTGCCGGGCGAGCGAGTCGAAGAAGGTCTCCGACCGAATGCGCAACTTTCTTTTGTCTGCGATCGGTTTGGCAGCGATCGGCACGGTGGCGGACGTTGTGCCGTTGTTGGACGAGAACCGCGTCCTGGTCCGGCACGGGCTCAAGAGTCTGCGGGAGCGTCCGACGGTGGGAGTTGCGGCCTTGATGCGGGTGGCGGGTTTCGACCAGAAAGCCAGCTTGGCGAGCGAGGACATTGCCTTCGGGATGGCACCGCGTTTAAACGCGGCGGGCCGCTTGGGGCAGGCTCAGTTGGGCGTTGAGTTGTTAACGACCGAGTCAGCGGAACGTGCGGAGGCATTGGCCGAGTACATCCATCAGTTGAACAGCAGCCGCGACAGTTTGGAGCGGAGTGTTTACTTGGCGGCGACCAAGCAGATCAAGGAAGAGTGTGATCTGGAGGGTGATGCTGCGTTTGTGTTATCGGGGAGCGGTTGGCACGCGGGCGTCATTGGAATTGTGGCGGGTCGTTTGGCGGAAAAGTACTGCCGGCCCGTGGTGCTGATCTCGATCGACGAGTTAGGTACGAGGGCGGCGACGGGTTCGGGGAGGAGTGCCTGTGGCCTAAACCTGCACGAGGCATTTTTACATTGTCGCGAGCATTTGGTGGGTTGCGGGGGTCATGCGGCGGCGGCTGGTTTGAAGGTTGAGGAGCAGCAGATTGATCTCTTTCGGGCGTCATTTTGCGAGTATGCTGCTGCGGCGATCACGGACGCGGATCGGCAGGCTTATATCGAGATCGACGTGGAGGCGCCGCTGAGTCAGTTGACGTTACAGACGGTGCAGCAGTTGGAACGTCTAGCGCCGTTTGGGGCGGGTAATCCCCGGCCTGTGTTATGTGCGACGGGTGTGCGTCTGGCCGAGGCGCCGCGTCGGATGGGCAAGGGCGAGCGGCATTTGTCGGCGAAGGTGTTACAGCACGGGGTGTCGTTACGCGCGATCGCTTTTGGGGGTGGAGAGTGGTACGACGAGTTATCTGGGATGGAGGGACAGTTGGATATTGCCTTTCGACCGGTGATTAACGAGTTCCGAGGCCGGCGATCGGTGGAGATTCACTTAGTGGACTGGCGGCGCAGTGCGTTACCGGCGGCGGCTGGTCCACATGTAGTGCGGGCGGGTTAGCAGCCTGTTGATTTTCTCAACGGGCTGCCGCATCACAGGGATGTGATGCCAAATCAGCGACGTAAGTCATTGATTTGCGAGCCGCGAAGAACTCTTGTTCTGAGCTTGGCGAGGTTGAAGAACGCCAGGCCGGCGTTTTTCAACAGGCAGCTAGGTTGGTCGTGCGGAGTTGTCAGTCGATTGGCGGGCAGGGAAGGCGCAGCGATGGGATCGGGAGCGTGTGGTGTGTGTGAGGGGTCTTTGGGCGAGGCTATGCTAGTGTCGTTCGTAGCAGTAAGATAGTGGGGCGAAATAAAGCGGGGCGTGGCTCAGCCTGGTAGAGCGCTGCGTTCGGGACGCAGAGGTCGCTGGTTCAAATCCAGTCGCCCCGACTTTGATAAGCTGTTGCTGGCAAAGGACTTTCGGAGTTGTTACTGCACCTTCAAGACTAAGGGAATTGGTCCTAAGGGCAGAGATTTAGACCCGTTTTCCCTCCAAAACTCTGCCCTCCAATCTACGCGGGCGCTGCTGCGGTGCAACCCGGGGGTAGGGGGAGACTCGACACGACCGCAGCTTGGCGGAAAGCTCCACGCTCGTGGGCCATGGCAGATGAGAATCACTCGCGAGTATCCGAACGACCGGATTCCGGTAAGCACACTGCATTGCGTTCGTGATTACCTGGCCCGCTACGGCCACAATCGCGTTTGCTTGCTACATCAGCGTGGGGCGAACGCCGCCATGGGCCAATTCATCGCCGCACTTTGGAACTGGAACTAGCGTTTCACACCGACGCGTCGTAGCCTGTTGCGTCCAAGGCTGAACTACGTACGCTTCGCTCCGCAGTTCGCACAGAACGTTGCTTCCTTAGTCCGCAGCAATGTCCGCAGGAATCACACTCTGGACCGTAGTTTGAGAGGTAATGATGCCAAAGTGCATTTGGGTTTGTTTCCCGAAATCCAGTAATCTCGAAGTACTTTTCACAGGCTTCATGACCATGCTTTCTTGCTCGCTTGGCCTGAAGTAGTCGTCGAACTTGTTCCCATTCATCGTCAGTCAACATCGGAACTGGCATGTCACAACGCCAACAATGATAAGTTTTTGGCATCTTTCAGTTCCGAGGATGGGCCGTTTTGTCGGCGTTTGACTGTGCTGCTCATTACCCTACCACCGACTCGTTTCATACACGAGAAGATACGAGCACGCCATCAAAACGCATCAAGGACGCTTCGGCTCCATCTCCGAGGTGCGTTCGAAGTCTCACTGCGACGCCGGTCAGCCACGCTTCCATAATGTCCGCTGGTTGGTTGCAAAAGGGGGTTGCATCACCTCCCTGTACCAGTCCTTGTGAATGGCTGGGAACCTGGTTTTCATGGCTTCGGTCAGTGACATAAAGCCTTCATCACTTTCGCTAAACTCATGCCAGATGTCGGGTCGAGCAACCTTCCTTCTGTAAATTCTGTCGATCTCATTTTCGCGTTTTGTAAATAGTATGGAGCGGCTTCGCCGCCGTTTTCTTTTGCGTTCACGCAGACCGGGGGGCTCATTGCCGCCCCCCTGGACCCCCGCTAGCCTTTCTCTGTGTTCCGTTTTTGGGAGGCGTTGTTTGCATTGTCAAATAGACTTTGCCAGTTTCCCAATCGTCGCTGGTCTCACTGAGGATCGCGCTGACTAACCGCAGGAGCGACGCTTCGTTGGGAAACAGCGTTGCCACTCTGGTGCGACGTTTGATCTCCTGGTTTAGCCGCTCAAGCATGTTCGTCGTGCGAAGACGGCGGCGGTGAGAAGGTTCCAATTCGAACACCGTCAGACTTTCCGCAACGTTGGTCTCGAGCCAACGGGATAGATCCGGCGCCGTCTCGGCGTACTTCTCGACCATCAACTTGAGGAGACGATCTGCTTCGTGACGATCCGCTGCGTTGAGCACGTTACGCAAGTCCTGGATGACTTCCGGACGCATGGTTATCTTGGGTACGTAGTTCAGAGCGTTCTGGAGGAGGTGAAACTGGCAGCGCTGCCAGGCCACGCCTGCGAAGCATGCCTTGCGAGCCTGCTTCAGCCCCGCGTGATCGTCGGAAACGATCAACTGAACACCGTGCAAGCCACGGTCGATCAGACTCTTCAAGAAGCTTCTCCAGTGAACCTCTGCTTCGGAAAGTGAGACGCTGACGCCCAGGATGCTGCGTTGACCGTTCTCCAAAATGCCGGTGGCGATCAGTACCGCGCAGTCACGTACGCTGCCTCCGTGGCGAACCTTCTCGTAGCGAGCATCGAGAATCACATACGGCACCGTTTCCAGTGGACGCTCCCGCCAGGCTTGCAGTTCTTCGTCCAGCAGCTCGGCGGCCCGACTGACCTGAGTACTACTGACCTCCAATCCACACAGCTCCTGAGTGATCTCCGCCACTTTCCTGGTCGATACTCCCTGCACGTACATCTCCGCCACCGCTAATTTGAGCGCCCGCTCACTGCGTTCGCCCCGTTCCAATGTCGACGGATAGAACTCCACATCTCGGGTCTGAGGAACGTTAACGCGCAGTTGGCCGAGTCGGCTGTTGACCGTCTTGGACTTGTATCCATTGGCATATCCACGTCGCGCTTCGGTCCGCTGATACGGCATCGCGCCCAGGGCTTCCGCGCGCTCGAGTTTCATCGCCTCATTCATGAGAATCTCAATCGCGTGCCCCATTCCCTCAAAGCCATGTTCGCCGAGTAGTTGGAGCAGCTCTTCGAAACGAGTAGATTGATCGTCGTGGGCCATGTGGGTCTCCTTTCGCTAGAGTAGTGTCCTGCGAAAAGAAAGATCGACAGCGGCCCACGCTTTTTCAAGCCGCCTATCAGCGACGCTCCGAATCAATTAAGTTCGGCGCGCCACTGCGCTTTTACAGAAAGAATGTTACACCACCAGATGTCGGACACGCGGAACGCGAGGCGAATGTCATCGGTCGTCAGCAAGTCCAGCTTGAACGTTTCAATCTCGTCGACATCGGTCCAACGGAAAGAGAAAGGCTTATCGAGGTTGGACCGCTCGACAATGACCCGTTCGTCAACTAGACGTATTGTGGTTGTAACGGTGTCGCTATGGGGCCGAGAGAAGACTCTTTTCGTCCACATGGGTCACGAACGTTTCCTGTCATGCACAAACATCTCTGTCGTTTCACGCCCGGCACACAGTCTCACCTCGCGGCCGCACCCCTAAGATACCCTTTCCAGTTTCCTGTACGCTTTGTCGAGAGCCTTTTCGTGTCTGGGTAGGAACACGTTCCTTACCCAATCCTTGTGAGGCGGAAGCGTCTTGCCGTCTTGAACTTTAGAGGCGAACAGAGGTCGAAATCCATGCCAATGGGCATGCTCGCCGCATTCTAGGTATTCTCGCCCCCTGGTAATCGCGTCTTCAAGGTGCTTGATGCGGTCGAGAACTGCTTTCTTCTTTGCGTTCATGACGGTCTCAGAGTCTATTGTTCCTTCTCTTTTGACACCACAATGCGAATCAGGTTCGTTCGGGATTACCGCTAGTGGTGTGGCACTCTCCCCAGAAACGATGGTTCAGAAGACGGCGATGCGTCGTATGCAATGCCGCTCACCGCTTGCCGTTCCGTTTGTCACGTCGCAGTTGAACTTGCAAAATGGACAACGAGTTACCTGGAACCCCTCGTGCTGTGTCATGGCGAACAACAACACCAACTAGCCCCGCTTGGTCTACTCTCGACTCACCGTTATGCCCACGGCGACTGTGACCGCAAAGTTCACTTACGCTACAAAAAGTTCTTTTTAGCGCCCGCTCTGCTGCTGCCTCAACTTGAAGCCGCTCTCTTTGGTGAGCAATGCTCCAAAGGATAGACACATCTTTTTGGAGCCGAGAAGGTGCAGTCAATTGCTGCACGCCGATTCTTACGACCTGCGTTTTGAACAAGCTTGTGTTTTCCATCAGGCGAAAAGCCGCGAAGAAGGTTATGAAACGCCACTTTGTCTGCACCGCCCGAGAGCCCAAGTGCCTTTACTCCTTCGCCCCACCACGTACCGGGCCGTTCAGCACCGTCTTTTACGTAGTAATCCTCACCAAGACTTGCGTAGTACGAAAGAGCGTCTTTGGAGGAAGAAATCGGGGACAACGAGAGCACAGCTGGACTACATCAACAACAAACAACTGCGGGGAAGTCTGCCACAGAAACGACAGGAATTCAAACGCTTTTTTGCTGTTGGGTGTTGCCCACGATTTGGTGGTCTGAAGCGGCCCACCCGCATTTGGTCCATTTGACGTTTCGCTAAGCCTTCAAATGGCGTTCCGACTAAAATGCGTGCTTTAGAGCATTGCAACTACGGGCAACGCGGCGGGACACGGGCTCTCAGCGTAATCCGTAAACTGGCAGCTGAGCGGAACTGCGTTGGACGATGAAGCCGAGGTTGTCGCTCAATCAGCCTGCTGTGAACTCCGACAATCCGCTGGCAAGATGTCCGTTGTGAAACCCGATGTCTGTCCGCCTTTGTGCAGCAAGTCTCTGTGCAGTTGGTGCCCCGCGGCTACTGGTATTACGTCACTGGAACCGTGCCCGATGGGACCAGTCCCGCGTGGGTTGACGAGGCGATAATCACCAAATACGACATCCAAGAAGACCCCTCAGGCCGCCGCTCAGCTGAGCTGAAAATGAAGGCAGAGCCAACCTGAAATACCTCCGGCATGGTCGTTTCTATGTCATCTTGGCGACCAAGGGAGAGCATGAGTTCAAGCGTTTGGAGCGGCGAAACATCCGCTCACTCAAGCGTTGTGGCTAGTCCGAGTTCTCCTATGCTCCGCTCCTGGTTCCGCTCGATGTTCCAGCTCGACCAAAGGGCAAGGCGAAGAAGAAAAAGAGGCCAGTGCTTCCCGTCTTCGGAGGCGTGCCGGGTTTGGTGATGAGCTGCGATACAAAACCGTCTTCTCATTGAGACGGGAACAGGTTCATGTGTTCGTCGAGACGGAGGAAGATGTTGAAGTGCAAGCGGCGTAGTTGCGGAGTGGTCTACGGGGACTTGCCGTTGGGCAGTGTTGCGTTCGGCGTCAAGTCGAGTGTCCCGGCCTCGCCGTCAAAGGTGGCGGTAAAGTGGCTGAGGAAACCCAGGTGACCAAGAATCACAGTTTCGTTGGCGTCAAAAAACAAGGCCCGTGCCGTCCAACGGCAGTCGTCCTCGCCGTCGCTCAGTTGCAGTTCAACATCAGCAAAGAAGGTATCAATGCGACCGCCCCCGAACGCAGCGGGAGGTGGACCGGTGCATGGCTGAATTGGAATCTGCAAATCATCGGCGACGCTCCGCGGTATGAACGTACTGTCGGAGCCTGTGTCGACGAGAGCTGTGTATAGGCCAGCGTCCTGTTGGCCAAAGATGAGAATTGGCAGCAGCGGTCTAAGAACGAATCTCTCTTGGTCCGTATCCGGTGACCGGGTCTTCTGCGGGCTATGCCAGAACTTCATAGGCCGCCAATGAATGAAGACTCTTCAGGCACTTTTTCAATTAGAGGTAACGAGTGGCCGGCTGCGACTGCCTCACGCCTGACTGCCGCAACATCGTTTCCGTGAGCAACAATCTGCTTGCGGTCCCTGTCCCAGGCCACCCACTGACCGGCATACTCAGCCGGGGCCGGTTTTGGCCGTCTCGGGTCGTTGAGTCTTGGGTCGTTTGGTTCGAGAAACATAGCCTTACCTCTATTCGAATCATACCGCCTACTCCTCTAGCGTACCACGGGTAGAGAAAATCAGTCAAAAACTCGGCGTCGCGGGGAGTGGACGAAGATGTATCGACGCACGATTTGGGTATCGCCATACTCAGATTCTCACTGTGTCTTCTTAGCGTTGGGTTTGCCATGAAAATCAAACAGCTCGAAATCCGACGGTTCAGGGGCATCGAAGACATGACTTTGGTGTTTGATGACCACACGGTGGTCATTGGTCCCAACGGGTCGGGGAAGACAACCATCATCAATGCACTTGGCTTGATGCTTGGTAGGGACCGCCTGATTCGTGACCTGACTGAACACGACTTCTTCGGCTGCGACCCGCAGCCTACAGACCGGCTTGAAGTAATAGTGACATTCACCGGTTTTGACGGCAACGATACTAATCGACATCCAGCGTGGTTTCGCGAGGGTCGAGGTATGCCGAAGTGGTGGAACGAGGAAACACAGACCATTTCTGCGAGGCCTAAATCGGACTCGCAAGAGTTGTGTCTTCAGCTGGCTTACGCGGGCAGATTCGACCAAGACACGCTCACGGTAGAGAGCCGCCGCTATTTTTACGACGACGCTTCAATCGGAGATGCTTTTGACGAGGAAGGCATAACAGACCTACCGTTCCGGTTGCTTCGGGAAGTCGGGTTCTTTCTAGTGCCTTCACAACGCACATGACGATGCCGGTCACGGCTACGTCAAGGAGTTGCTTGAGCTGTCCGTGTCACCTGAGGTCATCATTCAGTGGCCAGATGATTGGATGATTGAGGACGTTGTCACCTGGACGTTGGAAGCTGACTCGACTCTGTTGGCCAAGTTGAAAGAGATTCTGTCGGTGGATTTCTCTAGCTTGGAAGACCTTGCGAATACTTTGAAGTTGAGTTCAAACAAAGGTGGGCTTACGACGAACTACCTCCTTCTATTTCGGAAGCAACGCGTACGCCGCTCCGAGCTGAAAGATACCGAGCTTCCCGGAGAGCGGTTGCTACTCGTCGAGAACGAAAGCTGCCAACATCAACTTCCGGATGTGCCCGAGACGATTGCCGTGTTGGGCGCAGGCTTTGATCTCGGGTGGACCGAAGGACGTTGGCTGCGAGCAAAGCAGATCGGTTATTGGGGCGACATCGACACGTGGGGATTGCAGTTTCTTGCAAACGCGCGGCAGACTCTCCCGCACCTTCATGCTTTGATGATGACTCCTGAAATCTACGACCGAAACATCGAGACCGCTGTTCCTGAACCTGTCATCGCTGGAACAGAAGTGCCTGCCGGACTCGACGAAGTCGAGCAATCGCTTTACCGACGGCTTCTAAAGGAACTACGCGGAAGGTTGGAGCAGGAGTTCCTCCCCGAAAAAACCGTCCGCGGAGCCATTCAAGACTGGCGAATGGCTGCCCAACCGTACACTGAACGCAGCTAGCTCACACCAACTGCATTCTGTCGAATCCTCGAATAACCGGGAATCAAGCCCAAACTTCCTAATCTCTTCTGGCGTGCAAGAACGGTTGATTCTTATCAAGAATTGTCGATGTTCGCGTATGCTGACAGGAGTGTCAGCGCGCCGGCAGCGTCCAGTCTTCGACAGCCAGTCCGGGGACCTTCTCGAAGTCAACCGTGTTGTGGGTGAGCACGGTGAATCCATGGGATAGTGCGATTGATGCGATCCGCAAGTCCATCGTGCCGATGCGAATTCCTTGCTTACGGATTTCGCCAAACCTGCTTGCGGCCGGCTCGTCAAATGGCAAAACCGTAAATCGGGAGTAGTCGATCATCGCCGCCTCCATCATTTGATAGCCGCGAATCACCTCGGACTGTGTCTTCGAACGAGCAATGTAGCTATTTGCCCCTAGCATCTGCTCGTGGACACTAACGACCGTTAGGTAGTAGTCGCCGAGATCATGGCGATCCATGTTTGTTCGCAACGTAGCCCATTCTGGCTCCGAGCGACGCTGAATGATGATGAGAAGGTCGGTGTCCAGAATGAACATTAGCGGTCAATCCGTTGGCTCGGTTTGCGCATCGCGGGATTCCTTGCCGTAGTGCACAAACTTCTGGAACTCCATTTCCGGAACGTCCGCCATGCTGCCGGCCAGGTCATCAACTACCTTGCTGGCGCGGCCGTGGAGCTGTTGCCTCAACTCGGCAACTTCGCGCTCAACGTTGGCTAGTCGTTGTTCAAGTTCTCCGTTGGTGGCCATTTCCGCGTTCCCCAATTGATGTGCTACCTAATGTGCATTCTATGCGCATTCGCTGCTTAGTCCCCTCCGCGTAAGTCCACCTCCGAAGGTGCCCGCAATACAGGGTATAATACCCTCTATGGAAACGGCTGAGCCGAAATGAACGACTTACGACGAATTCGCTCGTTACTTCCCTGTTCGTAAGGCGTGCTTGCTCCTATACTTACCGCGACCGTTTCGGAAGGCCTGGTGAATTCGGGACGCAGAGGTCGCTGGTTCAAATCCTGTCACCCCGACTTCACAACACAACAGCTCGTTGCATTCATTACAACGAGCTGTTTTTGTTTGCGCTGAACGGTTTACGGCCATATCGTGCCGGTTCAAAATGCGAATCTGCTTGGCCTACTTCGTGTGACGTGTCGTCTTAAAGTGTTGGCATGCAATGGTTTGTCGAATTCAAAATCCAGCCGCCTACTTGGTTGCCGTTTGAGGTCAGCGACTGATTCTCGAAAAATGTTGGTTGAGCTGGTGGACGCTCCGCAACAAACCGTGGTTGTAGGTGTATGAGGACATCCATGACAGAATCGAGTGATACGCAGAACCTGGTGATGCGTGCCGCTGACGGGGATTCGCAGGCCGTTGCTGATCTATTTGGGCGGTACCGCGACCGGCTTAAGCGGATGGTAGCGCTGCGGCTGGATCGACGCTTGCAAAAGCGGGTTGATCCGTCCGATGTGGTGCAGGAAGCACTCATTGTGGCTTCAAACCGGCTGAGCGAATATGCCGACGACCCGCCGATGGACTTCTACCTATGGCTGCGGTGGATTGCGGCAGACAAGCTCCTGAATGCTCACCGTGAACACCTAGGCACGCAGAAGCGTGACGTGAGTCAGGAAGTTTCGATTTACCGGCGTCCCATGCCCGAAGCGTGCAGCGTATCACTAGCGCAGCAGTTGCTGGGGCAGTTGACGTCGCCAACCCAGGCGGTCGAGCGAGCCGAATTACAGTTGATCGTGCAGGATGTTCTGAACAGTCTCGAACCGATCGATCGCGAAATCCTCGTGCTCAGAAACTTCGAGCAGATGACGACGACCGAGACTGCTGAGGCGCTCGGCATCAAGCGATCAACCGCCAGCAAGCGATACATCTCTGCTCTCAAGCGTCTGAAGCAGGCACTCAGTTCGATCCCAGAGTTTCGCGACCGACAGGAATTTCAACCGGAGTCCAAGCAGTGACGGAAAAAAACAGGAACATTGACGCGCGACCTGTTGGCGCGAGCGCCGACATGTCGAGCGACAGCCTTGAACCGGTGGAGCTGCTAGCGGACGACTTCATGCGTCGGCACCGGTCGGGCGAGAAACCCACGATCGATGAGTACTGCGCGAAGCACCCGAAACTTGCGGATGAAATCCGCGAGGTCTTCCCGGCGTTGGTCGTTATCGAACAAGTCGCACCGGCAACGGCTGACTTGGATGCGTCGAATCGTTCCTTCACTTCACCTGATGCGAAACCAATCGAGAGCATTGGCGACTACCGCGTCCTGCGTGAGATCGGTCGCGGAGGCATGGGCGTCGTCTATGAAGCGGAACAGGAATCACTTGGCCGTCGCGTCGCGCTGAAGGTGCTGCCTCACAACATCGCCAAGGATGAGAAGTCGCTGCTGCGGTTTCAGCGGGAAGCTCGCGCGGCGGCACGGATGCACCACACCAACATCGTTCCGGTCTTTGAAGTCGGTCACGACAACGACTATTCGTTCTACGCGATGCAGTTGATCAAGGGACAAGGGCTGGATCATGTCATCGACGACCTACGTGATCTTCGCAGTCAGCATATCGCAGCCGACAAGAAAAAAGGTGGCCATTCGGACGACCGCGATCGAAACGCCGATCGCAGCATTGCTCATTCCCTGATGACTGGGCATTTCGATGCGAAGAGCCTTGACACAAGTGACTCGCAGGGAAACGAATCGAAGCCTCTACTTGATGACGATCTCTCGTTGACAGAGACGATCGTGCAAGCCGGAGGATCAACGGTTTCAGCATCGCTGCCCGGCGAAGGTGACGTTTCCACTGCGGAAAACAACCGTCGCGCCTACTTCCGTAGCGTGGCTGAAATCGGATTGCAGGCCGCGCATGCATTGGCATATGCCCACGCTCGTGGAATCACGCATCGCGATATCAAGCCGTCAAACCTGATCCTTGACACAGCAGGAGTCGTCTGGATTACCGACTTTGGCTTGGCAAGAACCGGCGATTCGTCAATGACGCAAACCGGAGACATCCTCGGCACGATTCGCTACATGTCGCCGGAGCGGTTCAAAGGCCAGTGTGACAATCGGGCAGACGTCTATTCGCTTGGTTTGACGCTGTACGAAATGCTGGTGTTGAAGCCTGCTTTTGAGTCGCCCGATCGGCTCAAACTGATCGACATCGTTACGAAAACCGAAGTCACTCCGCCGCGTACGATTGATTCGCGCATACCGCGCGATCTGGAAACGATCATCCTGAAGGCGTGCGACAAAGATCCGAAGCGGCGTTACCAGTCGGCAGACGAGATGGCCGACGACATTCAACGCTTCGTCAACGACGAGCCAATCCTCGCCCGCCGCGCGTCGGGCGTTGAACGTATTGCCCGCTGGTCGCGCCGCAATCCTTGGCTGGCAACCGCGATGTCGGTCAGCACCGTTGCGCTAATTGCCATTGCAGGTATCTCGATCGCTGCTGCTCAGACGCAAGCGACGCTCAATGACCAATTGACTGATGCCAACAAGGAGCTCAATCAAAAGACCGAAGAACAACGCGTGACGAATCAGGCTCTTGTCGAGAGCAACGAATCGAAAGAAACGCTGATTCGTGATCTTAAGCGCAGCCAAATGCGGTTAGCGGAAAAACAAGCGGAGTTCGTCGCGGAAAAGGGCGATCTTGCACAGTCGATGCTGTGGCTGGCTCGCGGCTATGAACTGGCGGGCAGCGACGATCCGAAGGCAGCCAGCCGCCTGCTCTCGAAGTTGACCCGCGCTGCTACTGACATGCCGAAGTTGGTGCGGCAGTCACCAGTTGAGAATGCGAAAAGCGAATTTGCCCTGATCAAGCATGTGTATCGTGTCCGAAACCCGGGCGCCTCAGATCAACCCGAGATCCTCGAAGGAGCCATGCAGTCGCAGGTTGTTTATCGGGCTTTCGCCGGTTGGCGCAGCGGTTCTGTGCGTTCCGGCAATATTCTGGCCCTCCGTACGAGCCAGATCGTTGAGGGTGGCGAGCGAAAGGACGCGGTTCGTTGCTATGACCTGATCCGTGGGCAATGGACTGGGCAACCGCTGGCTTGCGACGGAGTCCTGCAAACATACGACTTCAATCAATCTCGACGATGGCTTGCGACGGTTTCTTACAAAGCCACTGCGAACCAACCCGCGGAAAAAGACGACGATACGGGCACAATCCACGCCACCGTCGAGCGATTGACTCAGGTGCGTCATATCGACAGCGGAGAAGTTGTTTGGCAAGACCGCGCCCGTATCAACAGTGCCGATGACGAGAAGTTTATCGTCAGAACGATGACTGAAATGAAGACGCGGGTCGGCTTCTCCGCCGACGAGGACACTCTAATCCGCATCTCCACACAGCAGAAAGGCAATCCGGACGAGTTTCAGATTGAGCGCATTTCGACGGGATCTGGTGAGGTTTCCGCGTCCAACTTCAACGCCGAGATGCGCGCCGTGGCGTCCGGACTGCATGTCGTAAGTCTTGAAGTGGGTCGCTTCGGGAAGCAGCTACGCATCACCGGAGCCGAGCAAAGGCAGACGCTCAAGAAAAAGCTCGATTCGAGTCAGTTTGTGGGCTTTGATCTGGAGAGCGGGAAACAGATCGGCGAAGTGGTTCGCTTCAATGATGGGGAGCCGCTTCAACTGTCAGCCTCGCAAGTCGCCGTGATTGTTGCGGATTCACACCGTCGCAGAATACAGATCCGCGATGTGCAGACCGGGGAGCAGGTGGGCAGTTCCTACGATCTGGATGTTCCAACCGATGCGGAAGTGCATTTGAAAGACGCATCCCCCGATGGTCGCTGGCTGGTGGTGGCAAGTCACCGTGCGGTGCTTCTGAATCGCGATGCGATCATTGCCCTGAGTGACGAACGGCCAGCGGGGGCCGACAGTTGGGTGCAGGTCATCGATCTGACGACACGACTTCCTGTGACGCCTAAACTGCCGACGGTTGGGCGGACGGTTGATGCCGTCCTGACGACAGACAAGCACCTCGTGGTGCGTGACGCCGCGGATATCAAGACGTGGAAACTGCAAGACAGCGCGATCGACCGAACGCTGGTGATCGGCAGTGCTGAAAACAGCACGCCCGTCATTCTGGCTCTGCCGTTTATTCAGGCTCTGGCAAACGGCGAATTATTGGTTGCCGGCCGGTATACCGGGACGAACGTCACAAGATGGCAGCCGAACGCCGGACGGGCGCTTGAGCGAGTGACGCTTTCGACCTCGGGTGATCGAGTGCTGGCGATCGATCGAGCAGGCAAGTTCATGCTCACGGGAGTTGGCACGTCTGCCCGTGTCGCTGGAGCAGCGATAAGGGCACCCAGATCTCCCTACTATGAGGACGAGTTTGAAATACGAAGCTGGTCACTCGACAAGCCAGAAGCTGCGCAGTTGGAAATGAGTCTTCCGACAGAACATGTCCCCGTTGCGTTGTCAGCCAACGGCCGGGACGTGGCGGTCGTGGTGCAACCCAAACTCGTTCCGAGAAATTCGCAACAGCTGCAAAGTGCGATTCGAGTTGTGAATCTCAAGACGCAGAAGTTCCGCGATGTTCCGATGCCGAGAAAGGTTTTTGCACCGTCTTTCGTCGATTTCGATGCGACTGGTCAGCGGCTGTTTGTAATCAGCGGGCCCAAAGCAACGCTTGACAAGTTCGATGTGTCCGGCGCGACCATTCAGCACGTTGAATCCATCGCCATCACCGGCTTTGCCCCGATTCCACGGCTCTTTCCGAGCATTGCTTTCGGCAATGGCTCATGGGCGTTGAATGGTGATGGACGATTGGTTGCCGGCTATCGCGAGGATGGGACACTGATGGTTCAGGACCTAGCAACCGGTTCCGTCCAGCATTCGATTTCCCTTCCTGCCGAGATGAGTTCGATGCTCTCCGGTCAGCTTCCTTTGTCCTTCGATCCGAAGGGCAATTCTCTCTACTTTGGCCGGCGCGGTGGATACATCTTCCAAACGACTTTGCCGCAGCAGTGGTCCGGGGCACCGAGGCAGGTTTACGAACGTCTCAGGACTTTCGCAGGGCTGGAGTTTGGAGCGGAAGACTCCGTTCGGGTTGCGAATCTCTCGGAGGATCGCGACTGGTCGGTTGACGTTTTCGACGAGGCCCGTCTGGAGGAGCGCGAACTGGACGCGTTGGAACTTATTGTCAACTCCGAATGGGAGGCATCCGAGAAGGAACTTCGACTGTGGTCAGCCCGCCAACCCGATGACTGGATACCGTCGGCTCTGCTGATGAAAGTGCTTGTGGAAACCGGGAAACCTGAAGAAGCGGAAGGTGCATTCGCAAAGTTCGTAAGTAAAGTTGACCGGCGAACTGCCGCAGAATGGCTGGAGCACCTTACCCGATGGAGGAAAAGACTCGTTGTCAGCGGTCCGAACCAATTGCCGGACTTAGGCGAACTCAGGAAGGCGATCTGGTTTCAATCGCGTCAACTGGAGTTCACCGACGGCGAGCAGCGTGTGCCAATCCTGTACAGACTGGCACAGGCGAAAGAGCTCGGGTTTGACCTCGATGGTGCCGGAGCGGCAATCAACGAAGCAGTTCAGCTTGATCCGGACGGCATGGGTTTGCACCGCTTCCGAGTCCGCCTAATGGAGCGACTCGGACGCTGGAAGGATGCGGTCGAAAGCCACCGGGCAATCGTGCGATTGGCGCCTGACAATAACATGGCACACTTCCAACTGATGGTCGCTCTACTGCATCTCGATGACAGGTCAGCTTTCCGCGACGCGTGGCAAGCTTATCGTGAGCAGCGACCGGGCGATCTGCGGGAAGAACCGGGAAAACAATTCACTGTCATAACTCCACGAGACCTGCTTGCAAAACCACGATTAGTACTCGGAGGAGCAGAGGACGAATCGTTGGCCCTGGCTCTTGAGTTTGCCGACGCGAACTATGAATCCACGACGGCGATGAAAAGTCAACTTGCAGGCTGGTTCGTACTGTGCAAAGGGCTCGCAGAATACCGTCGCGGGGAACCGGAGAATTTAGGAGAGGCGATTCGAATTCTCGATGTGGAGTTTCCAAGAGTGGCGGGGCCGACACCGAATCGCTTTTGGCCCGCAGAAGCCCATGCTCGATTCGTGATAGCGATGTGCCGTCACAGACTCGGCGATGCTGGTCAAGCTCGGTCGGCGTATCTTGATGGTTTGGATTGGCACCAGCGTGCCGGAGACATCCTGAGGGGCTCCAGAAACGCGAGCGCAAACGACTGGCAGTTGGCCGACGTTGCCCGCCGCGAGGCGGAGCAACTCTTAGCAGTTGACTTGGATCAGATCGATCCGCCAATGACAGACACCTCCGAATGGCAAGTCGTGCTGGAGGAAACTTTTGATGAAGGCATCACCGCCGACTGGCAACAACTAGCTGGCCAGTGGGCGGTCGTCAACGGGGCAGCGTCTGGCACTCTAAAGCGTATCGAAGAAAGTATTCCCGGTTTCGCGCGGCTCGAGCGTGAGGTGCCCGGCGCGCCGGCGACCTGTCAAATTGAATACGAGACCTGGGTCTCCGACCCCATGGTTACCGCCTGTTTCCTCCGGCAGCCTCCGAGGAAGAACCCACTCGGATTTCTGGGGCAATTGGCAAAGCCCGCTGATCAAAGAAGGGAAATTGGTTTGCGAGTCGCCTTGGTTTCCGGGTCGGATCCGGTGCTAACAAAGCAGGGCAGACCGGACACCGGGATCAATTTGCTTACCCACGCCGCCTTCGGCTATTGGATCAACAAGTCCGTTCCGGAATTCAACGTCGAACGTGGCAAGCACTATAAAGTCCGCATCATCCGCCAGCCACAACGCGTTACAGTGTTCATCGGCGACGAGAAGGAGATGAAAGAAGTTCTCTCCGAACGAGTCCGCAACATCGAAACACGTTCAATCCGCTTCTTCGCACGCGGTGAGGAAGGAACGAAGATGTTCATCGACAATGTCAAGATCAGCATTCCCGCTGCGTCACCTGTCGATGAGCAATAAGGCATTTGGCCCTGAGCAGCTAAGCAGTGATATCAGAAGTAGACTCGTTGGGTGTGAGGAATTCTCTATTTGAATCTTCGAGAGTCAAAGTCGCGTGAATTCGCCAGGGAATCAGATTCACTGCGCCATGGAGTTGCCGTTCAGTTCGGCGTCAGAAATGATGCGTTGTTCGTCGACGATACTTCGACGTTCCGGATTAAGATGCCAGTATACATGTCCGTAACCGAGCAATGTACCTGTGGCGAACATGACGTTGACTCTCGATATCTGATAACCGGCGATAGCCTGGATTTCTGCTGATTGGGCCGAAGCGAGTCGTGCTGCCGCGTTTAAGACTTCTGTTGTCGTCCGATTCTGTTCGTTGGCTTCGAACAGCTGATGCTCAATGGCCAGTTCCTTTGTTGCGGAACGAACGTTGTTCCTTGCTGCAAGGATGTTCTTCCAACTAGCATCGAAAAGGGTTGTAGCATCGTATACTTGCTGGGTTATCGATTGCCTTAGTTGATTTCGAACCGCGAAGGTCTGCGATCTCTGCAATCGAGCTTGCCGGTACACGCCACGAGCCGTTTGGTTCGGAAACGGATAAACAAGATTCAATCCTGCACTGTAGTCTTTGAATCGTCCGCTGTTCAACACGTTGTTGGCCTGCCCGAGCGATCCTCCGACGCCGTTGACCGTTGTGAACGCGTCGACGGTCAATAGCGGTAATCGAGAATTCTTCGCAACCGCAACTTGAATTTCGTTTTGAGCTAACTCGTATTCCTGAAACATCATCTCAGGTCGCGTTTGTAGCGCCAGGTCGACCAGCGCCGGTGTGTTCAGTTCAAAGCCAATCAACTCCGGCTCTGAAATCGTTTCGATGGCCGTTGTTGAGCTAACCGGCAGGTCGGGCCAATTGACCAGCCGCTTCAATTCACGCTCCTGAATTCGTAGATTAGCTTCAGCATTGATGATTCCTCCGACGCGCTGTGCAATGCCGGCTTCGGCCCGCGTGATTTCTATGCCAGCTTTGGCTTCACTCTCGACCCAGACTTCAATGTCTTTGCGCTGGCGTTCTGCAAGTTCAAGCTGTTGTTGTCGGATTTCGAGTTCCTTTCGCGCGGCCCAAACCAGCCAAAACTGGCGCTCCGTATCTGCCAGCACGCGAATTACCTCAAGTCTTGCAGAAGCATCTGCCTGTAACGTCGAGTATTTCGCAATACGAATGGGAGCCGTATTGACGTGCACACCTGCGTTTCGCAGCAACGGCTGACTGATTGAGAATCGCCAATCTGAATCGTAGACCTCTGGAGTTGCGTCTGTCTGTGCTGCCCCAATGGGTCGTTCAATCGCGATCGTCCCGCCAGTTCGATTCGGCAACTGCACCGACAGATCCGTGTGATGCGAGTTAGATTTTGTTCCAGCGATCGGTGACGGTAGGAGGCTGAATATCGGAGTATCCAGGTGTAGGCGATTTGCCTCGAAACCGAGGACGGCGTCGAAGCGACCTTGGGTAATGCTCACGTCTTGTGCCGCGATTTCAGGATTCAACAGTTCGACTTCAAGGTCAAGATTGTTAGCAAGCGCCGCGGCACGAACGTCCGCTAAACTGACCGATATCCTCTCGGGTGGCTCAAACTCTGCTGAACGCACCTCTTCAGTGATCTTTTTGGACGCCTCTTCAGCAGAGACTGGATCGGAAGCTGCATACTGGTCTGTTCGAGTCGCCTCAATGACTCGCAAGTTGAGGTGATCTGTCTCGTCGCGTATCCGATCGAGATAACGTCCGCATACAGAACAACCAGCCATGCACAGAGTCGCAAGAACCATCACGAGAAGAGCGGTGCGGCAATTCACCATCAATAAGCAATCCGTGCTAGCGTCGCTCCTGCGGAGCATGCGCAAACAGCATCCATACTGTCCTCTTGCATAAAAACACATCGGACCGCAGTCTGTCTACCCTAAAGTATATGTACAAATGACTTTAGGCCTTACGCAACTGTCCCGAATGTGGGACGTCCGGTCCCGGGAACGAGCGCGTTCTGCATCGAATACGCGGGTGACCGATAAACCATGACGGGTGTACGGGATGGTAAGTTAGGAGGTGGGGAACGAAAAGCGAGACAAGAGCGATTGCGGAGGTTCGGATGTCATGGATCGAGACGCACCATTGATTGCGCGACGAAAGGTATATTGGAGGTCCAACATCGTGCCGATCTCGAATCATGAATTGTGTCGAAGTTGCGGTTTGGTTCTGTCTACTCAGCTCTTAGCGCTTCCATGGGATCCACACGAGCGGCGCGAAGTGCGGGCACAAGGCAAGCCATCAGCGTGACCAGGCTTATGACAACCGCGGTCCCCGCGAATGTCGGCAGATGGATCGATGGCACCTGAAACAAGATGCTCTGCATCGTTCGTCCGGCCGCCCAAGCTCCGAAGCCGCCAAGCAACGTTCCCGCTGCAAGCAGCCTTAGACCAAGCGACAGAAACTGACTTCCGACTTGCTCGGGCATCGCTCCCAACGCAATGCGCACGCCGATTTCTCTTCGACGCTGAGCAACCGCGTAGGCGAGTACGCCATATGTACCAGTGGCAGCCAGCAGCAATGCGACTCCGGCGAAGACGCCCGCGAGAATCGCCGGCGAACGGCGCGCAACGAGGCTATCGTCGATGCGGCCTTGCATGGTTCTGAAGTCACTCAACGGCAATTCCGGATCGATCTGCTTAACTGTTTCCTGCACAAGCGGTGCTAACGACGCAGGAGAGACCGATGTCCGAAGCACAAGGTGGTACCCAAGTTGGTTGGTGTATGGAAGATAGACGGCGCCGGGCTGCTCTGTTTCTGCAAGATCGCGATGTTTCACGTTTCCGACGATTCCGACGATCGTATAGGCTGACGATTCATCGAAGTCGGTTCTGGACGATTCGGATCCTCTAGCGCTGACAGTTGTTTTTACGTCCCTCGTAAAACGGCGACCGATGGCACCACCTTCTGGCCAGTACTGGCTTGCGAAGGCCTCGTCAACAACGGCAATACTTGGGTTGTTTTCGTCAGAGAATTTGAAAAAACGCCCTTCCCGCAGCGGAATGCTCATCGCTCTGAAGTAGTCGGGCGAGACGCGGGAGAAGTGGTGAGCGCGGAGAGTGTTGCTGGCAGATACGGACTGTTCAGTAGATATTGCGCTCTTTTTGGCGGTGGCGGTTGCGAACGGCAGAGGGGACGATGACGCCGCATGAGTAATGCCTGGTAATGCCTGAAGCCGATTCAACAGGCGACGAGTAAGATTCGCCCGTTGTTGCCAGGGGATGTGCTTCGAGTTTAAGCTAAGTCCGGCTGTCAGAACTTGCTTGGGTTCAAACCCGGGTGAGGTGTCGAGCATCTGCTTGAGACTCACACCCAGCAACCCGGCTCCACAAAGCAGCACGAAGGCGACCGCAATCTGACAGACAATCAGGCCGTGACGCAGATGCTGGACGCGGCGACTGCTCGTTCCACCTCGCGTTTCGCTTTGGAGTTGGACGTTCGTATTGTTACGCAGGTTGAGCCAAATGATGGGAACAGCGATACAGATACCGACAGCGACTGACGCGAGTATCGAGACCACGGCAACCCGGCTATCGAACGTGATATCTGCCCCCAGCGGAAGCATGTCCGATCCCAGTACTTTAATTAGCCGAAGTCCAAAAACGGCCAGCACGATCCCGAGTACACCTCCACCCAGCGAGAGCATCATTGTCTCAATCAGAATGGTGCGAGCAATCTGCCACCGGCCGGCTCCAAGTGCTTGGCGAACGGCGAACTCTTTGGTGCGTCCACTGGCTCGGATCAAGAGCAGGCCCGTGAGGTTGACACCGCCGATCAACAATAGGCACAACCCTCCCGTCTGCAATAGCAACAACACGGGTTTCACCGCGCGGACATGATCTTGGTGCAATGATGTTACCCTAGTGTAATATCCGGTCTCCTCGATCGTCGCGGCGTTATTGTCGTCTGAGAGCTCCTGCGCGTTGAGCACTTTCAACTCTGTTTGTGCGTCGGCGATCGACCGGCCTTCAGCAAGTCGAGCGATCATCTGACCGTGCCTGTCATGACGATTTTCCGGTAAGCGCGATTCTGGGCTATGAACTTTTGGACGATAGATTTGGTACTCGGTCGACAGGTAGCGGAATCCCCGCGGCAATACCCCAATGACCGTTACGAGGCGGCTATCCTGATAGAAAGTACGCCCCAGGACCTTGGCGTCCGCGTCAAAGTAGTTTCGCCAGAAGCGATCGGTAATAATCGCGACACCATCGGCGCCGTAGTCCAGCGCAGCTTCCGTAAAGGTCTGTCCCATGGCTAATGGGACACCAAGGGTTTGGAAAAACTCTGGAGTAATTTGAGCACTGATAACACGTTCAACGGATCCAGGTTTACCGGTGATATAGGTGCGCCCGCTGACAAGGGAAACCGACTCGAATGCGTCGATGGCCTCACGACGTTCGAAGTAATTGACAATCGACGATCTGCCCCGTTCGATCCCAATGCCTGGATAGGCATTGTGGACCACCACCAGTCGGTCCGACTCCGGAAAAGGCAGCGGGCGGACCACAACGGCATCTAACACCGCGAAGATCGTCAAATTGGCACTGATGCACAGACCAAGAGTGATTATGGCCACGGAGGTGAAACCAGGACTCTTGAAGAGTTGGCGGATAGCAAATCTGAGGTCAAGCATCGTGGTGATCTCGAATCGTGAAACGTGCCGGATCGAAGTCTCCCCCGAGAACGTCATGCCCAGCAGATGCGAAGTCCCAGGGTCAACACTGCGACACACGTAAAGCCGGGGCTCCTAGCAAATCGCCAGAAGATGTGTTTGATAGCTATCATTCGCTTCGGAGTGTTTCCATGGGATCGATTCGGCTAGCCTTCAATGTCGGAAGCAGGCAGGCCAGTAGCGTCACGGCGCTCATCACAGCGATCGTTAGGACGAGTGTCGGGAAGTGCCCGGCAGGGACCTCAAAGAGCAGGCTCTGCATAAGCCGGCCTGACATCCAGGCTCCAAGCGCCCCTACAAAACTGCCGATGATCAGCAACCGTATCCCGATGGATAGAAACTGGCGGGCAACCTGTTGTGGGAAAGCACCAAGTGCCATGCGCACACCTATTTCGCGGCGCCGCTGCGAAACGGCGTAGGCCAACACGCCATAGGTGCCGATCCCAGCAAGCACTAGCGCGACACTAGCGAACACGATTGCCAATATCGCCGGTGATCGGCGAGTGATGAGGCTATCGTCAATGCGCATTTGCATCGATTTAAAGTTCTCGATCGGCAGCCCCGGATCAAGCTTGCGCACCACTCTTCGCAAGGTGGATGCCATCGTCGTGACGGATACTGGCGCGCGAACGATCACTTGGAATTGTGGTAAATTGCCATAAGGCAAATAGGCAGCGCCCAGTCCTGTAGATTCCGAGAGAGCTTGCTGTTTCACATTCCCGACGATTCCGACGACGGTGAAGGCCGACTTCTCATCGAAGGCCGAAGGGTCTGCCGAGAAGCGATGTCCGATGGCGTCGCCATCTGGCCAATACTGGTTGGCGAGCGTTTCGTCGATCACGGCATTGCGTGGCCCGGAGTGTTTAATATCCGCATCTTCGAGAAACCGCCCTTTCAATAGCGGAATCCCCATTGCCTTCCAGTACTCCGGAGTGACCGTTGACACATAGTGGGTGCGAAGGATTTCACCGGCAGAAGGCACAGCGCCTTCGACAAGGATGGAGCGCGCCTCAGTTCCAGCAGTCGTAAACGGCGGGGCTGTAGAAACGGCAGCGTAAGAAACGCCGGGCACTGTCCGAAGTTCATTTACGAGCCGCTTAACGAATACAGTGTTGTCCGGAACTCCATCCTTATAGCCGTGGTAGCTCATCCACGGTAACTTCAATTCGCCGGAGAACACTTGTTCGGGTTCAAAGCCGCTTGGTATTTCAAGCGTTCGTTTAAGACTCATTGCGAGCAGACCCGATCCATACAGAAGTACGCAGGCCAAAGCGATCTGCGAGACGATGAGGCCATGATGCAAAATCCGAACGCGGCGGTTGGCCGTCGCCCCGCGTGATTCACCACGCAGATTGATGTTCGTCGAGCCGCGCAGATGGAACCAAACGATGGGGAGAGCGATGCAGACTCCAAGGGTAATTGCTCCAAGGACCGAGACGGTGGCAGTGCGTCCATCGAAAGCGATGTCCGCGCCCAGTGGAAGCGAGTCAGCTCCCAAAGTCAGCGCCAAACGGATTCCATAGATGGCAAGGAGGACGCCAAGCACACCTCCGCACAAAGCCAGCATGATGCTCTCGACCAAAATGCCCGTTGCGAGCTTCACTCGCCCAGCGCCGAGCGCTTGGCGAATGGCAATTTCCTTAGCGTGGCCGCTGGCCCGAACCACAAGCAGTCCGGTGAGGTTGACCGCGCCCAGCAGTAGTAGGAGCAACGCCCCGACTTGCACCAACAACACTACAGGTTTCACCGAACGCACATGATCATCGCGCAAGGGTTCGATCCACGCGTAATAGCCAGACGCCCTTGGAGTTTCCCCTAGTGGATCTTGAGCGATCAGGCGGGCGTTAAGTGTATCTAATTCGGCCTGCGCTTCGGAAATCGACTGATTCGCGGCAAGTCTCGCGACCATCTGACCGTCCCACGTTCGGGCGTGTTCAGAGTAACGCCCGACTGGACGGCGCCCGTCCGGCAGACGATCCTGGGGAGAGTAATTGCTCATCGGATCGCGAACTTCTGGCCAATGGCCTAGCGGGCGAAAGACCTGCGCCTGGCTGGACAGATAACGGAATCCGGGCGGCAATACTGCGATGACCCTTAGGGGCAGGCCGTCCATCACGAGCGACTTGCCAAGGACATCGGGATCCGCATTGAAATCGTTGCGCCAGAATTGGTCGGTGATGATCACTAACTTGTCGGTCTTGTAGGTCAAGTTATCGTCAGTGAATGTCTGTCCCATGGCTAATGGGACCCCCAAAGTCTGGAAGAACTCCGGGGTAATCATTGCGCACTCAACCGGGCGCGTTGATCCCGATTCACCGACAATGAACGACGCCTTCTGGAACATGGAAAGCGACTCGAAAACCTCCAACCCCCGGCGTTCGTAGTAGTTCGTGATGGTCGCCTTCGCCCGCTTGACGCCAGTCATGCGATAAGCATTGTGGATCACGACTAAACGGTCGGCATCGGGAAACGGGAGTGCACGAACAACGATGGCATCGACCACTGCGAAGATCGTCAAGTTGGCGCCGATACATAGTGCAAGTGTGAGCACAGCTACAGCAGTAAAACCTGGACTCTTGAACAGCTGGCGGGTAGCGTATTTCAGGTCAAGCATCGTCGTCTCGGATCAGAGTCTTGTCTTTGACTCGGTTTCATCCACAACTTTTCCGTCGAACAACGAAACGGTGCGTTCAGCGAACGTGGCATAGCGGTCGTCGTGCGTAACCATGCAAATCGTTGATCCGTCCTGGTGCAATTCAGCCAGCAACTCCATCACGGCCGAACCGCTGGTAGAGTCAAGGTTGCCGGTCGGTTCGTCGGCAAGCAAGATCGCAGGTTCGCCAGCTACGGCTCGCGCGACTGCGACACGTTGTTGCTGGCCACCGGAAAGCTGCGACGGATAATGCTGCATTCGTGGCACAATGCCAACTCGCTCCAGAGCGTCGTGTGCGCGTTTCTTGCGTTCGGCTGAATGCATGCCGCGATAGATCAACGGCAGCTCAACGTTCTCGGCCACGGTCAAGTCGCCAATGAGGTTGAAGGACTGAAAAATGAATCCAATTTCTCGATTACGAATCCGCGCCCGTTCGCGAAATGAGAGGTTCTCAACAGGTGTTCCATTCAGCGTGTAATCTCCAGACGACGGGGTATCGAGCAGGCCAAGAAGTGACAGCAGCGTCGATTTCCCACAGCCAGATGGCCCGGAGATTGAAACGTACTCACCTTTACTGATATCCAGATCAATGTCACTGAGCGCGTGCGTTTCAAGCTCATCGGTATGAAAGACCTTTCCGATGTGTTTCATCCGCAGAAGTAACTTGTCGTCAGACATCACTAGGTTCTATCCTTCTTTGGGGGCAGGTGTTGTCAGCATGATTGATGGCGTTTAGCAGCCTGTTGATTTTCTCGACGGGCTGTCGCATCACAGGGATGTGATGCCAAATCAGCGATGATTTGCGAGCCGCGAAGAGCTCTGTTCTGAGCTTGGCGAGGTTGAAAAACGCTAGGACGGCGTTTTTCGGCAGGCAGGTAGGTTTCATCACGAGTTTCCGATGGCAACAATCGTCAGTCCAAACGAACCACATCACTGTCTTCCAATCCGCTAACCTGGGAGGCGACGATTCGATCACCTTCAGTAAGCCCGTCGGTGATTTGAACTGTGCGAACGGAGTAGACTCCCAATGTCACCCGGACGCGATCCGCGTACTGTCCGTCACTCCGAACCTTGAATAGTTCAACTGTGCTACCGGGATTTCCATAGGCCACATTGCCAGTGAACAGAACGTCTTCCAGCTTCTCTATCAAAATCGTTCCGTTAACGCTCAGATCGGGACGAGCTCCTTGAGGCAACTCACCGTCGAGCCGTACATCCACTTTGACAGTGTTTTGACTCACGGCCGGGTCAATCCGGACTACCGTTCCTTTAATCTTTGCGACCCGAGCATCGATCTCAACGGGTTGCCCCAGCAAAATGTCGCGCGCTTTAGTTTCATCCACGCGTAGCTCCGCCTGGAGATTCGTGGGGTCCGTGATGATGGCCAACGGCGAACCGGAAACAACCCACTGACCAAGTGACAACGAACTACCTGACGAATCAGGATTCGTCTCACCAAGCTGCTGTAGAATACCGCGAACTCCGGCTTTAACTTCCAGATTTGCGAGTTGCAGTTCCTTTGTGCTCTGTAACGCCTTGGCTTGCGCTACCGCTGCACGAAACACTTCCAACTGCGGCTCTCTAGATGCCTCAAAATTCTTTACCTTGCCTTTGGCGGTCTCAAGTTTTTTTTGCAACCGATCCCGCTTTCCCTTCGACAGCCTTAGCCGTTGCATTGGGATCAACTCAGCCGCAATCAATTGCTGGTCTACGCTGACCTGAATCTCGGCGTCTCTAAGTTCGCCCTCAATGGAATCCACAAGGCTTTGTAAATCCAACAGTTGATTTTTCAGTACTTCAGTCTGCGATGTTACCGTAGCCTCCGCCGATTTCAGGGCCCACTTCGCGTCGTCCAACTCCCTGTGTAATTCAGGATTGTCCATCCTGACGATAACAGTATCGGGCTCAACAATCGAACCTGGCTTGAGCGGCAATTCAACAATGCGCCCATTCGATTCGGCAGTCTTCAAAGTCTTGTCAATGGGAACAAGAGAACCATATGCCATGACGTCGCGGATCATTGTTCCGCGCTGCACTTCATTGATCATCACGCCTTCGACCGACGGTGGAGCGGGCTCCAAGCGTGAAACTGCTACCGTGGCAACTGTAAGTAGCGTCAACATAATTGTCACAGCAAGCGCTCGGCGAAAGAAACGTTTTCGTTTGGCATTTTTTTTGACAACGTCCATCAATTAACCCGAGTTGGCTATGTTGGCTGTTCGCAGGCAGGTGGACTGCGCCGCTACGATCGGCAGGGGAGGGACGGTGACGTGGGCTACGGTGCAATTTAGCTTCGGGCACTTGAAACCTGGAAACCGGCTGGACTACACCACAAATCCCGTGCCAAGAAACATCCCGCGGACGGATGGCGACCGCAACCGGCTATCTTCAAAGGAGATAGAAAATCACGATCTCCCGAAGACACGGGCAGGGGACCAGATGTTGCCCCGATTCAGTCCCGACCGTGGGATGTTCTGTCCCGAATGTGAACCGGCAGCCTCAGAGTCGCGCGACAGCCCCGTCCACTGGGACGATTGGCTAAGGTAAGCGTTCCGCCATGAGCCTCCATGATTCGACGTGACAACACCAAACCAATTCCCGAGCCATCAGGCTTAGTAGTATAGAAGGGCACAAAAAGATTCTGCCGATTGGAAATTCCCCTTCCCTCGTCGTCGACAATAATTTCAAGATGCTCGCAGTTTCGTTGTGATTCAGCAGCTACTGGGCTGGCCTCTTTTGCCACCTGACCAGAATTGGGCCGTATCGTCTCGTTCTTCGCGTCTGGTTGGACGAGCCAAGACACTGTCACGCTCCCCTGCGTTTCTAACGCGGATTCCACGGCATTCCGCGTCAAGTTAATGAGCACCTGTTCTAACTGCGATCCATCCGCATCGATTTCGATCGTAGGCCCGTCAACAATTTGAATCTCCATACGAGGCTCGAGACTGGCAATTCGGCGAATCATTGGCGCGATGCAAACACGGCCTAGTGTCGGTTCGGGAAGGGTGCTCACTTGCGTGTATGAACTCATGAATCTGTTCAGCGATCGCGCTCGATTCAGGATGATGTCGAGGCCTTCCACCAGTTCGTCTTTCCGTGTCGCGGCGTCTTCGGAATCCGATATGTCAATTAAACTAGATGCCAGCGACTGTATCGGTGTGAGTGAGTTATTTAGTTCATGCCTCAAGACTTGCAGCAGCCTCTGCCAGGCTTGCCGCTCTTCTTCTCGGAACGCCGGAGTCAGATCGGACAAATACAGCAGCGTGCGACGTTCTCCTCCTTCGCGGTATCGACCTCGTCTCAGCTCCCAACGACTGACTCTGCCATCATTCTCAACGTCCACAATTCGAGGCGATTCGCCGCTCAACCAATCGCTTAAGCCGAGCTCATTGGCCGATATGCCGGACAGCTCCACCGTTTCGCGGTCGAGTACTGCTGCAGCACGACGATTCCACAACTGCAGTCGTTCATTCTCGTCGAAACCAAATATTGCAATGTCGATTTCCTCTAGGACCTTGCTCAGCAAAACCGTGGACTCGACCGATCCGTGGCGATGCTTTTGAAGTTGTTCACCGAGCATGTTGATCTCCGTGAGTAATTGACCAAATGCACCTTGACGTTGAAACTGCTGGATACGAACAGCAAACTCTTCGTACCTTATCGATGCAATGATGCTGGCGGCGGTTCCGATTGAGAATTCGATTCTCCGACGGAGCCGAAAGACGATGAGAAAGGCGACAACCAGCAGTCCGACAGCTGTCAGCCATGTCATTGGATTGGGCCACCCCTGCGACCGTATCCAAGCCACAGCGAGAACATAAGACGGAGCAATCGCCGCAAGTGTGTGCAAGACAATCCGCATTTCGATGCTGAGAATGGCTTTCAATGCGGCTACTCCGAAGTCGATTCGAGAAAGTGCGATGTCGACAGTAATATGTCTGGCTACTGAGACCCTCGATGCGGGCGCCGACGTCGACCAAACAGACTACGATCAGCCCGGCTGTTTTTCTTCGTTACCATCTCGATCGGAATCGAATTCATCCGACTCATCTGCATAGAGTCCAAATCTTTGCAGTCGCCGATAAAGAGCACTTCGACTTACACCCAGTTCTCCAGCCGCCTTGACGACGTTGTTGCTGCACCGTGCCATCGCTTTTTGGATCGCTATTCGCTCGACCTCTTCGAGCGTCATTTTCCCAACGAAACTGGATTCCTCGGCAACAATTCCCAGATCGTCCGCCTCGATTTGAGAGCCTTTCGCCACAAGCACAGCGCGAGCGATCGCGTGATCCAGCTCACGTACATTACCTGGCCAACGATGTTCAGAAATGCGATTTAGAGCGGCAGGGCTAAACTCAGACAGCTCGCGGCGGTACTTT
>CBDCWT010000051.1:0-84758 GCA_965223305.1 Pirellulaceae bacterium | reverse complement strand
GCGTATACCACCACCGTCCGACAAAGTATGCCAGAATGACAACACTGAATGGAGTCTGTGCCGCCAGCACCCACATGGTTGGAAGCAATTCAGTAAATGGTATCACAAACAGCAAGAACAGACCGTAGACGCCAACGAAGAGGCAGCAACGGTCTAGAAATAGCACGTTACGTTGAAAGCCCGCTTCGTGCAGTAGTAGCACATCTCGATATCGCAGGAGTGCCGGTTTGAACTTCTTCCGTCCTTCGTTGTCCAATGCCTCATACGATAGCTCCATCACATCGAGATGGTCTCGCAGGCCGGTAAAGTAGGAAAAGACAAGTTCCCCAACAGCACCCGTAGCCAAATGCACACCGGTCATGATCTCGATGAAGCTTGAGAGCTCGCCTATTTCAACTGTTTCGGGAAGATACTGCCAGACATTGAAGACCAACGCCGACCACATTTCGTTTAATAAGTCCACGTTTCAACTCCTTACTCCGCGACCGTGTTAGGTCCAGTCCAGTCGAATAAGATGCCATATTACACGCGAACAGGCCCGACAACGACGATTGGCAACCGATTCAGCAATGAAAAGATGCCGCGAGTCGCGTCTAATAGGACCCATGGCGGCCTTTCAGATGCGATGCTTAGCTGCCTGTTGGAAAACGCCGTCCTGGCGTTTTTTACCTCACCAAGCTCGGAACGGAGTTTTTCGCGGCTCGCAAATCAACGACTTACGTCGCTGGTTTGGCATCACATCTCTGTGATGCAGTAGCCCGTTGAGAAAATCAACAGGCTGTTAGCCATTTTGGCCGACGCAGATTCGGCAGTTTCGGTTTCTTGCTTTTGGGGGAGCTGGCTAACGAAGCGCATCACCGGGCGGCGGAAGTTGACGTTGATTTTCAGAATCCGCTGGTCACCGCTGCTCCAGCGCATGCGACGGCCCCGACTCGATCGAGGGCGGCCTGCCCTTCTGGAGAGCGCTCGTAGACGCGCCTTTTTCACGCCATTTCCTGCGTGGTAGGTCGACAATCGACGACGTCACGGCCTTGCCGCCTGCCGTTCCTCAAGGGTTGGGGCGCACCAAATGCTCGGCTTTCGCTGGAAGTCAGACTCGGCAGCTACAAAGTATGCCCACATCATTTTTTGATGATTGTCGAGTGTATCCTTGCACTCGGCAGAGACTTTTGCCGCGAGTTCCTCGAAGTCGTTTAGCTCCCTTGAAGTAGTAGGCTCAGCGTAAGCCACGAGAATCATGTTAAGAAACTTTGTGCGTGTGTGTCGCAGAAGGTCCAGCGTGTCCTTGAGATCTTTGCAGACTGCCTTCCGGCCATCGCTCCATCCGTTACGCGTTCTGAGCACCTTGAGTTCAATTCCGATTGTTGCCGCTGTTCCCCAGTCGTAGCTGGCAAATCTCTTGGTCTTGTAGTTCCAGATTCGGCCAGGCTTGTATTTGAGGTGCTGAGGTTCAGAAATAGCAATATCAACCCGATCGCGATAGTGCATTCGACGTGTAAGGAACGGAATCTCTGGATATACTGCGTAACCCCACTTGCGATCCGACTTGTTTTCGTCGAGCTCGTATCGTCTCCTCAGTTCGGGGATCCGATGCAGTGCTCGCAGAAGTGCGGTCTGAAGGTAGTATTCCGATGGCATCGCTTCGTGGCGCAGGCGGCTTAGACTGCTGCGCAGCACAGAGTCAATGCGCGCATCGAGGTAGCAGATGTTGCGTTCGATGTTCAGTTCATCCATGTGTTGACTTGAGATGTTTCGGAGCCTGCGCATGGGTTAGCTGGCGCTGCCGAAATTGTACACGGCAGCGTCGCCTGATGTAACAGACGCATCGCCCTCCAACTAAGGACTTGCCTACGGCGCAGGCGGACCGTATTCCGACCGGTCCGCCCAGGCCTGATGGCGGGGAGGGAGACCGCAGCTGCAGAATCAAATTGACGAACGCCGCTGGTTTTCAGTCAGCCCAGACGGTCCATAAGGGGGCGTGACCTTCGTCACTGGCGTCTCGCTCCGGCCCTGACTGGCTCGCCAGGCGCCGTTACATAAGATTGGTCATCCCAAGGCTCCAGAGGGAGTGGCTAAGCCTTTAGGCCGATGATCGGCATTCCGCTGGGAGGCCCGAACAGCTTTTCTAACGCACGATCGCTAACTTTGCGGTGATTCTCGCATAACGGCGAGATCATGCGCCACGCGCTTTTCCGTGCCTCAGCAGCGATTCCGGCATGGTTCGGTCCACGGTTGGCGATCACGCATCCGGTCACTATCGATCATGCGCGGCGGTCAGGCAGTCTGTTTTGACCCGGTTCGCTGGGGAACGGTTGACCCCCTATGAGCTCCTTTCGACTGCGGAGTCAAACAAACAGTTGATTGAAGTCCGTCTCTTTCGTGCCGGAATACCTCGCAGTGACTGCCCTGGAGTGATTCGTGTCATGGAGTCAGCGGCGCCCAGATGTCGGCTTTGTCGTACACGCGCTGGACGATTGCGTACTTCGGGGCCGATACCGTCCCAACCTCCGCTATTTCGAGCGGCGTGAGTCGGTGCCAGATGATGTCGTGAGCTTCGGCTACCATTGCTGGGTTAAACTCGAGTTCTCCGGCGGCTCGATTCCGGCCCGCGAGGTAAAAGAACTCGTAGATTGCGAACTGGTCTACGAGGGCCCCTGGAGGGGCAAGACTCTTCGTCAGATCTCCAATCCAGCCAGTGAACAACACTTCTCCTGGCTCAAACTGATGGTCGATCCACGGCATCAGTGGGGGTGGACCTGGCTCAGCGTTTGTATGACCGACCAGCTTCGTTGCGTCGACTGCATACTTTAGGGTGAGCTGGCTGCGCGGCAACTTCGTTCGCAACGAGAAAGCCATTGTGCTTCCAGCGACAACATCGGCGCCTTCAACAACTGCGTTGGGTCCCTTACCCCGAACACGGATGATGTTGTTGAGTTTGTTGGCAAAGTCGTCGTCCGCTGTTAGTCCGTCGTCTGGATAGGCGTTCGTCTCCATTGCCCGCTCGGTGTGCCGGGTGCTTCCCGACCCGTCAAAGTGCAGCGAGAACTCTCCGAGTTCCAGCAGCCTGTTCGGGCTAGATCCACCAATCCCCTGCGACTTGGCTTCCTCGCTTAGGTACTGCACACGAAACCGATATGCAGTCGAGTGCAATCTCTGAACTAGCTCTGGTGGCTGCCGCTCGAGCCCGCTATCGGTGAACAGGGGCGGCCCCTTCGGGTTAGTGATCAAGTCGGTTAGCGATTGCGCTTCGTTCGGCGTATCGCGCACCAAGTACTGACGCGTCTCGCGATGTACCTGGTCCCCCAGGCGACCTGCTTCTTCTTGGACAACAGCCATTATCGCTGAAACTCCCTTCTTTAGTTTGTGGTGAAAACCTCACCGTACAACATTGGCTCAGTTCGAACATTCGGTCACACCCAATCGCTTCTGACCGTGACGACCGTTCGTCGTCCGGTTATTTCTTTCTCTTCGATTTCGGGCACATGCTTACCGGCAACGGGATGGTCCCGATGCAATTCTTGTCCTGCGGCTCTTTACACGAATGCAACCTCCGCTCTTTGAAGAACTCAGACCAATACAGATCTTGCGCCGCTTGGTCGTATTCATACTCGTCGATGTCGTTGTTGAGCGACCCGCTTTCCCAGAGTTCGCGGCCCTTGTCCGCGAGTTGGTAATACACTTGCCCCTGGCGTGACGAATTCACGTACACCAGCTCGCGAATCAAGCAGGGAACGATAGCCACACCTACATAGACAAACGGCCATGTGTCTTCCTGGCCCCACTTGTGGTCTGCGACAAGTTCCTCTGAGATCCAGGTCTCTCCGTCGAGCTCCGACGCCCCGGGGTGGTCGTGGAGCTCAACAAGCCGACCCAGGTAGTAGCCGGCCGACTCCTCGTAATCGGGCATGTAGACCAACCGGCGCGCCGTGTCATAGCCGAGGTCAGTCGGCCGGCAGGAGAAACTACGTGGCCCGGTCCCGCGGTAGCGGATGATCAACCCTTGCTCCTCAAGGGCGTCCAACGCGACCATGCGAATGTTTCGCTCCGTGGATGTGCCGGATCCCTGCCAAGGCAAACCGCGTGCGTAGCCGTGCTGGAGCTCGCCACGTACGATGTCACCTTTGTCGTCCCGGTAGCGGCCGGGCGCGAAAGCCGCGTCGACTGCGGCAACGAGCCGAACTAGATTTGCGTGCTGCATTGCTAGGTAAACCTCCTATTTGTTCGACAAAACGTTGTTTGTGTAGGGATCGCCTGTTCCCTTGGAACCCTATCTTGACATCCCCAGGAAGGACCCGTGCCCATCTATTTACCCGCCCTGCGCCTTCCAGCCGCTCGACGTGCCGGGTGAGTTCTTTGGTCCGATCCGTCAGCTCGGCAATCCCGGTTGCCAAGCCGGTCGATCTCGTCCGTTAGGTTCTTGAGCTCGCCGGCGACTACCGTTGGAATGCGGGACTCGAGTAGCTCGGCAAGCGTCCCGATCAACTCACCGCGTTTCAACACGGCGCGCGGTCGGCCACCTTGGTCGAAATCCTCAACACATGAAGTAGTCTTCAACGAATTCACTCGCGATGTCGGCGGCTGGGTCCATGTCCGTTCATCTCCTCTTTTTGGTCTGTTTGATGGGTCGGCCCAACTGTTGGTTGA
The DNA here is from genome assembly GCA_965223305.1 of Pirellulaceae bacterium. Lineage (GTDB taxonomy): Bacteria > Planctomycetota > Planctomycetia > Pirellulales > Pirellulaceae > CBDCWT01. Next base: position 80,114 of record CBDCWT010000051.1, on the reverse strand, counting down.
TCTCGCCATTCAAGCAAGATCTGTGCCCGGCCCATCTGTCAACCTGCCGGTTCATTCCAGAGGTCGAATACGTTCGTGTAGTTTTGAGGCTTCGGTTCGTCACGCTCCGTGATCGTCTGTCGAGGCGGATTAAACCGGCAATTGACCGCGAACTTGCTCAAACCGTTGCGGTTCTTCTCAACGAATACCTGATACTCATGGGCCGGCTTTTTCTGGTCGATTCGATGTGGCCACACCAGAAACACAACGACGTCTGCGTCATGGCCTAGCTTGCTGCCGTACTCGATATCGGTCAGTCGTGGAACAACCGGTTTGCGATCTTCGACACGCTTGTTGAGCTGCGCCAGGCAAATGACGATTGCCTCGTGTTCTTTGGCTAACCGTTTGAGCGTTGCTGAGACGCGGCGCATGATCGAGTTGGTGTCATCTCTCGAACCGGCGTCGATTAGCTGCGCGTAGTCGACAATGGCAACTCGAGCGCCGCCACGGAACGCCTCGGCAAGGTCGTGCTCGATGTCGCCCAACGACGACAGCCCTTCAACGAGAACGCAGGGTGCCGCTCCCCGAAAGTGCCTCGCGGTGTCATGCTCAAGTCGCTCGAGAAGCTGGTGCCAGTTTTCTTTGGGTGCGTCACTGGCGTAGCTGATGGTCCGGTCCGCCAGTTCGCCGGTTCCCATTTCGACAGAGATAAAGCGCGCCGGAATGCCTTGTGGACCTGTGATGTGGTGCGCCGTCTGAAGAGCGAAGGCAGTTTTTCCGTGTGACGATAAGGCAGCGACCACGGCCAAAACTTCCGAACGGAATCCCACCGCCGAGCATGCGATCAAGCTTGTCGATGCCCAATTCCAGCCGAGGAATCGGCCCGCGTTGGTACTCGCTTAGCCGCTCCTTGACGGCCTGCTCCATCGTGACGCGGCGCACGCCCGACTGGGCGGAGTCAGCGCGGTAGGGTACAGCTGACTCAACGGCGCGCCGTAGCATCTGTTCGCCGTGGCGCTGCTTGAGCACATCGCGAGCGTCGTCGCCCTTGTCGCCATCGATTGGCAGCGGGAGGGTGCCAATCCTGACGGAAGCAGCTACGTTTGCCAGCACCGCCAGCCGATTGTCGGGCTTTGGCTTCCGCGTCCGTCGTCCGATCGGGCATCAGTACCGCGTTCGCGCCGCGGAACAGTTCGGCAAACTTGGCCGCCAGGTGGTCCGTGTTGAGTCCGCAGGCGAGATACCCCAGCGATTGATAGGCCGCAGCGTCCTTGACGCCCTCACAGACAATCCAATCTTCGCCAGCCACAGGAAACCGGGGCCCCTGATCACCGAGTGGGAAGAACAAACCCGCCGGCTTACCCTTCACGAACAGCCCCTTGGCGCGCTTGTCGGTGGCTGCTGGCCAGATGCGGAAGAGCGTGCATTGCTGTCGGTCCGGGCTGTAGGCTGGAAATGTCACCGTGTCCCGATCGGCAACCGCGCCGTACTCGCGGAGGGCAGCCGCTGAGCAGTGCTTGATGGCGGCGAGCTGTTCCACCGGGTCGACCGAAACTGACAGGTGCGACGATTCGCTCTCGCTGAGACCGAGATAGCCGGCCAGCAGCTGACAGGCCTCGAGAAAATCGACGCGGGCTAACCATCGCAGCGTGGCGATCCCGTCGCCGCCGCCCTTCGCGAAACACTGGTTGCAGAGTGCCGCGCCCGTGGATGCGTCGATCATGCGGAAGCGGTCGGTGCCACCGCAGCCCGGTTGTGGGCAAGGATGGTGCTTGCCGTCGAAAATCTCTCGAGGCGTGCCCGTCAGGCTGGCCAGAATCTCCGACCAGCGTCCAGCTGCAGCGGTCTTGATCGCCAATACGTCGATGGTCATTCGTCGTCCTCGATGAAGGTGTAGCCAGCGGCCTCGATGTCCTGTTTGGTCGCCACGGCGCTGCGTTCTGGCTCCTGGGGTGTCAGCCAGTCCTCGAAGCTCCGATCTCGCAGCCAGCGGAATGCGTCCTTGATGAACTTCTCTTCGGCGGCGTAGGTCGGGGCGGCTTGGATAGCTCTCTGGCGGTCTGAGGCCGACAGACGCTTCCACTGAGCGCTCGCTTTCGCCTTCTCGCGCTTGCGACCGTTGCGACTTGGGTAGAGATTCCAGAAGTGGTCAAAGCCACCATTGCCAGGTGGCACGCCACCAGGTGGCGCCGAGGTGGCGCCACTTGTAAGGGATAGGGTTAGGGGTAGGGTAGAAGGTTCCCCCCCATCATCCCCCCGACCATCACCTTCACCATCACCCTGAGAGGGATATGATTGGCCTGGACCATCACCCTCAGAGGGATATGATTCGCGTTGATCATCCCCCTGACCATATCCCTCTGGAGGATATGATTGGCGAGGATCATCCCCCTGATCATCCCCCTCAGAGGGATATGATGAAGCCTCGTCAATGGGCAGGTCGTCGACGTCCTCGAGCTCGGCTGGAATCGTTACGAAGTACCGGCCTGGTTGTCGTCTGCGGTTCGGTGGCGGTTGATAGTGCAGCCAGTTCGCCCGGCAGGCTGCGCGACGAGCCCGATCTAGGCGTTCCCACTTCTTGAAGCCGAGGATCGCCTGCAGCTGTTCGTTGTGGAACGTGACGGGACCTTTGTAACGCTTGGCATCCTCTGTGTGAGCGATGTGAACCAGAAGATAGCAGGCGTCGATCCCGATCTCCTGCGCCGCGCACGTCTTGAACAGCAGCCGTACGAACCGGTGAGCAAAGTACGGTTCTCGTTTGGGGTAGTCAGGCATTGCCACCCCCAGTCGGTAGCTTTTCGAGGAAAGCGTCGAACGATTCCTTTTCAATCCGCTCAACCGCTCGCAAACGGTCCCATTCGTGCTGCGGGACATGCGATTCAATGGCTTCGCGAACACGGCGACGCAGCTCCCTGGGTGGGATGGCGTCGACTTCCGCGCAGGAGTCGCCGTAGCGTTCGACAAAGGCCGGGTAGCGTTTGTCGGACGTCTTCGGTTCGAGGCGAATTAGGTTGAATTCCTCGAAGTCGCTAGGCAGGACGCCCAGCCGAACCCAATCAAACGTGGCGTCACAGTACCGCTTGAGCTTCTCTCGGACATCACGCTCAAGATCGAATCCGGAGGGGTCATAGTCGCCGACATAGTAGGCGGCAATCGGCTTGTTGATTCCGTTCCACTGGTCGGCTATTTGGTGCGCGAATGAGAGGCTCACGTAGCCCCGGATCGGCGACAGCGCAACGTCGAACTCCCGGGTGGCAGGCGCTAGTGTCCCGGCGATCGCGTCCTTCTCACAGAAGACGTGGACATACTCGGGCAAGTTGGCCCAGAAGTCCTTGCGGTAGCAGTCACGGACTGTTTCCACGTAGTCGTTGAGGCCAGCCCAACTCGACGGCTTCACGGTACTACGCAGGTTGTCGACGATCCACGAGAACGGCACCACGCCGGCTTCCCGCAGTTTGGTCATAACTCGCCCAAGCCGGTTGTAGTGCTTGCTGTCGGTGGATGGGAGCACGCCGGAGGAAACAACACGGTAGAGCAGCCCACGCAGTGTGAGGGGGTGTTCCTTGCAGGCGACCTCAGCGGCGACGGAAGCGAGAGTCAGGTTTTTTCCACGTAGATTGCTGGCGAGAATGCCGACGTAGGAGTTCTCGTCTAGGCCCGGCTCCCACCCGATCGACGACAGTTCCGACAAAAGCGAATCTAGCTTCGTTTTCATCCGTCGCGTCTCCGGGCACGACTGATGCACTGCGACCTGCTGTCTTCCCAGGCGAGTTCGGGCTCTGCTGTGCGGAGCGGATGCTGGAGGAATACGGCGATCGCGGCGAACTGCTCAAACAGCGACCCTGGCTGCCCGGCGGATGGACGACAGTTCTGGCTAGCTGGTTCAACCGAGCGGACGTGGAATTGAAGCTGCGAGTTGTTGTCGGTATCATTCACGATGCAATTTGAACTTTGCCGGCGGTCGCTTGTTGGGGCGGCCGCTGGCGTTTCTTGGGTTACTTCTTCATCCGTTTTGCTAGTCCATCGCCGATCGCCTCGACCACATCAACGATCGGGTCGACCATCTCTGTCGGCTCTTGGCTCTGTCGGGCCTCATCGTGGGCTCGCTGCCTCGCAGCCAGACGCATCGACGCGGCGAACCTGGCCGTGCCCTCACCGAGGATCGGCGTCAGGTCGCTGATTCGCTGCGCCTGCTCGAGGTCCGTCGGTGTCTCGGGTGTGGTCTTTCGCAGTTTTTGCGACTCCGCCAGCCCTAGCAGGTGTGGCGGTGTGCCAGACAAGAGAAGCTGCTTCTGTTCATCCGAAAGTTGACTGGCATCGAGTCCGGAACTGAGGGTTCTGTCTACCATCGAGTGTTCTCCTAAGCTAAAAGCGCAGCCCGGCGTTCAGCGATTTGTCGCTGGCGTCTCCGGTGCCGCTGTTGGTTGCTTTGATACGGATGTAGCGTTTGACATTCGTTGGAAATCGATACCGGCTCTCAGCAGCTAGCGCCCCTGCGCCGCCAGCGCCGGTTTGAGTGATGACGTTGGCAAGTAGCTCCTCAGTACCGAATGCCGGGTCGTCATCGTGGAATAGGTCGTAGACCATCGTCTCGCCGTCCGGCAGATCGTTGGCATCGAGCGCTGGCGCCTCGACAAGCAGCTCGCAGTCGGCCACGAAGCTGCCTCGGTTGCTGTTGCCAAGGTCGATGCTGGCTGACATTGCTGTGCCTTCGCCATCAGGTAACGTTTGAGTGATTTCGAGCTGAGCGTCTCTCAACGAGAATGACATGAGTGGGTCCTCAGAAAGAAATGAAAACAATGGACCGCCGACGCCCCAAAAGGAGATAAACGGACGCCGGCGGCCCCGGCAACCGTAACTATGCTACGAGGCTGGTGTTGGCCATCTTGGATTTGGCATGCCGGATCTGCTCGGTCAGTTCGTCGATCGCGGCAGCATTGGCTCGAGTGAGCGCCGCATCGTGCTGCTTATCCTGCAGTTCGCGCAATCGACCCTGAGCCGCCAGCACACGTGGGTGTGCCATCACCCAGCCGGGCTGGATTTTCGATGGGTCCACTACCGACGCTGGCACGTCGTGGTAGCCAATGCCGACCAGTAGCTCCCGGACCTCGTGCTGCGCGCTCTCGTGGTCGGCGACGGCCTGAGTGATGAGCGATGGCATGACCTGCGATCGATACTCGTCGAGCACCTTGGCGGCGTCGATCCGCCATTGTCTGGCCGCACGCAGCACCTCAACCTGCTGGTCGGCAAGTGCCAGGCCGTCCATCGGCTGGCTGCTGTGGTCGACATCGCGATACGCGGCGATGTCGGACTGGAGCTCGGCGGCAGCCCGGTTCAGGTCGTCGGCGCGCTTGCCGAGCTTGGTGACGCGTGACTTGACTTCCTTGGGGGTTTCGGGGACGACGGTTAGGGTTGGTAATGCCTTCAACTGCATCGATCAAGGTCTCCTTCTATTCGAGTTCTTGCTTAGACGCGTGCTACGCTTTGGAATCCTTCCCGCGCGACATCACGTGATTGATGATGTCTGCACCCATCAGATATCCGCGCCCTGCGACATACCGGACGGGCAGCCCGGCTCGGCGAGCGTTGCGCATCGCCGTCGCTTTCCACCCGAGGATCTGCTTGGCGCTTTCGAGCGAGTACAGGGCATCAGGCCGGATGACGGCCGGTTCATTGAGAATCATTTCTAGGCTCCTGGGACTAACTTTCGTCAATCGCGGTTAGACCATCTACGTGTGATCTAACCAGAGTCTAGAAATGCAAGACCTTGAGTCGAGAGGAACCAGCTCGCTTGTCTGCGCGCGGACAAGCCTAAAGATCGAGTCGGATGGTCCCGTCTCGATGTCTTCCCTTTTGAATTCGGCCGAGGATTCTCTTTGCTTTCGGGAAGTGGTCCTTCGTTTCACCCGTGTATTCTCGGGCTATTTCGTTCATGCTCCTACCATCATCTCGTGCGTTGATGAGTAGGGTGACAACATCGACAACTTCCGTGTCGTCAGGAACGCCTTTCGGAAAAAACTTCCGCTCGTCCGCGCTGTCCGCGCGACCTTTGTCGGCTAAAGCACGGCTGCACTCCTTATCAACGTTGATGGTCAGCTCATGATAATGCACATCCCAACAAGCCAACCACCATCCGAACTCCGCGAGTGCATCATCAGACGGCGCGCAATCACCGTAGAGATTTACGTCGCTCCATGAAAGGACCTCGTTGGCTAATGACAATGCAAGCCGCGTATGGCTGCTCTCTGCATGCGGAGTATCGCCACTCCCGATCGTTGCCGCTATCCGATTTGCTGCTGACAGGGATGATTCAATAGCAGGGTCATCAAGGAGATCGGCAAGGGCTCTTGCCGATGTGTGAATCTTAGCGAGCGACTCTCTGAAGGCATCCAACGCCTCATCGGGCAGGTCTAGGCCGCTCGGGACCCGTGCGCCGTCCTTCGCGAAACGGCAATCTCGGCGCACGAAGATATCCACGTAGCCCTCGACCCAAGCCAGCTGGTCGAGGATTCTTCGCCCAAGCTCGCAGGCCTGGCGGATTCGCTCGGCGACCATTCTTGCACTTGTCTTTCCGCCAGGTGGTCGACCGATCGCTGCGACAAGTGAAACAGCGACCGATCAACCAACGCGGGTAGCTACTCCCGCTCCCGGCAAAGTGGGTACACATTCGAAACGTGTACCCAGTTTTCGGTCTCAAACGGCTATCGAAGCGCCGACTGCCAGTTGCTCTATCCTACAAATTCAGTGGTCAAACGGTAGCCGGATACTAGCCAAACCGTCCCCAATGATTCAGGTTCCTGTCCTCAATACGAGGGTGGAGGTTCGACTCCTCTCGCCCGCACTTTGCTGATTCGTTTCCGAGATCGTGGCCGGAGGTTGAATCAGCAATTTTTTTGCCCCAACTGGCCCTCGTCGTGCGGCTCAATTCTAGCTGTAGCCGAGTTGCCAGACTTTGGATTGGTCGTGCGGTGGCCAAACTCTGGCGAGTTCGGCTACCCCGTGGCAGCGGCCAAACTCTGGTGAGTCCGGCTACACCGCGATTCTAGGGTCGCCGCTGGAGCCCCATGGCGGGGGGAGCGTCTCGGCCTGCTTTGGCCAGCGTAGCTATCCCGATTCTCAGCTGTGACGCAGCGCTAGCCCGGTTTATTGATGAAGATCGTGGCGAGAGGTTGTAAGTACGTTCGTGGCAAGGAAGGCGAGCAATTCTTCCGCAGGCGTATTGAAGCAATACGTCGAGGGAGAATTGTGAAGCATGACGAAGCCACGGATGGACTTACGACCTCGCAGCAGATCGCTCATGAATAATTCGGGCTAGCGTCCGTTGTCGGTCTTCCAATGTGCCAGCCTGATCGGCCGTTGCGACAGAATCGCGTTTTCGAAACCTGGCAGTTATCATCGTATACGCGCCCGGGGCCGGAGTGATCCTCCGCAGTACTTCACCACTTGGCCCCACCAGTACACGAGGTTTGTAAACCAGACAGTTGCACCTAGAACAAGATTCGCCGAAACCATGACGACACGCTCTTCACTCCCGCTGTTCACCTTGTCCGTGCTTGCCGTCGCCTGGCTGTCATCGCCCGACTCTGCCCCCGCCGTCGAGCCTCACGGTGGGATGATGCGGTTTCCCGACGTCAGTGCCACTCAGATCGCCTTTGTCTATGGCGACGACATTTGGACCGTGTCCCGTGAAGGAGGTGAGGCCGCACCTCTGGCAAGCCCGCCCGGCGGCGAGGCGTTTCCACGTTTTAGCACCGATGGGCGTCACATTGCGTTTAATGGAAACTACGACGGCAATCATGACATCTACGTGATTCCGGTCGAAGGGGGGATCCCGCAGCGGATTACCTACCATAGCGCCGGCGAACGTCTCTGCGACTGGTCATTCGACGGCAAGCTCGTCTTTGCGATGAGCGGTCTCGGCGGGCTGGGGCGCCAGGCGCAACTCTTCAGCGTATCAAAGTCGGGTGGTCTCCCCGACCGGCTACCCGTGCCGTATGGAGGCTATGGAGTTGTATCTGGAGACGGACAATGGCTGGCGTATACACCCCGCAATCGGGACTTTCGTACCTGGAAGCGTTATCGAGGCGGCTGGGCGTCGGACATCTGGCTGTTTCATTTGACCGACAAGACTTCCAAGAAGATAACGGATTGGGAAGGCACCGATACGATTCCCATGTGGCACGCGAACAAGGTTTACTATCTGTCCGACGCTGGGCCGCACCACCGACTGAATATCTGGTCCTATGATCTTGGCACCGAGCAACGAAAGCAGATCACACGCTTCAGTGAGTACGACATCAAGTGGCCGGCGGACGGCCCCGGCAAGAACGGTGAAGGCGAGATCGTCTTCGAATACAACGCACAACTCTATCTCCTAAACCTCGCACAGGAAGAAGCAGCACCGGTCAGCATCTCGGTGCCCGGTGCTCGGCCGAAGTTGCGGCCCATCCGCAAGGAGGTGAGTGAGCGCCTCTCCAACTGGTATGTCTCACCTAAGGCCAAGCGAGTGCTCGTGCAGGCTCGCGGCGACATCTGGTCACTGCCCGCGAAAAAAGGCGCGCCGCGCAACCTGACCCGTACCAGTGGAGTCGCTGAACGAGAGCCCTCTTGGAGCCCGGACGGGCAGTGGATCACTTACTTCTCCGATGAATCGGGTGAATACGAACTGGTCATTCGGGCCGCTGACGGATCGAAAAAGCCAGAGATGATCACCAGCATGGGATCAGGATTCCGTTATCAGCCGGTCTGGGCTCCGGACTCCAAGTGGTTGGTATTTCGAGATCATGAGAACAAGTTCTACGCCTTTAACGTCGATCGCCGTGAATTGCGTCACTTCGACGGCGTGACCGTCACCGGCTGGAGAATGGGCGCTCCCAGGCAGTTTCGCTGGTCCTCCGACTCACAATGGCTGACCTACACCAAACCGAACGCGGACAACATGAACGTGGTCATGCTCTACAACGTCCAGAACGACGAGTTGCACGAGATCACGGCAGGGATGTTTGCCGACTACTTGCCGACCTTCGATCGAAAAGGAGATTTTCTCTACTTCTTCAGCGAGCGTGAAATCTCCAGGCCCGAGTATGCGGATGCCGGGCTAACATTCGTCTACAAGGACACGAGCGTGCTCCACGCGATCCCGCTCCGCAAGGACGTAGCCAACCCGTTCAAGCCGACCAGCGATGAAGAGGGGGACGATGAAGAACAGGACGACAAAGCCGACGATGAGCACGGTGACCAAAAGGAATCAAAGACCGAGCGCTCGGACGACGCGGCCGGTGAGAAAGACGGTGATGAAGCAGGTGAGGCTGCGGCTGAGTCCGATGACGTGAAGAAAGGGGATGATGCCAAGAAGGATGCTGTCAAACCGGTCGAAGTCGAACTGGAGGACCTGGAGCTGCGGGCCTTTCGCCTGCCGATCAAACGCGGCAGGTTCTCTTACCTAGCGATCAACGATCAGCATCAATTGATCTACCTGCGCAGCGATGATGACAGTAGCCTCCAGCTGTTTGATCCCCAGGACGAGAAGCGTGAAGAAAAGACGATCCTCACCAAAGTCAGCAACGTTCAGATGACCCCTGACGGTAAGAAGTTACTCGTCCGATCGGCAGGCAAGACGGGGATCATTGAAGCGAAGCCAGGTCAGAAGCTGGAGGGGGTGGTTGTCGCCAAGCCTATGAGTGTTGTCGTTCAGCCCCGCGACGAATGGCGACAGATCTTCACCGATGCCTGGCGATTCATGCGCGACTATTTCTACGACCCCAACATGCATCGAGTTGACTGGCCAGCCGTTCGCTCTCAGTACGAAGCGATGCTAGACGACTGTGTTTCTCGCCGAGATGTCGGCATGCTGATCGGCGAGATGATCAGCGAGGTGAACGCGGGACACACCTACTACGGCGGCGGGGATCTCGAATCCGGACCCAGAAGCTCAATCGGCTACCTCGGCGCGGACTTTGAGCTCGATCAGGGTTTCTATCGAATTGGCAAAGTCTATCAGGGAGGAAAGTGGGACACCGACGCCCGCTCCGCTTTCCATGCGCTCGACGAGGAAGAGCGGGCGGCCGTACAGTACCTGTTCGAGGTCAACGGCACTCCAGTCGATACCGCGAAGGCGCCCTGGGCTGCTTTTGAAGGGTTGGCCGGCCAGACGGTCACCTTGTCAGTCGGTCTCGAACCAGATCCGGCCAAGGCGACGAACGTGGTCGTTACGTTACTTCGTTCCGAGCAGCAGCTGCGGTATCGGGATTGGGTGGAAGGCAATCGCCGCTATGTGGAAGAGAAGACGAACGGCCAGGTCGGTTACGTTCACGTCCCGGACACAGGCGCGAGAGGGCAACGCGAGTTGTTCCGGCAGTTTTACGGCCAGATGAACAAGGCAGCCCTGATCATCGACGAGCGGTGGAACGGTGGCGGCAACATCGCCGACCGCTTTGTCGAACTGCTAAATCGCCCGATCTACCTCCATCTGTTTGAACGCTACGAGCGGGATTGGCGGGTGCCAACACGCAGTCACCAGGGCCCAAAGTGCATGCTGATCAACGGCGAGTCGGGGTCCGGTGGGGACATCTTCCCATATCTCTTCCGTAAGGCCGGACTTGGCAAGTTGATCGGCATGAGAACCTGGGGTGGAGTGATCGGCATCTCGCGCAATCCACGACTGATCGATGGCGCCATGCTCACCGTGCCCTTCATCACCTTCTATGAAACAGATGGAACGCTGACTATGGAAGGACACGGTGTCGATCCCGACATCGAGGTTGTCGACGATCCCGCACAGATGGTGGACGGAGGCGATCCTCAACTCGATGCTGCCATCGCCCAGATGCTGGATGAGATTGAGAAGAACCCGTACGTTCCGGCCCGGCGTCCTCCCTACCCGGATCGCAGCGGCATGGGAATTCGAGAGGAAAACAAGTGAACAAGGTAGTAGGCACACTCCGTGTGCCGTAGCGGTCCTGGCTTCGGATTGGCGGACGGCACGCGGAGCGTGCCTGCTACCGTGGGCGACCTCAGCTGACTGGCTGCTGGCCTGTAAGGTAGTAGGTACACTCCGTGTGCCGTAACGGTTCCTGGCTTAGGATTGGCGGACGGCACGCGGAGCGTGCCTGCTACCTTGCCTTCTTCATGAACCGGTCTCCGCCAGTCTCCATCTTCCAATCGGTCCAGCCTAGATGCCGATAGAAGCCGACCGCGCGCATCGACTCGTCAGGATCGGTCGTCAGCCAGATCTCTTGCCATCCTTCCGCGAACAGCCATTGCTCGACCAAGGCGAGCAGATGTTTGCCGATTCCACGGTTCTCGAACTCCTTGAGCACGGCGATGACCCACATTTCGCCATTGTCTTTGTTGCCCATCGCAAATCCCACGACACGGGATTTGACCTCACAGAGCCAGCCACGATGGGAACTCTCCAACATCTTGCTCACCGAGCCGGGGGTAATTCCTAGCGTGGCCAGCTCTTCACGTCCTCGGTCATGATGCCAGGTTGCCACACGTACCTCGAAAATGGATCGCAAGTCGTCCGGACCAATCTCGCGAAACATCGTGTGCGGAGTCATCTTCTCGCCCCTAAGGAGTCGTCCCACAGTAGGTTGTCTCTCACAAGCCTGCTATTGTTGATGCGCGAGGCGGGGGAGAGGAACAAAATTCCTCAACTTGTTGTTTTGCAGCGCCTAACTAACTTCGTCTGTTGTCGGCACTAGGCTTCTATTCGCCCGCGAAGTGAGTATTCTCATAGCATCGACACGGATCGGCCGGAGCCACAGAGATGACACGTTTGAGCTTCTATTGTATCGCAACTCTGATGTTGCTGGCCGCCGCCACGTCGTGCGGCCAAGAGTTTCCCTTACTCTACAACAGCGACGTCGACCAAGAAGCCGCACCGTTGCCGGCCGAGGCAGCCGCCGCCCGTTGGCAAGTGCCCAGCGGTTTTCGCGTGGACGTTTTTGCCCGCGAACCCGAAGTACAAAACCCCATCGCTATGGCTTGGGATTCCCGCGGCCGACTCTGGGTTGCCGAAAACTACACCTACGCGGAACGTTCGCAGCGATTCGATCTAACGCTGCGAGATCGCGTGCTGATCTTTGAAGACAAGGACGCGGATGGCGTCGCGGACCGTCGGGTGGTGTTCACCGACCAAGTCCAAATGTTGACGAGTCTCGAAGTTGGCCACGGCGGCACGTGGCTCATGTGCCCCCCACAATTGCTGTTCATTCCAGACGCAGATCGCGACGATGTGCCGGACGGCGCGGCCCAAGTGGTGCTGGATGGTTTCGACGTTGCCAGGGATAACTATCACAACTTCGCGAATGGACTTAAGTGGGGGCCGGATGGCTGGCTTTACGGACGGTGCGGAGGATCGTGTCCCGGACGTGTCGGCGTCCCGGGCACTTCAGATGATCGGCGAGTGGCTTTGGTTGGTGGTGTTTGGCGGTTTCACCCGCAGACATTGCACTTCGAAGTGCTCACACACGGGACAACCAATCCGTGGGGGCATGATTGGAACGAGGTTGGTGAGGGTTTCTTCATCAACACCGTCAATGGACACCTCTGGCACCTCATCCCGGGTGCCCACCTAGATCGCCCCTTCGCACTCGACCCGAATCCGTATGCCTATGAACTGATCGACATGCACGCGGATCATTGGCATTTCGATACGGGAACGACGTGGCAGGATTCACGAGACGGAGCGGCAAACTCCTACGGTGGCGGGCATGCCCATTGCGGAATGATGATCTATCTTGGCGGCAATTGGCCCTCAGAGTACCGGGGTCGGCTGTTGACTTGGAACATCCATGGTCGTCGCGCGAACCAAGAGCTGCTCGAGCGGAGCGGTAGCGGATACGTGGCGCGGCACGGGCAGGATACCTTCTTGAGCGCCGATCCGTTCTTTCGAGGAATGGACCTGAGCTACGGTCCGGACGGCGCAGTTTACGTCATCGACTGGAGTGACACCGGGGAGTGCCACGAACATGATGGTGTGCATCGAACCAGCGGCCGTATCTACCGGATCGCCTACGATACGTCACCAGGCCTTTCGTCCAAGGACGGTGGTGCGGGGGGAAGTGTCCCGCAGGGTGACTTGCACTCGCTGACCGACGGCCAGCTGGTGGAGTTGATGGAACACGAGAACGAGTGGTTCGCTCGAGCCGCGCGGCTTGTGCTCGCCGAGCGAGCCAGCTCACCTGTAGGAGATGAAACGCCGCGTTTCATCCGGTCACTGCGACGAACCGTTGCGAACAGCCTCGACACAGGTGTGGCCTACCGGTCGCTGGTGACGCTTCACGCGATAGGAGCTGCGGACCGCGCTTATCTTCGCAGCCTGCTGTCGCATCGCGATGAACATCTACGGGCGTGGGCCGTGCGTCTGCTGACCGATCACTGGCCAATCGACGGTGTCCTCGGGCCGGCTATTCGTTCGGAAGAGCAAGCCGAACGAATCGACGCCGAGTGCATGGAGGTGCTGGATCAGTTTTGTGACCTGGCTGCTCGTGATGCCAGCGGCTTAGTGCGCCTTGCGCTCGCATCGGCCCTCCAACGCCTTCCAGTGAATCGACGAGCAAGACTGGCCGCACCGTTGATCGCGCGCCAAGCGGATTCACAAGACCATAACCTGCCCCTGCTTGTCTGGTACGGTCTGATTCCGGTCGCAGAGGCGGCTCCGATGGCGTTAGCGGAGCTGGCGATCCAGGCACAGTGGCCCAAGACTCAGCGGTTGATGGCACGTCGGCTGGCGGAGGGGATGGACACACACCCACAAGCCGTGGAGCGAGTGGTGTCGTTTGCGGCGGAGACGACGAACGCGGCCGTACGCCGCAATATGCTCGCTGGGATCTCAGATGGCCTGAAGGGGTGGGCCCAGGCGATTCCGCCAAAGAGTTGGGAGCGAGTTGTGTCGGCGGTCGCCACCGATAGCGATCAAACGGCGGCGGCGCTGGTTCGCGAGTTGAGCGTTTTGTTTGGTGACGGCCGGGCGCTCGCGGAGGTCCGCCAGATCGTCCTCGACGAGAATACGGACGTCGGCATTCGCCGCTCGGCCTTGGAAGTACTTGTCGAGAGTGGAGCAGACGGGATGCAGGACGTGTGTCTATCTTTGCTCGGAGATCGCAGGCTGAACTTGGTTGCTGCCAAGGGCGTTTCGAGGAGCAACGACCCTGCGGTGGCGGCGGCGTTGATCGAAAACTATCGTCGCTTTCGATCGCCGCACCGGCCACAAGTAATCGAAATTCTCGCTTCGCGGCGCGCGTTTGCCGCCGAGTTGCTCGATGCGATCGCGGCGGGGCGGATTCCCGTCCGCGACTTAACTGCCTTTGACGTCCGCCAGATTCGCTCGTTGGATGACGTCGCACTCCAGGAGCGCGTTACAAGATTGTGGGGGAATGTGCGTGACTCGTCCCAGGCCAAGCGCGAGCGAATCGCTTCTTTGAAGCAATATCTACTAGAGAGTGTTGCCAAAGCCGATCCGTCGCGGGGGCGCGTTCTGTTCAACCAGAGTTGTGCGAAGTGCCACAAGTTGTTCGGCGAAGGTGAGCCGATCGGTCCTGACTTGACTGGCTCAAATCGAAACAACGTCGACTACCTGCTGGAGAACATCGTCGATCCGAGTGCGGTGGTGAGCAAGGATTTCCGCATGACCGTTGTGCAAATGGACGACGGTCGTGTGTGGAACGGCCTCGTTGTTCGGCAAACTGACAAGATTCTGGCGCTCCAGACGCAGACGGATATGAAGACGATCAATCGCGACAGCGTGGACGAGATTCGTCGGACTCAGCAATCGCCCATGCCGGACGGACTGCTCGATAATCTCTCCGTAGACCAGATTCGCGATCTGTTCGCCTACCTGATGCACCCCACACAAGTGGCACTAGCAAACTAAAGCAGAGTGAACGATGAACAAGCGCCTATTTCTGAAACTGCTGGCCCTCTTGGGCTTGGACTCCGTCACTCGACTGTGGAGTCAAGATACAGCCGTTCGCAGCGGTCTGCAAAACTGGGCCGGCAACCTTCGCTACAGCACCGATCGGCTGTTCCGTTCGGAGTCACTGCAGCAAGTCCGCCAGTTCGTGGCTCGGCAGCCGCGTTTGAAAGCACTGGGGACGCGGCACTGTTTTAATCGCATTGCGGACAGTTCGGATCAGCTGATTTCGCTACGATCGCTCAATCGCCCGCTTCAGCTGGACAGAGAGAAACGCACCGTCACTGTCGAAGCGGGCATCAGCTACGGACAACTCAGTCCCTGGCTGACTGAGAAGGGCTATGCCCTGCACAACCTCGCATCCCTGCCACATATTTCGGTTGCTGGTGCCTGCGCAACCGGTACCCATGGCTCCGGCGTCAACAACGGAAACCTAGCGACTGCCGTGTCAGCGCTTGAGTTGGTGACGGCCGATGGCGAGTTGCTGCAACTCTCTCCTGAAACCCATCCCGATCTCTTTGCTGGAACGGTTGTGCATCTGGGGGCGTTGGGGATCGTGACGAAAGTGACGTTGGACATCGAGCCAACCTACGACGTTCAGCAGTATGTCTATCAACACATGCCATTGTCGCAGGCCTATGACCACTTCGACGCGATCATGTCCTGTGGATACAGTGTCAGCCTGTTTACCGGCTGGCAGGAAGTAGACGAGGTGTGGATCAAGGTCCGCAGTGGTTCGAGCTTCAAGCCAGAACAGGAGTTTTTCGGATCGCGATTGGCGCGGCAGAACTTACACCCGATTGCCGAGCTGTCCGCGGAAAACTGTACGGAGCAACTGGGAGTCCCAGGACCCTGGTACGAGCGCCTGCCGCATTTTCGCATGGGCTTTACTCCCAGCAGCGGGGAGGAACTGCAGTCGGAGTATTTTGTGGGGCGCGGCGACGCGGTGGAGGCACTGCAGGCGATTGCGCGGCTGAGTCATCAGATCCGGCCACATCTGATGGTCTCCGAGCTGCGTACGATTGCGGCCGACCAGTTGTGGATGAGTCCCTGCTACGACCGCCCGAGTTTGGCGATCCACTTTACTTGGAAGCAAGATTGGCAGGCAGTAAGTCGTTTGCTGCCTTTGATCGAACGAGAGTTGTCGCCATTCGCGGTGCGGCCCCATTGGGGAAAGTTGTTCACGATCGATCCCACGGTCCTCCAGTCACGCTATCCAAAGTTGCCCGATTTTCAACGTCTTGTGGCACAGCACGACCCACAAGAGAAGTTTCGCAACCCTTTCCTGTCAACAAACCTGTACGGGTAAGACCGACAAAGGCAGCCCGCCCCGGACGCTATCGCGTCCGACCCTCCCGCGAGCGGGAGCGTGTGTAGCCTTTAAGACTAGTGCGTGATGATCGTCTTTCGTCACTCTCCCCTCGGGGAGAGTCGGCCCGCAGGGCCGGAGAGGGGGAGCACGCCGGACGCTACGTGTCGGTTTCGCTGGGGAACCGTGGGCTAACGCCGGCTAACGCCCAGCGGCTGATTTTGTCGGGATCCCGGGCCGCCGTCCCGCTGCAACAGTCGACGTTCGGGAGGGCGAGGCTGGGATGGTGAAAAGAGGTTGAATCTAGAGAAGATCGTAAAAACTGGTATTTCAAAAATGTTGCGCTCCAACGTATTGGTTGTTTTTGGCAAACATCCACCAAGCGAAGGAGCGCAACAGTGGCACGAGTATCCTCTTTTTCGGTCGGGCGTTACAAGTCTTCTTTATGGGCGCTTTGTGCGTCATTTTACCGCAGTCGCGAAAGACTGCGTGATCGAATTGACGAGTTGAAACGCGAGAAGAGCGAAGCCAGGCAGGATCATCAACGCGTTCGCGATGAAAACAGAAGCCTTACTAAGAGTCTTCAACGAGCCGAAAAGCAATTGGCTGAGTACCGTAGACTGGCAGCCAAGCAGCAAGCTCTACCATTCCAACTCCCCGACGATCCACCGTTAAAAGGGCACCAGTTTGGACCACGGACCATGGCTTTGTGTTGTGCACTAGCAAGTCTTATTGGCTTTCGTTCGACCGAACGGGTGTTGCGTCTGATCAGCCACTGGCTGCAGGTGGAATTAGACGTTCCGAGCCACGACACGATCCGTCTGTGGACTTGCCGCAATGGCGTTGCGATCTTACAGGAGTCCGTCCAATTTGCACCCGATTGGATCTGGTTGATCGACCATAGTGTTCAGCTGGGAAAAATGTCTGTGCTGATCGTCCTTGGGATCCGTCAGTCGGAACTTCCTGTAGGACGCCCCTTGCGACGGGACGACATGAAACCACTGGCGGTGGTGCCAACGCTTTCACGAAGGAAGGAGCAAGTCGGTGAAGCACTCGTAGAACTGGCCGATCAAACCGGCGCACCAATCAGTATCGCCAGTGATGGCGCCTCTGAGCTTCATGAGGGTGTCAAATGGCTTGAAAACAAGGGGTTTGAAGTCGTTTTAGTGGCTGATGTGAAACACGTGGCGGCCAATCTTCTCAAGAAGATACTCGGTCAGGACAAGCGTTTTATCCAGTTCGACAGTCAGATTGGAAAGACGACCGCTGGCATTCAACAAACAGAATTAGATCATTTTCTTCCACCCACCAAGAAAACGAAGTGCCGGTTCATGAACCTAGGCAAGTTGATGGATTGGGCTGAGATGGTGCGTTTCCACTTGAAGACCCCGCAAGCACCCGGTAACCGAGATGTGTCCGCAGAGCGGGTCACCCAGAAGCTCGGCTGGCTTTTAGACTTCGAAGAGGATTTGGAGCATTGGCGCGAGTGCCGGCAGGTTGTCTCGGCAGTGCTGGAGTTCACTAACCGCGAAGGAGTGTATGCGGGTGCGACAGAGGCTCTAAGAAAACAGCTGGCAGAATTAGACTTGTCGTCCGCGATAGCCCAACAACTTCTCAACAAGCTAGTCGACGCCTACGCAAAAAACGAGCGGAAGCTGGTCAGCTCCAGTTACGCCAAACTGAGAGTTCCTTGTAGCACGGAGGTCTTAGAGTCCTCTCTCGGCCGTTTCAAATCGCTTCAGCGTCATCACAATCGGGGGACGTTTACCACGCTGCTCGCAATCTATCCCACGCTGTTTGAAACGACGCCCCCACACCGTCTGGCCGCACGCCTCAAACAGGTAGCAACGAAGGGACTCAAAGAGTGGCTGCAGAAAGCGGGCCTAACCAACTCGACCCAGGCGCGAAAAGCGGCCGCCTACGCAGCCTGCCGCTGATCGCATTCAGCAAGAAAACAACTAGATTTGAGCATTACAGACGATTCGTCACCCCAGGGCGAGGCTCCTGCCGAGCCGTTTGGTCACGTATCGTTTTCGTGTTTATTCTGCTTGTGGCGGACGGCACACGGAGTGTGCCTGCTACATTAATCGGCCTACGCTTTCGGGAGAGACGCTCTGCGTCCGACCCTCCCGCGAGAGCGGGAGGGTGTAGCTTTTAAGATTGGTGCGTGATGATCGTCTTTCGTCACTCTCCCCTCGGGGAGAGTCGGCCCGCAGGGCCGGAGAGGGGGAGCCCGCCGGACGCTACGCGTCGGTTTTGCTGGGGAACCGTGGGCTAACGCCCAGCGGCTGATTTGCAGCGTAGCCGAACTTGCCAGAGTTTTGGTGGATTGCCAACCTGGCTCTCGCCAAAGGAATCAGCCGGAATGCGTTAGCATCCGGTTTTCTCTAGATGTGACGTGGCTGGCTTGCGACTCGGTCGCAACAGTCGAGAATTGAAAAGCGGGTTCGTGCGCTGAATCAAGATCGATTGCACGCCATATCTCGTTTCTAGGTCGCTGCGCGGCACGACAACCTGCACGGAGGTCGGCTCCAATTGCTGCCACGACTCGGTGTCTAGCACCTGCTGTACTCGGGCGCTGACATCCAAGGTCTCGCCGACGTACAGCGGTTGGTCGTGGCTGAAAACTACATACACTCCTGTGTGCTGATACTCGACCGCCGTACATCGTTCTAAGGGCACCGGGTCCGCGAGGTCATCTGTGAGCCAGTTTTCGAAACGCTCGCGGGCCAGAGTCTTCGACTTCTTCGCCCGTTTCCGGACAACCATTGCTGCCCAGCGGTACTCGAATTCCGTGTGTCCATCAGCAAACTCGGAGGCGAGTTCGTCGAACTTAGCAGCCGCGAGCGGTGAGCAGAGGATGTCGTCAAGAGTCAGCCCAAAGTCGATGCTCAACAGCTGCATGGCTATTTCGCTGGCGAAGCTGAACGAGTCCATTTGGGCTCGGCTCAGGCGTACTCGGTGCCGACTGATGCCGGGCAGGTCTCCCCGTTTACGAATGCGCAGCAACAGCCGATTCCAGGTATAGGCGTCTCCCAGCAGTGCCTTTTTCTTGCACGCCGCCACGAAACGGCTGTTGAGCTCCGGATCGCATAAGACGAAGTCGGTCGAACGTCCTTTGCAGGCGGCGACGTACGCGTCGATGATGCCCTGCTCAGTCTCCGGGTCTGCGGTGGGCACAGGCCGTCCACGAAGCAGCCGTACTTTCCGCTTGCCTTGCGAGGTCTTGGGAGCACTCCGGCTACCTTCGCGCGGTCCATCGAGTGAGTCCCCTGTCCGACAGGTCTGCAGCCGGGATTGGATGGCGGAAACGTAGTCGCGCGAGAGTTCCGTTCCCAACCATCGACGGCCCAACTTCTTGGCCACCACAAGGGTCGTCCCGCTACCGGCAAATGGATCTAGTACGAGATCCCGCGGGTTGCTCGAGACCCGAATGATCCTCCCCAGCAGCTGCTCTGGCATCTGACATCCATGAAACCCAGCTCGCTCTTTGAAGGTGCCCGCGATTCGCGAGAAAAACCAGGTGTCGTCCTCTGGTTGGAACGACTCATCTGGATGGTCCTGTGGACGCAGAATCCACGTATTGTCCGGCAGACGTCCCTTCGAGTTGGCTCGCCCATCCGCATAGACAAGCTGCCGCGCCGACAAAACGCGCACGGCTGGATTCCGGCCGTTAAACGTGAAGCTCTCTGGGTTCTTCACGAAGTGGAACAGGTGTGTGTGCGAGCGGCTGAAACCCTTGACGCAGTTGACACCGAACGTGTAGTACCAGATGACCCAGCTTCGGCAGCTAAACCCGACCTTGTCCTGGGCCAGCACCTTGAGCTCGGCGGCGTATTCGTCCCCGATCGCCAGCCAAAACGTACCGCTCGGCTTCAGCGCCTTGCGGACCGCCGACATCCAGTTCTGCGACCACGATAGATACTCGCTCGTGGATCGGTCGTCATCGTAAATATCGTAGTCGTATCCGATGTTGAAAGGTGGATCGGCGAATACGAGATCAACGGATCCCGGCTTAATCGCTTTCAGTTTCTCGATGCAATCGCCTTGGTATACGTGGTTGGGACGAAGGACAGCCACCAAAGCCTCCTTGTTGCAGGGGTGACAGATGTATGCCCATAGACACCCACGCCTAGTTCTTGCCGGCCGGGCGCCTGTGCTAGGGAGCCAAAAGGCCAAAATATCGAATTCGCGACGCTGGTGGGACCCCCCCCGGGGACGAAACGCCGACCGACCACGGCGGAGCGTCCCAGGGAGCGCGTTGGTCCCTCGCGGTTGTCCGGGTTAGAGCGAGCTAGTCGCGTCTTGGATGATCCCAGCGCTGGCTCGCAACGCGGCACTTTCGTCGGCGTCGAGGGTTAGCGGAATGGTGTCGAGGACCCCCGCTCCGCCGATGACGTGCGGGAGCGATAGGGTGACATCGGCAACGCCAGCGACCTGTTTCATCCGCGAACAGACGGTCACGATCGACCTGTGGTCGAGCAGGATCGCGTCGACGATGCGCGCGATCGCGCTGCCGATGCCGTAGTAGGTTGCGCCTTTGCCTTCGATGATGTCGTAAGCGGCGCGGCGGACGCGGACGTCAATGAGCTGGCGTGCGTCGGCATCGAGGGCCACACCTCGGTGTGCGGTGAACTCCTTCAGCGGCAAGCCGGCGATGGTTGCCAACGACCAAGTGAGCACTTCCGAGTCACCATGCTCACCGATCACGTAGGCATGGACATGGTGCGAATCAACATCGAAGTGCTGGCCTAGCAACGAGCGGAATCTGGCTGTGTCCAACGTTGTTCCTGAACCGAGTATTCGGTGGCTTGCGACACCGGATGCTGTGGCTAGTCGCGTGGCGATATGCGTCATCACATCGACCGGATTGGTGGCGACCACGAGAATCGCTTCCGGCGCGTAGGTCAGGATGCTGGGAATCACATCGGCAAAAACCGCTGCGTTGCGCTGCAGGAGCTGCAGCCGCGTCTCGCCAGGCTTTTGACTAACACCGGCCGCGATGACGACCACACGACTGCCGCTGAGTTGCTCGTAATCGCCGGCCCGAATTCGCAGCGGATGAGCGAAAGGCACCGCATGGGTGATATCATTCGCCTCAGATTCCGCCCGCTGCGTGTTGCCGTCGACAAGCACGATCTCGCGGCCGATCCCGTTCATCACCATGGCATAGGCCGCCGTGGACCCTACCAAGCCGCTGCCAACGACTCCAACCTTCATCCTCTCTCTCCATCGACAGACAACTCAGTTTCCAGCTCGCTGACGCCGCGCCGCGACCGTCCAATTTTCGACACACTTAATTCGCGAGCAGCCCGGCCGAAGTCCAGCAACTCGTTTGCTCTAGGTTGCTCTGCTATAATTCCGACCGCGGCTTGGGCTCCGCCGGGCGAGCACCAGCTTACAAAAAGCGGACAGACACAGGAATGGGATGTTGCGTTACGCTGTACTCGTGACCGTGCTGATTCTCTTCTCCGCGATCGCGGCCCATGGTGAGAGTCCGCGCCCGAACATCGTCGTTATTATGTGTGACGATCTCGGTTTCTCGGACCTTGGTTGTTTTGGTAGCGAGATCGAAACGCCTCACATTGACCGCCTTGCCGCCAATGGGCTCAGGTTTACCGACTTTCACAACAACGCCAAGTGCTCCGAGACACGTGCGTCGCTGTTGACGGGACTCTGGCATCAACAGTCGACAAATCTCCAGCAGCCGGGCCACGTCACGCTCGCGGAAGTGCTTCGTTCCGCAGGCTACGCGACGTTGATGAGTGGCAAGTGGCACGTAGCGCGAACACCGCCGGAGCGAGGGTTCGATCGGTACTTTGGATTCCTTAGCGGTGCCATCAACTTCTTCACCGGGCGGGATTGGCAGACCGGCAAGAACCTCATGCGGTTGGATCGCGATGAGTTTACCGTGCCGGAAGGATTCTATTCGACCGATGCCTTTACCGATTACGGCATCCAGTTTGTGGATGAGGCACTCCAAACTGGCAAGCCTTTTTTTCTGTATCTGGCGCACAACGCTCCCCACTTTCCACTCCACGCTTTGCCCGAAGACATCGCTAAGTATGCCGGACGCTACCGGATCGGCTGGGACGTGATTCGCCAGCAACGCTACCGCAAGCTGCAGGATCTAGGCATCGTGGATGGCAGCTGGTCGCTTTCGGATCGCGATCCACGTGTGGAACCATGGAGTCAGATCTCGGCCACCCAGCGGGAGTTCCTCGAGCCTATGATGGAGGTCTACGCGGCGATGGTAGACCGGCTGGATCAGAACATCGGTCGACTGACAGACCATCTACAAAGCGCTGGGGTACTCGACGACACCCTGATTCTCTTCCTGTCGGACAATGGGGCCTGTCCGTATCAGCGGCTGCGCACGCCCGGTGTGCGTCCGGGTCCTGCCGACAGTGATATCGCCTACGATGCGCGCTGGGCCAACATGTGCAACACGCCACTGCGACTCTACAAACAGTATGCGCACGCGGGCGGTACGGCGACTCCGCTGATCGCGCACTGGCCGAAGGGCATCAAGGTTCGTGGGGCAATCTCCCGTTTTACCTCGCATCTGGTGGACCTGATGCCTACCTTGGTCGAGCTGTCCGGCGCCGAGTACCCCCGGCGCTATGACGGCCACGAAGTTCATCCCATGGAAGGCCAGTCACTGTTGCCTGTGCTTTGCGGTGAAGAGGAATCAACAACGCAAAACACCGAGCGGTTGCTTTATTGGGACTTCAGCGGCAATCATGCCGTGCGGCGTGGCGACTGGAAATTGGTTGCCGCCCGCGCCCGCGCTTGGGAGCTGTACGATCTCTCGACAGATCGCAGCGAGACTCGCGACGTTGCAGACCAGCACCCGCAGCTCGTCTCCGAGCTGGCAGTCCAGTACGATCGCTGGGCCTCCCGCACCGGTGCGCGACCTCATGCTCGCTGTCTGCGTATGCAGCCCTCTTCTCAGTCGCAGCTGTTCGAGCTGCCTTAGCTGCCGCGAGGCAAGGGAGCGGCATCGGAGTCCTCCGGGAGGGCGAGGCTCCTGCCGAGCCGGGAGCAGATCGGCAACTTTTGTTGTTTTGCAAGTGCCTAGGTCGCTGACTCCCGGCACGATGGGGCGAGCGCCCGAAAACAACAGGTCTGTTGTCCCTGGGGACAAATCTTTGCACGCACAGGACTCTTCCGTGTGATCCGACCCGCGCGGCAGGAATTCAGGAGAAAACTCCAGGTTTTCTCAAGTCCAAGTTTGACTCAGCAGGTGGGTGGCATAGGGTTCTTTTGGAGGTCGAGTACGGTACGCACCTGTTTACTAAGTGCAAGTCGACTTTGCCTGCTCACGAGCCGGTCTTGGCAGATTCGCCCAACAGAGTCGCGCCAAACAACGTTTCGAATCGTATTGTTGTTTCATCGTTATTGGAGTCTCCGGTCACCGCCGGAATGAGCCACCACAGCCTGGGAGAGTAGAAATGAAGAACTTCGCTCAGAAAGTCAAACGCTTCTTGAAGTCGGAAGATGGCCCGACAGCTGTCGAGTACGCCGTGATGCTCGCTTTGATCATCATTGTGTGTCTGACCGCGATTACCGCCGTCGGTACTCAAGCAGCTGCACAGTTCAACAATATTGCCACGCAGGTTGGCACGATTTAGTCGGGTGCTGTGCCCGTGGCGCTTGTGTGCCGCATTTCGATGACAGCGAATGACCCCCGCGGCGCCGATCGCCGCGGGGTGATTTTGCGCTGCCTCAATTCGTAATTCACACCAGTTTAGCCGCCTGTGTAGACGGAGAAAACGAGCATGTTTCCACTATTTCCAGGACAAGCCATCGAAGGAGCTGTCGAGCTAGTTTGCTGTGTCCTAACGGCGCTAACTGCCCTCGTGAGTTTCTTGATGACGCTGCGGTAGGTCAGTCACCGATCGCCCACCGGTGGGTGCCAAATGGCGGAAGCCGGTGAGCGATTTGTGACTCATCTCTGCTGGACACGAGTAACTTGGGGAGAACGCGGGGGAAAGAATGGACATCTTTGAGACGCTGGCGGGCGGCCTTGCCGAGAATTGGCACGTCTGGTTTCTTTCGACGGCCATGATCGTGGCAGCGGTGATCGACGGCGTCAAGCTCAAGGTCCCCAACCTGCTGACCTATCCACTTATCGTCAGCGGCTGGATTTTCAGTGCGCTCTCGTACGCTGCGAATGGTGCCCCTTGGTGGCACGGTTTGGGGTGGAGTTTGCTGGGAACGCTTGTCGGACTGGCTCTCTTGCTCCCCGCATACGCCATCGGTGGCATGGGATCCGGCGACGTCAAGCTGCTGATGGGCTGCGGCGCGTGGGTTCACGCGTCCGCGACCTTTTACGCTTTCTGCGTGGGGGCAATCGTCGGCGGAATTCTGGCGGTGTTAATGGTCTTGCTCTCCCGGACCTGGGACCATCACTACCAGCAGTTCTGGACCATCCTCAACGAAATTGTCACGATTCGCGACCCAGACAAGCTCACCGAGCGGGCCGCCGAAAGAAAGCCGACGATGCGGAAACTGCCGTACGGAATCCCGATCACGATTGGCGCCGTGCTGTATTTTGCCTGGATGGGGATGTTGGTCTAGGTGCTGGTCGAATAGATAAAATAAGAAGTACAGAATATTTGCATCGAGTTTAACGATTGAGAAGAGTTTGCGGATGGTTCGTTTCTCCGTACACAAATGAACTCGACTCTACCGAATAGAACGGGGGCAGGGACCGTTCCGTCGGTTAGGGGCGGCCTACGGATTCTCCGCCTTGTGCGGGCACGGAACAGAGTGACAGCGTATTCAACCTCCGTGGGCGCCAGCAACCCAAAAGAGGACTTCTGATGCGACCCAAGACGTTGATCTTGTTTGTGATTGCCGTCGGCTGCGGCTTGGTTGCCTCGATCGGGGTCAGCCAATACATGGAGAACCAGAACGGGCCCGAGGTCGAGACGGAGAAGATCTTTGTTACGGCAGCGAACATCAACATCGGTGAGAAGCTGGACGCGAGCAAGGTGATCCTCGAGGAGTGGCCCCGGGACCGCGTACCTGAGGGCGCTATCCGCGAACTGACCGAACTTGAGGAGCGCTATCCGCGCCATCGGTTGTACGCGGGCGAGCCTCTGCTGCAGGCCAAGCTGATGGACTCCCGGGACCGTGGAAGCAAGGCCCTGACGATTCCGGAGGGCTATCGAGTCGCTTCGGTGAAGGTGTCCGTCGAGTCGTCTGTGTCGGGCTTAGTACAGCCGGGCGACCGAGTTGATTTGGTTGTTTTTCTCCGCAAGAGCGGCGAGGTTCCGGAGACGGGAACCCGTACGATCTTGAGGGACGTCAACGTCTTCAGCGTGGACGGGGAGACGGAGCGCAAGGTCGACGAGGACGGCCAGGCTCGCAATGTTAGGACGGTATCGCTGCTGGTCCGACCCGAGCAAGCCGAGAAGGTGCTGCTGGCCAGCGAACTCGGCCAACTCTATTTGTCGCTCAGGCGGCCCGACGACGCGACCGATACGTCGGGCGAAGGAGTCACCGTGAACGAGTTGCTCGGTGACGGAAGCGAGAGCGCAAACGAGAAGAAGAAAGAGACCGGCGATGGTCAGGACGCGGGCTTCCTCGAATGGCTGAGCGATCGCGGACAACAGTCCGCCCCCGCTTCCGGTGGCATTGATCCCGCCTGGCGCATGACCATTATGACCCAAGAGGGGGCACGCGAATACGAATGGCAAGATCCCGATCAGCTGCCAACAGAGGTGACGAACGGCCCCGTAGCGAGCCCGGCAATGGTGGAGCCAGTGGAAGACGATGGCGTACCAGTACCATTGCCAGTGCAGCCGGAAGTCACTGCGGACGAGAATGACGTTTCTGGGGAAGACGACGAGGAATAACCGGTCGTCACATTGCCTGTTTGCGAGCAAGGAAGCGCAGCATGTCAAAGAATGTCCGGGCGGCTAAGATCGCTCTATGCGGGATTATCAGTCTAGTCGCCGTTTTCACGACTGCGACGCCGATTGCGGCACAGACACAGTCACTAGGGCGTCAACGGCTGGAGTTTGAGGTCAGCGAGCCAAACGAACGGCTCGAGATGATCGTCAATACCAGCCGCATACTCACCACGAAACACGGGATCCCGAAACTGCTCGTTGACAACGAGCGGGTCGTGCGTGCGCAACCGATCTCGCCGAACCAGGTGCAGATCTCTGCCCTACATACCGGCTTCACAACGATGACCGTCTGGGACGAGCACGGTCGAGAGCACACGATCGACTTGCTGGTCTACGGAGACGCGCGTGAGCTCGAGAACCTGCTGCAAAACCAATTCCCCGACGCCACTCTAAAAGTCCGGCCGCTGGCCAGCAGCGTGATCGTCTCGGGGTACGTCCCGCGGGCGGACATGGTGAGCAGCATTGTGCGTATTGCCGAAGACTACTATCCCAATGTGATCAACAACGTGACTGTCGGTGGCGTTCAACAAGTATTGTTGCACGTCAAAGTGATGGAGGTCTCGCGGACCAAACTGAGAACGCTAGGCCTTGACTGGGCAGTACTCGGCAACGACTTCGCCTTGATTCAAGACGTCGCGGGACTGATAGCAAATTACTCGATTGGCGGCGGATCAAGCGTCACGAGTACACAAGGCGAGAACATCGTCGGAGCGGTACTGGGCGACAACGTTGCCTTTTTCGGGTTTCTCGAGGCGCTGCGACAGTACGACCTGCTTAAGGTGTTGGCCGAGCCGACGATGGTGACGGTCAGCGGCCGTCCAGCTAGTTTCAGTTCGGGCGGTGAGTTCCCGATCTTAATTCCTCAGAGTCTCGGTACTATCTCGATCGAATACCGCGAGTTTGGGACACGGGTCGACTTCGTGCCGATCGTCTTGGGCAACGGACGGATCCGCCTTGAAGTGAGACCGCAGGTCAGCGAAATCGACCCGTCGCGGAGCGTGACTATCAACAGTACAACGGTCCCGGGACTTCGCACACGATGGGCGGATACGGCCGTCGAGATGAACGCGGGCCAGACCTTGGCGTTGGCCGGCCTCATTCAAACTCAAATCGAGTCGCAGAATAGAGGGCTCCCCTGGTTGTCGGACTTGCCCTGGATCGGGGCTGCCTTTCGTCGTGTTTACGAGCAAGCCAATGAGGTGGAGTTGCTGATACTAGTCACGCCGGAGTTCGTATCCGCACTGGACCCGCATGAGGTACCACCTTGTGGTCCAGGACAGCTGACTACGTCGCCGGACGATACCGACTTCTATTGGCGGGGCTATCTGGAAGTGCCCAAGTGTTGCGAGGACGGCAATTGCCCTCAGTGTCGAGGAGCGGGCGGCTTCCCGGACGACAAGATGCAGGGTCCCGCGAATGGCGAATTGCCTCTGCCGCCAGTGGTCGAGCCGGCGTCACGCGGTTCAGGCCAATTGAACAATGGGAGCCAGCAGCCGGGATTGATCGGCCCCATTGGCTACGACGTACTTGAATAGGACGACGGCCGCGGCTAAGGACACACCCCAATGAGCAATGTACTTCGCCTAGCAATTGTCGATCCCAACGACGAGTCGCGCGAGCACTTGAAGGGAATGCTGCTGGGCATGGATCGAGTTTGGCTCGACGCCGAGTGCTCGCGTTACGAGTTTTTCGCTGACGTGGTTGACCAGACGCGCCCGGACATCGGCGTGGTCACGATCGATCACGACTCAGAGAAAGCGCTGGAGCTGATCCGCACCGGCCTCCACTCCAGCTGCCCGGACTGTAGCATTCTGGTGGTGAGCAGTTCGACGGATGGCCAGTTGATTCTGCAAGTCATGCGGGCAGGCGCGAAAGAGTTCTTGACGCAGCCGGTCCGTGTCGAAGACTTAATCTCGGCGATCGAACGGATCGGTGCTCACCGCTTCGGAACCGGCGACAGCAAGACACGTAACTCGACGGCTGTCGCCATCTCTGGATCGACCGGTGGTGTGGGTACTACGAGTTTGGCAGTCAACCTGGGCTGCGCTCTTGCCAGCAGGTCAGAGAACTCTGTGGCTTTGATCGACCTGGATCTGTCGCTCGGGGATGCGGATGTTTTCTTGGACACGATTCCCGACTACACACTAGTCGATGTCGCGCAGAACATCTCGCGACTGGACTTCACGCTCTTGAAACGGTCGTTGACCAAGCACGCGTCTGGCCTCTATTTGCTTCCCCGGCCTGTGCAACTCCAAGACACCTCGTTGATTACTTCAGATGATTTGCATCGTGTGGTCGGTCTGCTCAAGGCGACCTTTTCGCACTTGATTTTCGACCTTTCTAAGAGCTTCAGCCCTGTGGATATGGTGGCACTTGAGGCGGCCGACCATATTCTGCTTGTCACGCAACTAGACCTGCCCTGCCTCAGGAATGTCGTGCGGCTCCTAATGTCTTTGGATGAAATCGATTCGATCAAAGACAAGATCAAGATTGTCGTCAACCGAGTTGGTCTCGACAACGGGCAAATCAGCATGAAGAAAGCCCAGGAGACGATCGGCCGCGAGATCTTCTGGCAGATCCCCAACGACTACAAAGTCATGGCTGAGGTTCGCAACAACGGCGTGCCCCTGCTCGAGCAGGCGCCGAAATCCTCCATCGCCCAGTCGTTGGTGGGGCTCTGCAATGTGCTGTGCAATGGCGAGTCGGAAGAGGCTGGCGAGGCTGCCAACCCAGGCCGCTGGCTGAACTTCTGGCCAGGCCGCCCGAAGACCAGCACTTAGCCCCCGTGATTTGCTGGGGAACCGTGGGCTAACGCCCCAGCGGCTGATTTGGAGCGTAGCCGAACTCGCCAGAGTTTGGCGGATCGCATGACGCGTTTCTTCACTCTCCCCCTCGGGGAGAGTCGGCCCGCAGGGCCGGTGAGGGGGAACCTTCCCCGGACGCTACGCGTCGGTTTCGCCGGGGAACCGTGGGCTAACGCCCAACGGCTGATTTGGAGCGTAGCCGAACTCGCCAGAGTTTGGCGGACTGCATGACGCGTTTCTTCACTCTCCCCCACGGGGAGAGTCGGCCCGCAGGGCCGGTGAGGGGGAACCCTCCCCGGACGCTACGCGTCGGCTTCGCGGGGGGAACCGTGGGCTAACGCCCAGCGGCTGATTTGGAGCGTAGCCGAACTCACCAGAGTTTGGCGGACTGCATGACGCGTTTCTTCACTCTCCCCCTCGGGGAGAGTCGGCCCGCAGGGCCGGTGAGGGGGAACCCTCCCCGGACGCTACGCGTCGGCTTCGCGGGGGGAACCGTGGGCTAACGCCCAGCGGCTGATTTGGAGCGTAGCCGAACTCACCAGAGTTTGGCGGATCGCATGACGCGTTTCTTCACTCTCCCCCTCGGGGAGAGTCGGCCCTCAGGGCCGGAGAGGGGGGCACGGCTCGGGGCGATCACTCCCGGGCAGCCCTCCCCGGACGCTACGCGTCCGACCCTCCCGCGAGCGCGGGATGGTGAGGTGGATGCT
This sequence comes from Pirellulaceae bacterium, assembly GCA_965223305.1. Classification (GTDB taxonomy): domain Bacteria; phylum Planctomycetota; class Planctomycetia; order Pirellulales; family Pirellulaceae; genus CBDCWT01. Next base: position 50,475 of record CBDCWT010000051.1, on the reverse strand, counting down.
GGCAAGTTTTGGGGCAACATGAAGCGTAAAGGCGGCACGACCTCCTTCGACGGACCGCCGGGCCGGGCTGCCCGCCAAGTGCCATTAACCCGAATTATTCATGAGCGATCTGCTGCGAGGTCGTAAGTCCATCCGTGGCTTCGTCATGCTTCACAATTCTCCCTCGACGTATTGCTTCAATACGCCTGCGGAAGAATTGCTCGCCTTCCTTGCCACGAACGTACTTACAACCTCTCGCCACGATCTTCATGAATAATCCGGGTTAACTCAGGTCGTGCCGCACCCACAACCGGCCTTTTCTGGACTGGCCGGCAAGTTGGGATAGTTCGCACAGCGAGCTTGATCGTTGCAGGTCGCCTGACGAAATCAGCCCCTCGCTTGCACCTGTGAGCTATGTTTGCGTGTAGTGGTCCACGGCGCGTCAGAGCTGCGCGCCGGTGGTTGACGATTCCCAATGAGCTGGATGGAAATGACTATCAATGAAGACGCCTACCACCGTGCGCTCGCCTGAAAGTGCCAAAGCAGCTGAGTACGAGAGTCTCAAGCAGCGAATCCACAACAAGTTGGTTGACAAACTCGACTTGACCAAGGTGGGAGACCTTCAGGGCGACATACTACGCCGAGAAATTCGGCTGGTCGTCGAGCATCTCTGTGATGCCGAAGGCACGATGCTCAACCGGAGTGAGCGGGATCGGCTGATCGAGGAGGTGCTCGACGAGACATTAGGGTTCGGTCCGCTGGAGCTCCTGTTACAGGACGAGACCATCAGCGACATTCTGATCAACGGTCCCAAGCAGGTCTTTGTCGAGCGTCGTGGCAAGCTCGATCAGACCGAGGTGCAGTTTCGCGACAACAAGCACCTGCTTCAGATTATTGATCGGATCGTCTCGAAGGTCGGTCGTCGGGTCGATGAAGTGTGTCCGATGGTTGACGCTCGGCTGCCCGACGGCTCCCGTGTTAACGCGATCATCCCACCACTTGCACTTGACGGCCCCGCGGTTTCCATTCGCCGATTCGGTTCGAATCCTCTTAGGCTTGAAGACCTGTTGAACTACAAAGCGTTTACGCCGGAGATGGTGATGTTGCTCGAAGGCGCCATCAAGGCGCGGTTGAACATCATCATTTCTGGGGGCACCGGGTCTGGTAAAACAACGCTGCTCAACACACTCTCGAGCTTTATTCCCAACTGCGACCGGATCGTCACGATCGAAGACGCCGCGGAGTTGCAGCTGCAACAAGACCACGTTGTGCGTTTGGAGACCCGTCCACCAAACATTGAAGGCAAGGGCGCGATCTCAGCGACGGATCTTGTGCGAAACGCCTTGCGGATGCGTCCAGAGCGGATCATCATCGGCGAGTGCCGCGGTCCCGAGACGTTAGACATGTTGCAGGCGATGAACACCGGCCACGATGGTTCGCTCACAACGGTTCACGCCAACACGCCCCGCGACGCCATCGCTCGTCTCGAAACTCTGATCATGATGACGGGTGTCGAGCTGCCGATTAAAGCGATGCGACAGCAGATTTCCAGCGCCGTCGACTTGATCATTCAAGCCTCACGTCTGCAGGGAGGGCCGCGGCGCGTAACCCACGTGACCGAAGTCGTGGGCATGGAACAGGACACGGTGGTGATGCAGAACATCTACCAGTATGAGCAGGAAGGTATTGATGAAACCGGGGTTGCTCGCGGTCGTTTTGACGCCACGGGAGTGCGGCCAACGTTCATGGAACGGCTCGAGTCCGCAGGCGTACGTTTGCCCGCCAGCGCCTTTCGTCAGCGGACTATGATGCGCGATTAGTACAACCTAAGGACTGTGTAACGACATGTCTCCACTCATCATCTTGTTAGCTGTCTTCGTCTGCGTGGCGACGTTCATTGGGTGCGTCGCGTTGCTGGTTGCCGGAAAACCAGTCACGGAGGTCGAGAACCGACTCGATATGCTCACCTCAGGAGGAGCTACGGCAGCCCGGGAGAGCAAGCTCAGCTTGGTTGCCGGCACGCTCGACGAAACCAAGGGCAAATTCGAAGAGTTTTTCTCGCGATTTATCGACCTTCGCCAGTTCCTAGCGCAGGCAGATGTGGCGATGACGCCTACGCAGTTTGTCGCCATCACCTTGGGGCTCATCGCCGCCAGTGTCCTGATTTGCTCGTTTGCGGCTGTGCCCATCGTCTTCCTGCCAATTGTCGCCGGCTGCCTCGGTATTTGCCCGTTCCTCTACGTCTTCATCAAGCGTAAACGCCGTATGGCGGCGTTCACTCGCCAGCTGCCCGACGCGCTCGAGCTGATCAGCCGCGCGTTGCGTGCAGGCCACAGCCTGTCTTCAGGATTCAGCCTGGTGGGGGACGAGATGTCCGAACCGATCAGCATCGAGTTCGCGAGGTGCTTCGAGGAGCAGAATCTCGGTATCTCGTTGGAAGAAGCACTGGAAGGGATGACCGACCGCGTCCCAAACCTCGACTTGCGTTTCTTTGCCACCGCCGTGATCCTGCAGAGGACCACCGGAGGTGACCTGGCCGAGATCCTCGACAAAATCGGAACACTTATCCGAGAGCGGTTCAAGATCTGGGGTCAGATTCAAGCGCTTACCGGTGAAGGTCGCCTGTCCGGCATCGTGCTGTTGGCCTTGCCGCCCGTGCTGTTCATCGTGATGTATAGGCTGAACCCCGAGTACACAATGGTCCTTTTCACCGACCCCATCGGTCAGTGGATGCTGGGTGGCGCGGTCGCCTTGCAGCTGGTCGGCGCCATGGTGATCAAAAAGATAATTAGCATCAAGGTCTAACCCGAAAGGCCGATTGACGATGATAATCGCCGTGATGAACTATGCAATTCTGGTACCAGTCGCCGCTTTTGGTGCCTTGTTTGCCATCTCCTGGATTGCGTTAGAGTGGGTGTCCGGGAACAAGCCGCGCGCGGAAGAGCGGTTGGAGGAACTGCGTGATCCGACGTTGCGGAAGCGACGCGAGGCAGGCGGTGGCAGCGGCACCACGCAGGCCATGACACAGATGTTCAAGAAGGCAACCCCCGCGCTGGCCAAGCCGCTGCAGCCAAAGGACGAACGCGAAGTTAGCAAGTTGAGAATGCGATTGTCGGTCGCCGGCTTTCGTAGCGAAGGTGCCACAACCGCTTTTCTGGGTCTCAAGTTCTTTGCCCTGATGATTGGCCTATCGTTTGGCGGCGGCGGGATTCTGATGTACGGGGCTGGGGTTCAACCGATGCTCCGGGGTGGTATGTTCGCCTGCTGCATGTTCTTCCTGCCCGACGTGATCCTGATGCTGATCGGTAGCCGCCGCAAACAGGCCATCTTCTTGGGATTGCCCGACGCGCTCGACTTGATGGTCGTCTGTGTCGAAGCAGGACTGGGGCTCGATCAAGCGATGCGAAAAGTCTCCGAGGAGATGAAGAAAACGTTCCGGGTCGTGGCTGAGGAATTTGGACTGTGTAATCTGCAGCTGCAAATGGGCCGTACGCGGGCCGCGGCTTTACAGGAACTAGGTCAACGAAGTGGCGTCGACGACCTCCGACAACTGGCGTCGATTCTGATTCAAGCCGACAAGTTCGGTTCCAGCGTTGCGCAAGCCCTGCGTGTGCAGAGCGATTCGATGCGGACACGCCGCCGGCAGATCGCCGAAGAAAAAGCCGCCAAGACGGCCGTCAAGCTGATCTTTCCGCTCGTCCTCTTCATTTTCCCGGGGATTTTCGTAGTCCTGGTCGGCCCCGCCGGCATCAAGATGTACCGCGAGATGTTCACCGCGATGAACGGTGGATAGCGCATAGTGCCTGACCGGCCTATTCGCTCCCACCTACCAGATTGCCACCGCCTCCAATCGACCGAAAGCCCGGAAATTGCCAGTCCTGTGTGCTTTCACCGAAAGCGACGGCTATCCGTTTGCCGATGAAGAAGCAGACAGTGACGTTGCGCGGGTTATCCCAATGGAGGTCAGAGATGCGGCGCTTCTTGCTCACCCTAGCAGTCTTGGGTTCCTTCTCCGCAGTACCAGGAGCCAGCTGGGCCCAGGACTTTTGGGATCGAGTGGACCTGGATAGGAAGCGGATGGCCTGCTGGCCGCAGCCTTTCAATCTCGATGACCGTGAGTTGGTTCGCAGACCTTTGTTCGCGATGGTGAATCGGGGATGGCAACTACAGAATACGCTCAGCGATCACTTCTTCCACGCGGAAGACCAGTCACTAACTAAAGCGGGTGAGTTCAAGTTGCGCTGGATCCTGACCCAGGCCCCCGCACATCGGCGAACCGTATTCGTGCTCCGCCCAACCAATGCTGCTTTGACGGGCGACCGTCTGGCTGCAGTACGTCGTCATGCGGAGAAGATTACCGACACCGGCTCGCAAGCGAATGTCTTGGTGTCGGACATGGCGCCTGCGGGAGGATCGGGAGAGTACTTTGACCAAGTCGATCGCCAGCTCAAAGCATCGGTGCCGGAACCGAGACTTCCCGAACGGGCGGGTCCGACATCATTGGGCGGCGGTTAAGCGATCGCCGACTCAGGGGGGCGCTGGACGGTTGAACGTCTGACCGACAGTGCCCTTTGGTCTGCGGACTCCAACCCCATAGAAAAGGCGAAGGGTGGACAAGGTGGTCCTAAGAAGCTCGACGAGGCTGTCTTCTGCCGCTCTGTGGCTGCTCTGCAGCGGGTTCACCGGCTGTGCCGTTCCCACTCCCTTTGATTCACCAGCGGCGCCTCCTCTAGCGGTCGACAATGGGACTTCATCTCCGGTCGGAGGAGGTGTTGCCGGCCTTCCGCCGGACATGGCGGCCGCGGCTGGCTCGCCCACGCGGGAGTGGTCTTCTCCATTTCGTGGTGCTGCCCGATCTGTTGCTGACGCGCTGGAGATTAAGCCGAAGACAATTCCGGCACGAGATCCCGTGAGCTTGTCGACAAAGACGCCCAAGATCGGTTCCGACCTTCATCTGCACGCCGCACGCCTTTACGAATCGCAAAACAATCTGGAGCAAGCAGTAGCGCAGTATCAGCAAGCGTTGGCTATCGCTCCCGAAGATCCGGTGGTGTTAGTGTCGATGGCGCGGCTATACGATCGCCACAACGACTGGAGCCAGGCCGAGACCTTGTATGTCCGGGCGAGCGAAGCTGACGCCGGGAATGCGACTATTCTGAACGACTTGGCGCTCTGCTATGCGCGCCAAAAAAAGTTCGATCAGGCGGTGGGAACTCTGACACGAGCCATCGAATTCGAGCCGAACAATTCCCGCTACCGAAACAACATCGCCTCGGTGCTGGTTGAGGCGGGGAACGTCGAGCAGGCGCTGCATCATCTATCGGCGGTCCACCAACCGCCGGCGGCGAACTACAACCTTGGGTACATGCTCTCTTCCAAGGGGACGGGGGAACAAGCGGAGTTTTTCTTCCATCGTGCCTTAGAGTTGGATCCTTCGTTCGCCGCCGCACGTGAAATGCTCGATTCGCTCAGGCCAGCGGTTCGGTCCGCCGACAGCAACGGCCAGCCGGTGCGGCGTTTGCCTCCCGTGCGAGGCTGACCATCCGGCAGCCCCGCAGTGGAAAAGTAGCCTGCTCGGCCACAAATCAGCCGGAATGCGTTAGCATCCGGTTTGTGAACCGTGTGCCAACTCCCAGCGACTGATGTTCCACCATTGCAACAACCCCCCGGCATGCGAAAGTGGGCAGCATTTCCCAGGTGCAGCCCGATAATAATGTCAAGGTCGTTACTGGCTGTTATCTGTTGACGTAAACCGTTTATACCAAGCGTGTTATTGCGTCCTCCCCGGACAGCTGCGTCTGCCGCTCGGCGGTTCCCCACTGATTTTCTATGTTGCCGCATATCCAGTTGGGAATTACTCTTGGAATAGGAGAAGAGGTAGCGGTGATTTGGCTCAGAAGGCCTTTACGGAAAGCAACTCTACCAATACCCGCAGTACACCTACCTGTTCTCATCACCGCGAGAGCGTTCTTTTCCAAGTTCTAGCTCGGGCCCGGCGACTGATCGCCATTTGACGTAGTCGCCTTCGGTTTTTTCCTACAGCCCAAGTAGGGAACGCCACGAACAAAGCAGCCGCGTATTTGCCTGCGCGGTTGGCAACAACCGGGTCCGGCACTGCGTTGAACGCGCCGCTGACAGGCGTGCTGCGCTGCGTTTGCGCATGGAGTCGTACAGCAGTTAAACGAAACGAAGCCAATCAAACCATACGGCACAGGCCCACCGAATGCCCGAGGCATTCGCCGGCCAAACAGGCTGGTTCCCAGCGAGGTTGGGTGGCCGGCTAGGGAGGAACAGCTATGAGCCGTGGAGCCGAGATTATTTCTCACGTTGCCCAGAGCCAAGATCTGGAGCAGTTTCGCAAGAAGCACTGGGTCGGGACATTCGAGGAGTACTTGGAGCTGGTCCGCCGGCATCCGAGCATTACTCGGAACGCCTTCCAGCGAATCTACGACATGATTCTCTCGCACGGCTGTGAGAGCTACGAGCCTACGCGTGGTGAAAAGCGGACTCACTATCACTTCTTTGACGATCCGATCGACGACGGACGCGATGCGGTGTTTGGTTTGGATGAGTCACTCGAGCACCTCGTCAATGCGCTCAAGAGCGCGGCTCGGGGCTACGGAATCGAAAAGCGCGTCTTGCTGTTGCATGGACCGGTGGGCAGCAGTAAGAGCACGATCGCCCGACTCTTGAAGAAGGGCTTGGAGCGGTACAGTGCTTCGGACGAAGGGGCACTCTACACACTCGGTTGGTTTGACGAGGAGACGGGCGACACCGTTTGGTGTCCCATGAACGAGGAGCCTTTGCATTTGGTGCCTCATCGGTTTCGGGCTGAGGTGTGCCGGATGTTGAACAGTGGTTGCGACGAGGGATCCCATACTGTGCGGATTTCCGGCGAGCTGGATCCGTTCTGTCGGTTTGCCTACGGCGAGCGGTTGAAGAAGTACGGTGGCGACTGGACTAAGGTCATCAAGGAGGTTCGCGTCCGACGGATTACGCTAAGCGAACAGGACCGGATCGGCATTGGGACTTTCCAGCCGAAGGACGAAAAGAACCAGGATTCGACGGAGCTGACCGGCGACATCAACTATCGGAAGATCGCCGAGTATGGCAGCGACAGCGACCCTCGAGCGTTTAATTTCGACGGAGAGTTCAACGTCGCCAACCGCGGGATCATCGAGTTCATCGAGGTGTTGAAACTGGACGTTGCCTTCTTATACGACCTGCTCGGCGCAAGCCAGGAGCACAAGGTCAAGCCGAAGAAGTTTGCGCAAACAGACATCGACGAAGTCATCATCGGCCACACCAACGAGCCCGAGTATCGCCGCCTGCAAAACAACGAGTTCATGGAAGCGCTGCGAGACCGTACGGTGAAAATCGACGTTCCTTACGTTACTAAGTTAAGCGATGAAATCCGCATTTATGAGAAAGACTACAACTCGCAAAAAGTGATGGGCAAGCACATCGCCCCCCACACGATCGAGATGGCAGCGATGTGGGCGGTCCTGACGCGGCTGGAGGAGCCAAAGAACGCCAGTCTCACGTTGCTGCAGAAGTTGAAGCTCTACAACGGCCGGACCTTGCCCGGTTTTACGGAGGAGAATGTCAAGGAGCTGCGCAACGAAGCAACTAACGAGGGGATGCAAGGCATCTCTCCGCGATATGTGCAAGACAAGCTCTCCAATGCCCTGGTTGCTCATCCAGACGCACGCTCGATCAATCCGTTTATGGTACTTAACGAGCTGGATTCAGGACTCAAGCACCACACGCTGATCACGAACGACGATCTTAGGTCGCGGTACCGTGACTTGCTCGCCGTGGTCAAGGAAGAGTACGAGAACATCGTCAAGAATGAAGTCCAGCGTGCCATTGCTGCTGACGACGATGCATTGACGCGACTTTGCGGGAACTACATCGACAATGTCAAGGCCTACACACAGCGCGAGAAAGTGAAGAACAAGTTCACCGGTCAATACGAGGAACCGGACGAGCGGCTCATGCGGTCGATTGAAGAGAAGATCGACATTCCTGATAGCCGCAAAGATGATTTTCGCCGGGAAATCATGAACTACATCGGAGCCTTGTCGATTGACGGAAAGACCTTCGACTACAGGTCGAACGAGCGGCTCCACAAAGCACTGCAGTTGAAGTTGTTTGAAGATCAGAAGGACTCCATCAAACTCACCAGTTTGGTATCCAATGTTGTTGATCAGGATACCCAGAAGAAGATCGACGTTGTCAAGAGTCGGTTGATTCGCGATTACGGCTACGATGACGAGAGTGCCACCGACGTACTGAACTTCGTGGCTAGTATCTTTGCTCGAGGAGATGTCCGTGACGACACCTAGTGGTGCACCATGACTTCTAAGATTGATCGTGACCGGAACCGATTCGGAAAGATTGTGCGCGGCAAGATCCGTGAAAATCTACGTCGTTACGTGACGCACGGCGAGATGATCGGGCGTAAGGGCCGCGATCTGGTCAGTATCCCCGTCTCACAGCTTGACGTTCCTCACTTTCGCTACGGCCAGAATGGGCGGGGTGGAGTTGGTCAAGGTGAGGGCCAGGAAGGGCAGCCGATCGCTCGCGGCGATCAGGAAGGCGAAGATGCTGGCCAAGCAGGTAATGAGGCTGGCGGTCACATTCTCGAAGTCGACGTGACGCTGGAGGAGCTTGCCCAGATATTGGGTGATGAGCTCGAGTTGCCGCGCATCGAACCGAAGGGCAAGGCCACGATTTACCAGCACAAGCCTCGCTACAAGAGCATTCGCCGTGTAGGACCTGAGTCCTTAAGGCACTTCAAGCGAACCTATGTCGAAGCGCTGCGGCGCCAGCTGAGCGAAGGCAATTACAACCGGAACGCACCTCGTGTCATACCGTTGAAAGAAGACCAGCGATATCGCTCCTGGATCAACGTGTCCGAACCGGAGACGAACGCGGTGGCCATCTACATGATGGACGTGTCCGGCTCGATGACTGACGACCAAAAAGAGATCGTTCGAACCGAGGCGTTTTGGATTGACACATGGCTGCGAAGCCAATACGACGGTTTGGAGCGAAGCTACATCATTCACGACGCTGCGGCAAAAGAGGTTGACGAGGAGACTTTCTACCACACGCGCGAGAGCGGAGGGACGCGGATCAGTTCGGCGTACAGCGTCTGCACGTCGGTGATCGAGCGGAAGTTTCCACCCCAAGATTGGAACGTCTATCTCTTTCAGTTCTCAGATGGTGACAACTGGGGAGAGGACAACCGGCAAGCACTCGAACTGCTTGGCGAGAGACTTGTTCCCTCCTGCAATTTGTTCTGCTACGGCCAGGTCGAGAGCCCTTATGGGAGCGGCGAGTACATCCGCGCGTTGGAGTCAGCCTTCGGCAGCGAACATGAAAAGGTGATCTTGTCAGAGATCGAAGACAAGGAAGCGATCTATGACTCGATCAAGCTGTTTCTGGGCAAAGGCAAGTGACGCGCACTTCCTGTGGGGCGCGACTCTGGAGACGTAAGCCGTAGTACCGTCGACGATTTTCGCTACTTAACCGAGTCGAATCGCGAGGCCGCGATCTGATGGCAACCGTTAAACACTTCCGTCCCCTGCCCGCGAACCTGGTGGAGGTCCAGCAGAAGATGGAGGGGCATGCCAGGGATTACGGACTCGATTTCTTCACGACCATTTTTGAAGTCGTTGACGCGGACGAGCTGCACGCGATCGCTGCTTACAACGGCTTCCCCACCCGTTATCCCCACTGGCGTTTCGGCATGGAATATGACCAGCTGGCCAAGGGGTATGCTTACGGGCTGCAGAAGATCTACGAGATGGTCATCAACAACGACCCGTGTTACGCCTACTTGCTGTCGAGCAATGGGATGACGGATCACAAGCTCGTCATGGCACACGTCTACGGGCACTGCGATTTCTTCAAGAACAACTATTGGTTTAGCCAAACGAATCGGCACATGATCGACGAGATGGCCAATCACGGCAATCGAATACGTCGCTACATGGACCGCTTCGGACTCGATGAAGTTGAGAACTTCATCGATATCTGTCTTTCCATCGAAGATCTGATCGACATCCACCTACCGTTTGTCAAGCGGTTCGACGAGCGGAGCCGCTACGAGTTTCCCAGAAACACAGACGAGGTGGATTCGCAGCAGCCCTCGAAGTTTCGCTCGAAGGCCTACATGGACAGCTACATCAACCCGCCGGATGCGCTGGCTGCTGAAGCTGAGCGGATTGAACAAAAAAACGCCAGCCGCAACGACTCGTTTCCTTCTGAGCCAGTGCGGGATGTCATGCTGTTTCTGCTGGAACACGCTCCCCTCAAGCCCTGGCAGCTGGACGTGCTGTCGATCATTCGCGACGAGGCATACTACTTCGCGCCCCAGGCGCAGACCAAGATCATGAACGAAGGTTGGGCGACGTATTGGCACTCAACGATCATGACCCGTCATGGGATCGAGCCTGCCGACCTGATCTGCTATGCGGATCACTGCAGTGGCACGTTAGCCAGCTCGCCGACCCGGCTGAATCCTTACAAGCTTGGTGTCGAACTGTTTCGCGACATTGAAGAGCGATGGGATAAGGGGCGGTTCGGCGACGAGTACGAACATTGTGAAGACATGGCTGCCCGGCGCAACTGGGATACAGGCGCGATGTTGGGCAGGGAGAAGATCTTTGAGGTCCGCCGTGTGCACAATGACGTGACGTTCGTTGACGAGTTTCTGACACTCGAGTTTTGCAAACGTCACAGACTGTTTTCCTTTGGCTATAACGACAACAGCGGCTACTACGAAATCGAGAGCCGCGAGTTTGACAAGATCAAGCACCAACTGCTGTTCAATCTGACCAACCTCGGCAGACCGCACATCTTCGTCCGTGAAGCGAACTACAAGAATCGCGGGGAGCTATTCCTGGAGCACCGTTACGGCGGCGTAGAGCTTAAGTTGGCATTCGCTACTGAAACATTGGCCAATCTCTACCAACTCTGGAAGAGGCCAGTACATATCGAAACCGTTTTGGACGACGAGACGACGATCTTGTCCTATGACGGTTCCGAGCACACGACATCAAAGACCAACGAGCTAGTCACCACGCGAGAGGAGTAGTGAGATGTCTTTGAAACAAGCTGTTGACCAACAACTGAAATGTGCAAGTGATACGCTGGCTGCTACAGGTACACTTCCACCGTTAGTCGTGAAACTGACCTCGGGGCAACTTTGCGCAGAGCTGACAGCGGTTGACCAATTGGCATGCGCATTCAAGTTGCTTTCCTTCGAGTCGACTTGTCTGGAAGAAGCCTCAGTCGAACGCCTGCAGCAGGTGGCAGCTGACTTGTCGGCGCGGTTGAGCTACCTGCTGGAGCCGATCAGTCCGATCGAGGTCGATGCGGAGTCGTGTGTCGTCCAATTGCGATCTACGCCGCCCGCACGCGATGACGACGGCACTCGCTTCTACGAGCTGGTCGTACAGCGCGACCAGCTGACGCTCTGTCGCTACGTCCAGACTCCTCGGCAGCCGCGGCAGGTCGTGCCAGCGGAAGTGACTCGCGAAGTTCTTGGCCGCTTGGCGGAAGACATCGTGGAAGCCGTCTCCTAGCCGCCTGCTGAACAACGCCATCTGGCCTTCGACCTTTCTCCGAGCTCGGCGCAGGTTCTATCTGGCTCCCAAAGCGACGACTTGAGCCGAGGGTTGACATGGCAATCGGCACCCCGTGGTCTGGCCACTTGTTGCGAAAACTAACACGGCTAGCTGCGACCCACTTGAAGATGTCCGCCCTGCTGCGGAGAATACGCAGCTGCGTCTGGCTGACTAACCCTGTGGCTCCACTCTGAAGACGGTGCTCATGAGTCATGCTCACTCGGCAGCCGCCGAGATATCTCTGCAACCAGAGACTGGCTGGCATTGCGGACACTTCTATTACACTTTCGACCGGGGCGTGCTCCAGGGGTTGTCGGAGCGCGAGGTGGCGGATGGCCGCGAGGAGATCATCGCCGCGCTCGACCCGGCCGGCGATTTGTCGCCGCAGCGTCTCCAGACCGGCGTGGTGAGCGGTCACAAGGCAGACTTCGGCTTGATGCTGATGGATCCCGATCCCCTCAAGATCGACGCGGTTCATCAGCGGCTGCTGGGCAGCCGCTTGGGGCCGGCACTGGTCTCGACTTACTCATTCGTATCGATGACTGAAATCTCGGAGTACGTCCCTTCGGTCGAACAGTATGCGCAACGTCTGATCCGAGAGGGCGAAGTCAAGGGAAGTCCTGCGTTCGAGGCGAAGGTGAAGGCCTACGAGTCGCGGTTACCGGCGATGAATCGCCAGCGTCTGACTCCCGAGTTTCCCGCCTGGCCAGCGAGCTGTTTTTACCCGATGAACAAGAGCCGCATTGTCGGTGCCAACTGGTTCATGCTTCCGTTTTCTGACCGCAATCGTATGATGGCCGAGCACGCCCGCAGCGGGATGGCCTTTGCCGGGAAGGTCTCACAGCTGATCACGACGGCTGTGGGCTTGGAGGATTGGGAGTGGGGGGTCACTCTGTGGGCTCGCAATCCCCAGTTCTTGAAAGAGATCGTCTACAGAATGCGATTTGACGAAGCCAGCGCCAAGTATGCAGAGTTCGGTCCGTTCTTTACGAGCTACATCATGTCGGCATCGGAGATGTTGGACCACTGCCTGGTCGGGTAGCCGGCTTTCTCGCCTCGAGGTCTGAGCCCACGACTCTGAGGGAAAACCGATGCGCGTGCTGTGGGTGTTTGACTACCTCGCCCCGCCGCTGCAGCAGCTGGCGGTACGGTTGGCTGAGGAATCGGACATTTCTCTGGAGGTCATGACTCGTTGGGACGAGCGACCTCCTCGATTTCCGGCATCGATCCCGCTCACGTACCTCCACTGTCGCCACAAGCTCGACTTTGCGGCCCAAAGGAAGATTCGCACCAAGTTACAGTCCGCCGACTTCGATGTCGTGCATGCATATACGAGCCGGAATCTGGCGAACTTGATCGGCGCCTGCCGTGGACTTCGGCCGCTGCCCAAGATCATCGGCTACCGTGGTGTGATCAAACCGCTACACCTGCTTGATCCCGCCAATTGGTTGACCTTCTGGCATCCCCGGGTTGCGAAGATAATTTGCGTCTCGGAGGCCGTCGGCCACGCGCTGCGCCGGTCGGGCGTAGCCCAATCCAAACTAGTCGCGGTCGTGGAAGGTTGCGACCCCGACCAAATCCAGCCGTTGCCCCGTTCCGCTCGGGACGAATTCGATATTCCACAAGATGCTTTCGTGGTTGGCGCGGTCGCGAACATGCGGCGGGTTAAGGGAATCGATGTGTTGTTGCAAGCCGCAATGCGACTGACAGATCTTCCGGACATTTTTTACTTGCTGATCGGCGACGTGTCCGACCCACTGGTGTCGCAGCTGGCTGCAGACGATCGCATTTCCGCGCGCGTGAGGCTTGCCGGATCGCGCCCTAACGGCTGCCAGTATACGAGTCTCTTTGATGTCTATGCGGCGCCATCACGGATGGAAGGCTTAGGGATGTCGGTTGTCGAAGCGATGGCGCAGCGGGTGTGCCCGCTGGCCAGCGACGTTGGTGGGCTGCCCGAGTTGATTCGGCACGAGCAAGACGGGCTGCTTGTTCCAACGGAAGATTCAGTGGCCGTCGCCGACGCGATTCGACGCCTTTATCATGACTCTGGATTGAGGAGCCGACTTGCCGAATCGGCCTATCGACGAGCGGCGCGTGATTTTTCGATCGCTGCTTGGGCGCAGCGACTACTTAACGTCTATCGAGAAACGGAGCAGACAGGATCGACATGATGAACAGGATTGAGCAGGACGTCTGATCAGACAAACCGCGACGTGCTCGCGCTCTCAGCCCACAAATCAGCCGGAATGCGTTAGCATCCGGTTTGGTGTCGAACCGTGGGCTAACGCCCAGCGGCTGATGTTGTGCTGTCACACCACAAGGCGAAGGGCCATCCTGTAAATCCTGTCAAGCAGGCAGAAGAGACAGGATTAACATGATGAACAGGATCGAACGGCGGCGCTGATCTCCAGGCTCCGATGCTCTGTTGTGGTGTCACCCGTCTGTCATCCTGTTGATCATGTCCATCCTGTCAAAAACAGACAGAGTCACGCCGCTTCAGCCGGAGGGGTGGTCGTGCCCGAACACGGTGATACTGCGGGTCGGATCTCCGGCTCCGTGGAATACCCAGAGGGCGTCGCCGTGCATGAATATCGGACCGATGACCTGCTGCGGTGGGGCCTCCATTTCCGGCAACGTGCCGGACCATCGGGTCTCTCCGGACGATACATCGATCGTCTCGAAGTCGATCGAAATCGCCCGGTCGTCATCAGTGTCTTTTGCCAACGACAGCGTGGCTAAGTAGCCAGTTGCAGGGTCAAGGCATGTGGCCACGCCTTGTCCCAGACGGTGGGTCCAGAGCGTCCTGCCAGTGTCCATTTCTAAGCCCCGTGCCCCGCCGCGCTCGCGCACGACGACGACTCTTCGACTGACGCCGATCAAGCTGGTAACGTCTGGCAGCACTCGATGCCAATGGCGCCGACCCGTTTCTTGGTTCAAACACGAGACCGCGCGAACGCCGGGTTGAACCACAATCAGCTTTTCGCCGTGCTGGACCGGCGGCCCGTGTTCTTGCCGCACCCAGTGCGGGTCGGACTCCGGTGGTATCGCTAACTCTCGTCGCAACCAGTTCACACGCCCCTCGACACCAAAACAGCACGTCAGGCCGCCCAAGGTGGCAACGCAGTCCTCCTCCAAGACACGTACTTGGCACGTCCGCTTCAGCGACCAGTTTTCATCCAGCTTCAGTAACTCTCGCTCAGACCAGATCGTGCCTGTTTCAGGATCGATGGTGGCTACCATCAAGCGAAGTTGACTCAGCTCTCCCGGCTGTACTGTCAAGCAGCACAGTTGCTCCTGCATCCACCACGGATCCGATGCAAAGAAATGTTCACGGGTCGACCCCGCTGTCCAGCGTAGGCTGCCGTCCTGGCGGTCGAGGCAGACGAGCGACGGACCCTCGGCGTATAGCAACCGCGTGATGACGAGCTCGCGGTCCACCAGCGGACGCATGGGAATCAGGGGCCAATCTTGCGCCAGCATCTCTCGCAACGGGACAGGTTCGCTCCGCCACAAGCGATCGCCCGAGTTTGCGACGAACGCCTGCACATGAAACCGGTTGCTGATGTAACAGACACCTTCGTGAAACGTCACGCCCAGCTGTCGCCCGATCCAATCGATGTCCATACTTTTGACTTGTCGAAGCAGCACGCGATCCGGATGCCGGCCCGCCGGACCATTCAGTTTGTGTTGGCGGGCAACACGATACTCTCTCGGTACAGGAGGCGTCGCCGGCTCCTGCTGTGAATCGAGTCTGTTTCCGAAATCCGCTAGTGCTCGACGCAGTTCGGAGATTTCTGCTGCGGACGCGCTGATTTCAAGCTGCTTTTGCAAGGCTGTCTGGCCCGTCTCGCCTGTCAGCTCGCCGATCAACGCCATGCGCCGCGCCAGCTCGTCGCCCGGGTCCTGATTCTTCGCCGCTGATATGCGGTAGTGCCGTTCAGCAGCCGCAAGCCAACCCGCTGCCATCGCCCGATCGCCTAGCCAGCGACGCGCGCGAGCAGCCCCGCGCGTTGCGCCGAATTGACGGGCCACAAACTCGACCTGAACCGGATCAGCAGACTGGATCGCTTGAGTGGCTCGCATGTCGGCTTGCTCGGCGTAGTCTTGCTGAAGCACTTGCTCCAGCGGCTGACAGCTCTGGTGGAGGTCGGTCATCGCAACCGGCAAACTAACCAGCAGCCGTTCACTTCCCGGTGCAGGGGCACACCCCGGCGCGCTGCCTTCCCGCAGGCCGACGAGCTGGCGGCCCAACGTCTCCCAGTCTTCCGTCTCGATACTTGCGCTGAATCTGGACGTGATTTCGTAGATCGCTGGAGCTGCTTCTTCGACCAACAGCTCGCGCCATGCTGGCCGCTGCCGGGCTGGGAACGGACGCGCTGTCCGCGCGTTCTTGGCGGCGACAAACGCCATCCAAGGGAACATCGTCAGGTCAGATTCCAAGTGAAAATACCGCAGCATCTCACAATACTCGGCGACCTCTTCCCACAGCTCATGATCCAACAACTGCAGCGCTTCAGCGACTAGCGTTAACTCGCTCACAACGCCCGTCTCCACCGGAGGCGACAGCGGCAGGCACATTAGATGCCGACGTGATTGAGAAAATGGGCGTCCGTTCTCCTCCTCCAATGTTCGCAAGCCAACTTGCTCGTACCTTTCGAGTAGGCGTAGGCAAGAGTCATGATCGTGCGGATCGAGCAGCAACGACAATTGGCTCAGCAGAGCCAGTTGTTCGCGCGGTCGAAGTTGTCTCCGCACCGCTTCGTCCGCCAGCACGTCGACTAAGTCGATGGCGTAGCTACCCGGTCCCCCATTGGCAAGCTGACGCGCGGCACAGCCCACCGTCCAGATCCGCCCGTCGCACTCAGCCGGTTTGTTGACGGCCACCTGCCGCGACCAATCCTCGAAGCTGGAGACGGTGGGGCCATGGCCGAGATGGAACTGCCACCGTGGATCTGTCACTACCTGGCCGTTGGAAAACGCTCTAAAACGGACCTCCGCCAACGAAATCGAACTGCTGGTATCTCCGTTGATGCCAACACCAAATCCTGCGATTCGTCCGGTATCCGGGACCTTAACATCGCCGATGCTTGCCCAGGAAACGCCATCTGCGCCTAGCCAACATCGCACAACCCCCATCCCTACAACGATCCGTACAAGATGTGGGCCCTCGACCAACGCCGGCGTTTGACTTTTCCCCGAGTTGTCCTCCCTCCCGCTACGCCCGGCCACTAGACAAAGCGCGCCGCGATCGATCTCTTGTTCGTAGTACCACATCGCCACCGTCTCGCCCGCCTCGTCGACCAAACCAATCCCGCTGCCGGCTGTCGCCTGATCGATCGCCAGCACGATCTCCCCCGCCGCGTCCCGCGGCCGCTGGGTGAAGCAAAACAACTTGTCGTTTCCTGCTAGAGACACGCCGCCGGACGTCGTCCGCAGCGGTGAAGCTCCCTGCCAGGTCAACTCGTCGGCCGGTCGTTTCCACGTGGTCTCGCGTGCCGGCAGTACCAGTGGTTGCGGTCCCTCGCCAGTGTGCGATACGACTGTGATTCCTCGCAGCAGCACTCGGCCCGCTAGCAACATCTCATCCGGCGAGCTAGGAAGCGGGGCGCTCGCGAGCACCACGTCACCACGGCTCAAGGTCGCCCTACCGGCCGCGTAGCGCAACTCGAACAAACCGTCGTGCAAGAACCCCGTCCGATCGCTGCGGCCATCGTCCGCCGACGCCAGCACCTCTCGATCAGCGCCGACGAAGTCCTGCTCGCGGTGGGTCACATAGGCCGCCCAACGACTTTGGCCTGTCGGGTAGAAGACGAACGCCACTCCCCGCTGGCCGTGAAACAGGTGGATTGTGAACGGATCCCGGTTCACGACCGCGAGGCGAAGTGCGCCTTGCGTGGGCCAAGGTGCACGCAGGCGAACGACGCCGTCGAAACCCGCGGATTCTCCTAGCGAGGTGCGCTCGGTGATCCATGATACTGGCCCGTTGGCGGGGGCCAGCCAGCGTTGCAGCTCAGCGACGGTCGGGTGTGCTCTTGTCGGATCGAATTGTGTGAAGCATACATCTGCAAAGTCTGGCGGCCCGCGGTCGGCACCGACGATCCACGGAGCGGCTGCCGGAGTCTCTTGTTCAGGTCCTCGCAGAGGTGCCGCAGCTGGTGCCTCCGCTGCGGCAGCTTCAGCTTGCTCTGGCTCCGCTGCAGTGAGGTTAGGCGTGGGGGTTTCTGGGAGCTTCTCATTCGACGTTGTTGACGATTTCCGCGCGAGGTGTGCCGGCTTGTCTGCCGAAGGTGGTTGCTCTGCAGGCCGTTTTACGGAGCGAGACCAAACAAAGACGACTCCGATTGCCAGGCAACAGAGGGCCACAAGCAGGGTGCGCGACATCGAGCTTCGTGACGGGCGGCGCTGCGGCGGGTCGTTAGGCTCGTTCGCAGCTCGCGATTGCAGGTCGGCCAGATACTGCTGCCAACGTAGGCGACTGGAGAAAAAGCTGCGCAACTCAGCAGAATGCTCGACGCGTTCACAGAGCAGGTTGATCTGGTCTGTGGTTAGCTCCGATACGGCGCAGCGCTGCACCAGCTTCAGCAGCTCCGGATCGGTCATTTCACGTGGCATGGCGTGCAGACAGCATCTTGATGAACTCGCGCAGCAGAGCAGTGTTGTCATGCCAGGTCCGCGCGGTGACAATGTTTCCGTCGCTGACCGTTTCTCGGTCGACGTACGTCGCCCCACCCTGTTCCGCATCTAGCGCGCACTTGGCCACCGTGGTTACCGTACGCCCCGCAATGCAGCCGGCGGCCGTGAGGATCTCTATGCCGTGGCACAGGCAAGCGATCGGCTTTCCTGCCTCGCAAATCTCGCGTGTGACTCGCAACAGGTCCTGGTCGTATCGCAGATACTCCGGTGCCCGACCGCCGGAGACGAACAATCCCGCGTAGTCCTCCGCCCTCAGTTCGCGAAAGGCGACGGTGGCGCGGATGAAGTAGCCGGGTCGCTCTTGGGTGATGTCCCAAGGCACACTCGAGTCCGGAGGAATTTCGTGCAGCACGGTGTGATACAGCCTGGCCTCTGGACCTGCGACCACAACTTCGAAGCCGTCCTCCGGCAAGCGAAAGAATGGATAAAAAGTGTCCAGAGCCTCGGTGGCGTCCCCCAGCGGCAGCAGGATTTTCGGCATGACGTGTCCTCGTGATGGATAGTCGGTTGTGAGAGAGCCGTGGGCGTCGGCCTGCCGCGATTCTCCGGGTGAGCACTTCTGTGCTATGAACGGTCAGAGTCTTCGCGCCGTGCGCGAGTTTTTCACTTTGGCTTTCCCCCTCATCCGGCCTTCGGCCACCTTCTCCCCGGGGGGGAGAAGGGACTTTGGTTGCGGCTACGCCGCGCTGTCCTACTAACGGTTAAGTCTTCGCGTTGTGCGCGAGTTTTTCGCTTTGGCTTCCCCCCTCATCCGGCCTTCGGCCACCTTCTCCCCCGGGGGGGAGAAGGGACTTTGGTTGCGGCTACGCCGCACCTGTGGCGACAGAGTCCGGCCCTACTTGTCGTCCAATACATCGACCGCGGCGAACGACTGACCTTCGAGCATAGCGAGGCTAGCCCCCCCACCCGTGCTGACGTGCGTCACCCGGTCCGCGAATCCCAGTTGCTGGATGGCTGCGGCACTGTCGCCGCCACCAATGATGCTGACGGCGTCCGAGTCAGCGATGGCTGCGGCGACAGCTCGTGTTCCCGCGTCAAAGGGCGGCATTTCAAAAACCCCCATCGGCCCGTTCCATACGACGGTCTTCGCGCCGCGAACCTCTTGGCAATAGGCCTGCGAAGTTTCGGGTCCGATATCGAGCCCTTCGAAGCCAGCGGGGATCTGGCCGGCAGGGACAATTTTCTTGTTGCAGTCGGCGCTGAAACCGTCTCCGCAGTGCGTGTCCACCGGCAGCATCAGTCTGTCGCTCGCATCATTCAGCAGTTGACGCGCCAACTCCACTTTGTCTGTTTCGACGAGGCTATTACCGACTTCGCCTCCGCGCGCGAGCGAGAACGTGTACGCCATCGCACCCCCGATGATCACGCGGTCGCAGATTTCAAGCAACTTTCTGATGACACTGATCTTGTCTGATACCTTGGCGCCGCCCAAGATGGCGACGAATGGTCGCTGGGGACTCGAGATCGTCTCGCTCAGGTACTGGATTTCCTTGGCAACCAACAAACCGACTACTTTCGGCTGGTCTCCCATGGCCTGTGGAACGGCCAGCATCGACGCATCTTTCCGGTGGCATGTGCCGAAGGCGTCATTGCAGTAGATGTCGGCTGACTTCGCCAGTTCCTGGGCGAACTGCGGATCCCCTTTTTTCTCGCCGGCATGAAACCGCAGGTTTTCCAGCACGAGCACACCACCGTCGGCCAGCTGTGCCCGTTTCGATCGAGCTTCCTCGCCCACCGTGTCGTTCGCGAAGTCGACCGCAGCGCCCAGCAGCTCGGCTAATCTCTTGGCTACTGGACGCAGGCTGAACTTGTAGTCGTCGGGATCCCCTCCTTTCGGTCGGCCCAAGTGGCTCATCAACACCACGCGGCCTCCGCGGTCAAGGACGGCTTGAATAGTGGGCAGTGCGGATCGAATCCGCCGGTCGTCGGTAATCTGCTGATCGGCGTCGAGCGGCACGTTGAAGTCGACCCGCATCAAGACCGTCTTAGTGGATACATCTACATCCAGAATGTTTTGCTTGGCCATCACAAGTCCTTCACGGATCGCTGGAGTCGAGGCTGCAGGACGTTTGCTCTCGTTTATACTCCTCCGATCGGGAATCAGCCAGGCCTCACGCGGGTGCGCTGGTATAATGAAGGAACAGATCAGGCTTCGTTTCAAACAAGCTAGTAGACACACTCTGTTTGCCGTAGCTGTCACATCGGCGGACGGCACAACGGCCCACCCTGCCAAACCACAGGTACAGACCATGCAGCTACGTTGGCTGTTAATCGCAGCGATCGTTCTTTTGGGTTCTGAGTCCTTCGCGCAACCGCGCGTCGACTTCGAGCTGGCGACCGAGCCGGGTTTTCCGCTCACGGGCGCGCGGGATTGGATACAGGTGTTCGCGGGAATCCAGGGCACTCGTGTACAGGTGCGGGGAGCCAGGAGCGATGAACGAGAAGCTGTTCGTAACTTAGGCAGCGACGAACGGCCAAATTATCACGTCGTGGGCATCCTGACGCGGCGCAATCGTCTGCGGTTGCCTGGGGCCCCCGAGATCCCACCGGGCAATCGTGGCCGCGTTGTCCGCTGGATCGAACAACTGAGATTGGAGGGGACACCGGAAAAGCGCGCGACGCGAATCGCTTTTGGTTTGGATAGCGAAGAACTTGTTGACTTCCACGAACGCATGGCCACGGCCATTTCGTACGAGACAAAGAACTTGCGAGCCGGCGATATTGCTCGCAAGATTGTCCACGAGCTAGGTGTTGCCTTCGAGGTCACCGCGGCTGCCAGGAAGGCATTCGGACGAGACGAACCGGTAGCAGACGAGCTAACTTCGCTCAGCAAAGGAACGGCGCTCGCAGCTCTTCTCCGTCCGCTCGGTTTGGCGACCGCGCCTCGCAAGAAGGCCGGCAAGATGACGCTGCTCATTGCCGATGCCGACGAGGTTGATGAGTGGTGGCCCATCGGGTGGCCGCTCCAGCAAGCTCCCTTCAAGACAGCCCCTGCACTGTTCGAGCAATTGCCCGTTTCAATCTCCAACACACCGTTGGACGAGACGCTCCAGGCCATACAGGGACGGGTCAAGATTCCGTTCCTCTACGATCATAACTCGCTGGCGCGGCAGCAGATCGATCTAGCAGCCAAGCATGTCTCGTTTCCCAGACGGAAGACCTCATACAAGAGGGTGCTCGACAAAGTCCTCTTTCAAGCCAGGCTGAAGGGTGAGCTGCGGACCGACGATGCTGGCAAACCCTTTATGTGGATTACCACAAACTAAGCTAGTGTCGCCTTAAGGACTTTTCTTCGACGTTCCGCCGCTATCTGATCGTAGCCGAACTCGCCAGAGTTTGGTGGGCCGGCGATTCGTCCAAACTCTGGCGAGTTCGGCTACCAAAAGTCCTTAACGGGTGAGGGGGACGAATATCGCCAACTTATCATTGGGCGACTCCTAACAAGCCTTCAGTACGAGCTTCGCTAGTTCCGGAGCGCAGCGGATGCGGAGGGGAATCTGTGCCGAAATGCCCCGTGTGACGTGCAGCAGCGTCGGCGGTTCAAAAAACAGGCCGCTGGCGTACTTCACTCCGTAGTTGCTGGGTGACACAATGGGCCCGATCACGGGCAGCCGAACTTGTCCACCGTGATTGTGGCCGGCCAGCATCAAATCGAAAGCATGCTTTTGCGCCCAGCGAATTTGGTCGGGCGAGTGGGACAACAACACGCGCAAAGCGACGCCCTCGGCGTCCTTGGCCGGCACCTCCGGATAGCCACTCAGCCATGGCCGCTCGTTGCCGGCAAGCAACACCTGCTGACCCCGTGCCTCGACCAGCACAACCTGGCCTCCCAAGTCTGTCAATCCGACTCGGTTCAGTGCGTACCGCACAGCGGCTACATCCCGTAGGTGTTGCTCATGGTTCCCAAGAACATAGTAGACACCCAGCGGACTCTTGAGACGGCCCAGAGTGGAACCGATCCACTCCAGACAACGCGGGTTGTCGATGATGTCGCCGGTGATGGCGATTAGATCCGCATCCAGTTGCATGGTCTGCTCGGCAACGAATTCAAAATAGCTGCGAGAAATCCCACCCGTGAAATGCAAGTCGGACAGATGGGCGATCGACAGCCCGTCTAGCTCGCGAGGCAACTGGCCGAGGTGAATCGTCTTTTCGTGGATGTGCAGTTCGAACATTTGATTGCCGGGTACGCAGTCCCAAAAGCGGGTGCGGCGGTTGCCAATTGGACGTTCGCCGAGCTCTTGAGCGACATCAAGGTAGGTCGTGTCGTTGGAGATGAGCTGTGCGGGAATCCGCTCAAACAGACGGCGAATCAGCCACACCAGTGGGATGAAGCAACCCACCTCGGCACACAGGAAGACGTAGACTGCGAGCGGGAAGAAACCAGAGGTGAGCGATGCCAGACTTGGGATGGAGTTAGCAGCTGCCAGCCCCCGCCACACCCAAACCGCAGCGCCGACCAGGCAGAGCACCAGACAGGTTCGTTCCAGCAGACGGGTTACTCTCCGTGGCAGCTTTGCCGCATGCATACGGTTGTAAAACGCCAAGCAAAGGGCAACGTGGCCAAACAGCGCCAGGGCCCAGAAGATGATATGAATCCAATGCATGTTTGGCGGCAGCTCAGCTCCAGCCCGCGTTGGCTACGAAAACACGACAAGCCGCCGGACGGCGAAAAGCGCGACTCCAATGAGCGCGGGCCGGTCTCCGTTCAGGACTGCGGTACGCGGCCGAAGACGTCCAACATGCTCTCTACCGTTTCGAGCAATTGGTCGAGTCGAAACGGCTTGTACAGAATCGCCTTCGGATGCAATCCTGCCTTGCGAGCTTTGACGATCGAATGCCCCGGGTCGTAACCGAAACCGTTCATTAGAACCAGCGGCACTGGGTCTAAGATCTCCTGCAGCCGTACGAGCAGATCGTAGCCCGTCATGTCGGGCAGCCGGATATCGGCGATGATCACATCGTATTCCGCGTGGGCGCCGGTATTGCGGACCATGTAGACCGCTTCCCCACCCTCGTGCGCGGTTTCGACGTCGCAGCCATACCGCTCGAGCAAGGCGTGTGCGTCATTGCGAACGCTGTCATCGGCGTCGACAACCAACACACGAGCCCCCACCATCTTAGGACGCTTGCTGACTTGTACGGAGGACGGGACGGCCTCGGCAGGTGCCATCGTCTGTCCCACCTTTTGGATGACCTGCTTAATATCCCGCGCGTTGCGGAGGATACGCTGGAGACGTTCAACCACCTCCGGCTCATGGCCGATATAGCGTTCCATAATATTGACGGCATCGTTCAGGATCTCGTCCACAGGAAGGGCGACGGCGCCGTGAATGGCCTCACAGCTTTCCTGGGCGGTGCTGGCTTTCTGCGCCACCATCAATTCGAGCGTGTTCAGCGCGATGGCAACATCGCGAGAGAAGATCTCGAGGAACTGCAGGTCGCTCTCCGAGAACGCGAGCGTTTCCGGACTCTCGACGTTAAACGTGCCGATGACCTGGTCGTGCAAGATAAGCGGCACCGTCAGCGAACTCTTCGCTCCCTTGAACCCTTCGAGGTAGAGTGGATCCTCCGTAGTGTCTTCGCAAAGGTAGCTCTTTCCGGTTGCTGCCACGAAACCGGTTACACCATTGTTTTGCGGTCGGGCGAACAACGGGCGCCGAGCTGCTTCTTCATCGATTCCCACTGAAAGGAGCGGTACCAGCTCGCTCGTTTTGTCGTCTAGCAATCGGATCTCGACGACGTCGAAGTGTAAGAGATCTTGAGTATGGTGCAGGATGTTCGACTTGAGCAGCTCGATCCGCTCGTCGACTTCCATCTGGAAGACCTCTCCTGGCGTGAGGTCAGAGAGCTCGATGCCGGCCTTATGAATGGCTGCCAGCTTCTGCTGCTGCAGGATCTCGTCCGTCACATCTCGGACTGTCACGATCAGGTGCAACGACGGTCCGGTCGTCTCCCGAACGGGTGCTGCGTGTGTTTGATAGTAGCGGTTTTCACCAACCCGCAGAGTCGAGCAACTGGGTTCGCCGGTAGCCAGCGCGGTATGGAACGGACAGAAATCTGGACCGAGTATTTCGGGGCTATCGAGTGCCGCGTAGAAGCCTTGGCCGACGACAGGGTCTTTGCCAACCCAACGTTTGAATCGATCGTTGGCCCATACAATCGTGTTCTCCGCGTCTAGCAACGCGACACCGTCGGGCATCCCGTCGACAATCCGCTCGTGCTGCAAGAGGTGTCCGAGCCGGATCGCCTCGCGGAGGTGATCGCCGGTAACGTAGAGCCCATCAAAGCGGTCCTTAGAGAGGATCGCCAGGGCCCGAAGCGGACTGCTGACGTCGACGAAGTCGCACGCCTCGCGAAGTGACGCGGTTGGTGGTGTTACTTCGTCTCGGTTGTTGACACAGAGGATCCGGGGTTTGTCGGTCAACCCGCACCTCCCGCTACAAGTCGTCTATCTCGGCGGAATTATAAAGTGGGTTGCATCAAGGAACAACCGTCTTCCTGCCCAAGCCTCCGCCAGTTTTTGGATCGGCTGCACATTAGTCACAAATTTACGATCCCTCGTTACTTCGCCGCTTTTTGTCATCGCTGCGAATCGCCAACGAATGTCTATCCTGAACGTCCGCTACAACCCCTGCTGGCTCGTGGGGCCGAGTCTGACCTGGCATGTTCGGCGAGACGGCGGGGACCTGTTTCGAGGCTCGGATAGCCGTCAGATCCGCCAAAAACCGTGCTAGCCACCGCCGCCGATCATTCGGCCGGACACTTGAGATCCGGCGGCCCAAAGGTCGATACCGTAACCAGTTGAGCGGACCGCGAACCCGCGGCCCGTTCGGACACCTTCACAATTCGATCAGCCTTGTGCGGGGGGGAAAACCAATGTGGCGATCGTTCTTTTTGGCCATCGGTCTCACGTTGTGCATTCTGGGCGGCGAGTGCCTGGTTGTGGACAAGGCCTACGTCGCACAGCCAGAGGAGACGTTGGAGCAGCCCCGCAGCTACTTTTCCACCAACTACGGCTTTCCGCCTCGGCGGCGCGAATTTGTGCCGCCCGAGTGGGCTCCCTGGAGCCTACTGGTGGCCGGAGCCGTTGTCTCTCTCTATTCAGTGACGCTGGCACGGGACGCCTAAGTTCCAGTGGCATGCAAACAATGCTGTCGATTCTTAACTATGTTAGTTGCTGCCCACGTGGCCGCGAGTAGCAATCTGGGCGTCCCAACAGAAATGGTAAACCCGCGCTCGGAATATTCCTGCAGGTCGTCGTGAGATGTCCCCCTTTTCGGGGCTAGTCATTCCAACGCTGATAGTACTGCTTGACGTGGTCTCTCTGCGATCGAGGCAGTTTTTGGTCCGTCAGTGGATCCGAGTCCTTGCGGAGGGCGTCGAGAATCTGCTCTTTGAACTCCTCCTGTGACAGACCGGCCCGATTGGGGCCGAAAGCGTCACCGATGCGGACAGCCTCTCCGCGTTTGGGCTTGGCACGCTGGCGGGCATCGTACTCGCCGGTCTCCGTCTCCTGCTCGGGCCGATAGCCGCCCCCAGGGCCCTCCCTCATCCCGTTTCCAGGCATGTCAGAGAATTGATCCATTCCCATGTCCAGGGGCGAAAAGGCATCGGACATCATCCCGTCGCGCATCATTTCCTTCGCTTGTGCGATGGCATCCATCACTTCATCGAGCGACTCCAGTGCGCTCATCTCCGCCTGCATCTCAGACAGTTCGTCCGCCAGCTGGTCGAGCTGGCCGGCGGCATTTTCCGCGTCGCCGGCTTCCATGCTCTGCTGGGCTTGGTCGAGCTGCTGCGCCATCTGCTGCAGCCGCTGCATCTGTTTATTTTGCTGTTCCAAACGACTTAGCTGCTGTTGCAATTTGGCAGCAGACTCGACGTCTCCCTCGGCCATCTTCTGTTGAATCTGCCGCTTTAAATCGCGTTTCGCCTGCTCGTGTGCGTCGGCCATTTCCTGCAGCCGCTGCTTCATCTGGTTCAACTGTTCGCCCAACTTCGCTTTGCTATCCGGGGTCAGGCCATCGCTCCGAATCTGCTCGCTGAGCTTCTTCAACTGCTCCAAGGCCTTCTTGAAATTGCCCTCTTGGAGCGCTCCAGCCAGTTTTTCCGCGGGGCCGCGCTCAATATTCTTGAGCTGGCTTAACTGCTGCTTCATCTTTTGAGGATCACCGAGCGCCTGGCGGCGATTCTCGACTTCCTTTGCCAGATCGTTGATCTTGATCAACGCTTTTTGCCGATCGACCTTGTCATCTTGCGCTAGGTCGTTCAGCCCCTTTTGCAGCTTAGCGAAGAGTGCGTCGGCCTCTTCTACGTCTCCCTCGCCGAATTTCTTGCGGCGCTTTTCCAGCTCCTTCTTCAGTTCTTCACTCGACTTTTTCAGGCGATCGCGTAGCGCCGCGTTATCGGATGCCGCTTCCAGAGGTTCTTGCTGAGCGTCGGGAACGAATGTCAACAAGAGGAAGATGAGTACGGCAGGAATTAACGGGAGCAACGTGTGCCGGCCGGCCCTAAAGGAGAACTGGTCCCCGAGGTTCACCTGTTCGATGCGACGCGTGGCGTCGTCAATCAAGGCGCGTCCCGCTTCCGTTTCCACCTCCTGCGGCGCGAGCGAGATCGCGCTGGAAACACGTTCCTTCAGTCCGAAGCGATGATCCAGCTCCAGCGCGGCGTCAACCGTGCCTCGCCGCCCCCAGACGGTCCACACGATCGCCAACAGAGTACCAGCGGCGAAAGCCCCCAGCAGCCAGTTTGTGGCCCAGGCGGTACCTCCGCCCTCCAGAAACCAGATCTTGGGGACCGCCACGGCAACGGCCGCCACGATCAGCGCCGCGAATAGCCACCACGGCACAGTGGTCAAAAACCGCTGGAAGAGCAACCGGCGGCGGACGGACGCGACTTGTTGCTGGATTTGTTCCATCGTTCGGTCCTCAATGGTCGTGGCTGGGCCCTGGCCTGTAGTTCAAATTATACCGGATTCTACGACCGGGTCTCCGCCAATCCCGGGCGGCTTCGAGTTCTTTTTGGTCCTCCCAGTTTGCCCAATGCTGTTAGCGTCCGGGGGAGGGTTGCCCGGGAGTGATCGCCCCCGAGGCGTGGCCCCCTCACCGGCCCGGAGAGGGGGGAGCCCTCCCCCGGGCCGCCGTCGCGCTGCAACAGTCGACGTTCGGGAGGGCGAGGCGGGGCGAGGCTCCCGCCGAGTCGTTTGCTCACGTATCGTTACTCTGCTTGTGGCGGACGGCACACGGAGTGTGCCTGCTACATTAATCGGCGGACGCTACGCGTCGGTTCGCTGGGGAACCGTGGGCTAACGCCCAGCAGCTGATTTGCAGCGTAGCCGAACTCGCGAGAGTTTGGTGGACTGCAAAAGCTGCACAGCCTCCGAGAGAGCCGGGAGGGTGACGTGGATGCTCGTCTTTCGTCACTCTCCCCTGACGAAAAGACGAAATCACGCACTAAGTTAGCAGCCTGCACAACCTCCGGCGGGGAGAAGGGACTTTGGTTGCGGCCAAGGTCCGCGCTGGGGCCACTTTTCGGGTAGAATTGACAGGGGGAGTGAGATCCGGCCCCAGCTAGACTTCCGTTGATGGCGGAGAGAAATCCGTGACGGCTTCCTTGGGACCGACGACGAACATCCAAAGCAATGTCGATGTCGTCATTTACGACGGAGAATGCCGATTCTGCCGGCGTCAGATCGCCTGGCTGCGGCGGTTAGACGTTCGCCGTCAGCTCGCTTTTCTGTCCTTGCACTCGCCCGAAGTCGCCCGCCGCTACGATGATCTTTCCCACGAGCAACTGATGAGTGAAATGGCGGTCGTGACGCGGGATGGCGACCGTTACTTCGGCGCCTCCGCCTTGCGATACCTGACCAAGCAGTTGCCGACCCTGTGGTGCTTCATGCCGCTGCTGCACATCCCCGGCTCGCTGCCGCTGTGGTCCTGGCTGTACGGCCAAGTAGCCCGCAGGCGGTACCTCTTTGGCCGAGTCGAGTCCTGCGCCGAGGGGACCTGCAAGATTCACACGAAGTGACCAGCGACTTTCAGTTTCAGCTGCCTTCGCTACGGGTGCCGTCTTGCGGCGCGGCGCCAACTTTTTACGAGGTCTGCTGCAGCCACTCGTGAAGACGCAGGTGGTGTTTCCCCAGCCGTCCCCCGTAGTTGCCTGCGCCGATCAAAACGACGCCATCCCCCGCAGCAGCGCGCATCGCGGTCGCCATGGCCCGCCCCACGACCCCTTCTCCGGTTCCGTCGATCACCACCTCATAGACGACTTGAGCATCGTCGGCCAGCTTTGAGGGAACCCGGCCGCGGAGCGTCGGGCAGTAGGCGTCCGAAGTCGATGCCTTGAGCCCTTTATAGCGTGAGCCTACTTTGCTGCCGCTGCGCACGACGCCGCCCGGAAAAGGTGTCATCACCGCGGGCATGCCGGCCAGCGACTCGGCGGCACGCCGCGCCGCTAAGAGACCGGCCGACTGATCGACCGCCTGGAGGATGATGTTACCGCCCGCTACCCCCTTGCCGATTCCCAGACTCTCCTCGACCAAGAACTCGCCGTCCATCACCGGGATCCGCCAATACCGCCGGCTGTCCAGCTGCTTGCTCTTTTGGAATCCGTCGCCAAAAAAGCGTAACGTCTTGCCCAGGGCGATCCGCTCGGCGCTCTCTGGCAGGCCGTCAAACGCGGCAGTTGTGGGGCAGGTCATCACGCATTGGCCGGTGCGGTTGCGCAATGACTTTGCGAGCGCATCGCCCGAGAAACCGAAAAAGAGAATGGCCGCGCCAGGCCGTCCATCAGGTGTTTCCTGGGGGGACAGCTGTCTTTCGACGCCAATCTCCGAATCACACGCGATGACTGAGGCGGCGTAGCCCGTTGCTTCGTGGATCACGGCGTCCAACCAATATTCGTCTGCGGCGGTCACGACGAGCCGCGCATATCGCATACCGAACGCCTCGGCGAATGTATCCTCGATGATGGTCTCGCCGATCTTCAAGTCGTTCTCCCTCGAAAAACGCAGCGGTGGTGGATAGCGATTCAGATACTGAGGGTCTCAATCGTCTTCATCCAGCGTGACCAGCACGTCGGCCTGGCGACCGTCACGGATGACCGCGACCACCACACGGTCCCCGGGCTTCTTGCGCTCGATGGCGTCTAGCAGATCATCTGCCGAGCTAACCGGCCGCCCGTCGATGGCGACGATCAGGTCCGCATGCGACCGATCGACGTAGATGAGCGGGCTGAGGGAGTCTCGCACGAAGCGAAAACCGCGCAGTCCCGCTTGGTCGGCCGCGCCGCCTCGTCGGACGTTGATGATCAGCAGCCCGCGATCAGTCTCGAAGACGCGCCCGATGCCGATTGACGGCCGAATCACTCGACCGTGTTCCAGAAGCTGTGGCACGACGCGTTTGATGGTGCTGACCGGAATCGAAAACCCGACGCCCGTGTTCTCTCCGGCGCCACTGGGGCTCGCGATCGCTGTGTTCATTCCGATCAGCTCACCTCGGCTGTCCAGCAAAGGTCCTCCCGAGTTGCCGCGGTTTAGCGCCGCATCGATTTGGAGGATCGACTTCATTGCGCGGCCGGTCCGCGAGTTCAAAGTACGGTTGATGCTGGAGAGTATTCCCACCGTCATTGTCCGTTCCAAGCCGAACGGGTTGCCGATGGCGAATACCTTCTGACCCACACGCAGATTGGCCGAGTCACCCCAGGTGATCGGATAGAGCATTTTCGGGGGAGCGTCGATCAGCAGTACGGCCGTATCGTTGGCGGCATCTCGTCCCACCAACTTGGCGCCGAAGGTCTCACCGTTGAACAGCGTGACTCGAACCTGGCTGGCACCCTCAATGACGTGATCGTTGGTCAGAATGTGCCCCTCATGGTCGATCACCGAGCCAGATCCAGCTCCTTCCGACGGCGCGTCTCGCATCAGAAACATCTCCGGCGACCACGACTTCGTGGTGATGTGTACGACGCTCCGGTTGACCTTTTCGTAGACCGAGATGTTAACGCGTTCTTCGGGCGTAAATGATTCTAGCGAGACATCCGACCCCGTTGCCAACCCTCGTTGCCGCCGCAACCGGGGATCCAGCTGAGTGTCGTCCAGCAAGATTGGCTCTCGCGCGACGCCACGGTCCTGAGCGACGGCCGCTGGTCCCGTAAAGGAGTCGGTCACATAGAGCGCCAAGAGAGCTCCCAGAATTGCAGAGATTGCGCACGCTAGGAAGTACTTCATGATTCGGACTCCAAGCTTGGTTTGGACCTCAACTCAGCTTGAACACTGACTCACGGGCGGCCGCCAAGCACGCCGCGCTATGCGCCGAGCTCACCTTGCAGAGATGCCGGTAGCTGATTCGCGTCTACATAGGTCAGCCAACGATCGGACGGCAACCGGCGGAACGCTTTTCGCAACCGGTCGCCCGACAGCGAGCGATGCGGTAGCTGGCGGATAAAAATCGCTTGTACCTGGTTCGGAAACTGCCTGGCAATATCGCCGTAAATCTCAGGATCTCGTTCGCCCGAGTCTCCCACCAATACAAACCGGCGTTGCGGAAACTGACGCAGGATTGACCGAATCACGGGAACTTTGCCGCGCCGCCGAATGAGAAGTAGTCGTCTCAGCATGTGCTCTCGGATGCGGAAGGATCTGAGGTGGAATGTGCCCTCCGGCAAACCTGCGTCACCAAACAGATCGGTCAGCGGAGAAAACAGCTGCCAAGGGCTCGACGAGACATAGTGGAACGCCGCTCCCTCCTCAGCCCAGCGGCGATAAGATTCTGCAATTCCCTCGATCACTCGAAACTCGCGCAGGAATGTGTTGGCAATCAAAGATGCTCGCGAATGGACTTCGGTAACCTTGACTGTATCATCAATGTCCGAGATGACTGACGTGCCTACGTCGTCGAGCAAGCGGACCTTGCCACGATTCCAGTCCCGACCGTCGGGTCCCAGCACCGTTAGGTTCAACCAGCCGTCCTCATAAACCCCGGCGGCCGCGAACTCACGCAGCGCTTCGTTAGGAAAACGGACGCGTCCCGCAAACCGGCCGTTTCGACGGGTCTTCTTGCGAATCCGGAAGATGTGATCTCCGACCCGAATGGCGACCTGCTTGCCCCGCTCGGTCGGTGCCACGAACGCTTGCAACCGGCTCTCAAACAACTCGCGCTCGGCATCCGACGGTTCGACGCGGGCGACGCGTTGCATCAACCTGACCAGCATTCTCTTGTGGCGGCTGACGCTTCCTGATTCGTAGACAGTGCCGCAGATGTTGACCCGCCACCAACGACCATCGGGCGAGAGACGCCCATAACTCGGGTAGACAACCACCGAGTCGCTTGCAGTGATAGTTGACGTCTTTCGGATCATCTCGCGCAACGCACGGCATTCTGGGACCGAATGCCACTAGAATGCATAAACCTGTAGACTGTCAAGGTCCCGCCATGCTGAGATGACCGGACGACTGGAACCCGGGAGCCCCTGCTGATGAGCGATCCTGTTTGGTACTACGCCCAAGGCGATTCGGAAAAAGGTCCTTTGACCACCGCCCAGATCAAGGCGCTTACTGCGGCCGGGAAAGTCCGGCGGGACGACTTTGTCTGGAAAGAGGGGATGGAGACCTGGGCTCCTGCCCGTGACCTGCCGGAGCTGTTCGATTCCGAACCGCAATCTGCAGCACAGCCGAGCCCGGGCAAAGGGGCAGTCAGACGGCCGACCTCCGCCGCACCGGTGAGCAGCCGGAACCCCACTTACCCACACTATCGGCCGCTGGGACAGCTGACGATATCACTCGGTCTGCTCACCGTGCTGCTAGCGAAAGGATGTGACTCGCTCAGCGATCGCTATGTCGCGCGGCTCGAAGCTCTTTCCTCGGCCAATCAACGTCGGTTTCTGCGCCGCTGGCAACTGCAGCGCCAGCTATTGAGCGAGCAGCTGCAGTCGTTTACGAACCAGCGGGAGCCGGAAGCTCAGCTCGTACTCCAGCAGCTCCAACAACTCAACAAGGCGAAGCGCGCCGAAGCAACGCAGCTGGCTGCTGCGGATTGGCGGGATCAGCACGCCGCCGCAGAATCAGCTCGTGACAACAACCTTGTTTGGGGTTACTGGCGCGAAGCGGCGTTTCAAGCTGGCACGCTGATCCTGGCAGTCGGATTGCTGGCGTTCAGCTTCACGGGTACTGGACCGGAGCGTTGGATTTGCCTCGCGATCCTGGCCGCTATCTTGTATAGCGTCTATCTCTCGAGCCCACCGAGCTCCTTCCGGCCTGCTGTTCCGGCTCCCCGGCTGTTCAACAGCGAGTAGCGGCGGAGCGACAGCTGATTGACGTTTCTCGAGGAGCCGTCTGATGAAACTGATAAAGGTCGCTGCGGCGTCATTGAATCAGACTCCTTTGGACTGGGAGCAGAATGCGTCCAATATTCGCGCAGCCCTCCGCGCCGCACGAGAGGCAGCAGTGTCGATCGTCTGTCTGCCGGAGTTGTGCATTACTGGTTATGGCTGTGAAGACACTTTCTTCGCAGCAGGGACGCACCAGATGGCTCAAGAACTGCTCGTCGAGTTGCTGCCAGAAACTGATGGGTTGATCGCTTCGTTGGGGCTACCCTGTCTGCACCGCGGTGTCTTGTACAACACCGCCTGCTTGGTGGTCGACGGGGAGATCCAGGGTTTCGTGGCAAAACAAAATCTGGCGGGGGATGGTATCCACTACGAGCCTCGCTGGTTTAAGGCTTGGCCAGCAGAACAGCAGTCAGAGACTTCGGTTGCCGGTCGATCCTATCCCATCGGAGACTTGATCTTTGATTGTAGTGGGCTACTGCTTGGATTTGAGATTTGTGAAGACGCTTGGGTGGCAAACAGGCCAGGCGGCGAGCTGGCCCGCCGCGGCGTCGACGTGATTCTGAACCCCAGCGCCAGCCACTTTGCATTCGGCAAGCAGGAAGTTCGAAAGCGCTTCATCCTCGACGGATCGCGCGCGTTTCAGGTGGGCTACCTCTATTCAAACCTGCTGGGTAACGAAGCAGGTCGAGCAATCTACGACGGCGGAGTGCTGATCGCCGAGGCGGGGAAGTTCCTAGCCGTTGGGCCCCGTTTTTCCTATGCCGACTTCCAGCTCACCACCGCAGTACTCGACATCGACGCAACTCGACGCAGGCGTGCGCAAGCCGCAAGCTACGATCCGGTGGTTCCCAACGAGATCGGTTGCGTGAAGTCCTCCTTTTCGTTTCCCGATCAGCAACCTCAAGCGGCCAGCGCGGACTTTTCCGAATGGGAGATGGGACCTAACGTCAAACACGAAGAGTTCACCCGTGCTGTCTCTCTGGCGCTGTTCGACTATCTGCGGAAAAGCCACTCTCGCGGATTCGTAGTTTCACTAAGTGGCGGTGCTGATTCGGCCGCAGTTGCGACTCTCTGCGCCGCCGCAGTCAAACTAGGAGTTACCGAGCTTGGTTTCGATCGTCTGCTTGCGAAGCTGAACCTGCCGGATGGGAACGATCGGCCGACCGAGACAGACGAGCTAATTCGTCAGCTGTTGACTTGTGTCTATCAATCGACGCGCAACAGCTCAGACACCACCAGGAACTCCGCACATGGCGTCGCGGCGGCGATCCACGCTTCGTTTCTCGAATTCGACGTCGACCAGATAGTGCAGGACTACCTACAGCTGGTTGCCCAGGCCTGCGGACGGCCGATCGAATGGCCAGCCGATGATCTAGCGCTACAGAACATCCAAGCCCGAGCCAGGGCGCCGGGGGTTTGGTTGGTCGCCAACCTTAAGCAGGCGTTGTTGCTGGCGACTAGCAACCGCAGCGAGGCGGCCGTCGGTTACACCACCATGGATGGGGATACGTGCGGGGGGCTGTCGCCGATCGCTGGTATCGACAAGGCCTTTCTGCGCCAGTGGCTGAGGTGGATGGAGGAAGCCGGTCCGGAAGAGTTGGGCTGCCTGGCGGCGCTGGCCGCTGTGAACGAGCAAGCTCCTACCGCAGAGCTGAGGCCGCCTGAATGCGCTCAAACCGACGAGACCGACCTGATGCCCTACGAGATCCTCGACGAAATCGAGCGGGCAGCGATCCGCGACAAACAGGTGCCGCTGGAGGTCTTTCGACTACTACAGTCCCGCCATCCAGAGACCGAGGCGGGACAACTGGTCGAGTGGATCGAACGGTTCTACCGTTTGTGGAGCCGGAATCAGTGGAAACGCGAACGGTTTGCTCCTTCCTTTCATCTGGATGACGAGAACCTGGATCCCAAGACGTGGTGCCGGTTTCCAATTCTCAATGGGGGCTTTCGCCGCGAACTTGCCCGCTTACGCAAGGAGTTTGCGGATCTAGGGAAGCCGACGTGACCGAGCCAATCGATCGTCAGGAAACCGCCATTAGCTGGGTGGGTTCGCCACTTCTTTCGTAACCCGAAGCGTAAGCGAGGGAGAGTTGGTCTACCGGCGCATGTTAACCCGAATTATTCATGAGCGATCTGCTGCGAGGTCGTAAGTCCATCCGTGGCTTCGTCATGCTTCACAATTCTCCCTCGACGTATTGCTTCAATACGCCTGCGGAAGAATTGCTCGCCTTCCTTGCCACGAACGTACTTACAACCTCTCGCGACGATCTTCATGAATAATCCGGGTTAACCCCTCGGTTTCGCTTCGGGTCACGATTGAGAACGCACAACCTCAAGACCTGCGCTTCGGTGGTCGCGAACGATCGGCAACACCCCGGAAGGCGTACCACACGGGTCACTCCTCCCGGCGACCACCAAACAGATCCAGGAATGGCAGATTCAGTTTCTGCTGGTTTGCCTGGTGCTGCATGTCGATCTCCGCGTGTAGCACCAGGCGACCGTCGACTTTGACAAGCTCGAGTTGCCCGCCCCGAAACCAACCCAACAAGGGCGCACGATAGTCGGCCGCGTCTGTCACGCCCGGTCTGGGCCAGACGCTCGAATGCCAAAACTGAAATCCGTCGTGCTCTTCAACCTCGTATTGGCCGCCTAAGGCGCACAGCAGTTCGCCGTCGACCAGCCGTTCGGCCTCCGCACGTGCACGGTTTGTCGGCACCTTAAGCTGTTGCATCAGGGTGGTCAGGAGACGCACGTTGCCGAGCGACGCTTGGTGGGCCCGCCGGTAGTTCTGTGCGTTGATCCATCCACTCAACTCGGATTGGGAGAGGTCTCCGACTCGGACGCGGATTTGGGCCGGGTTGTCGGTGGGAACAACTTGCAGCTGCGGGACCGACTGCTCCAAGACATCACGTTTGAACGAAAGCACGGAGAATCCGTCACCCTGCCATCGCCAGACGCCTAGGGGCAACGAGGAGAAGCCGGCCACGTCAGGTTGACCGGCCAGCCCCAGCGGGAGCCAGTCCAGAAAGCCGAGCTGCGGCCAGGCGCCGAGGTATCCAGGCGTCGACTGCAGGATCTTCAGCACATGAAATAGGCCGCCCGGTCGCGGGTCGACGGGAATCGGTGAATCCTTGATTCCCAGGAAGAGGTGGTGAGGTGGGACCCGATCCGAGAGTAATCCACCCTTGACCATGGCCTGCATCGAGATGATGTCGCCCTCGGTCGGCAGGACTTCGTGTGTGGACGGTGGGCCCAGCAGAGAGAGGATCCAGCCGTACTTTTCTTCGGCGAGCGGCGAGATGTTGGCGTCCACCACGATCCGTTCGCGGTCAGGCTCTCCGCCCGGAATCCGCTGAATGCCGACGATCAGAGGGTCCATCTGCCGCCAATCCTGCTGCAAGTAGCTGGCGGCGCTGCGGAACCACTCAGCTTCACGACGTGAGACCGCGTGCAGCGGAATGTCCGGTATGGGTAGGTAGGACCCGCGTTCGCCCCGGAGAGAATCGATGACCCGCTGCTCTTCCAGGATCGGACCACTGCCATCGGCCAGTCTGCCGAACCCCGGCGGCAAAAGTTCCGCAGCGGCGAGTTCGTCGAGGCTATCTCCGGGAACGCCTTCGGCTGCGGCCGCTAAGCGGGCAAGTTGGACGAGCTCGATGGCTGTGTCCGACTGGAGCCGCCGCCGCAGTTCGATCTGATACTGGGGGCTCACCAGCTCTTGGAAGAACGCTGAGGAAAAGTAGGCGAAGATCGTGTCGCCCCGATCCAACGGCATGACGCGGCGCGCCTGCTGGAACTCAACGGTGTCTGCCAGTGCTCGGTCGCCCTGTCCCGCCTGATAGAAGCGCTCGACCAGCGCACGGGACGTGGTCACCAGATGGAAATCGCCATCGACTGCATAGAAGGAACGCAGGCGATTCGTAGGGGTCGACAAGAAAGAGACTCGGTGGCCTGCAATCTCGACATCTTCAAGCAGGCTGCCCTCGTCCGCCGACTGGCGCAATGCGGCCGCCCGCTGCTTGGTGAGGTCCGTAGAAAGAGCAAGGTTGTTGTTCGCGTGGAAGAGAACTCCCATTGCCGGCCCCTCGGCCAAGTAGAGGTCCCGTCCAATAAAGGCGACGTCGGCGATTACCTGCGCTCCAAAGATCTCTGCTAGTTTGCTCTCTTTGAGCGCGAGCTGACGTTGCAGCCGCTCGTTGAGGTTGGCATCCTGTCCTCGTAGCGTCACCATGCGGCCAATGTCTCCGCCGTACTCCTTCAGCAAGCGGTTCAGCCAGAGGTAGTTGGGAAAGCTGCCGAACCGAATATAAAAGCACTCTGCGGGAACGTGCTTCACCATCGGTTCCACTTCCGGTGCCGCGGGCAGCGCGGCGGGCGGCAGGACTGGGGACCAATGTACTGCGGTGGGAACTGCTTGGTCCGCTGTCTCGGGAAGCGTGGTGTCGGAGCGCATCATTTCGCGGATCAAACTCGCTCGCAGACCCTCACCGCCCGCCAGCAACTCTACCGTCTTTTGTAACTCCGAACTCTTCTCCGCTGGCCGCCGACTCAACAGCGGCGGCTGCAGACCGAGGCGGTTGCCGAGCATCGAAGATAAGTAGATGTGCACCAGCTGCGGATAGTCGTTGCGTTGGGCTTCTTCCCGCACGGCCGCGTTGTAATCACGCCACCACCGCATTAGTTGCCTTCGGTAAACGCGCGGACGCTCGACCCGAGGTGTAACGGTGAGCGGCTGCTCGGCCGGTGTCCGAACGAGCAGCTCGAGGGGGGCGTCGCCTTTGAACAGAAAGGAGATCGTCACCGTCGACGGAATCTCGCCCTCGCGGGGCGCCGCTCCTGGCAGCAGGCCGGTGCGCAACGCCGGATAGAAGACCCTGCCGTTTCGTTCCCGGATGTCGACGGCTTTCCAGTCAGGCAATCGCTCCGCACCGACCAGAGAGACGTCGATCGATCCTACGCCAAAGGGCTGACCTGGAACGGCCAGGTTCTCTCCGCGTACTGCCGCTGCGGAGATCAAGATAAGACCGCACGCGAGGCTCCTAACCCTTCGTTGTATGAACCACTCCATGTCGTTACCCTCGTTACCTTGCGTTGATCAACGTCTTGTGTCTTCCCTCATCCAAACGCCGTTGAAGATTTCTTGTAGCCGAATTCGCCAGAATTTGGACCAATCGGCAGTCCGCCAAACTCTGGCGAGTTCGGCTACTCTCTGGCGGGTTCGGCTACGGATCCGAATCAACCGCTGGGCGTTAGCCCACGGTTTCTTGCACTTTCGGCTCGGCAGGAGCCTCGCCCTCCCGATCGATTACCGGGTTGTAGCAGTGAGCGCGGATGGATCCTGCCGTGGAGCCGAGTCCGGCTACTCCCCTCATCCTAACCTTCTCCCTGGGGGGGAGAAGGGACCCCAGTCGAAACCTTATTTCGCTGCAGAGGCTGTGCAGCTTTTAAGTTAGTGCGTGATTTCGTCTTTCGTCACTCTCCCCTCGGGGCCCCTCGGGGAGAGTCGGCCCGAAGGCCGGAGAGGGGGAGCCCCTCGCCGGACGCTACGCATCGGTTTCGTTGGGGAACCGTGGGCTAACGCCCAGCGGCTGATTTGCAGCGTAGCCGAACTCGCCAGAGTTTGGCGGATTGCAGCCTCCGCAGAGGAAGCGGTAGAAACTCATTCCCGGAGGCTGCGCCTATTCGCCGGACCGTTGTTGGAGGTAGTCGGCGAGCACGTCGGCGAAGTCGCTGCTGGTGTCCACAGTCACGTATTCGCCGGCATTTCTCTCTGCGACTTCTCGCACGGCGTCCGTGAATTCCCGTACCGCCGCTAGATAGCGCATCCGTAGCTCGCCGGGATCGGCTACGACTATCTGTGCGCACTCTAGGCCTTCAAAACGTGTGAGCCCATTCATGTTCAGGTGCAATTCGTCGTGATGCAGAACGTGAAAGAGAATCACCTCGTGCTGCTGGTACCTCAGCCTCTGGACGGCTGTTTCGAGCTGGTCGAGGTCACCGAAGAAATCGCTGAAAAGAATCACGATCTCCCGGCGGCCAAAACGTCCCGCCAGTTCGTTGATACAGCCCGCCAGGTCTGTCTGCCCCGTCGCTGCGACTTCGTCGAGCAGTTCGGTGATCCGGACAACTTGGGAAAACGAGTCACTCGCCGGGATGTGACTGCGAACCTGACTGTCGATCGCAGCGAATCCCACCTTATCGTTCTGGCGCAAGATCGCGTAGCTCAAGACAAGCGCCAGCCGGGCTGCTGCCAGCAGTTTCTGCTGG
The DNA here is from genome assembly GCA_965223305.1 of Pirellulaceae bacterium. GTDB lineage: Bacteria > Planctomycetota > Planctomycetia > Pirellulales > Pirellulaceae > CBDCWT01. The sequence goes on along the minus strand of CBDCWT010000051.1, from coordinate 11,563 downwards.
TTACCTTGCCCGTACCGCATGGAGGCACTGATATCCAAGATGAAGTGGCAGACGAGATTCGTCTCCATCTCGTACTGCTTAACGAACAATTTGTCACGGTTGTAGTAGACGCGCCAGTCGATGTGTTTCGGGTCATCTCCCGCGACGTACTCTCGGTGACCACTGAACTCGACGGCAAAACCAGCGAGCGGCGACTTGTGCGCGCCGGCAAGATTGCCCTCGACCAACCAACGCGGCTCAAATCGCCGATCGGCAAGCCGCGTCAGTAGCTCTGGGTCAACGTACCGGGAAAGGACGGGGCGTCGCATCGTGTCAGCGGATTCTTGCAGCCACAAAAGAGCGAGGACTGTACAACGTCACTCAGGTCGCTCGTACTTCTTGTCGTCGGGAACTTCCTCCATCAAGAGGTCGATTAATTCCTCGCTGCCGACTTGATGGGCTTGGGCGGAATAGTTGTTGGCAATCCGATGACGCAGAGCTGGGCGGGCAACAGCCTGGATGTCGGCGCAGGCAACATGAAATCTGCCGGAGATTGCCGCTCGCGCCTTCCCGCACATGATGAGTGTCAACAGCCCGCGCGGTCCGGCTCCCCAACTCACCCAACGATTAACAAACTCAGGAGCTTGGGGGGTGTTGGGTCGGGATGCCCGCACAAGTGCCCAGGCGTAGCCCAGCACCTGATCGCTGATCGGGACCCTGGTGACAAGCTGTTGGAGGTTGAGAATCTGCTCGCCGGACAGACAGGGACGAATCTCTCCGCTCAATCCACCGGTCACGCGACGAGCGATCTCCCATTCTTCTGCACCGTCGGGGTAGTCGACCTTGATGTAGAACAGGAAGCGATCCAGCTGCGCCTCGGGGAGCGGATAGGTTCCCTCTTGGTCGAGTGGATTCTGCGTTGCCAGTACAAAAAACGGATCGGGCAGTTGGTGCATCGTGCCGCCGGCACTCACCTGGCGTTCCTGCATCGCCTCTAACATCGCTGCCTGTGTTTTGGGAGGAGTGCGGTTGATTTCGTCGGCCAACAACAAGTTGGCAAACAGGGGACCGGGAAGAAATCGATAGGCTCGTTGCCGGCTTTCGGGATCCTCTTGAATGACCTCGGTTCCTGTTACGTCGCTGGGCATCATGTCCGGCGTGAATTGGATCCGTTTGAAGCCCAACTGCAACGCTTCGGCCAGCGAACTGACCAGCAGTGTTTTCGCCAAGCCGGGGACCCCTTCCAGCAGAGCGTGGCCGCCGGCTAGAAGCGTGATCATCACCTGCTCGATGACTGCCTCTTGTCCCACGATGACCTTCTGCAGCTCGGTCCGCAGCTGATCGTAGGCCGACGAACAGGCTTCAATGGCTGCTACATCGTCTTGACCGGTTTCGGTCAGATGCTGTTGTTGTTCCACCGCTGTCATCTGTGGTCCGTTTTGCACTTGTCTTAGGTCTCGGCTTTCCAGCAGCAGATTGGTCATCAGGGCCGGAGGAGTCCGCCGGCGAACCGTGGATTCGTCCGTGTGTGGCCAGCTCCGATCTTTGCCGCAACGCATGGTGCGGCTCGACCCACGAGGTTACATCGGTGATTGCCTGCCAGGGGCCCTGCCATTCGGCCCCAGGCTCGACAGCCGCCGTTTACACCCGGGCTGCCGACGGTGGCAGCGGTTTTACTACAGTGCCTGACAGTCTATATTGCTTGATTCGGTTTGCAAAAACAATCGTGGAGGTGCTCGGAGTGGCCGTTGGATTCGGAATTATTGGCTGCGGCATGATCGCCGGCTTCCACACGCGCGCGATCGCCGATACACGGGGTGCGAAGCTGGTGGGCTGCTATGACATGTTGCCTGCGGCTGCCGATCGTCTGGCTGCCAGCACAGCTTGCCGAGGCTATCACGATCTCGACGAGATGTTGCAGGATCCAGCTATCGACGTCGTGACGATTGGTACTCCCAGCGGGGCGCACATGGAACCCGCGCTGGCAGCGGCGCGCGCCGGAAAACACGTGATTGTGGAAAAACCGCTCGAAGTAACCCTCAAACGATGCGATCGCATCATCGCCGCGTGCGACAAAGCCGGAGTCGTCTTGTCGACGATTTTCCCGAGTCGCTTTCACGAGTCATCACAATTGGTCAAGAAGGCGATCGACAAGGGGCGTTTCGGCCAGCTGACCGTTGGGGATGCCTACGTGAAGTGGTACCGGACACAGGAGTACTACGACAGCGGTGCCTGGCGCGGCACCTGGAAGTTAGACGGAGGCGGCGCGCTGATGAATCAGGCCATCCACAGCGTCGATTTGCTGACCTGGTTTATGGGACCGGTGGCTTCCATCACCGCCCACACCTCGACGATTGCTCACAAACGAATCGAAGTCGAGGACGTGGCGATGGCGACGTTGCGGTTCAAATCGGGTGCCCTGGGCGTGATCGAAGCCACGACCGCCGCCTACCCTGGTGCTTTAAAGAGAATCGAGGTCAGCGGCACCGCTGGCTCGGCGACACTGCAAGAGGAAGATCTGATTGCTTGGGACTTCGCCAAAGCGACGAATGCCGACAGAGCATTGCTCCAACGAATGAGCGGACAGACTCAAACAGGCGGTGGCGCGGCAGATCCAAGTGCGATCGGGCACCACGGACACGCGCTGCAATTCAAAGATGTCGTCAAGGCGATCCGGAACGGCACCCAACCGCTGATCGACGGCCACGAAGGTCGCCGCTCGGTCGAAATCATCCTGGCCATCTACAAGGCCGCCGAAACCGGTCGCATGATTGAACTACCACTGCGGAGCGATCCTGCTCTCAAGGCGAGGCCACGTAAGAAGTAGCCGTTCACGCCCCAGGTTGATCTTTGAGGATCTGCCGTTTCTTGGCACAATCTCGCCTAAATCGCGTCGCCGACCGGGGTGTAGGGCAACGCTGTTAACGAATTCTCGTAGCCGAATTCACCAGAATTTGGAGGAATCGGCCAAACTCTGGCGAGTTCGGCTACGCTCTGGTGAGTTCGGCTACGCTCTGGTGAGTTCGGCTACGCTCTGGTGAGTTCGGCTACGCTCTGGCGAGTTTGGCTGCGATCGGATAGCGGCGCAACGATCAGTCGAGACCGCTGAGGTTTCCACGTGAAATGACGGTAGCAAGTCGCAAACAGCAGGAGAGGTTCGTCGACTGGCTGGTGTATATCGCTGTTCGTATCTTCGTGTGCGTCGTCCAGAGCTTACGCATTGAAACGTGCGCGGCGCTCGCCAAACTGATCTCCATTGTCGCCGTCGACTGCGTCCGCATCCGCCAACGGGTTGTTGACGAGAACCTGGAGCGTGCGTTTCCCGAGCTGAGTCCGCGACAGCGAACTGAGTTGAGTCGTGCGATGTGGGAACATCTGGTGCTGATGACGTGTGAGACCGCCCACGTGCCGAGGAAGCTGCACCGCACCAACTGGCACCAATTCGTGCGAATTCACCGTAAGCGAGAATTGGTGCGGCACCTGCTCGACCCGCGTCCGACGTTGCTGGTCTCCGGACACTTTGGCAACTTCGAGGTAGGCGGCTTCGTCACCGGCTTGCTGGGTTTTCCCTCGTATACAGTTGCCAGGAAGCTCGACAATCCTTGGCTCGACCGCTATGTCAACCGTTTTCGCAGCGCGCACGGCCAGTTCATCGTACCGAAGGAAGACAGCGCTCATCAGATCGATCGGCTGCTGGCAGCCGGAGCGGTGTTGACCTTGTTGGGGGATCAACATGCCGGTGTGAAGGGAGTTTGGGTCGACTTTTTCGAGAGACCTGCCTCTTCGCACAAGGCGATCGCCTTGTTTGCTCTGACCAGTCAAGCGCCATTGCTGGTGGGGTACGCCAAGCGACTGAATCGGCCAATGCGATTCGAAGTCGGTTTGTCGGATTTCGTAGATCCTCGGCAGTGCGATCCCGAGTTGGCCGCAGTCAGGCCGCTGACTCAGTGGTATAATCGACAGTTGGAGTGGATTGTGCGGCGCGATCCCCAACAGTACTGGTGGTTGCACAGGCGATGGAAGGCCGCACCACCGCGGCGGTCCCCTCAGGTTGACCCACCGCAGCGTGCCGCATGAGACGGCGTCCGGACCATGCCGAACTGGATACGAGTTGCATCGCTTGCCGAATGTCCTCCGGGGACGGCCCAAGAAGTGCTGGCCGCCGATCGGATGGTGGCTTTGTTCAACGTTGAGGGTGAAATCTGCGCGCTGGACGGCGTTTGCCCGCATCAGGGCGGGCCACTTGGAAAAGGGACACTCCAGGGATGCATCGTGACTTGCCCGTGGCACGGTTGGCAATTCGACGTCAAGACGGGGGCGCACCAAATCAGTAGCTCACTTCAGCACGCAGCGTTTCCAACTAAGGTCGATGGTGATGAGATCTATGTGGACTTAGACGGATGATCCATTGCCGTCCGTTTCTCAACTGTGATCCCCCGGCGATTGCCGGCATCTGGTGCAGCCAGCCACCCAATCGCGGCCTTCTACAGCCGATGACGGCTGCTTTGCTAGATGATCAGGTACTATCCAAGCCGTACTTCGATCGCCGTGGTTTGCTGGTTGCCCTTGATGGCGACACACCAGTTGGCTTTGCCCACGCGGGTTTCGCTGCCGCCGTGGATGGATCTTCACTGGACCAGCGGAAGGGGACGATCTGGCCAATTGATGATTCGGCCGGACGCGCCCACCGCCGAAGTGGGTGGCAGGTTGGTCGAGGCGTGCGAGCACTACTTGCGACAGTCCCGGGCGCCCGGCAAATCTACGCGGGAGCAACGAATGAGCTGGCGCCCTTTTACCTGGGCCTCTACGGCGGCAGCAAGTTGCCGGGCGTGCTCGCCAGCGACATCGTTCAAAACACCTGTTTTCAAGAGGCTGGCTATGTTGCCGCTGCGGAGTGCGCGGTGCTCGAATGCCAGCTGGCTGGTTTTCGTCCGGTGGCCGATCGCCAAATTCTGCGACTTCGTCGGCAGCGGCCGGTCGTCCCCTGTGCCACAGCAGCTCCGCTGTCTTGGTGGGACGCGTGCCGCTGGTCTAACGACGACGTAATACAATTCGAGGTTGCCGGGAGCGCGACGGACGACGTCGCCCGAGCCACTTTTTGGGATGTCGAGCCGCTGGCCAGCGGCTGGGGCTGGCACGCCATGGGGCTCTGGGATTTGCTCTTGCCGGCTGGGCAAGAACGCGCTCTGCTCACTGTCTATCTGCTCAATGAATCGATGCGGTGCTTGCAGACGCGAGGAGTTTCACTGGTAGAAGTACAGACACCTACCGGTGATCTCGAGATCCTCGAGGCCTGCGAGCGACTCGGTTATCGCGAGGCCGACCGGGGAGTCTTGTTCAGCAAAAGCGATTGAGCTAGACCGAAAGCCAACGATCCGCGAAACTGATAACTGCTTTGACCCGATCACGGGCGATCGGGCGATTTGACGACGCGGTTGCTCAGGATCTGAACTGCTGCTCCGTGCGGTGATTTGGGAGGACCGTAGCCAGGGAGGTGTTCCTCGGCGCGTGGAAGATTGGACTTGCTTGCGGAGGTCTTTCCCGGTTGGACCGGGAGGAGGGATCATGGAGAACGTGCTAACGGTGGTCCTGGCTGGAGGCAAGGGGGCGCGTCTCGAGCCTCTCACGCGCGATCGCGCCAAACCGGCCGTTCCTTTCGGCGGTGGTTATCGCATCATCGACTTTGCGCTGTCGAACTGTCTGAACAGCGGCTTTCGCAAGGTGCTGGTTTTCACCCAGTACAAGGCGATGAGCCTCGAACGGCACATCAACCTTGGCTGGCGCAGTCTGTTCTGCTGGGAACTCGGTGAGTTCCTTGAGGTCGTGCCTCCTCAGCAGCGTATCGACGAGCACTGGTATCGTGGCACGGCCGATGCGGTCTATCAGAACATCTACGCCATCGAGCAGATAGATCCTCAGTACGTGGTCATCTTGGCCGGCGACCACGTCTACAAGATGAACTACCAGCCAATGGTGGAATCGCACCGGGCAAATCAAGCCGACGTTACCGTGGCGGCATTGAAAGTGGACTGCGGCACAGCTGCCGGGCAGTTCGGCGTCATGGAGATCGATGAGCAGTGGCGTATCTTGGGATTCGAAGAGAAGCCGGCCGCTCCCAAGAGCATCCCGGGAGACGACAGCCACTGCTTGGCGTCCATGGGAATCTACGTGTTTTCGGCGCGGTTCCTCTACGAGCAGCTCTGTCAAAATGCCGCGCAAGCCGATGCAGGCCACGACTTTGGACACCACATCATTCCCTCGATTGTCAATTCCCAACGCGTCTTTGCCTTTCCGTTCCGGGATGAGAATGGCAAGGACGAGGCGTATTGGCGTGATGTGGGCACAGTGGATGCCTACTACGATGCCAATATGGACCTGGTTTCTGTCGATCCCCAGTTGAACGTCTACGACCGCAGCTGGCCGATCCGGACGTACTTGCCCAACCTACCGCCTCCGAAATTCGTGTTCGCCGAGAGAGCGTCTGGTGGTCGTCGCGGCCAAGCCTTGGACAGTATCGTCTGTCCTGGGTCGATTCTCTCCGGGGGGCAGGTCGAGCGGTCGATTATTGGGGGCAGTTGTCGGATCAACAGCTACGCCACCATCGAGGACTCGATCCTCTTCGACCGCGTCGATGTGGGAAGGCGGGCCCAAATTCGCCGCGCCATTATCGACAAGGGTGTGAGCATACCCGCCGATGCCAGAATCGGCTTTGATCCTGACGAAGACCGGGCGCGCGGTTTCGCGGTCTCCGACCGAGGCGTGGTGGTCATTGCCAAGACAGCCGCCTCCGAGCAGTTATTTGACAGCAAGTCCGTCATCTCCGCTGGTTAAATACCGTCCAGGAGGCCCTCTCATGGCTCGCGTCTGTATCCTGCTCGTCTTGGTCGTCTTGTGCTCGAAGTCCGCGTTGGGACAGAGGGCCCGCTTTTCCGAGCGATCGGGTCGCTCGCCAGCGCGCGCCGCGGCCGCAGTCGGTGCTCTCCGAGAGAATCTGCACAGTGCCCGCCGGCTGTTGGGTGAAATCAAGGATCGCCAGCTGCGTCGAGAGCTAGAAGTTCTCTTGACGCGGGCGGCGATGAACGCTGAGGAGCTGGAGGCACTGTTTCCCCATCTTTCGCGGACCCGCGGCGGCCGGCCCATCTCCGCTGGCGATTTCGCCAACCTCCTGAAGAACCTCAAAGATCAGTCTTTTGATGCCGACAAGCTGCAGTTCATCGCCAGTTTTCTCAAGGATCGCCGGATCTACTGCGACCAGGCGACGCAGATCCTTAAGTCGTTCTCGTTCGACGAAGGACGTATCAAGGCCGCCATCGCTCTCCATCCCAACGTCGTCGACTCGGAGAACTTCTATGAGGTGCTCAAAGTGCTCTCGTTCGAGTCTAGTCGTAAGCAAGTGATGGAAGCGGTGCGGAAATCTGCCGGGCAAGCGGCGGGTCCGCCACGTTGATCATGGCAGATTCATGCCGGAGGGGGGGAGCCAAGCCCGCGGCACGCCTGACCCAAGTGGTCCACCGGGCCTCGAACGAGGCGATTTGCGTCTCGGACACTAGCATGATAAGTTGGTGTCCCGACAGGTGATGCTGATTTTATGACACGGCAGTCACGGGCAAAGCAAGTTGCCGATTCCTGGCCACCCTGGAATTCGGAGCGAAATGGAATACAGCTATGTACTCGCTGAACAGTGCGGAAGTCGAAGATGTCCTGGTCGTCTCTTTTGCCGACGCCAAAATCCTAGATGAAGCTCGAATTCAGCAGATCGGCAAGGAGCTGATGGAGCTGACGGCGAACGCCAAGGCGAGCCAAAAGATGGTGCTCAACTTCCAAGGTGTGCAGTTCATGTCGTCGGCAATGATCGGAAAGTTGGTGTTGTTGAACAAGAAAGCAAAGGCGGAGAAGATCAACCTCAAGCTCTGCAACATCACTCCGAACGTCTTGGAAGTCTTCAGGATCACTCGGCTGGACAAGGTCTTTGATATCCAGCAGGACCAAGAGCAGGCCATCGCATCATTCGACGGGAAGAAGGGCTGGTTCGGCTCAAAGTAGTAGGCACATTCCGTGCCGTCCCGCATCGAACCACAGCGGGCCGCGTGCCTGCTATCTACCGTTCAGCTACCAGTGTAGGCCGGCGGCGGCTCTGGCGACGAGCCCCCCTACGTTCCAACGACACCGGCGCGTTGTCGCCCGGCTGCACCTTCTCCGCCCAGCCGGCCGCCTGGCGGATCCGTCCATATCTGGTCTGTGCCTCTCACCCGGACTACAGGTCCGCGTCGAACACACGGACACGAGACCAGTTCGCTTTGTTTTCTTCTATGAAGGCCAGGTGGCGTTCGTGCGTCTGGTACGTGTCGTGTGCCGCGCGACTCTCAAAGACCATCTGCAGGGCCACATCGAAGTCTCGCTCGTTTACCGGCCGTTCAAGGTCAGGGACGAGCGTTCCGACGCCGAAAAAGACCTGCCCTGGGTGATCGGCGAGGTGCCGGCGGGCGGCCGCGATCAGTTCCTCCACCGCCGCGGAGGAACTGTCTTTAAGCGTGAAATAGACCATGTGTCCGAGCATAAGTCGTTTCGTAGTCCTTGGTTTGGCGAGTTGCTAAATGTCGGCATAACCGGTATCGCTCGACGACCCTTCAGCGGATTGGGCACTTTGCCGGCCGATGCGGCCTTGAGCTTGTTGTCGATGCTGGCGGAGCAATCCGGCTCCTTCCAGCAATGAACGTGACAGAATGTCCTCAAAAACGTCGTCGTCAGGAGGAACACCATTGGCGCCAAGGTCTTTAGGCGAGTAGTCGATGCGGTAGTCATGCCGCGCGATGGACAGTTTGTCACTCGGGTCCAGCCGCTTGTGGTTCACGCGAAACCCGTTGACGCGGGTTCCGTTTCGGCTGCCGAGATCCTTCACAAACCAATAGCCCTGTTGCAGTTCCAACTCGCAGTGGTTTGTTGAAATGTTTGCAAAACGGAGTACGATGTCGCAGTTCTCGCGACGGCCCACCAACAGCTTTCCTTTTAGTAACGGAATCGGATCTCCACCTCCGAATGGAATAAGTTCACCAAGCATAAGGCCCTCATCAAGGAGTAAGACATGGTGGTCGGCGCTCTTATGAATACGAGATAGATTATTAAGGCCGGAACCACCCTAGACTTATGAATCTAGACAACGGATCAACAAGAGTCAACTTAAACGTCGGAGCCGGCCTCGACGAGGCACCAAAATCCCCTCTAGAGAGGGGATTTTCGGCGGACTGGCGCCGCGCGGGATTGCGCTACTATGCGTACAGCTTCCACCTCCGTCAGCAGTACGGCCACCGGGTCCAGCGGGTGAGCATTGATGCGGGGTTTACTTGCCCGAATGTAGACGGAAGTGTGGCAGTCGGGGGGTGTGTCTTTTGCGACAATCGCAGCTTCAGCCCCAGCCGGCGCCTACCTCGGCTAGGGATCGCCGCCCAGATTGACGAGGGGATCCGGCGGCTGAAGTTACGGTACCGGTGCGACCACTTCATGGCCTACTTTCAGCCAGCTACGAACACCTATGCCCCGGTCGAGCGGCTGCGAACGGTCTACGATCAGGCTCTGCAGCATCCGCAGGTGGTGGCCTTAGCCATCGGCACGCGTCCTGACTGCGTTCCGCCCGAGACGCTGCAGCTACTGTCCGAGATTGCTGGGAGGACCGATTTGTCCGTGGAATACGGCATGCAGACGATGCATGACCGGTCTCTGAACTGGATGAACCGAGGGCACGATCACGCAGCCTTCTTGGAGGCCGTCGGGCGGAGCCGTGGCCTAGGCTTCCAGATCGCTGCCCACGTGATTCTGGGCCTACCGGGCGAGTCGCACGACGAAATGATGGCAACCGCTCGCGAGTTGGCTCGCCTCCGCATCGACGCGGTCAAAATCCACAACCTCTACGCGGTCCGTGGGACGCCCTTGGCCGATCAACTTGCGCGGGGCGAGCTCGAGTTGATGGGACTTGAGGAGTACGTAAGCACCGTCGTGGACTTCTTGGAGTTACTGCCCCCGACGGTGATTGTCGAACGCGTCAGCGGAGAGGCTCCGCCGGACTACCTGGTTGGTCCTTCCTGGTGCCTCGACAAAATCGCTCTACGCCGCGCGCTGTCGAAGGCGTTCGACCAGCGTGCTACCTGGCAGGGCAAACGCTGGCAGGCGGTTTCTTAGCCCTAGCCTGCCTCCAGCTGGCACTATGAAGTCGCGATTCGCTGTCTTGTGTGCCGAGTTGTCGAATTCGTCGCGTTTTTCGTAACCCGAAGCGTCAGCGAGGGGGAGCTCGTGTACCAACGCAGTTTGATCCCTCGCTGACGCTTTTTGAAGTTGCGCTTTTCGCCTTCCTGCAGGCACGAGATAGCGGATTCACCGTTGTTCGTAACCCGAAGCGTAAGCGAGGGGAGGTTGGTGTACCAACGCAAGTTGATCCCTCGCTGACGCTTCGGGTTGTGATTGAACCGAGCGCAACGTCGAACTGACTTTTCGGTTCTCCATCGGCGCGAACGCGCCACTTCGATACCTCGTATCACACCCGCCTGATTTCTCACCCACGCGGCGTTTCCACGCGCATTCTTAATCGACACTTAACCTCCATTTCACAAACGACACACCACAACTTCATAGTCGTTTCTAAGAATACCTACGTTCTTCGGCGGCACGGCCGAGCTTTTCACTTAGGGAACGTCAAAAGGTAAATCTTGCATGAGCGGCACGCCCTCCAGTCCCAGGGATGGATTCACACTTGTGGAGCTGCTGGTGGTCATTTCGGTCATCGGAATCTTAGCCGCGCTGTTGCTGCCGGCTGTCAATTTAGCTCGGTCGTCGGCCCGTGCCTCGGCCTGTCGTAACAATCTGCGCCAGATCGGCATCGGCTTCTTTGCCCACGCTGAGAATCATCGAGACAGATTGGTGACCGGTGCTTTCGATTGGAGACGTGATGGCTGTGTCACCGAAGTCGGCTGGGTAGCAGACATGATCAAGCAAGACATGTTGGCGGGCAAGATGCTCTGTCCGTCCAACCCGGCGCAGATCAGCGACACTTACAACGACCTGATCAATCTCTCACCTAGCGGCAAATGTGTGAATTACCTTGGTTCGCCACCCTCGCAGGACATTTCAGGTGAGCTGATTTCCAATCCCTGCCGACAAATCGCCGCCTTGGCGCCGGGCCAAGACCGGGTGCCAGTGATCGAGGATGAGATTCTCCTCGAGCACTACAACACAAACTACACCGCTAGCTGGTTTCTGGTGCGGGGCGGAGTGATCCTGGACCAAAGTGGCAACATTCGCGAGAGGGTGGCCGGCTGCGGGACCGATATTCGCTCGTTGAACTCGACGAGAGGTCCGCTCACCCGCTCCGACGTCGACTCTGCAGATGTTTCGTCGACGGTCATTCCTTTGATGGGCGACGGCGCTATCGCAGACACGTTGGCATTGACACTCGACCGGTTTGACAGCGGCACCCCCACCGCACGTTCGTTCACAGCGGGGCCGGTACTGACGACGACACGACAGGTCCCTAGTTTCTCGCGCCGCGCAAAGAAGAGCGGTCCCACGGGCTGGTGGGCGGTGTGGGCCAAGCAAA
>CBDCWT010000050.1:0-37382 GCA_965223305.1 Pirellulaceae bacterium | reverse complement strand
CTTCCAGGCGTTTCCATCAGGAACATAGACCTCGAAATCAAGCCCTTTTCCGCCCTTAAACCACTCCGGTGTCGTCACACAACCAACGCGGAGCAAGTGGACCAAGCGCTGAAGGAGAACCTTCTCGTTGTCGAATAACAAGTCGGCATGGCGCACGACGAAAGCATTTGGATCGGGTGAGCGTAAGAGAGACACGAGCGTGTCATCGCGAAAATTAGTAGGTAGTGACTGGTCTGTCAGCGCATATGTGAATAGGCCTGCAGCGGCGTGGCCGTCACTTTCAATCAACTCACCGAGCCACTTTCGATAGCTTCGGCGGATTGCGGGGTATCCACCTAGTGCTTGTGAGAGGTCAGCATAGTCGCCGCTACATCGAACATGCTCTTCATCGATCCACTTGAGTATTGCCCAGTCTTCTAAGACGTCATGAGCCGGTGCTATCAGTGAGTCCGTCTCTGGTGAGGTAGTGACAAGAGAATCGTGTTTCAGCTTGTCGACCGCTTCGTCATCCAGGCCGTCGCGTGTCGCATACAATGTCAGCGATCTGGCTCGTCGGAGGGCAATTTCCAAGAATACAGCTTGGCGACGCCGCGGCATGCTGTCCGCGACACGGTCGTCTGCACGAACAATGTCACTCCAGAATCTCTTGCGGAATGCGCGTTCGTTTGCGGGAAGTGGACGGTCCTTCGGCCAAGGCATTTGGGTCGCCTTGTCGAGCATGTAAGGATTGCGCAAGAATTTGCGCAGTCGCACGTCGTCGAGTGGTTGGGCTATTTTGGGAGATGCATTAGATACAGCGTCGAGTTCGGAATCGTCCAATGTCGGCACAACGACGACAGCATGGTTAATCGGTGCAAGCTGTAACAGCGACGAGCGAACTAAATCCGCTGAGTAGTCACGACAAGTCAAAATCATACGCCAACTCGAATCGCCCTGCGCTAGACAAAGGAGATCGGCAAACGCGTCGCGTGTCGAAGCTTCGAGCAGTCGCTCGACACTTTCGATGAGCATCAGTTTTTGCGACTGCCCGCAGAGCAGCGCGGCCAGCCCAACTCCGTTCATTCCGACTTGAGCGTTGTTGAGCGTTTCATCCAAATGCGCTACAGCAAATTCCTCAGCGCGAAAAGCAAAACAAAGGTACTCTGGTGCCAAACCCTCCATTACTTTCTTCGCTGCCGCAGACTTTCCGCTGCCTGCGCTTCCAGTGACCAGAACGATCGCCACTTCGTGGAGTTGCGCACGGATTTGGTGGACAAGCTGCTCCCGAGGTAAATCGACTTGAGAGTCGCTCGGTCCGATCTTGGTGCGAATGCCGTCGATTATCGGCTTAGAATGCTCCTTGAGGCGTTCAATTGACCGCTGCTCCGCAGTTCCAAGCGAGGAATGTTGCTCACGAATTAGTTGAGGCAAGTCGCTGTGCTGGTAGGACTTCCCCAATGGTTTGCCCTCCGCAGCTTCTCGCAATAGTTCATTCCAGGTCGAATTAGCGACAGCCATTGGGTCTGGGCCGTCTGCTGTCATAGCAAGCAGCGATTTGGTCAGTGCCTCCGTTTGTCGGGTTGTTGAGTTCAGATCAAAGCTCAACACGTGTAGAACTCGAACAAATTGCCAGATTTCTGTCGTATCTACCTGATCACCTTCGCAGTTTTGTATGATCTCTGTGATCTCGCCGAAGTAGTGAATAGCTTTCGAGTGAATGAGGCCTGGAGTTTCGAGTCGCCTAACAAACTCATCTGCGTTCCGCGCCGTTCGGGCGCAGTCTAACAGGCCGGCAAGATGCCTTAGGAGCACGTCCGTTCCGCGAAGCGTAATAACGGCTAGTCGGTCATTGGCGCGTGAGAACAGATCGATGTTGGTGAAGTCACTCCATGCATCTGTGATCGTTTTGCAGAATTCTGCGTCCTTGGAGCTAATGGTCACCGACTGCTTGACCTGACAGACGAGATTTCGTTCCTGTCCAGCGCCATTTTCACCGACAGCGACGATGTCATCCGTTCTCCAGCCAAGCCGTTCCGTCTGAAAGTGAACTTCTTTCAACACGCAATCGGTCAAAATGGGTGGAATGCCCCTGACGACAAGCATGGCCAAGAAGAACGAGTCCACGTGTTGCTCAAAATGAGTTCCGCCGCCACCCGTTGCGTTTGGACTCGATACTTGCATTCGAGAAGAATCGTCCACGGTGGGCCCTCCTTTTCGCCGCTGGTATTGATTCTACGGCATTGGCCATTCCGTGAGCAGGACGCACAATCGGCCAGTCAGTATTCATCCGGTAACCGAGAGCGTGTTTGGAGCGCCGAGTCGCCTGGCACCAGATGCCTCGGTCCGACACGCCGAATGCGGTTGCCGACGTGAGATGTTTGCGGGCGCGGTTCTGGTCAATGACACGGAGAGCTGGGTCTACAAGGGCCGACCGTCGGGCTGCGGCGCCCAAGGCGCGACCGGCGTCATGATCGAGTGGAAGGCACTGGTCAAGAACCAGCGTCCGCTGGGAGTCCAGGCTCCGAAGCTGGTCTGCATTGAACTGCAACCCTACAGCAGTACGCAGGGTCCGGAGCGAGACAACATCCTGAACGTCGGTGGCGAGTAACTGACGCCGTGTTCCACATCGTCGCGTCGTTTCTCGATGACGACACAAACCGCTTCGTCACTGAAGTGGAGTCGGTTGCGCTGTAACCGAGCACCCCTGGCTCGAGCAATCGAGCCAGGGTTTTCTCTGCGGTATCGGTCAAGAGTCCTGCCGTCGGCTGGGTCAGTCCCCCAGTTCAAGTCTAGGATAAATGCACCAGTGAGGTTGCATCTCTCAAGCACCGACAGATCATAGCGGCTAGAGAGAGGGCGGCTAAAAAGAGGCGCAGCATTGGGCCCTCTCTGTGAGCGCACTTCAGCACTCGGCCTGCAGCTCGTGTTTTTTGCACGGCTCGGAGGATCATGTGATTCTTGCGTAGACCTCACGCTGGCGCGACAATAGTCTATATCCCGCGTCACAACCCACTAAGGAGCTTTGCCGTGCCGTTTCACTCTACTCGTCGGGCATTCCTGAGACAGACTGCAGCTGCCTCGGTCGGACTGCCGTTGATCATGCGATCCTCGCGCGCGCTGGCAGCTAGCGACAAGTTGAACATCGCCTCGGTCGGGGTGAGCGGCAAAGGAGAGAGCGACATTGAGCTGACATCCAAGGGCCAAAACGTCGTGGCTCTCTGCGACGTCGATCGCCGCTCTCTTGAGCGTGCGGCCGAGCTCTATCCCGATGCACAACTGTACGACGACTGGAGGAAGATGCTTGAACAGAAAGACATCGATGCTGTGACGGTTTCGACACCAGACCACATGCACGCGCCGATTGCCGTTTCAGCCATGCAGTTGGGCAAGCACGTCTACGTGCAAAAGCCGTTGGCCCACACAGTGTTCGAGGCACGGCGAATGCGGCTGCTGGCCAAAGAGCATGGTGTTGTCACACAGATGGGAAACCAAAACCACAGCCTCCAACCCTACCGCACTGTTGTAAAGCTGATTCAAAGCGGTGCCATTGGGAAGATCAAGGAAGTTCACACCTGGTCCAACCGGCCGTCCTGGCCGCAGGGAATTGCTCGTCCGATCGATTCCCACACTCCCCCGGACTGGTTGAACTGGGAGAACTGGCTCGGTGTGGCGCCCTATCGGCCTTACGTGGGACCAAAGCCAGACGACCGTCGTGAGCGGGGTGCCTACCATCCCTTCAATTGGCGCGGCTGGTTAGATTTCGGAGTCGGCGCGCTCGGCGACATGGGGTGTCACATCATCGACCCGGTCGTCTGGAGCCTGGAACTCGCGCCGCCGATTCAGGTCTGGTCCGACGGGCCGGCGCCCGACGGCGAGACATATCCAGAGTGGGAAACGATCCACTACGAGTTTGCGGGCACTGCTCACACCGCTGGCAAGACGCTGCGCATGACCTGGTACGATGGCGGTAAGCAGCCGCCGCGCGAGTTGGCACAGCTGCCCGACGGTGAGCAGTTGCCCAGTAATGGTGGTCTGTATATTGGCGAGAAGGGCGTTTTGCTCAGCCCGCACGGCGGTCCTGGTGGTGGCATGCCACGGCTACTGCCCGAATCGCAATTCGCCGACTACGAATACGAGCCGGTGGACGGCAGCGATCACTACATGCAGTGGACCAATGCCTGCAAGGGCGACGGGCAGACGACCGCCCACTTTGATTACGCCGGGCCATTGACCGAAACTGTCCTGCTCGGCACGATCGTCATCCACTTCCCGGGCGAGAAACTCTCCTGGGACAGCCAGCAGCTCGAGATCACGAACCTGGATGCTGCAAACCGGTTAATCCACCATCCCTACCGCGCCGGCTGGGAAATGAAAGCACTGCGTATGACCCCGACGAAAGTTGTCGGGTAAACTTGTTTTTGCTCTCAGGTCTTAATAGTCCACGATCCACTGGGGACGCCAGATGAAATCGACTTGCCTACTTGCCGTTGCGATATCCTTCTTTCTCGTCGGACGTAACGTTGTGACAACGGCCGAAGCTGCTGACGACCGCGCCGGCACAATTAAGTTGCTGGATGAACCTGTCGTTCCGATCACCGAACCACCGTGCTCGTACTGTTCAACGCAACACGTGAAGTCGCTTATCCATGGTAACGATCGCGTGATCGCGTGGCTCCGAGCGGTTCACAACGGCGGTGCATTTCCGATTCGCTTGTTCCTCGCCGGGCCGCGAGTCGTCAACGACACGTACGGACTTTTTTTCTATGATCCGGGCGGTGGCTACGTGGCAGCCTATGAAAAAGACTACGGCTACCAGTTTCACGGTTGGCGGAACGGAGTGATGGTTGTGGCGGGCAAAGATGGAACGCTTTGGTCAGCGCTCACTGGCAAGGCGATTGCGGGGCCGCAGAAAGGGAAACAACTGACTCGCATCCCCAGCCTCGTAACGAATTGGAATTACTGGCTGATGCTGCATCCTGAGTCGACGACGTACGATCTTTTCGACGGCAAGAAATACGCTTCGACACCCTTGCCGAAAGAGATGAGTCAACAGGCAAGCGAATCGTTGCGGCGAGCAGACGATCGGTTGAACGCGAACCGGGGAGTTTTGGGCGTCGAATTCGCTTCTTCGCAGCGAGCGTATCCATTGCCAGCCGACGAAGCCCGTGCATGTCTGCTGGATGAAGTCGATGGAGAAGCGATCGCCGTTTTCTGGTACGGCAACACGAAGACCGCCGTCGCTTTCGATCGCGAAGTAGATGGTCGAGTGCTGACGTTCTACGCAGACGCGATCTCGCCCGAGTCGGCTCCTTTTAAAGATAAAGAAACCGGCACGCGATGGACCATCGCAGGCCGCGGAATTGACGGGCCTCTACGCGGTCACGAATTGACTTGGGCCGGCGGAATTCAATGCCGTTGGTACGCTTGGGCCAGCGAGTACCCGAAGACGACAGTCTTCGAAAAGGCGAAAGCTGACCGATGACGAAGTTCGCACGTCCAGGGATTTGTTGGAGCGGCTACGTGCGTTTCGCAATGGTGGTTGGCCTCGGTGTAGTGGCTGGTCGAGCGCTGGGGGGCGCGGACGAAGCCCGCGCACCGGCCGGGATGCCTCAGCTTCGAGGAGCCATTGTAAGGGCTGAGGACGCTTCAGCAGCGCGGTTGAGCAAGCTCGAATCCACCGGGACGAATACGGTCGCGTTCACACTGAGCAGCTCAAAGGACGACGACAAACAGGCGATTCGCGCCGCTGTTGTGAATGCCAAGCGAGCCGGTCTTGAATTCGCATACTGGGTCGAAGTCGCTCGCTCGCCGGAGCTTGCCAAGGAACATCCAAAGTGGATGGCGAGTCTTCAAACCCATCATGAGTGGCGACGCTTCTTTCCGGCTGCTCCACTGCCGAAAGCGAACGAGGTCGTCAAAACTTACCCGTGGGTTCCGATCCTGTCACAGGAGACTTTCAAAGCTCAGCGAGAACGCGTCCTGTCTTTGCTGGCCAACTTGCCGGTACCGAAGCTGATCTTTCTGAACGACCTGCAAGGTGCTCCGTCAGCTTGCGGTTGTGGCAATTCTCTCTGTCGTTGGACAAGCGACTATGGCCAACGCCGTACTACGGTCCCGTCGGGTGATGACTCAGCGGCACTGTTTGTCGACGCAATTCAAGAGGCATTGCCCCAAGCGGAGGTCGTTCCCGTCTTGACGACCGAATGCGAGGAACATGACGGCAGCCCTCTTGGGCTTTGCGCCGGAGTCGGTTGCTACAAAGGGATTTGTTGGAAAGCGTACACTCGGCAACTCATGCCCCTCGCTGAGAAGAGCAAGCGCCTGGCGGTCCTGGCACTCTACAAAGAATTTCAACGTGATATTCCGCGCTATGGCTCTGCCGAAGCGAGCTGGGTCGAATTTGCCATCAAGACCTTCGAAACGATGCCACCACGCCACAACGGCAAAGCGATCCCGGCATCGCGGATGATCGCAGTCGTGCAAGGTTGGGACGTGTCGATGGAGGAGATTGAGGCCCAGCAGATCGCAGCTACGAAGGCGGGAGCAAATGGCTACGTCGTTGCGTACGACAAGCTTGATCAGAGCTGGTTGCCCAAGATCGTACCGTGGAGATGAGAACCTGGCGGCAGACCATCAGCGGCGAGGGTGGCGTCGCGCCTCACCTGTTACCTCGAGTAGATTCCGCACAACTTCCCATCCGTCGTCAACACAGAGGCGGCAAGGACGTTAGCGTTATCCGGCGCTGCAGATCAAGTGCGGGCCCGGCGACGCGCTTCCCGTCCTTTTCGATTGCAGCACAATCTCAGATCGTCGCTTGGCGTCGGTATGTTCTCTGCGCGGCTTCATCCCGCGGAGCGTGCTTCAGCTAGTTAGCTCTGGCACGACAAACGGTGCTCGATATTCCGTTCGTGAAAGCGCGTTCGCTTGCTCGGCAAACTCGTCCACGAACACTTCCTGCTCAACGTCCAGCGTGACCCATGGACCAATCGTGGCATGATCTTTGCTGATGTCGACTCCATTGAGCTTGAGATGTTCCTGGCAACGCTCGAGCGAGTCCAACAACAAAGGAGTCGCGCCGGCGACCTCTCGGATTGCCTTTGGCGAGGCCATCTTGCCCAAGCGATGAGACACATTGGCCATATGAAAGCAGATTGCGGACCGGTGCCCCTCGATTCCCTCGGCATTTAGATCCGTAGCGTCTCGGCTGCGGACTGCAGTGATAAAGTTGTCCAGGTGGACCGACACGATGTCCTTCTCGATTTGCTTGTTGAACACCTTGATCTCGCGCCCACTGCGGTTGAAGAACGTCGCTTTGGACCGATTGGCGATGCAGTATCCATCCTCACAATCGATCACGACACCGCCACCCGTTCCTCGATAGTTGCCGACGCTCCCGTCGCTTCGACTGCCTAAGTTCCGCACCTCACACACCAGTGGAACGGGCTTGTAGTCCATGAATGCGATGTGAGTGTTGGCGGTATCAGCTCGATCGCCGGAGGCAAACCGACCCCCGATGCTCAGCACTCGAGGAGGAGCCTGGTCTTGGCCCAGCGCCCAGCGAGCGACATCGATTGTATGAGGGCCGTTGTTCCCGATTTCGCCGTTGCCGGTGTCCCAGAACCAGTGCCACTCGTAATGCAACTGTGGACGCATCAATGGCTTCTCCTGAATCGGTCCGCTCCACAAGTTGTAGTCCACTGAGCTAGGAATCGGCGTGGGTGAACTGACTGTCCCGATTCCAGGGCGAGGACGGTAAATGATCGCGTGAACGGAGCGCATCTCACCAAGCTCTCCTGCCCGAATGGATGCAAACGCCTGTTTCAGTAGTTCACTCGATCGGCTCTGCGTGCCAACCTGGACCATACGCTGATGTTCTCGCGCCGCCGCGACCATCTGTTTCCCTTCCCAGATATTGTGCGAGAAAGGCTTTTCGACGTACACGTCCTTGCCGGCCTGGCATGCCCACACCGTTCCCAGGGCGTGCCAGTGATTCGGTGTTGCTATTAACACGGCGTCTACGTTCTTGTCATTGAACACGTGGCGCAGGTCGCGATGCGCCTTGACCTTTTGATTTACCTTTTGCAGCAGCTCAACACCATTGCCCAAGATGTGCTCGTCGACGTCACAAAGTGAGACGATCTTTACACCAGAAACGTCGCGAAGTGCATTGATGAGCTGCCGCCCCCTTCCACCGACACTTCCCTTCGTGTCGATACCACCTAGCCCAATGATGCTCAGGCGAATCTCCGAGTTAGGTCCAGCGGCCTTGGCCTGTCCATCAAGCAACGAAGTGTGTACACCGCAGAACAGCCCGGCTGCCGCGGAACGCTTCATCATGTCACGTCGGTTGATTCGTTTCATCACTAGGCCTCAGCGGATACGGGTTGGAGGGGTTACGACTCTTCAAGATTATGCCAAGAGTTGGGCGGAGAACGCAAATAGGTTGGAGATGCCAGCTTGTCGCCTTCGGTCCGTCGCTACGTTTGGGAGCAGCTCTCCGAACCGATCGGGCTGACTGTTGAGTGGACCTCTCTTTTTCGGGTATACTAACGCGTGCGCTGTGCGTCGGCGAGCGACTGGCCGCCGCCAACCTGGACGCTACACACCGACTGTTTCCCGCCTTCAAACGACCTTTTTGTTGCTCACCAGGCCGCCAGAGTGAGTTCAGGAGTTGCTGTGGTGCTGCGCACCCTGCTAAGACATTCGGCCCCTTTCACGCTGGCGCCCGTTCTTGCTTTCCTACTAGCGCAACGTGGGCTGCCAGTCGCGGCTGAGGAGGAAACGAAGAGCAATGCGTCGACGAACCCGGTCTCACAAGCGGACGAGTTGCGCTTACGTGGTCAGACAATCTATGCCGAAAGTTGCGCTGGTTGCCACGGCGAAAAGGGGCAAGGCGTGGAAGACGGTTACGCCGAACCACTAGTCGGCGACTTATCGATTGGCGAGCTGTCAAAGCGAGTCACGGAGACAATGCCCGAGGGTGAACCGGAGCTGTGTGTTGCCGAAGATGCAAATGCCGTGGCTGCTTACATTCACCACGCTTTCTACAGTGAGGCAGCGCGCATCCGCAACCGACCGCCGAGTATCGCCACGACGCACCTAACAAGCAACCAACTTCGTCAGAGCCTAGCCGACCTGTACGCACGCTTTTCAGGACCGATGTGGTTGGCGCCGAAGAGTGGTATTGACGGTAGCTATTTCGATGGGGCTCGCGGTAGGCGAAGAATCAAGCGAATTGAACGGGTGGACGCGACCATCGATTTTGATTGGATGCATGATGGTCCCGGTCAAGGGATCGATGCGGAAGACTTCTCTGTCGAGTGGAGAGGGGGGCTGAAACCCAACGAAACCGGTCGCTACGAGATCGTGATTCGTTCGACGTGTGCCTTCGTTTGTGACTTGGGCCGCTTTGGCAGAGAATTCATCGACAACCAGGTCCAGTCGGGCGATAAGACGGAATTCAGAAAGACCGTCGTGCTGACGGCCGGCCGCATTACCCCGATTGAAATCCAGCTGTTCCAGCGAGAAAGAAAGACCGAGCAGCCACCGGCTCGGATTTCGTTGTCGTGGATACCACCAAACGGGATCGAGGAGATCATTCCCCAGCGCAACTTGCTAGCGACTTTGCCTCCGGCCATTTTCTCGCTACAGACCAAACTGCCGCCGGACGACCGAAGTTATGGTTACGAACGAGGTCTGGCTGTCGATCGTCAGTGGGATGACTCTACGACTGCTGCCGCAGTCGAGTTCGGGCAGGTGGCTGTGGAGGAGCTCTGGCCTGAGTACGGTCGCGACGGCCGGTCGCGTCGGCGACGGGAATCTAATGGCGAAAGTCGGCCAAGGGCAAGGCTAAGGAGGTTCCTCGCCGACATCGCGGAGATCGCGTTTCGCGGACCCCTAGACGAGGAGGCCGAGCGGTTCTATCTCGACGAACAGATCGACCAAACCGAAGACGATGCTGAGGCGATCAAACGGTCTCTACTGGTGATTCTGAAGTCTCCCCGTTTTCTGTACCCGGAACTAGACCGCGACCGGACTCAGTCGCGACGTGCGGCCAATCGGCTGACTCTGACCTTGTTCGATTCTCTGCCGGCGGATCGGTGGTTGCTCGCGCTTGCTCGCGACGACGAATTGAAAACCGATCAACAGGTCCGGGCAGCCGCGCAGCGAATGGTGCACGACTATCGAACGCGGGCGAAGACTCGCGAGTTCCTTGACGAGTGGCTGAATCTCGGCCAGACGATCGAAGTCACCAAGAGCGGTGAAGAGTTTTCGGACTTCGACGCGCGGGTCGTGGCAGACCTGAAAGCCTCGCTTGACGCTTTCCTCGACGACGTTGTGTGGGGCGAGGCGAGCGACTTCCGCCAGTTGTTTCTAGCCGACTGGGCGTACACGACACCGAAGTTAGAAGAATTCTACGGAGCCGAGTGGCGGGCGGAGCAGTTAGTCCAGGCGGGGTTAGTGAAGGCGAAAGTCGGATCAGATCGCCGGATTGGGTTGCTGTCCCATCCGTATTTGATGAGCCGCTTGGCCTATCAGGACTCGACTTCTCCGATTCATCGGGGGGTCTTTTTAATTCGCTACCTGCTGGGCCGGACGTTACAGCCCCCCCAGGAGGCCTTTGCCCCACTCAGCCCCGATCTGCATCCAGACCTAACGACTCGGCAGCGAGTTGAGCTACAAACCAGCCCTGAGAGTTGTCAAGTCTGCCACCGCAAGATCAACGGTCTTGGATTCGCTCTGGAGAACTACGACGCGGTTGGACGATTTCGAGAAAAAGAAGGCGGCAAACCCGTTGATCCGACCGGCCACTACATGACCCGCAGCGGCGAGGCCGTCGGGTTTCACGGGGCGTCCGAACTTGCACAGTTTGTCGCTAGCAGCGATGATGCGCACCGGGCGTTCGTGAACCGCGCCTTCCTGCACTTTGCCAAGCAGCCGATCGCGGCATACGGGCCCGATCAACTAGATAAGCTGACCGAGAAGTTCCGCAACGACAACTTTCACATCAGACGGCTACTCGTGGAGATCGCAGTGATTGCATCTACCCGACCGACTCCGCCGACCGACGAGGAGACCTGAGAAGATGTACTATGCCACACGCCGTGACTTCCTCCGCAAAACAGGTCTTAGCGCCCTCGGTGCGAATCTGGCACTTGGGCTCCCCAGCCTAGCGCGCGCGGCAGGATCGGCGGGCGCAGAGTCGATGCGGCCACAGCGGTTGGTGTTCGTCTTCAGCCCCAACGGTGTCATTCCCAAACACTTCTGGCCCGATACGTTGGGCGAAGGTTTCGAACTGAAACGCATCTTAGAGCCATTGGCTGAATTCAAGCATCAGACTATGACGTTGCATGGTGTCTGCAACAGAATTCGAGGGGATGGCGACGGCCACATGCGCGGAATTGGCTGTTTGCTGACCGGAATCGAACTCTATCCCGGCGACGTTCAAGGCGGTTCGGATACACCGGCCGGTTGGTCCCAGGGGATCTCTGTGGACCAGCACATCAAGAATTGTTTGCAGGCCGATCCTCGCACGCAGACTCGCTTCGGATCGCTGGAATTCGGCGTGATGGTTCCCGACCGAGCCAACACTTGGACGCGCATGTCCTACGCTGGTCCCAATCAGCCGATTGCTCCAATTGATGATCCCTACCAGATGTTCGACAAGCTTTATGGCCAGGCCAAGAACCGCGAAGTGCTGGCGAGTGTGTTGGACGGTTTGGCGAACGACTTCCGTCGCCTTGAAGCGATGATCAGCAAGGAAGATCGCGGCATTTTGGAGCAACACGTGGAGATGGTGCGTGAGGTGGAAAGGGACCTACAGTCCGAGATGGCGGCCAAGTCGAATCGGCCGACTGTCACCCACGGCGTGCCCCTGTTGCCACCCAACGTGGAAGAAGAGAACGACAACATGCCCGAGATCTCTCGCATGCAGATCGATTTGTTGGTGAACAGTTTTGCCGCAGACTTTGCCCGGGTGGCGAGTTTCCAGATTACCAACAGCGTTGGTCAGCCACGGATGAAGTGGATTGGTATCGAGGAGGGCCACCATCAGTTGTCACATGAACCGGACAGCAACGAAGAAGCTTACGAGAAGCTGATTCAAATCAACACCTGGTATTGCGAACAAGTCGCCTTGCTGGCCCGGCGGCTGGCCGAAACTCCTGAACCTTACGGTGATGGCTCGTTGCTGGACAACACGACGATCGTTTGGACCAACGAACTCGGCAAGGGCAACTCGCACACTCGTAACAACATTCCTTTTGTTCTTGTCGGGGGTGGACTGGGTTGGCGCACCGGCCGTGCCTTCGACTTTGGACGGGTTCCGCACAATCGCTTGCTGATGAGCTTTTGCGAAGCGATGGGACATCCGGCCGCTTCGTTCGGCAATCCAGATTTCTGCAGCGATGGTCCACTAACCGGCTTAGTTTGACACTTCTACGTGACCGCCTGCGTGATACGTCTGCGGTCACTCCTACGCTCTGTTGACTCAACCTTCGCGACTCGAGATTACAGGAGTTACACCATGCTTCGTTATTCTGCTCTGGCAATCAGTACTGTAGCAATTCTGCTCAGCGCTCGTTTTGTTCAAGCCCACTGCCAAGTACCTTGCGGCGTCTACGGTGACCAACGTCGTTTCGAAGAAATGCTTGAAGACACGACCACGATTGCCAAAGCAATTGCGCAAATCAATGAACTGTCCGCCAAGGATGACGCAGTCTCTCACAATCAGCTCGCGCGCTGGGTGATGACTAAAGAGTCGCACGCATCCAATACGCAAAAAATCATTGCTGAGTACTTCCTGACGCAACGGATTAAGGCGACCAACGAACGGTACGTCGAGCAGCTGAAGGCGGCTCACGCGGTCATGGTGGCTGCGATGGGATGCAAACAGAAGGTGGACCCGGCGACGGCAAAGGCACTCGAAAAGTCGATCCTCGACTTGTATCGTGCCTATGAGGGAAAAGAGCCCAAATTCGAGGACTGAACGAGACGGGGCCGACGGCGCTGAATAGTTGAAACACAACTCGGCACAGGTGCGCGACGATGAAACGCGGTCTATCACGAAGACAGTCGTTGAAGGCGATGGGTGCCGCGGCGATGGCTCCCGTGCTTCCATCCCTGCTTGCGAATCGGGTTTCGGCTGATTCGAAGCCCTGGCCCATTTTGGAGGGCCCCGATACTCCCAAGTTGTGTCTGGGTACTAGGCGGGACGCAGATGAGCTGCGGATGCGCATGATCAAGCAACTGGGCGTTGATCACGTGCTGATGGGCGGCCCGAAAATCCCCTGGACCGAAGAGTCTCTTAGTGAAACCCTAGCACGCTTCCAGAAAAACGGGCTCAAAGTCATCAACATGATGATTGGTGGGTTTCCCAAAGCCATTTACGGCCGCGACGGTCGCGACGAGGAGATCGAAGCACTGCAGAAGTCTCTCCGCGCCGCCGGGAACGTGGGGTTGCCGGTGGTCGAATACAACTTCTATGCCTACCGGCTGACGGAAGGCTACTACGAGGTGGAAGGGCGTGGCGGTGCTGGCTACACCGGCTATCGCTATGAAGATGTGAAGGACCTACCGCCGATTCCTGAAGTGGGGACGCACGATGCGGAGTCCTTGTGGGAGAACCTAACCTATTTGCTCAAAGCCATCATTCCTGTGGCCGAGGCGTCGAATGTCCGAATGGCCCTGCATCCAAATGACCCGCCGGTACCGAAGAGCCGGGGCAACGAGCAGATCATGACGACGCTCGACGATTGGAAGCGGCTAATTGCAATCGTCGACAGTCCTGCCAACGGCGTCACGTATCATAGCGGGGTTACCAGTGAGATTGATGTCGACCCGGTCGAGGTGTGTAAGTACTTCGGGAGCCGTGACCGAATCAATCATGTCCACTACCGTAACGTAGTTGTGCATGAACCCGTCGTAGACTATGTGGAAGTTTTTCCGGATGAAGGCAAGACGGACATGTTTGCCGTCATGAAGGAACTGGTGAATCAAGAGTACACCATGGGTATCTATCCTGAACACCCGCGCCTTCTCGACTACGACCGGGATCATCCTCATACTCACTCAGGGTATCCCGGCGGTGGCGGCTATGCTGGGTACACTTACAACGTTGCCTATGCTCGCGCGATGTTACAGGCTGCATTGAGTCGCTGAATGCTCCTTCTTCACTCTTAGCTGCCTGTTTAAAAACACCGTCCTGGCGTTTTTCAAACTCACAAGCTCAGAACAGAGTTCTTCGCGGCTCGCAAATCAGCGACTTACGTAGCTGATTTGGCATCACATTCCTGTGATGCGGCAGGCGCGTTGAGAAAATCAACAGGCTGCTAGCCCGAATTATTCATGAGCGATCTGCTGCGAGGTCGTAATTCCATCCGTGGCTTCGTCATGCTTCACAATTCTCCCTCGACGTATTGCTGCAATACGCCTGCGGAAG
This sequence comes from Pirellulaceae bacterium, assembly GCA_965223305.1. Lineage (GTDB taxonomy): Bacteria > Planctomycetota > Planctomycetia > Pirellulales > Pirellulaceae > CBDCWT01. The sequence continues at coordinate 22,963 of CBDCWT010000050.1, read as the reverse complement.
AATTGCTCGCCTTCCTGGCCACGAACGTACTTACAACCTCTCGCGACGATCTTCATGAATTATCCGGGTTAGGGATCTGGCCGGCTGGACGACGAACGCCGCTCAAGGAAGTCCAGGGTTTGGTTGAGAGCGTGCTCGAGTCCGGCGTCCATTTCATGCTCTGCGACGCTGAGCGCCGTCTCCAATGCGGACGGTGATTCGTTGAAGCTGCAAGCCAATACAGCTTGCAATCGCACGCGCGGATCCGCGTCATGGATCCGTTCCTGAATCAACTCGATCGCTCCGTCGATCTCCTGTTGCCAAACCCGTAGCGTCTGCAGGGCGGCAATCCGCACGCCGACTTCATCTGCATCGAGCAGGCGTCGAATTAGTGTGGGCTTCACTACGTCGAGACTCTCGTAGACCCACATCGCCTCGCAGAGATTAGCTTCGTGATCGGGGCCATCACCCTCCAAGCCAGCCACCCATTTTTCCAGGGCGGGCAGAACCTCCGAGCGTCCCCTTCGCTGCAGCTCGCGCCGTGCCAGTTCACGGCCAGCTAGCGGGCCCTTGAGCATATCGAGAAGATCGGCGCATGGACGGCGGCCGATTTTGGGTATGGGGTGCCCGGCACGCCCCTTGTAGGAGATACGCCAGATGCGGCCGCGCGAGTGGTCTCGGCCCGGGTGTCTCTTCGAGAAATTGACGTTCTCAAATATGTGCGAATAGAAGTCCGCGACGTACACAGCTCCGTCAGGACCAACTGCCATCGCCACTGGACGAAAGGTGCGATCGTCGCACGTCAGTAGTGGCGGTTCATGCTTTTCCGCGTGATAGTTGGTGCCATGTGGTTTGAGTGTATACCAGTGCGTACCAACTTCTCCCTCGCAGTGGTTTACCAGGAACCTTCCTTGCACTTCATCCGGAAAGAGCGGGCTGTGGAGGAAGTCACAGCCAGCTGCGATAGAGCCACCCGGCCCGAAGGATAGGTGCTTTGTCCGTTCTTTCTTCTTTGGAAACGCAAAGTTCGCGGAGAAGATGTCCATGGGGTAGTAGTCGCCAGCTGAGGCGTCCAGGAGAATTCCGCGTCCCCACCTGTCGAAGACGTTGCCGTACGGGTTCGAGAAAACATGGGATAGATAGACACCGAACCGCTGGCTCACCGGATGATATCGAAACACCGCGGCATCGCGTACCCGTGCAGGGCCGTCTGGAGTTTCAACCTGCGTGTGAAAAAAAATCCCTTGGCTAAAGAAGAGCCAACCTCCCGGACTCCAGCGAAAGTTGTTCATCGAGTGCTCGGCATCTTCGGCGCCGAAGCCTTGCAGCACGATCCGAAACCAATCTGCCCGGTCGTCGCCGTCAGTATCGCGCGCGAGCATGAGCTTCGGTGTTTGAGCAATGTAGACGCCGTTTGGGCCGAGCGCAAAACCGTGGAGTAGATTGAGCCCATCCACGAAGACGCGGTGCGTATCTGCGGATCCGTCTCGATCGTCATCGGAGAGGATAACGATCGAATCGCGTGGCTGCTTGCCGGGAAGAGGATGGGGCCAAGTTGGCGTGTTGGCAACCCACAGTCTCCCTTTCGAGTCAAACTGGATGGCCATCGGGTTGGCAATCGGAAAACGCTGCTCAGACGCGAACAAGCCAATCTCGTAGTCATCCGGCAGATGGAAAAGAGCGAGTTGGTCGGAGGGCGTGCGGTAGTGTGATTTCTTGTCATATTGGTCACCGTCACTCAGCACCGAAAACTCTGGCTCCACTTCGGCGCCATCAATCGAGCGGTCGCTCGGTGTCGGATGCCAGACTGGCTTGCCCTCCGTGGGCACGGTCCGCCATACTTCGGCTGGAGCCGGCTTCTCGTGGGACCAGATTCGCCGATCCAACTGGTCAACAAGGCTCAGCTGCAGCACTCTCTCCTGCTCCAGGTGCACGGCTCCTGGTTTGTCTTTCCGTCTCCCGTGGATGTATGAAGCGTTGGGCGCCCGCCACCACGTTTGGAAGTGGTAGTTTTTTTCGCAGACTAACCTTCGAAAGTGTTCGGCGATCGCGCCGGCGGTTGGAGTCGGCCGCGGAATCTCGGTGATAAGTTCGAGCTGACGGGCCAGCATCTGACTGACCGTCCAATCGCCGTACTCTGTCAAATGGATGCCATTGAATGTCAAATCCCTGTCTCGTGGCACCATCGTCCATGCGAGTGTGGGTGTGAGCAGGTCAACGAAGCGGCAATTGTGCTCCCGTGCAACAGACTGGATTGCTTTCGTGTACTGCTTCAATTGTTGATTGCGGTAAGCGACGTCGCGAAATTCACTATCCAGCTCTTCGTGCGAGATCGGCGAGATCAACACAATCCGGGGGGGCGAGTTGCCGTTGAAGTGTTGTCTCAGTAACTTCACGACGAACCGGTTCAATGTATCACGAAACGCATCAACCGCTTGAGTCCCCCGGAACGACTCGTTCATTCCAAAGCAGAGAAGAAGAACGTCAGTCCGGTGCTCGCGAAGTTCTTCAACCAAGTTCGGGAAGCCCAGTGGACGTTCCATCAACCCAACTTCATCCGCGGGCCAGGCCATGCTCCGGATCCGCAGCTGGTGCCGTGGAAAGCGGCTGTGCAAAAAGGACTCAAAGTAGCCAAACAACTGCATCCGCTCTGCAAACGTGTTCCCCAGCACAACGACAGTGTCGTCCACGGAGAGGCGAAGCGGCTCGGCCAGCGCCGGTTCTGGGACTACCCAGAGGCACAGCAGAACGAGCCCCATCAGAGTCTGACTCACTCTTCGGGTTGGCATGGAAGCTCCAACATGAAATACGACACCATATTAGACTAGGCCCCGTCCCAAGACTACGTGCCCTCATCCAACCCTGTTATGGCCTTCTCCCCGACGCCGCAATCCGATCGCAGCCAAACTCACCAGAGCGTAGCCGAACTCGCCAGAGCGTAGCCGACCTCACCAGAGTTTGGCGAACTGCCGATTCGGCCAAATTCTGGCGAATTCGGCTACAAGAGATCTTCACCGGTCCGTACGTTGCCCGTCATGGATCGCTTAGGGCATCTTCTGCCGGGTCTGCGAGCCAAGCGCGTCTTCAATCGGCTGGTATCTGCAATGAACGTCAACCAAGGTTCCCGCGCTGAACCGGGCAGGTGCAATTTGTATTACACTGGGGTGCGCACCGATGACTCCAAGAGCTGGAATTTTGGGGGAGTTCGGTCACGCTCAGTGTGCATTACAGGACAAAGAGGGAGATCTATGATGCGTCGGTTGGCGAATCTGCCTCAGTTACCGTACCGCTGTGGTGTCTCGGTAACCCTAGTTCTACTTGGCGTGTGCAGCTGTCGAACTCCCCTCATGGGAGCGGACTGGCCTCAATGGCGTGCGAATGCAGGGCGCACTGCCAGCACGGACGAGCAACTTGGCGGCGAGTTGCATCTGCAGTGGGTGAGGCACTCGCCGAAGCCACAGGCCGTCTGGCCCAAGTACCCCAGGCTCAACTTCAGCGCGAGCTACGAACCGGTTCTGTCGGGCGGCCTACTGTTCGTACCGTCAATGATCGATGGCAGCGTAGCGGCGTTCGAGATGGGCAGTGGTGCTGAGAAATGGCGTTACTACACCAACGGACCGGTCCGGCTGGCGCCTGTCGTTTTCAAGTCTGCCGTCTACATCGCATCAGATGACGGGTACGTACATTGCGTGCGAGCGCACGACGGGGAGTTTCAATGGAAGGTGCGCGGCGCTCCAGACGCGCACGACGAGCGGTGGGTACTCGGTAACGACCAACTATGTTCGCTCTGGCCGGTTCGCGGTGGCCCAGTTGTCGCTGACGGAGTTCTCTATTTTGCGGCGGGTATTTGGCCTGGCGAGGGTGTCTTCGTGCGGGCCGTCGAGGCGACGACGGGCGATCCAGTCTGGGGAAACGAGACCGTCGGTTCGATCGAGGGCGCACTCGACGACCACGGAGGAAGGTGGGATGGTGGTTTATCACCGCAAGGATATCTCGTGGTCGTCGGAGACAAACTTATAGTGCCCTGCGGACGGGCGATGGCCGCCGTGCTGAATAGGAAAAATGGTCAACTGGAACCGTATACAACGCATTGGGGAGGGAGACGAGAGCTCGAGAAGGGGACCTGGTTTGTGGCGGGTGACGAGGACTACTTCTACGTTGGCGGCGACCTCTACGATCTTTCCAGCCGGAAGCGAATCGGCAGTGATCCAGCAAACGCCAGCAAGGAACTTGGCGAGTATCGTGAGCCTGTGTTGGCAGACGATTTGATGTTTGCCTCGCTTCCGCAGTCAGAGATGCGGGGCTACCGCCCAAGAGGAACCAGCTATACCCGGGTCGAGGCGTGGGATCTATCGAATCGCCTTTCTCCAGAGTTGCAATGGGCGATGGATGGCGATCTAAAAGTGCACTGCCGCGCCGGCGACCGTTTGTTCGCGGCGGGTGGCGGCCGGGTTGTTGCCATAGATCTTCCGGCGACCCCCACCGATAAGCCACGCATTTCTTGGCGCCGGTCGATCGACGGCAAAGTCGCCCGCATGCTCGTCGCCAACGGACGACTGTGCACGGTATCCACGGACGGGAGGATCTCCGTGTTTGGACCCAACAAAGTCGTCCAGCCCGCTGTGCTGAAGTTACCTTCGCCAGGCGTGCAAGGCGGGCACGAGAAGGCAACCGCCGCTGCGATCCTGCGGGCCTCCGGCCAAGAGAAGGGCCATTGCGTCGTACTAGGAAATGGCCCTCTGGCAATTGAGCTTGCGCTCCAATCGAAGCTTCGGGTTTGCGCTATTGAGCCAGATCGCGCGAAGGCAGACAAATTGCGCCGAGATCTCAACGACATCGGTTTGGGTTGGCCATCGGTGGTTGTGCGTTCTGTCGATGTCGGTTCAGTGCCGCTGCCACCGTATTTTGCATCGCTGGTGGTATCAGACGCGGCATTCGATGCGCGGCCCGCCGAACAAGAAGTTACCCGGCTACTTCACTGGCTCAATCCGTACCGTGGAGTTGCTTATTTGGGCGGTAGCGAGGCGGCGAACGGCGAGAACTTGCGAGCGATCGATAGCCTCGGACTAGGCGCGTCTGTGTCGCTGGACGAGCACTGGTTGGTAGTACGGCGGACAGATGGTCCGGATGGTGCCGCCGACTGGTCCCACGTTAACGCAGATGCTGGCGGCACTCTGGTTAGCCGCGATCACAGAGTCAAAGCCCCTTTGACGATCCTCTGGTTTGGCGGAGAGTCGGGCGACATGATTTTTCCAGAATGGGACTTCAATCACGCTCGACTCACACCTCCGCTCGTGGCGTCGGGCCGTATATTCATTCAAGTTCCTCCAATGCTGGTTGCAGTAGATATCTACACAGGCCGAACACTTTGGAGCAGAAAGCTCCCAGCGGAAGAGCAAACCGGATCGCGGCCCCGTCGAGGTGGAGCTGTGAGTCCAGCGATGGACTTCGGTGCCGACGCACGTGACTACCGATACGTAGCGACAAGTGATAGTGTCTACGTGCTGGCCGCCGACACCATCCTTCGTTTGGACGCACGCACGGGGGAGGAGCTTACACGCATTGCGAGTCCGTCCGATTCCGGACGGTGGCGGGACTATCGTGTTTCGGGCGATCACTTGATCGGAGCCACGCGGGAGATGGTCGTTTGCATGAATCGCACGACCGGCACACTGCGATGGCGGCGAAGGAGCGAATGGGAAGTTGCGGACCTTGCCGCCGGCAGTGGACAGTTGTTTTTCGCGGACGCCGATTTACCCGATTTGAGTGCCGCCCGGCGAGGGCAAGTATCCAATGCTCGAGGTCGGCTTGTTTCTCTTGATGTCCGAAACGGCGAGCTGCTCTGGGAAAGCAGTCTGAGCAGTGTGAAGGGCGAAACTCGCCATCCCCTTCGGCTGGCGTACTCGGAACTGAGTGGGATCGTGGTGTCAGTCTACAACACCTTCGATGCTTTCGAAGGCAAGACGGGATCGGTACTCTGTGCGGAGAGGCCGCTAAGCGGAAGCTCGTACAACGGCCGAGACTGGCGTCAGTGGAATCAGGGGCAACCACTGTTGTATTCAGATAGAATTGTCGGTCAGTATGGTGATGTTTACGATCCTCGAACTGGTGAGGTTGTTGCAGAGGCGAGTCTTTGGGCGGGTGGTCAAGGTGGTTTGATCCGACGTGGCTGCAGTCGCGTCGTGGGTGGTCAGCACTTGATTGCGATGCGTAGCGCATACGCTGCTTTTTGGGATCTTCCGTCCGGCGAGCTACGCCGAATTAGCGGCATTCGTTCGGGATGCACCAACTCGATGATCCCGGCCGGTGGAGTCCTCTCAATTCCGAACTACGCGCATGGCTGCGCCTGTAACTATCCACTGTTTTCGTCCTTAGCGCTCGTTCCGAGGGAGGACTTGAACCTTGAATAGCAATGGAGCCGGTTGGTGGTCGCATGTCGATCAGGAGAAAGTCATGACACGCTGCGTAAGAGACACCATCGTATAAGACGTCTGTGATGTCATTGTTAGCGAGGCTCCAAATGATTCAGCGATCTGTTCAGTTGTTTGTCGTCGTGTGGTGCTCACTAGTTGCCTGCACGTTTTCTCAAGAACAGGCACAACCTAAGCTCCGGGTGTTGACCTACAACATTCACCATGGTCGGGGAACCGACGGAGAATTCGACTACGCACGGCTCGCCAAAATCATCACAGACCTCGACCCGGACGTGGTTGCTCTTCAGGAGGTCGACCGGAAGACGCAGCGAGCCAGTGGATTGGACCAGGCCGCCCGGTTGGGAGAACTGACGGGATTACGTCACGCGTTTGGCAACGCCATGTTTTTCTCTGGGGGACAATACGGCGAAGCGATCCTTTCACGATTTCCGATGGACGACATTAAAGACTATCGCCTGCCGTTTCGTTCGGGACAGGAGCCACGCTGTGCGCTGGCCGCACGTATCAAGCCCGACAACGGGCTGCCTGAGTTCATCTTTGTTGGCACGCATCTCTGCCATCAGAGCAATGATACTCGCACAGAACAGGCCGAACGGCTTAACGAGTTGTTTCCAGCAGACGCTGGACCGCCAGTAATTTTAGCTGGCGACCTAAATGCAAGGCCGGGAAGCAACCCGATGAAAGTACTGCTTACGGAACGATGGACCGACGCGATCGCGCCGCAGTCGCGAATTGACTACGTACTTTATCGTTCCACCGATCCTTGGCACGTCCAGGAGGTCAACATCATTGACGATCGCGTCGCGTCGGACCATCGTCCGGTGTTCACGGTCCTCCAGTGGCGGGGCCAGAATTAGAGGGGTCGGGGGGGCGATTTCAGAGAAGCAAGAGGCGATCTGAGGCTATCCGTCGAGCGTCGGGAGGGCGAGGCTCCTGCCGAGCCGTGATGCGTCGGGGTTACGGTGGAAACCGTGGGCTAACGCCCAGCGGCTGATTTTGTGTCGCTGTCCTGGCCGTTGTGTTGGTCTAGGAGCAGGAGCATTATCGTTTCAAGCGGCGGACGGCACGCGGAGCGTGCCTGCTACATTGATGCCGTGGGTTACGTTGCGGGAGGGCGAGGCTCCTGCCGAGCCGTGGTGCATCGGAGTTAGGTGGAAACCGTGGGCTAACGCTTAGCGGCTGATTCTGTGTCGCTGTCCTGGCCGTTGTGTTGGTTTAGGAGCAGGAGCATTATCGTTTCAAGCGGCGGACGGCACGCGGAGCGTGCCTGCTACATTGATGCCGTGGGTTACGTTGCGGGAGGGCGAGGCTCCTGCCGAGCCGAGATGCGTCGGAGTTAGGGTGGAAACCGTGGGCTAACGCCCAGCGGCTGATCCTGTATCGCTGTCCGGGCTGTTGTGTGGATTCAGGAGCAGGAGCAGGAAGCAGGAGCGGTATCGTCTCAAGCGGCGGACGGCACGCGGAGCGTGCCTGCTACATTGATGCCGCGGGTTATGTTGCGGGAGGGCGAGGCTCCTGCCGAGCCGAGATGCGTCGGAGTTAGGGTGGAAACCGTGGGCTAACGCCCAGCGGCTGATTTTGTATCGCTGTCGGGCTGTTGTGTGGATTTAGGAGCGGGAGCAGGAGCGGTGTCGTTTCAGGCGGCGGACGGCACGCGGAGCGTGCCTGCTACATTGATGCCGTGGGTTACATTGCGGGAGGGCGAGGCTCCTGCCGAGCCGAGATGCGTCGGAGTTAGGGTGGAAACCGTGGGCTAACGCCCAGCGGCTGATTTTGTATCGCTGTCCGGGCCGTTGTGTGGATTTGGGAGCAGGAAGCAGGAGCGGTGTCGTTTCAAGCGGTGGACGGCACGCGGAGCGTGCCTGCTACATTGATGCGCAAGATGGCTCATTCATCCGCTAGTCGCCGGAGCAACGCAACGGTTTCTTCGAAGCCCAGGCAGGCGTCGGTGATACTCTTTCCGTATTCGAGTTGGTGCTGACCTAGGTCTTGCCGTCCTGTCTTGAGGTGGCTTTCCAACATCAGCCCTCGGATGGCAGTTTCCCCGTCCTGGATCTGAGACTTGATCGAGTCAACGACCTCCTGCTGTCTTGCTGGTTGTTTTTCGCTATTGCCGTGACTGCAATCGATCATCAACACTTCCGGTAAATTCGCCGCGCGAAGCTGCTGCCGGGCGCGGAGCACGTGTTCGGGTCCATAGTTGGGTCCCGTCTCAGAACCGCCTCTCAGTACCAGGTGGCAAGATGGGTTTCCAGTCGTCTCGAGGATGGCCGGGGCACCCTCTTTCGTTAGAGATGGAAAAAGATGGCGATTGCGCGCCGAGAGAATAGCGTCCACGGCGACCCGCGTGTTACCGTCAGTGCGATTCTTGACGCCAACCGGCATTGATAGTCCCGATGCGAGTTCGCGATGAATCTGACTCTCCGCCGTCCTCGCTCCGATCGCGGCCCAGCTGATCAAGTCGGCGTAGAACTGACCAAGGGTCGTGTCGAGAAACTCTGTCGCGGTGGGCAAACCCAGCTCAGCCAAGTCGACTAGCAACTGGCGGGCTAGGCGTAGCCCTTTGTTGATGTGGTAAGAGCCGTCCAGATCCGGATCGTTGATCAGACCCTTCCATCCAACCACGGTGCGCGGCTTCTCGAAGTAGACGCGCATGACCAACAGAAGACGTTCGGTCACGTCATCAGCGATAGGCCTTAGTTTTTGCCCGTATTCGCGTGCCGCATCGAGATCGTGGATCGAACAAGGGCCGACAACAACCAGCAGCCGCTTGTCCTTGCCAGCAAGGAGAGCTTCAATAGCATTCCGACTGTGGGAGACCAGTTCTGAAGTCGCCGCCGTGCCAGGGATTTCCTCAGCCAGCAGTGCTGGCGTCAGCAACGGATGGGTCTTGGCAATGCGTAAATTTTCGGTTTTCAAACGCTATTCCAACTATCAGGAATCACACCACGGTGTTTAAGCTTTCAGAACTGTTGAACGACGGGTAGGGACGACACCATCGATTGGCGCTGCAGTCACTGTGCCGCGATGCAGTACAGCTTCTCGTTGGATCGCAGGATCAGCTGCCCTTCGCTGACGGCTGGGCTGCCGCTGAAATCACTCTCGTCAGGCAGAATGTTGTGGGCGATCTGCTTCAGCTCCGGCGTCGCTTCCAAGACAAATGTTCCCGTGAAGCGACTTACCGCGTAGAGCTTGTTGTCGATTAGGACAACAGAGGCGTAGAATTGACCCCCGATTCGTTTTCTGGTGACTTGCCTGCCAGTCTTGGCATCGACACAAAAGGCGACACCTTGATCGTTGATCCAATAGAGGTGGTCGTTGTGCAGCACCGGTGACGGCACGTACGAACCGCCGTTGGTCGACCAAACTACGTTAGATTTCGTAACATCGTCCTTTCCACCGAGGCGAACCGCCGCTCGGCCGCCTCGGCGGCCCCCGATGACGAACGCGACGCCATCGTGAGCGACTACGTTGGGAACGGTGTTCAAATCTGCCGGCGTCTCCGCATACCACTTAAGCTCGCCGGTCGCGGGATCCAATCCCCATAGTTCAAAGGGCACGGAAACGAGCAGTTCGTCTTCGCCCCTGTCGTTCCTCGCGATCGTGGGCGTGACGTAACACCTCGAGAGACTGCCCGCTTCGGATTTCCAAACTTCTTCGCCGGTCTCTTTGTTCAAGGCACGAATTGACTCGCTTTCAGCTCCCGCCGTCACAATGACGTAATCTTTGTAGAGAATCGGGCTGGCCGCAGAACCGAACATCGATGCGCTCTCATCGCCGACTTGCTTGTGCCAAAGTGGCTCTCCTTTCAAGTCAAACGCCAGCACACCGCTGTTGCCAAACAAGACATAGACACGTTCCCCATCGCTTACGGGGCTATGCGACGCGAATCCATGCTGGGTGCCGAAGGCGGCGCCGGGCGTCTCTCGAGCAGAAGAAGGAACAGTTTTGGACCAGGCGATCGCTCCGCGATTTCGATCGACGCAGACCAAATGTCGCTGCAATTGGCTGAGATCATCTTCGGCGCCGGAGTAGCAAGTGACGAGCACAAAGTCACCGACAACGATTGGGCTTGAGAACCCAGCCCCCGGCAACTCCAGTTCCCATTTGAGGTTCTTTGTCGTGCTCCACTCGATGGGAACGTCGGTCTCGCCGCTGACTCCGTTCCCATGAGGACCACGAAACCCAGGCCAATCGGCGGCCGGCGCCCACGCGGCAAGGGAGACCATGAAACAACCCACGACCAGCAGCACGAGACGAGTCGGGAATTTTGGGCAATCCATAAGGCAACCTAGGACAAGCTGAGCGGTCCACCCGCGCAATAGCTCGCCGTGCCGAATGACTCGAGCTCGTGGCCCAAGCCGTTGGCCACTGCAAGCCAGAGGCGGTTGTGGGCGGCGCCTTCCAAGTCGAGCGCGCGATCGGTCTTGAAACCCGCGCCTCCGCCGACGAGCAGGAACGGGATGTTGTCGAGGGTGTGCGAGTTGCCCTTGCCAAGCTCGTTGAGCCAAACGATTTGAGTGTTGTCCAGCATGCTTCCACCGGCGCCACCAGGTTCGGGGGTCGAAGCAAGCCGCCCCGCGAGGTAAGCGAGTTCGCCGGCGAACCATCCGTTAATACGTTTGAGTTTATCCTGCGCAACTTCGTTGTTGTCCGGCTCATGCGACAACGAATGATGACCCTCTTCCACGTCAAGCCAACGCATTCGCGCCTGGCCAACGGATCGCATGAACTGCAGGCTGGCGACGCGCGTCATGTCGTTGGCCAGTGCGTTCACCAACAAGTCAATCTGCATACGGCTGATAGTTGGAGTGTTGTCATTGACCAGCTCGATGTTGGGATCGATGTCGGGTTCTGGGTGCACGAGTTCTGTTTGCTCCGCCGCCGCGGCCAGGTCTAGTTCAAGCTGCCGTACGTTTTGCATGTGCTCTTCGAGCAGAGCACGGTCTTCGGGGCTCAAACTGTCGGAAGCTCGACGTAGGTCAGAGCGGACATGGTCGAGCACGCTGACCACCGTCTCACGTTCTTGGGCCCCGCCGTAGAGCTTCTGGAACATCTGCCCCGGGTCGTCGATGGGTGCTATCGGTTTGTCATCTCCCACATAACACATCCGGGTCCATGGGTCGGCACGATTGGGCACAGCGACGCCGAACTCTAAAGACCCAAAGCGAGTGCGCGACTCTTCTCGGGATTGGAAGAAGTTTCGCAGCTCCTGATCGATCGATATACCGCTGGCCCATCCGGCGGGAGTGTGCGAGCCACCTTGAATATTGCCGGGGTTCAACTCGGTCGCTGTCAGCAGACAGGACATACCGCGCATGTGGTTGTCTCCATCTCCGCGGATCTTGTTGCTGACTCCCTTGAGGATCAGCGTCTGTGCGCGGAAAGGTTCCAGTGCGCTAAGCATCGGTTTCAGCTGCAGCGGCGCATCGGCTCCGTACTGATCTGGCCAGAATTCATCAGGCAAGGTCCCGTTGGGTGAGAACATAACGATGAGTCGTTTCGGCACATCCGTCCCCGTGATGTCCGAGGCACGCAGGCTTGGCAAACCAGCCAAAAAAGGCATCGCAGCCGTTCCCAGCCCAAGATCACGGAGAAACTGACGTCGATTACGGGAGATTGTCATGGCGTTACCTCTTCCGATGTCGCTGTGTTTTCGGCATGAGTGTGGGCCGCGGCAACTGAAGCAATCCTGACCCACAGCTTCCGGATGTTGAACTGATCTTCCGCGAATTGACTCGTAAGCTGCGCACTCAAGTCCGGGTCGAAGTCCACCGGACTCTGCTTGACAACATGCTGAAAGACATGCGTGATGAAGGCTCGATGCGCTGACTCACTTGAAACGGCGAATTCGGCAACGTCCCGAGCATTGGCAACGTCGACCTTTTCGCCTGTCGCTGTCGTGTACTGACTCTTTGTGTCTACTGGCTTGTTGTTGTCGGTCGTTCGCCAGCGACCCACCGCATCGAAGTTCTCTAGAGTGAACCCCAGAGGATTGATCACGGAGTGGCAGGCCATGCAGGCGGTGTCGCGCGTCAGTTGGGTGACCTTCTCGCGCATCGTGAGGTCGGGCGCGAACTCGTCATTCTTGAAGGCCACGGCGATAGGTGGAGGATTCAGCGCACGACCCACGATGTTGCGTGTCAAGAACACGCCCCGATGGATCGGTGAAGTATTGTTGTGGTAAGCGTAGGCACTCAGCAAATAAGGATGCGTGAGCACGCCAGACCGCTCAGCAGCAGGATACTGCACAGGCTGGAAGCTCGAGGCGAAATGTATTCTGCCCGCCCGCCGCTTGATCGCCCGACCCGCCTGCTCCTCGCGTTCCACATACTTCGACGGATAGAGGTCACGTAGCCGGTCATTCAGAACAAGATAGTCGGCCAAGAGCAGCTGGCGGTAGTCAGACTCGGGGCTCCACACGACCCGCTCGATAAACGACTCCAAAGATCTTCTCAGATCAGCAATCACCGCCTCATCAAAGTCGGGGAACATCTGCTTATCTTTGGCGAGGTCCCGTTCTTCGAGCTCCAGCCAGCTGCGGAAGAAACTCCGCATCTTGGCCTTGGCTCGTGGGTCGGCCATCATGCGGCGAGCTTGAGCTTCAATCTGTTGCTCTGTCGTCAAGTCGCCTCTGCCTGCAGCGTCCAGCAGCAGCTGGTCGGGAATCGAGTCCCAAAGCCCGAGCGAAAGTCTGGAGGCAATGGCGTACGGCGTCGGTAGCTGGCTCGGTGGAGTGAGGTCCGTGTAAAGAAAATACGGCGACATGAGAATCGTCACGACTGCCCGGCGGACCCCAGCTTCGAGATTCTCAGCGTCTGCCAACGCGGCGGCAGCTAGATCTTCCTCTTCGGTGCTCGTCAGAGGACGACGATAGGCAGCTCGGGCGAAACGCAGCACGAAGTCCTTGATTTGCCCGTCTCGCGCAGCCGTGTCGTCGGGGTCCTCAGTCAAGCGCGCCAGCAGCGGCAGCCGCGCCACAACTTCCTCAGCCGCCTCGACGGCCGCGTTAGTGGTGGCTACCTGCCACTGGGACGAAACCGAGCTGCCGCGTTCGTAGCCCAAACTCCTATCATCTGCTGGAAAGGGCGTCTTGCACACATAGACACGCGGCGGACGGATCGTACTGGTGTCGTTGTAATCGAGCACCGACCAAGTGCCGTGCGGCGGTTTCCATTCAAGTTTGACGGAGGCCGTCTTCTCTAGGTACTTGAAGAACTCCAAGCGGATAGCGTAGGTACGACCACCCAACAAGAAAATGCGCGAGGTGTGTTCGCGCATCTCGCCGGAGCTGACCCACTCGTCGATCAAAGCCTGCTGGCCGTTCGACGACGTTCCCCTCCGACGTCCACCTCCCCGTCGAGGGTCCAGGTTGACGTACAGCCTGACGCCGTTCTGGGTGCTCACTCGGAAGTCGTAGTGGCCCGTGTCGTTGGCAAGGAAGCCACCTTGCCAAATGATGGAGAATTGATCGGGTGTGATGGTCTCCGCAGGGCTCCCTTCACCAAAATCAAAGTCGATACGCGTGTCGTTACGGTACTGACCTAGCGCGTCGGTCTTGCTCATTCCCCGAGATTGGTAGTACTCACCACGTAACCCGGGGACCGTTGGCGATTCTGATCGCGTCGTTGCTGCCTGCCGCCAGTCGGCACGTCGGTTCGAAGTGGAGCCTGGATTCGATGTGAAGCTGCCGATGATGTCGGCGACGGCGTTTCGGTACTGGTCGACGGTCAGCCGCGTCAACCGCGGAGCACGTGGATTGCCCTGCGAGTAGAACCGCTCGTGAATAAACTCGGCGACCTGCCGCGCTTCCTCACCAATGCAGTCTTCCGGCGCCTCTTCCGGCATCGTTTCTGCGATAAGTTCGGCTAGTTCCGCGACGGTGTGCGTTCCGTGGAGCGGCTTCTTGTATCCATCCGGCACTCCTTGGCCGTGTGCGCCGTGGCATCTGGCACACATTTCCTTGTAGATAGTCGCGGCCGCCGGTTCTTGCGCCCAGGAGTGACTTGCACACAGCCCAAGGACTGCTGTCAGCAGTACAAGACGATACAGCATGCTGGTTAGGAGGGAGTGAATCGGCGGGGTCACGGTGATTCACCTTGGGGAGGGCAGTGTGGAAGAGCCATTATAACAGAACTCCGCGTCATCTGCCAATCCCGACGGAGTTTCGAGGTTGCGCGTTCGCCCGAAGCGGAACGCGGACCGCAAATCAGCTGGAATGCGTTAGCATCCGGTTTTGGTAGGAACCGTGGGCTAACGCCCAGCGGCTGATTTGGAACGGAGCCGAACTGCTGCTGCCAGAGTTGGGTGGACTGCCTAACGCCCATTCGGGTCGTAGCCGAACTCGCCAGAGTTTGGCGGACTGCCGATTCGTCCAAATTCTGGCAAATTCGGCTACAACAAGTCCTCAGAGAGCAAAGGACCATCTTGTTGATCCTGTAGATCCTGTCAAAAAAGCAGAAGACAGCATCAACATGATCAGCAGGATGGAAGGCACGGCTCCGTGGCGAAGTGCTCATTACACACCATCACCAATCGTGTACGCCCCCGGCACAACCAGCCGGAATGCGTTAGCCCGGATTATTCATGAAGATCGTGGCGAGAGGTTGTAAGTACGTTCGTGGCAAGGAAGGCGAGCAATTGTTCCGCAGGCGTATTGAAGCAATACGTCGAGGGAGAATTGTGAAGCATGACGAAGCCAAGGATGGACTTACGACCTCGCAGCAGATCGCTCATGAATAATTCGGGTTAGCATCCGGTTTTGGTAGGAACCGTGGGCTAACGGCCCAGCGGCTGATGTTCGGAATCGCACTCCGTCAGTCATTCAGTCGACGCGGTCCGCGACCCAGCGCAGATGGCGTCTCATGACATCTAAGAGGAACTTCGGTTCCTGCGGCCCGTGCGGTGTGCGGGGATACACGACCATCTCTGTTTCTACGCCCCTCCGTCTGAGTGCGTTGTAGAACTCGTAGCCCTGGGAAACCGGCACGCGCAGATCCTGCTCGCCGTGCAGCACCAGAGTTGGTGTGGTTACTTTCCGAACGTAGGACATCGGTGAATGATCTCGATAGGATGCGAAGACCTCCCAGGGTTCACCGCCAAAGTAGCCGGGAAGGAAGTCGAGAATGTCCGAAGTCCCCGTAAAGCTCCACAGATTTGTCACCGCAGCGCCAACACAGGCGGCTTGGAAGCGGTCCGTCTGGCCGACCACCCAACTGGTCATGAACCCACCATAGCTCCAGCCCATCACCGCCATGCGCTGTGGATCGGCAACGCCCATCTCGATGACCTTGTCAACGCCCGCCATGATGTCCTGGTAATCGCCGCCCCCCCAGTCGTCGAAATTGGCCATGCGAAACTGCTTTCCGTATCCCGAAGATCCTCGCGGATTGGGGCGCAGTACGGCGTAGCCCTGTGAAGAGAAAGCCGCGATAGGATACAAGCTGCGCTGTCCGACGAACGTCTGCGTGAAGACGCCCATCGGTCCACCGTGGATTACCAGAATGAGCGGGACCCTGGTTCCCTGCGCAAAATCCACCGGATAGGTCAGCAGACCCTCAACCTCTAGTCCATCCATCGATTCCCACTGAACAACTTCCGTCCTGCCCAGAGGTGGGCAAGCACGGCCTCGGTGTGCGTCGCTGACCTGCTGTTCGTTTCCGTTGGTCAGATTCAACACAGACGCCTCCACCGCTTCCGAGGAACTCTCCCGCGCAAATCCGATGTGCGTTCCTGCTCGATTTAGACGGCAGCCTCGGCCATAGCCGGCAATGGTGCCGGAGCGGGGATGTCCCAGCTTGGCCTGTGCGCCATCCACGGTCATCTTCATCAGCAGGTTGCGAGTGCCCTGGGTCTCGGTGAAGAACAGTTGTTTCGAGTCCGCCGAGAAGCCCAGCAGGCGTGAGCCCCGCCCGAACTCGTCCTCGGTCACCGGCAGAGAGCGCGACTCGCCGCCGGCGAGGTCCAGCAGCATCAGACGCCCTTCGCGAGCCCAGTTCTTGGGATGTGAACTGCGAACGTAAGCCAGGTGTTTACCAGATGGCGAGTAGCGGGGTGATCGCTCGCTTAACTCGTCGGTTGCGAGCGGCCGGATGTGGCCGGACCTCACCTCTATTTCGGAAATGTCAGCTTGTAACCAGTAATCGGGCTCTGCACGGGGCCAGTGTTCAAAGACGATCTTTCTTGAATCGGGAGACCACTCAAATTCGGCGACATGCATCTCGAAGTCACCGACGCGTACGGGTGCGGCGTTCCCTTCCGTGGTGGCTTGAGTGAGCCACAACTGCTGGTTCTGGGATTTCTCACCCACGATGACGAAATCGCGTTTCTCCTCTCTTGCGGTCTCCAAGTCGGTGTCTTTCTGCCGTCCTCGAATGGCCAGCCACCCTCCGTCCGGCGAGACCCGGAAACCGCCGATGGTTCCCTCCCAGTGCGTGACCTGTTGTGCCTCTCCGCCGTCGATAGCGATCCGCCAGACATTGAGCGTGCCCGAACGTCTCGATTGGAAATAGACATACCGACCATCCGGGGAAAAAGCTGGAGACGTGGAACTTTCCTCCGCGGCGGTCAGTTGAAATCGCCTAGACCCGTCTGCTTTGGCCAGATAGATCTGGGTGATCATTTCACTCTTTTCTACGTCCATGACCGGGTGGGTCCGCGTGTATGCCACCCACTTACCATCCGGTGATGGCACGACAGTACCGATCGACTCTACCTCCATCTGCAACTCGGGTGACCACACGGACTCATCGGCCCACGCCGGCGACGCGAGGCAGAGAATTGGGATGGCGAGCAAAGTTCGTGTCGTGTTCAAAGTCGATACCCCTTTTCACGGAGAATGGGCGCGGCGATCCGCCGCAGATTGCCGCCGAATATCTGCAGCCGCTCGGCTTCGGTCAAGTCCGCGTCAAGCACCTTCGACAACTCCGTCGAGTAAGATCGGGACGGCCCATGGCCGCCCCATACCAGTCGGCCGGATCCTACTTCGCTGACAGTAAAGTCCACTTGTCCCGAATGCGGGTCCGAGCCGCTGAATTCGATATACACGTTCTCCAGGTGACGGACTGCACGGACGCCCAACTCCCAGTCACCACCAGAGTGGCCGCAGATGAAAGGTACATCCGGAAAACGTCCGGCTAGCTGTGCCAAATGAGTTGGGGTCGATTCGCCGGGCGCATTATCGCCGCCAGGATGTCGCGGCTGCCCGCCTACTTTTAGCCAAGTGTGCACATAGATAACTGCGTTCAACTCCGCGGCCAAGCGGATCAGGGCGTCGTTGTTGGGATGGCTGCAGACAACGCCGCCTGGATTGCCGCCGTAATACTTGACGCCAATACACGGGCCGTGGCGAATCCACTCTTCGATTTTTCGTGCGCTCTCTAGAGGCTGCGAGGGATCGATCGGGATCAGACCACAAACCCGATCGCTGTTTTGTTCCAAAAACTCGCGGATCTCCCGCTTCTTTTCAGCGGAAAGCGAAGTCCCCAGAGGATCTCTCACCGACCCAGCAATATCCAGCGAGAACATCCGCTCGATTCCCATCCGCTCGACGTAGAACAGATTCTCCTGATGCAGGCGGAGATCGCCGCCGGACATGCCGTGATAGTGCATGTCCCAGATTCGCAGCTTCACAAGATCGTCGCGCGTCGGCAGGCCGTAGGCGGCGGGATTCAAGACAAATTCGCGAGGGGCGGAGGAGTCCATTGATGTCGTTTCCTGAATTGCAGGCGGGAAGTCGGCAGCTTTGCTAAACGGCGGACCTTGCGCTGATTAGCCGTCCGGCGTTGGCGTACATGAGCTGTTGGAGCTGCCCGAGGTTGAGCGGTGACTCGAAGAGCTTCATGACCGCACATTCGCACGGGAAGAACGGCGCATGCGAACCAAACACCAACCGGTCGACAGGTATCGCGCCACGGTAGCTGGGATTCGTTCCCTCGATCAATCGACCCACGCCGCCGTTGCCTTCGGTCGCGGCGATGTCAAAGGTGACCTGCGTGTCGCGAACTAACGCCTCAAGCGAGTTGCCCAGCAGCGGTCCGGCTGAGTTGATCAACTGCACTTTTGCCGACGGTATCTTCTTAAGCGTCGCAGGCAGAGTCGAAATGTCGACGCTAGGAATATCGAGGGATGGATGATGTACTCGCTCATCTTCCATGCGCATGACGATCTGTACCAACATGCGGCGCTCCGCCGCCAGCTGGAGCATCCGCTTGAATTCGGGATGATCGAGGCTGTACCGGTGATACGCCGGGTAGAGCCGCACGCCCGGCATCCGATACTGATCATGACAACGTTGCAAGTCTTCTTGCCAGTCGGGCCCGGCTGGATTGATACTACCGATGGGAATCAACATCCCATCGCCCCGAGTTCCGCACTCTGCGGCTAAGCGGCGATTGACTACATCCAGTTGTGTCCGCAAGACCGCCTCGAAGCTGCCCGCCCAGGCTTGTCTGATTCGGTGACGGCGCAGCTTCGCAATCAGTTTATCTGTGCGGGCGTACTTGAGCTGTCGATAAGGCCAATCAAACAGATGGACGTTGCTGTCAACGATCTCGGGTTCAGCCACCTTTGGGGCTTGAGCTGGATCGCTTCCCCTTGCCGCGCGACTCGGCATGGCTGCGGGAATAGAAAGTGCAGCGGGGATCAGCGATGCCTTCACAAAACTTCGCCGATCGACCTTTCGCTCAACGTGTGAATCTCGAGGCATGACGTCCCTCCTGCTGTGTTCGCCGACCGACGGCGCTGTTGACGGATTCGTCCCGTCATCGTAACGGGCCAGCTGGTCGGATGCACGTCTTGCTTGGTGTCACCGTAAGCTCAGGGAGTTAGCCAGCCAGAATTGGTTGGACTTCTCCCCCCGGTATCCGCCGCGCACAAACTAGCCCGAATTATTCATGAGCGATCTGCTGCGAGGTCGTAAGTCCATCCGTGGCTTCGTCATGCTTCACAATTCTTCCTCGACGTATTGCTTCAATACGCCTGCGGAAGAATTGCTCGCCTTCCTTGCCGCGAACGTACTTACAACCTCTCGCGACGATCTTCATGAATAATCCGGGCTAACGTCCCCGCGTGTGCCTGCCATCTAAACTACGGCGACTGCGGCAGCTGCTCCTCTGCCAACGGGTCTTGGGCTAGTGCGGCGCGATAGTTGGCGAGAGCAGAAAAGAAGTCGGCCTGGGCCGAGATCAACAGAAGCTCCGCGTCGGTGACAGATTTTTCGTAAATAGTCAGCGTAACCAGGTCGATGTT
Organism: Pirellulaceae bacterium; assembly: GCA_965223305.1. Classification (GTDB taxonomy): domain Bacteria; phylum Planctomycetota; class Planctomycetia; order Pirellulales; family Pirellulaceae; genus CBDCWT01. The sequence goes on along the minus strand of CBDCWT010000050.1, from coordinate 3,302 downwards.
GCCTTCGTCGAACTGAAAGCGGCCGAGTTCGAGTGTCTCGCGAGCGAGCCTGAGGTTGGTCTCAGCACGCTCGATACGTCCGGCGGCCGCTTCTAGAGCGGAAACAGCATCTTGGACAGCGGCCGTGACTTTGTTGACAACAAACTGTCGCTTCGCCGCGATTTGGGCGAGCTTCCCTTCAGCGGCCGCAATCTTACCGCGGGCTCTACGGCGCTGAAGCGGGATTTCGCCATAGAGACCTGCCTCGAGTTCAAAAGGCGTCTTGTCTCCAGTTGAGCTAGTCGGTGCACCGACATCTTTGGAGGCCAGCACGCGTGCGTCGAGCTTCGGCAGTAGCATGTTGTGCGCGTTCTGCAGCTCCACGTCCACTTGCTCGGCAATCAGATCCAACTCAATCAGTGCCGGGGACGCCGCAATCGCCATCGCGATGTCCTCTTCGATCTGCTCACTGTTCGGCGCGACTGGATCCGGGAAAGTAGAGGGTAGCCGCGTGTCGTCGAGCACAACGGGCTCGCCACCGGCGCTGCGGAAGAAGAGGGAGAGCTTGATCGCGGCTTCTTGTAGCTTTCGCTCCGATTCGATGACTTTCGTTTCGCGAGCGGCGATCAGTTGCTCGTTGTTGATCCGCACGATGCGTGGCAAATCTCCCGCATTCACTTTCTCGTCTATCTGACGAACACGGGCTTCAGCGTTTCTCAATAGTTCCCGCTGAGCTTCGAGACTACGGCCCGCAGAGACCCACGACCAATAGGCTTGCGACGCGACGCGGACGAACTCCAGCAGATGAGCCTGCACTGCAGGTTCGACTGCCTGGCGGGCCAGGTTTGCCTGGAAGAGCGCAGCGCGACGTTTGTCGATCGTTCGATCCTTCAGCAAAGGAACTCCTAAACCAGCTGAAAACTCGCCCCCTTCATTGGTCTCGCGCTCTTTGAACCACGGTTGGAAGTTGCCGTCGCCGATTTTGTAGCCGCCGTAGACGTACCCCCCGCGGAACAGTGGCTGGTCGACAGCGACACCGTTACGGTACGTTTGGTAGAAGCCCTCGGGTGCCGCCACGCCGAACGCTTTCACGTCTGTATCGAACTCACCCCGCGCCGAAAGTTGCCTACCTTCAACGATGTCTCGCTCCAACATGGCAGTGATGAGCAGCGGATACGATTCTTGAACGGAAAGGACTACGTCAACGAGCTGGAGGGGGCCGTCATGCGCGATGACCTCGGGAACTGGCGGAGCGGTTGAACTTTCGTCAGGTGAAGGTAAGTCGTCTGGCTCGTCGTAAGAGACGCGCTCGACCGGAAAGACATTGGGAGCGAGCTCACGCGGCCGCCGCACTGTGCGAACTGGCTCCAAGGACGGCGCAACGGGAGCGGAAGCCAACGGTGGTGCAACATCACGCGAACTAGATCGGCATCCTGCCGCCAGCCCACCGATTAACACTATTGCAAGATAGCAACGCCATCCTTGGCACATCATACGTGTAGTTCAATCGCGTCGGCAACTATGTCGTTTCGTTGCCGGCTACTTCGGCAACTTCGGTTTCTTCGCGTCGTCCGTTTTCGCTACGGTTGCCTCGTCATTGGCGATGGTTGCTGGAAAGCCATTCAATTGTCGCCAGATCTCGTACCCTAACGGAACCTGCTTCAGCATCACCCAGCCATTGGCTCGCACGCCTTGTCGGAGGTACTGATCTGAAGGCCATTCGGTGGTGGCATCGGGTTGCACGAGGATCCTGAACTTACCAGTTCCGTCATCGGTTGCGTCGATCGTCATGACTTCGCCCCCAAACGTGCCGACGGCCACGGAGGGCCAGCCCGCGAATTGAACTGCCGGCCAGCCTTCGAATTGCAGTCGGACATGATCGCCGGACCGAATCAAGGGAGTGTCATTGCCGGCAACCCACAGCTCAACGGCACGCTCGGTGGTGTCCGGAACAATCGTAAAGAGCTCGTCCCCCTCCTTTAGCATCTGCCCGCGCTCAAAGACATTCAGCCGAAACAACGTCCCGTCGCGTGGAGCATGGATCTTCAGCCGATCCAACTCGGACAGCTTGATCTCGACATCACGTTTTTCTTTCTGTGCTGCCGCGACCTGGCCAAGCGCATCTTGCTGCATCGCACGAGCGTAGTCGACTTTCGTCCGCGCCTCCCGTTCCTTTTGAAGCCTCTCGCTTTTCTTTGCTTTCCACTCCTTCTCTGCTTCCGCCACATCCAGCTGTACTGACTCCAACTCGGCTACCGCGACGTCTAGGTCTTTTCGTCGCTTCTCAACTTCTTTTTCGGACTGAACGCCTTTGTCGAACAGTCTCTGTTGCCGGTCGTAGTTTAGCCGGGCCTGCCGTTCTTTCGCCTCATAGGCAGCAATCAGACGCTGTTTCGCGTCCCGCTTGGCCTTCGCTGCGGCAACCAATTCATCGGCTGCCGCAACCGCGGCCGCCTTCGCGGCTTCGAAGTCCACAATGTTTTGACCGTACACTTCGGCTTTGGTTTGGCCTGTCGCGAGCTTTGCTTCTAGATCCTTGATTGCTCCTCTTAGTTGTTCGACAAGATTCGCCGCATTCGGCTCGATCTCGACAATGAAGTCGCCTCGCCTAACTCGGGCACCTTCGACAAGTCCTTCACCCAATCGCAGCGCAATACCTTTCACAGGTGAGGTCACAGTCTGCTGCCGTTCCTGTGGAACGAACGCGACAACCTTGCCCTTCCCTTTGGCCGACTGCTGCCATGGCACGAACACCATCGCGATGATGGCTACGAACAGAAGGACTAGCAGCCAGTTCGCCAGTCGCCGCGCAGTTCTGGACGACTGCACGAGTTTTAGCGCCGGAAGCCGGTCATTGTTGAGTTTCACGAGGGCAACAGACATCTGTCCTCTCCAGCTATCATCGGTTCTGACCCACAAAATCGTTAGATTCGTCTCAGATTCACGCCGCTTCTGGCGAGCGAGCTCTATGCCCTGCGTGCAGGTTGACCTTGCGGTCACACGCGTCCGCGACGGAGTTTCTGCCGGTCGCTACTAGCAATGTCCAAGGTGCGTTGCCGGTCAGCCTTGATAGCACTGCTTCGACGGCTTCGTCAGGCAGTCCATCCAGCGTGCTATCAATCAGCAGCAAACGCGGGCGGCTGACGATGGCTCGTGCCAGCATTAGCCGCAACGATTGGCTTTGAGTAAGTGGTGCCCCGTCCGTCTGTACGACCGAGTTAAGCCCATCTGGCAACTTGAGGAGTTCATCGAGGAGCCCTACTGTCGCTAGCGCATCTCGCACGTCGTTTGCTCTCACGTTGGGTCGGTTGAGATGCACATTC
>CBDCWT010000049.1:0-42058 GCA_965223305.1 Pirellulaceae bacterium | reverse complement strand
GGCAGAGCTCTCGATAAGCTCCGCAGCCAGGACGCGTTTGCGTCGTCCGAAGCGGGTAGGGTTCTGCGCGCGTTAACGGCGCTGGCGAAAGAGGCGAAGCAGCTGGCCGCCTCCGCAACGTCGCCCAAGAACCGCTCGAATCTGCTCCGCGCTGACTATGCCATCCGCCGACGTCTTGCAGTGTGGGACAAAGTACACCGAGTCATGGCAAATCCCGACAACCGCTGGATCACGGTTGGGGCCCACGACCTCGATGAAACACTGCACCGGGTAGCACGTAAACTGGGCAACAGCGATGTCGGTAGAGGCTGGAGGAGCTACCTGAGGCTCAGCGAGCTGCGGGCCGCGAATCAGAGCGGCGACTCGATCATGCAGCGCCGTCTGGCACGGCGAGTGCTCGAGAGACTCCAGGCCAACGACCGGCTGACACAGAAGCAGCGGGCCTATCTTGCAAAGGCTCCGTTCAAAGAGCTGGTCGAGGGGCTGGGACGTTGGTCACGTGAACCGATCGACTACTGGCGTTTGTTGGATATCCTGGAGACCTACGAGGCCCGCCGCAACGCGGCTGCGTCGGCAGAGCTGGCTCGTGTCTTTCAAGTAGCCCGCTGGTCGCAAAACCGCTGACGTTGCGGAACTTGCAGATACTCTCAATATGCACTACCGGAACGCGAACCTGCGCGTCGCGGTGAGCGCCGATCTGATAAACAAGTTGCTGCCACAACCGAACGCGTCGGAAGAAGACGTGCAAGAACAGATCCTGGGAGCCCAGGTATATGGGACCAGCGAGACGAACTCCCGAATCCGCGTTGTCTTGGTTCCCGACAATCAACAGTGGCGTCTTCGCCTCGTGGCCAGGGGCAACGTGAACTCTTCGACGGCAGCCAGCAAGGGACCTGCCACGTTCTACAACGACAGCTACTCCGAGTTCACGGCCGCCAAGAGAATCGTGGTTGATAGCACAGGAGTCAAGGTGGGACTGGCCGAAGCTGACGCCGAAAGCGCCAGTGCCTTGACCGGCTTCCACACGCAATACGACTCCTTGCCTGTCGTCGGCTTGCTCGCCCGAGCGATCGCCAAGCAGCAACACGATGATCGCTACTATGACGCCCAGGCGGCTACGGCAGCTCAACTGGAATGGCGGGCTCGCCAGCGGCTGGACGACGAGGTGCACGTCCGGCTCGAAGAAATCGAAGGACGACTTCCAGGAGAAGATCCTAGAGCCGTTGAATGCCTTGCAGCTGCGTCCCAAGGCGCTGGACATGAAGACGACCGAGGAGCGGCTGGTGATCCGCTACCGTCTCGCGGGAAACAATCAGCTCGGTGGACATACGGCCCGGCCCCAGGCACCTGGCGACAGCCTGCTCAGCGTTCAACTACACGAAACGGCGTTAAACAACGTCGTCGAAAAGCTTGAATTGGAAAGTTCGGAGGAGAGTATCCAGAGCCTGTACGGTCGTATCAGCAAGAACTTCCGGCATAGCAACCTCGCGGTTCCGGATGACCTTCCCCAGGGTGTGACCATCCGGTTCGCTGATCAGGAGGCCCTGCGACTACGGTTGGATGAGGGACGGGTTGTGTTAACGGCGCGGATCGCCGAGCTACGCAGTCCTCGCCGTACATGGCGCAACTTTGCCGTACGGGCCTACTACGCGCCCAATCCGAACCAGTTGGAAGCCAATCTTGTTCGCGACGGCATCATCGAGCTGGCCGGACGTCGACTGCGGCTGAGCGATCAAATCGCGCTGCGTGGTATCTTCAGCAAGGTCTTTTCCAAGAATACGGCCGTGAACATCATCAACAACCGTCTCGCCAGGCACCCTCAGATGAAAGAACTGCAAGTCACGCAGTTCGTCATCAACGATGGTTGGATCGGCGTCGCACTAGGACCCAAACGGCGCGCCGCGCTGGCACAAGAACGCCGGCGTCAACTACGGTAGAGTCACGGCAAAGGCCGTGGGTCATTTGTTGAGCTCAAGGGATCCCCATAAGCTGGGGTCCGCCGTGAACGGGAATTCGGGACCCACACTGAACGTCTGCCAACCTAGCTCGCGGTCGACCACGGCGTAACTGAATCCAATGCGTGGCTGGTCTGCCGGGTCAAACCCTGTCAACGATCCTGCCGGTATGAAGCTCCGCAGCGTGTAACCGCTCGAATGCACGCTGCCGGCAATTTGCAACGCCCCTTGCTCCACAGCTCTCGGGTTTTCCCGAGCCCGCTGTATCGGTAGCATCTCCGCGGTTGGTTCATTCATGCGGCGACCCGATCCAGTCGGGAGGAAGATAAACCGGTGGCAGAATCGCGTTGCTCGGTGAATGTTGTGGGCATCGCGCGTATCAATCCAGACTTGCAGCCCATCACTGTCTTCGGGGCGGCTGGCGCGGCACCAAGGACGCTGGGCTTTGCCGGCAACATAGCAAGTAAACGCCAGGCCCTTCTCCGACCACGCGGCGCGCACGTCGGCAAAAAGCGGCCGGCTCTCTAGCTCACCGAAACTGGGAAGCACGTGCTCATCGCCTAATTCGATCTTGTCGACTGCCGGCATCTTCTGCAGGTATCGGCAGGTGACCGAAAAGCGAAACAAGAAAGCCGGCGAAAGTAGCGGTTCAGACATACAAAAAAACTCACCTATAACTCACCCAGGTCTGCCCTTACCGAGGTCCCTCTCCGCTTCGGCAAAGTCACCCCGCGGCGTTCTTTAAGTGATTCTTAAGAAACCCGACCAGGTCGCCCCGGTGTAAGTCTTCGACTTTGCGGAACTTGATTTTCACCGAGTCGTAACGCTCTTTCGAGTCGTCCAATTCCCGTTCATAGCCCAACTCCATGATTTGACCTCGTGCCACGTGGCCCTTCGGGCCGCTGAGTGTCAAGACGACGGCCTCTGGCACCTTGGTCAGGATGCCCACCCACGGATCGCGCTGGTCCTGCAGGTACATGCGAACTAGCAGCTGGTTATTCCACAGAAACTGGCCCTGAGGCGCCGTGCCGGACAACATCTCGCACAGCTCTTCGAGCACTTCAATGTCCCAACGAATCCGTTTGCCGGGAGGAAATCCTTTGCGAAGGAAATGCCACTTCTGCCCGAGTTTCTTCCAGGGTGTATGATCCTCGATCTGCTGCGCCACACGGTCGGTGAATGTGAAGAACCCGGCGACGGCGTCCTGTAAGAACTGCCAAAACTGCGGCGTATCGACTTCCGCCAGGTTGTGCGCACGGATCTCGACTTCTTGCCACGGCCCGCGGATTGCCCGTACTTTGACCCGAGGCTCGTTTCCATAGATGGGTAGGTCGTCCATCTGGTTGAGCGTCCTGAGTGCGAGTTGGTCAACGAGCTCCTGCCGCTTGAACGTGCCGCGGTAGACCCGGAACTTCATCTTCAGGAGCCAGGTTTCACCTGTAATGGCGTGAAAGAACCAACCGTCGCTCTTTTTCTTTGCCGCGATCTCGACGACGCTTCGAGCATTCCAATTCGTGCTGCTAAATTCTCCCAACTCGTGTATTCGGTCGACCACCCGCCCCAGGATCTGCCCCTCCCACTTGCACGGGTTGCCGCGGCGATCGACACGGCGGTCGGTGTGCCAACCGCGCCCATCGATCTCCCAGGGCATCTTAGCGCTGCGCCCGACGTCGGTGATGTCCAGATCTCCTTCCCGCTGCGGCTGATCCGCCTGCGGATCGTAGGGCGTTCGTTTCAATCGTGGCCCCGCTCGTAACACAGGTTCCAGGGCCAGCGCGGTATGGGAAACCAGTTGGCGTTTTGCGCCTCGCGCCGCTTGGGGAGCTGCATTTGCCACCACCTGCTCGGGAGTCCCGACCGCTACGACACGCCCGCCCGCCTGCCCTGCCTCGGGCCCCATGTCGATGATCCAGTCAGCCGTCTTGATGACGTCCAAGTTGTGTTCGATCACCACCACCGTATTGCCAAGATCGACAAGTCGATGGACCACCTCGAGTAGCTTAGCGAGATCGTCGAAATGCAGACCTGTGGTAGGTTCGTCGAGGAGGTAGAGCGTGCGGCCGGTGTCCGGCCGTGACAACTCGGCCGCTAATTTGACGCGCTGCGCTTCGCCGCCGGAGAGGGTCGGCGCCGGCTGCCCTAAGGTGAGATAGTCCAGGCCAACATCGCACAACGTCTGCAAGATACGTCGTATCTTGGGAATGTTCTCGAACAGCACGACGGCCTCGCCGCAAGTCATGTCCAGCACGTCGCTGATCGAACGCCCGTGGTATCGAACCGCCAGCGTCTCCGGGTTGTAGCGCTTGCCCTGGCAAGTGTCGCACTGCACCCAAACGTCTGGCAGAAAGTGCATCTCGATACAACGCTGGCCGTTCCCTTCGCAGGCGTCGCAGCGCCCCCCGGCAACGTTGAAACTGAATCGGCGAGCATTGTAGCCACGCAACTTCGCCTCCGGCAATTGAGCGAACAGCAGCCTGATCAACTCGAAGACGCCCGTATAAGTAGCCGGATTTGAAGTCGGTGAATTACCCAGCGGTTGCTGATCTACCTGAATCACCTTGTTGACTTGCTCGATGCCGAGAATCTCGTCGTGCGCGCCCGGAATTGTGCCGGCGCGGTGCAGTTTACGAGCCAGGGAGTTGTAGAGCACCTCATCGACTAAGGAGCTCTTGCCGCTCCCACTGGGACCAGTCACGGCGGTCAAGGTGCCAAGCGGTATCTGTACGTCAACGTTCTGCAGGTTGTGGTGCCGGGCTCCTCGTACTTCGAGACAGGTCGCCGGTTGGCCGTTGCCAACCGCGGTCAACTCCCCGACTGATCTACGGTTTACCGGGACGGCGATCGACTTCTTGCCGTTCAGGTACGGGCCCGTCACCGAACCTCGGCGTTTCGCCAACTGCGACGCCGTGCCCTGCGCCACAATCGTGCCACCGAGCTTGCCGGCACCCGGACCAAAATCACAAACCTGGTCACTCCCCTCGATAACTTCTCGATCATGTTCGACGACCAGCAGCGTGTTTCCCAAATCTCGCAGCTTGTGCAACGCCCGCAGCAGCTTGGTGTTGTCCCTGGGGTGCAACCCGATCGTCGGTTCATCGAGCACATAAAGCACGCCGCACAGACCGCTTCCCAGTTGACTGGCCAGCCGAATTCGCTGCGCCTCGCCATTGGATAACGTCGCGGCGCCGCGAGCCAAGCTGAGGTAGTGCAGCCCAACATCGTTCAGGAATTGGAGCCGGTTGGTTATCTCCCGCAGCAGTTCACCGGCGATCTTCCGCTCGCGCGCCGTCAGCTTCCACTTTTCCACCGTTTGCTGTAGCTCGCCCAGGGGCATACGGCAGAGCTCGTCGATCGTGCGGTCACGAAAGCGGGCGGCCGCCGCGTCATCACGGAGACGGCTGCCGGCACAGGTCGTACATTCAACCTCGTCCACAAACTGCTCGAGCCGGTTGCGAAAGGCAGGCGATAGCTTCGACGCCTCTTCTAATGCTGGATAGAGTCCCTTGAACTGGAAACGAAACAGCGTGCCTGACCGAGATTTAGCAGCAGCCCTCTTCGACTTGCCGCCCGCTTTCGAAAGCACGTCGAACCATTGGTCGCCCGTACCGTGCAGCACGACGCGGCGGTGCCGCGTTGTGAGTCGTTCGAATGGCAAGTCGAGCGGCAGGCCCGTCTCGCGAGCCAGAGCTTCGAGCATCCGCTTGGCCACCGGCTTCGCGAGGTCCGGCCACAAGCTGACTGCGCCCGCGGCCAACGTTAGCTTGGGGTCTTTCAGAAGAGCCGCGGGGTTCGCGCCAATCTGGACCCCCAACCCTTCGCAGGCCGGACACCAACCTAGATGGCTGTTGAACGAGAAGCTGTGGGGTGTGAGGGACTCGAAGCTCCGGCCGCACTGACCACAGGCCAGGTGCTGGCTGTGCGTGACGACTTCCCAGCGTTCCTCGGGCACTTCCTTCACGGCGCGGGCCAGCCGCAGCACACCCTTTCCGAAACCGAGCACCGTTTCGGCACTGTCGGCGATGCGGGAGCGTGAGTTGGCGCGGATCACGACCCGGTCGATCACGAGCTCCAAGTTGTTCTTCCTGCGCCGGTCGATCTTCGGAGGATCTTCGATCGGATGTGTCCGACCGTTTACTCGCACGCGTGCGAAACCTGCGGCCCGTAGACTCTCCCAAAGTGTGCCGAAATCTTGACCCACCTCAATCTCGATCGGTGCCATCAAATAGGCTCGCGAACCGGTAGGTTCGTCCATGATCTTGTCAACGATCTCGTCGACCGTCTGCGCGCCGATCGCGATCTCACAGTTCGGGCAATGCGGCCGACCGAGTCGCGCCATCAAGATGCGCAGGTAGTCGTAGACCTCGGTAACAGTCCCCACGGTACTGCGTGGCGTATTCCCCAGGTTCTTTTGCTCGATCGCGATGGCAGGTGAAAGTCCTTCGATGTGACCGACCTTGGGCTTCTGCATCTGGGCAACAAACTGCCGGGCGTAGGAACTCAAGCTCTCCACATAACGCCGCTGTCCTTCGGCGTAGATCGTGTCCATCGCCAGTGAGCTCTTGCCCGAACCGCTCGGTCCGCAGAAGATCGTCATGCGGTCCCGCGCGATCTTGACATCGACTCCCTTCAGGTTGTGTTGTTCGGCGCCTCGCACCCGTATTTCCTTGGTCAACCGAGCCCGCGGGCGTTTGCGCCCGGAAGTCGCCGGGCGGACCGGCTGGCCGTTTCCTGAGCTGGGTGAGATCAACTTCCGCAACGCCGAGCCGGTCTCGGACTGGCGATTGGCCATCACCATCTCGGGAGTGCCCGTGGCGATCACGCGCCCACCACCCGCCCCTCCTTCTGGACCCAAATCGATGATCCAGTCGGCGGTCTTGATCACATCCAAGTTGTGCTCGACAACGAGCACCGTGTTGCCAGCCTGAACGAAGCCGTGAAGTACCTTCAACAACAACTTGACGTCAGCGAAATGCAGACCGGTAGTCGGTTCGTCCAACAGGTAGAGCGTCTTACCGGTACTCCGCTTGACCAACTCCCGGGCCAGCTTGATGCGCTGCGCCTCGCCTCCGGAGAGCGTGGGCGACGGCTGCCCGAGCTTGATATAGTCCAGGCCGACATCGTGCAACGTCTGTAATTTGTGGCTGAGATTGGGGATATTCTCAAACAACTCAAGCAGTTGTTGGACATCCATTTCCAGCACGTCTGCGATCGACTTCCCTTTGTACTGGACTTGCAAAGTCTCGCGATTGTAGCGGTGACCTTCGCACACGGGGCAGGTCACCCACACATCGGCGAGGAAGTCCATTTCGAGCCTATTGGAACCGTTTCCTTCACAAGCTTCGCACCGCCCTCCGGTGACGTTGAAACTGAAACGACCCGGTTTGTAGCCACGCTTGCGCGCCTCAGGCAGCTTGGTGTACAGGGCGCGCACGTCATCAAATGCCTTGATGTAAGTGCCGGGGTTGGAACGGGGCGTGCGGCCGATCGGAGATTGATCGATGGCGATCAGCTTGTCGAGATGCTCCAGACCCTCCATGCCGTCGTACGCACCAGGTTCGCCTTCGCCGCGATTGAGATCCCGCCGTAACGCTTCGACTAGGATGTCGTTGACTAGTGAACTCTTACCGGATCCAGAGACACCTGTCACGCAGACGAACACACCCAGTGGGATATCGACATCGATCTGCTTGAGGTTGTTGTGCCGGGCGCCGATCACGCGCAGCTGGCTGTCGCCGACAGGCCGCCTGCTAGCCGGCACCTCAATCTGTTCGGTACCGCGCAGGTAGCGTCCCGTGATGCTGCGCTGGGTCTTCGCGATCTTCTCCGGCGTTCCACTGGCCACGACTTCCCCGCCGCGAATCCCCGGACCCGGTCCGAAGTCGATGATGTGGTCGGCGGCACGCATCGTATCCTCGTCATGTTCGACGACGACTACTGTGTTTCCCATGTCACGCAGGTGGGCGAGCGTCGAGAGCAGCCGATGATTGTCGCGAGGGTGTAGGCCAATCGAAGGTTCATCCAGGATGTACAAAACCCCGACCAACCCGGAACCAATTTGGCCTGCCAAGCGAATCCGCTGAGATTCACCGCCGGACAGGGTAGGCGCCGTCCGATCCATCGAGAGATAGTCGAGACCGACGTTGAGTAGAAAACCGAGCCGGCTACGGATCTCCTTGAGAACCTCCTCGGCGATAAAGGCCTGGGTCGGTTCGAGTTTCAAGTCGCTGAAGAAGTCGACCGCTTGGGCGATTGAAAGCGCGGCCACGTCGGGCAGGCTCAGCGGTGGGGCGTCGGCAAAGTCGGCATGCGCCGAGGAAAGCTTGGTTGCCTGTGCCTGGCGGTTCAATCGCCGTCCCTGGCAATCCGGACAGCGGAGGGTGCGCATGTACTTTTCCAGCTTCCGCCGCTGCGGCCACGACTTGCTATCGCGATACTTGTCCAGCAGGTCGGGAATAATGCCAGTGAATTCGCCACCGTATTTCATCGGGGACGATCCACCCCGCCAGGTGAAGGTAATGTGTTGGCTGCCGGTACCCCATAGCCAGAGGTCTCGCAGCTGCTCGTCTAGCTCGTCCCACGGTGTTTCAAGCATTGTTTTGGGCTCTAGGCACAACACGCGCTCCATCGTGTCGGCAACGCCTTGATAGATATGCCGCTTCCACCTGCCGAGGTCGCGCCAACTCCCCAGCAACTCGATACAACCGCGTCGAAAGCTGCGAGACGGATCAGGAATCAGCAACTCCGGATCAAACGAGTAGCAGTGGCCCAAGCCATCACATTCAAGGCACATGCCCTGCGGGCTATTGAAGCTGAATAGCTGGGGTGTAGGGGGTTCGAAGCTGACACCGCAACTCGTGCAGGCATAGTCAACCGAGAAGACGATGTCCCGATTCGCTTTCTCACGCCGCTTGACGCGCCGGCTGGTCGATCCTGCGCCGGCAGCCTCCGACGACTCCAACTCGACGACCATCGTGCCCTTGCCAACCTTGAGCGCCAGCTCGACCGCTTCCGCAACCCGCGGGCGCAGACTCGGCTTGACCACGAGACGATCGATCACGACATCGATATCATGTCGTAACTGCCGCTCTAGCCGCAGATCATCGCTCAGCGACACCGTCTCGCCGTCCACCCGCGCGCGCACAAACCCCTGCTTCAGCAAGTCGACGAAGAGGTCCCGATATTCACCTTTCTGTGCTCGGATGAGCGGCGCCAAGATGGTGAATTTCTCGCCAGCGGGCAGATGCAGGATGCGAGCCACTATCTGCTCGCGCGTTTGCGCCGTAATCTCACGTCCGCAGCGAGGACAATGTCCTTGCCCAACCCGCGCAAAGAGGACACGGAGATAGTCGTAGATTTCTGTGACCGTTCCAACAGTCGAGCGGGGGTTCTTGCTGGTCGATTTCTGCGAGATGGATATCGAAGGACTGAGGCCGGCGATGAGGTCCACATCGGGCTTGGGCATCTGACCTAGAAACTGCCGGGCGAAGCTCGAGAGACTCTCGACATACCGCCGTTGGCCCTCGGCGTAGATCGTGTCGAAAGCCAGCGAGCTCTTGCCCGAACCGCTCACGCCAGTCAAGCAAATAAGCTGGTTGCGGGGCAGTACTAGGTCGACGTCACGCAGATTGTGTTCGCGTGCCCCTTTGATCAGGATATCCGAGGATGACATGGCGGGATTCCAAGTCGGCGGCCAGCCAGCAGAAAGCGGGCGTTGGGCGTTCCGCCGGGTTATGGCCTTCCAGGCCTACCGGCGGCGGGCGCTGGGAAACCCGGCATTGTAGAGGATTCACGGTTGCGGTGTCGGCCATTCCACCGATTCCACGTGCGCCTGGCGCATCATGGCCTCGATCCGCGCCACAATCCGCGGGTTTTCTCTAGCCACATTCCGCTGTTCGCCCAAATCTTCCGCGAGGTTGTAGAGCTCCAAAGGCCCCTGCCAGCGCGTGCGGACTCCTTTCCAGTCCCCATATCGCACCGCCTGCCAGTACTTCCCAGTCGGAAACTCCCAGTACAGGAACTCATGGGATTGCTGCGCCTCGCCCAGCAGCGTCGGCAAGATCGAAATGCCGTCCACGTTGGCGGGCGGGTCCACCCCCGCCAATTCGGCGGCGGTCGGTAGGACGTCCCACAGAGCCCAGACATGGTCACTGACTCGTCCAGGCTGGATGCGCCCGGGCCAGCGGACAATCATCGGTGTGCGAATCCCACCTTCATAGAGGTCGCCCTTCTTCCCGCGCAGCGGGCCGGCACTGCTGATCGGCGGGTCGGTATAAGTAGCCCCGTTGTCAGAACAAAAGAACACAATCGTCTGCTCGTCGATCCCCAGTGTCACGAGCAACTCAAACAAGCGGCCGATGTCACGGTCCATCCGTGTAACCATCGCCGCGTAGCCTCTCGCCGATTGCGGCCACGGCTTGTCGGCGTAGGGTTTCTCGTCCGGCACTTCGTAGCGCCCATGCGGCACCGTATACGGCAGGTATAAGAAGAAGGGTTGATCCTGATGCTGCCGGACGAAATCGAGGGCAAATTCCGTGAACAGGTCGTGGACCCATTGCCCCTCGTAGCCACCCATGTTGCCCCAGACGACTTCAAAGCGCTCGTTCCGCCAAAGGTATTCCGGATAGTACGTATGGGCGTGGCGCTGGTTGAGGAAGCCAAACCATTGATCGAATCCTTGGTTATTGGGAGCGCCGCTCGTTCCCGGTTCTCCCAATCCCCACTTACCTGTCATGCCCGTTGCATAACCCGCTTGCTTTAACACTTCGGCCACGGTCACATCGGAGTCCAGCAACGGCACCCGGCCCTGGGGCGGCACTCCACCGACGCGCGACGAGTTGCCGCGGACGCGTGTGTGACCGCTATGTAAACCTGTCATCAAAACCGAGCGGCACGGCGCGCACACGGCCGAGCCAGCATAGCATTGCGTAAACCGACAGCCCTCCGCTGCCATGCGGTCCAGATGCGGTGTCAAGATGTGGCGCTGCCCATAGCACCCCAAGTCGTACTGACCGAGGTCATCCGCCATGATGAAGATGATGTTAGGCCGGCGCTCCTGTGCAACGGCCGGTGTTTGTACGTTGATGAGCTGCGGAATGCCTAAGGTCGGCAGAAAAAACGCCAGCGTGACGATTTGACGTTGCGGAAGTTTTGGGGCGGGTCGAGCACGACCTACCCGTTTGCCGACAAGCAACTGAAACATGTTAAGCCCTTCTAAGCGTTGGCGGCAGATCGCGCGCAACGAGCCGTGTTTGCGATCCACCGCGTCCTGTGTGCACGGCAAGTGGTCATTGTCATTCTCAGTTTCTGCGGGTCAACACCCGATGGCAACTGGGTTCGCTCTCCTAGCCCGAATTATTCATGAGCGATCTGCTGCGAGGTCGTAAGTCCATCCGTGGCTTCGTCATGCTTCACAATTCTCCCTCGACGTATTGCTTCAATACGCCTGCGGAAGAATTGCTCGCCTTCCTTGCCACGAACGTACTTACAACCTCTCGCCACGATCTTCATGAATAATCCGGGCTAGAGGGCGAGGGATCCTGCCCAGCCGCTTGGCCGCGTATCGGTTGGGTAGTTGCTCAGCTTCTGGCGGACGGCACACGGAGTGTGCCTGCTACATTAATGCGGCGGCTTACGCTTCGGGAGGGCGAGGCTCCTGCCGAGCCGTTGTGCTGCAGTCTGTTTCAGCATCACTGGCCTCGGTGACAGAATACCTTCAATAAGATCGGCAAGAGCACCAAATTCCCGAACAAGCCGCCAAACATCGATAGGCTTACCAAGAGCCCAAAGTAGATCGTTGGAACGAACTCACTGGTGCAAAGCACCGAAAAACCGACAACCAACGCCAGCGTCGAAAACAGCACGGCCAGTCCTACCGTTCGCTGAACCTCGGAGATCGACTCCGAAAAGCTCATCCCGGCCGCCAACGCCCGGCGGAAGAACGTGATGTAGTGGATCGCGCTATCAACCGAGAGCCCCAGAGAGACAGCCGCGATCATGGCCACACCCATGTTGACCCGACCGCCGCTCCAGCCGAGGGCTCCTAAGACAAACACAATCGGAAGCGCATTGGGTACGACCGCAACAGCCGCATACCGAAAGCTGCGGAAGGCGAGGCAGAGCATAACTCCGATACCAGTTGTCGCCAACGCAAATGCCGTCCACTGATCGCGCAGTACACTGGCGACCAAGTTGGCCAGCAGCACGTAAAAACCAGTCACCACTGGACGCGCCTGGTACTCGGAGGATGAGAACTCCTCGTCACATATCTGCTGGATCCGCTCGATCAGACGCAGCTTGGTGTCCGCCGGCTGCCGCTCGTAGGCGCGCAACATAATACGGAAAAGGTGACTGTTGGGGTTGGCCGGATCCGGCCCGTGCAGAGCCGCCGCAAAGTCGGGCATCTGCTCCCGCATCAAGTTGACGGCCGCCGCCACTACTGCGGCGCGGGCAAGCTCGGGACTTTGGGACAGGTCAACCGGCGAAGACGCGCGAATCGCTCCGGCCATACTCATCACCTTCGTCAGCTGCGCGGAATCGACCGTCCGGGCGCCCGAGACCAGGTCTTCGCTGAGACGCTGCTCGAGGTTCGCAACTTGCTCTAAGTAGCGCCAATCGAGTTTCTGCGGAGCAGGCAGGACAATGTCCAACACTCCAGCCCCTCCCAGGCGGTCTTCGACGAACTTGTACGCCGTGACGACCGGGCTGGCCGCCCGGAAGTTCTTGCTAAAGTCGGTTTCCACCCGCAGTCGGAAGATGCCGGCAACCGCCAGGCACGTCGCCAGCGCCGTCGCCAAACAGACAAAACGCGGATGGCGATGAATCGAAGCCAGGCCGCGATCGAGAAGACGGCTTAACGCTGTTTCACCCTTCTCCGCCTGCCCCGCGCCGCCCGCGCGCCACAGCGCCAGCGACGGCACTAAACAGCCCACGGCGGGCAACACTAGCAATGCGCCGACAGCCATCATGACGCCAAAGTCCTGAATGGGACCAACCTTGGCCGTTGTCAGCGAGAGGAAGCCGACAGCATCGGTGGCGCAAGCCCACGCGATGGGACCGCAGAGCAGCACGCCGGCCCGCATCAACGCATCGTGTGCCGACAGCCCCATCGACCGACCCTCCTGAAAACGTACGATTAGATGGACCACCGTTGCCACACCGACGACGGTCACAATCGCTGTCAACATCGAGCTGACCATACTCAGCTGAAGTCCTGTCGCGACCAATACGGCGCGGGTCACCACTAGCGTCCATTGAACCACAGCGACAGGGATGATGACCCACCGGACGCTCCGAAAACAGATCACGATGGTCAGCGCGAGCAAGGCCGTTGA
Source organism: Pirellulaceae bacterium (assembly GCA_965223305.1). GTDB lineage: Bacteria > Planctomycetota > Planctomycetia > Pirellulales > Pirellulaceae > CBDCWT01. The sequence goes on along the minus strand of CBDCWT010000049.1, from coordinate 28,773 downwards.
CCAACGCCCCAGCCGCCTGCCATCACGTTCCAGGTAGCGGAAACCGTCCAAAATCATGACCGGCTCGCCGGTCAGTACGCCGCCGCTGGCCCCTGCGGGCAAATGCGCGAGCGCGGTTCGTAGACCGTCAATCGTCTCGCGCCGCGAAGTCGCAGCAGTCTGCTCTGCTTCGAGCATGCAGACCACGGCCACCGTACGACCATCAGGGCTGTGGGTATAGTTCGCGAACAGCTGCCGTACTCGATCGGCAAGCGCTCCTCGTAGCCCGAACAGCTCCAGAGGCCGTTCGATGGTGAGTACCGCTTGTACGCCCGGAACTTGCTCACATCGGCGGCTGATCTCCGACAGCCTCTTTAGTCCGGATCGATCCGCAGCAAACAACCCGACGTCGGAATAGACTGCCAACGCGATTTCGTTGCGGCCGAAGGCCCGCCGCAGCAGCTGGTAGTCGGCCAACAGTGGGTCATCAGCCGCAAACATGTTCTCGATCGACCGATCAAAATCGACCTGCCAGGCCCACGGAGCCGCGAGCGAACCGAGAACGACTGCCAGCGCAAAGCAGGGCCAGCGGAAACGAATCAGAAAGTCCGCGAACTTCGTTGACAATGGTCGGTGTCTCGTGCGAAGCGTCGATTCTGCAGTTGCGAGTTAATCTTAACCAGAAGCGTTATTTTTGATGTTACACCTTGTCGCCATCTAGCAGTGCAAGCAGGCGAATTGCCGGTTTTTTCGTAACCCGAAGCGTTAGCGAGGGAACTACTTGCGTTGGTACACCAACTCCCCCTCGCTAACGCTTCGGGTTACGAAAAACATGGTGAATCCGCTATCTCGTGCCTGCAGGAGGCGCCAGAACTTGGACGAATCGGCAGTCCGCCAAACTCTGGCGAGTTCGGCTACGACTCCCAATCAGCCGCTGGGCGTTAGCCCACGGTTCCCAAGCGAAACCGACGCGTAGCGTCCGGCGAGTGCCCCCCTCTCCGGCCCTTCGGGCCGACTCTCCCCGAGGGGAGAGTGAGAAAAGACGAGCTCACGCACTAACTTAAAAGCTGCACGACCTCTACGTCAGCCGAGGCGATCCTCGAACCAGGTCCTTATCCCTTGGCCAGGACCCAGACAGCGATTCAACCCCACTTTTTCCGGCCTTCCCTGGGAGAAGGGCCGAGGGGGAACGGATCAGTCTCCGTAAGCCGATACAACAACACATGTTACATCCTGAAGTCGCCAGCTAAAACTACCTTGCCGAGCTCATTCAGCGGCTCTATAATCCCGCCGCCTGCGATCGCAGGAGTTTTCCTAAGCAGCTGAGTCACCTCGACTTGTTCCCCATCCCATCATCTGCCCGGCATCGGGCGTACTCAATCTAACACGGTTTCCAGCAAGGACGCCCGCGCGCTGAACATGCAATTCGCCTGGCACCTCGTCGGTCGATGGTGCGCTGATTTTGAACCCAGCGCACGAGCTGCGGGTGTGCGCGCAGTCGTGCTGTTCTGGATGCTGATCGCCGCTGGTTCAGTGGTATCAGCGGTTGAAGTGCAGCTGCCATCGGCGCCGCTCGACACACCGATTGTGGTTTCGGCGGAGCGGTCTGGGCATTGGCAGGAGGGACAATACGACGTCTGGCTGCTGCACGGCGACGTCGAGATCCGTCAAGGCGAAGTGCGAGCACGAGCTCGAGATGCCGTGTTGTGGATCGACCGTGGGGATGCGAACGAGGGAGTCCCAACAAAAATCATCGCCTACTTGGAAAAGGACGTCGACGTTCGCTTCGGCGAGGTTCGTCCGGCTCTGGCCGCTCGGCATTGGCTTGGGCGATTCCATACGAGCATCAATGTCGAGCTACGATTCCCGACAACCGCAGACCACCCACCTAACTTGCTGCCCGTCGTACGGCGAGGCAGAGAGGCCCGCCGCTGGGAAGCGCACGAAGTCGATCAGCGCGTACAGCCTGCTCAGTTTACCGCGCCGCCGTTTCCGTCAACTTTCGCAGAGGGGCGCCCCACCGCCCGGACGCTCAGCATCACCCCCCGCGGCAGTCTAGGAACGAAGTTCGAATCGCTGGCGAGCCCCGATCCTACCGAGACGATCTTGGTCATGTCTTCGGGTGTGCGGATTACGGTGGGCGGAATCGAAAACGTGCCCGGCGTCGAGACAGGAACGGTCACTATCGAGTCGGACCGTGTCCTAGTGTGGACCGATTCCAATGAGGCCGGCCCGGTCTTCAGCCCGCGGCAAGTAAACGACCGATGGGAATTCTATCTGGAGGGCAACGTCGTCTTTCGGGAAGGCGATCGGGTCATTTACGCGGACCGCATGTACTACGACCTCAACCGCAGCCAGGGGATCATCTTGAATGCGGAAGCGCTGACACCCGTACAGGACTACGAAGGACTCATGCGGCTCAAGGCGGACGTACTTCATCAGCTCGATCGAGAGAACTTCTTGGCGTACGGAGCGGCGATCACATCGAGCCGATTGGGAGTACCACGCTATTGGGTGCAAGCTGAAAACATCACGCTGCGAGATATCCAACAGCCGCAAGCGGACCCTTTCACCGGCCAGCCCACGGCGGACTTCACGAACCACCAGCTGCTGGCGAGGAGCAGCAACAACCTGGTCTATGTGGGTGGCGTGCCGATCTTCTACTGGCCGGTCTTGGCGACAGACCTGTTGAAACCGACCTACTATGTCGATCGGGTTCGACTGGCGAACGACAGCGTCTTCGGTACACAGGTCTTGCTCGACTGGGACGTCTTTCAGCTGTTGGGTTTGAGCAAAGATTTTGCACCCGGCAGCGACTGGACGGTCTCCACGGACTGGCTGAGTCAGCGTGGTTTCGGTGGGGGTACCAATTACCGCTACGAGGGGACGGAGCTGTTCCGTTTTTCGGGTCCCTACCGGGGAACTCTGGATGCGTGGGGGCTGCAAGACAACGGCACCGACAATCTCGGCTTGGACCGGCGAGCGGTGATCCCGGAAAAGAACTTCCGCGGTCGCGTACGGTGGCAGCACCGGCAAGACCTGCCGGGTGGGTATCAGTTTACCGGAGAGTTCGGGTTGATCAGCGACCGAAACTTTCTGGAACAGTTCTTTGAGAGCGAGTGGGACCAGGACAAGGATCAAACGACGAATCTGGAGTTGAAGCGGAGGCTGGGGAGTAGCTCGTGGAGTATCTTGGGTCAGGCGCGGCTGAACGATTTCTTCACGCAGACCGAGTGGCTGCCTCGCTTCGATCACTACCTATTGGGACAGTCGATTCTCCACAATCGGCTGACTTGGCACGCACACTCGCACGTGGGTTATGCGCAGCTGCGAGTAGCCAATCCGCCGACGCTGCTAAGCCCTGCAGCTGCCAAGTTCGATCCGTTGGCGTGGGAAGCCGAACGAGAAGGGTTGCACGCCTCAACCCGCCACGAAATCGACTTGCCCTTGCAGGTCGGTCCGGTGAAAGTCGTTCCCTACGCACTCGGCGAGCTCTTTCGAGTTGGACAAGATCTCTCGGGACAGCAGCGCACTCGTGCCTACGGGCAACTGGGAGCGCGGACGAGCGTCTCTTGGTGGCGGGCCGACCACAGTGTTCACAACGAACTGCTCAATTTGAACGGGCTGGCCCACAAGGTGGAATGGGACAGCGAATTCCTCTGGGCCGATGCCAACCAAGACCTCGACCGCTACCCGCTCTACGAGCAGTTGGACGATGATGCCGTCGAGTTTTTCCGCCGGAGGTTTTTCTTCGACACTTTTGGCGGGATGCCAGGCGGCAACGTTCCGCGCAGGTTCGACGAACGCTACTTCGCTCTGCGATCTGGGATGCAAAGTCATGTAACAGCCGCAAGTACGGAAATCGCAGACGACCTGATGCTCCTTAAGATGGGCCTCCGCCAGAGGTGGCAAACCAAACGAGGGCCGCCCGGCAGAGAGCGAATCATCGATTGGATCGTCTTGGAGCTGGAAGGTTCCTATTTCCCCAAAGCAGACCGTGACAACTTCGGTCAGGAGCTGGGGTTGTTGAACTATGACTTCCGCTGGCACTTGGGCGACCGCTTGACATTCCTCTCGGACGGGTTTGCCGATCTCTTTGGTGACGGGCTGCGAACGTTCACCGTCGGCGGTGTCGTTACGCGCCCGGAACGCGGACAGCTCTACCTGGGATTTCGGACGATCGAGGGTCCGATCAGCAGCAACATCTTCACCGGGTCCGTCAGCTACCGGATGAGCGAAAAGTGGATCATGACCGGCGGGACCTCCGTCGATTTCGGCGCTACCGGCAACATCGGCCAATTCCTGGCACTGACGCGAATCGGCGAGTCGGCTTTGGTGCGCATCGGCTTCAATGCCGATCACAGCCGGGGCAACGTCGGAGTCAACTTCGCCATCGAACCGAGATTCCTGCCGCGCAACCGGCTGGGAATGGTGGGCGGAGTCCAGATCGCACCCGCCGGTGCCTACGGCTTGGAGTGAAGTGAGAACGCACATGACGAACGCGCCCTTCCAACCGAACCGGTCTTGGGCAGGGAAGTTCCGAGACGCATTTCGCGGCCTGTTCCTGGGGACGTACGGGCAGAGCAGCTTCGCTGTCCATATCTCCTTCACCGTCGCGGTGACCATCGCGGGCTTTTGGTTTGGGGTCAGCTTACACGAATGGTGCCTGCTGGTACTCAGCATCGCGCTCGTGCTGGTAAGCGAGTTGATCAACAGCGGGGTGGAATTGCTGGCGCGAGCGATCGACCCCAGCCACAACCCGTTGATCCGCGACGCCCTCGACATCACCAGCGGTGCGGTGTTGCTGGCAGCTCTGGGGGCGAGCGCCGCCGGCTTGATCATCTTCGTCCCTCGGCTTGTAACACTATTTGGCGGATAGATTCTTGGCTGCCATCGTTGTTTCGCGTGCTCGCTGGGCTGCTGTACAATACCCTCATGAACCTCGAAACTCCGCAAGATATGGCCAGCTTGGAACAGCAGCTAAGCACCCCCGACGAGGGGGTCATCCAGGCGATGAGGCAACTGGATGGCGACCTGGTAATCCTGGGCGCCGGTGGGAAGATGGGCCCGACGCTGGCCCGGATGGCCAGCCGTGCCAGCGAAATGGCGGGCAACAAGCGCCGCGTGTTCGCGGTTTCCCGTTTTCGCGAGTCTGGCTTGCGCGAACGACTCGACTCCTGGGGAATCGAAACAAGAGCTTGTGACTTGCTGGACGAAGAGGCCGTGGCCCAGCTGCCAGATGCTGCGAACGTGATGTTCATGACCGGACTGAAGTTCGGAGCCAGCGCCAACCCCGCGCTGACTTGGGCCATGAACTGCTATGTACCGGTGCTCGTATCCCGCAAGTACCGCGAGAGCCGGATCGGCGTCTTTTCTTCGGGCAATGTCTACGGTCTGACAGCGGCCACTGGCGGCGGATCACGGGAGGCTGATCCACCTGCTCCGGTCGGTGAGTACGCCATCACGGTACTCGGGCGCGAGCGGATGTTTGAGTATTACAGCCGTGAGTCTTCGATCCCTGCCGTGACGTTGAGGTTGAACTACGCAACCGAGCTGCGATACGGCGTGCTCGTCGATATTGCGAGGCAAGTTGCCGCCGGACAGCCGGTCAATCTGACGACGGGTTGGGTCAATGTCATTTGGCAAACAGATGCCAACAGTATGGCACTTCAATCTCTATGTCATGCATCTTCGCCGCCACGCATACTGAATATCGCCGGGCCAGAGTTCCTGCGTGTACGGGAGGTCGCGGCACGGTTCGGCGAGCTACTAGGCAAGCCGGTCGACTTTGAAGGCAGCGAAGCCGACGACGCCCTGCTGAGTGACGCGTCGGCAAGCTACGAACTTTTTGGCCGCCCGCAAGTGACCGCCGCGCAGATGATGGAGTGGACCGCGGACTGGATCGGTCGAGGCGGAGCTTACCTGGACAAACCGACCCATTTTGAGTCGCGCGATGGCAAATTCTGATCCGGATCTGCTGCTCTACGTGCAGCGCGAGTCTGAGGCCCGAAGCGTCAGTTTTGATGTTGCGCATTTCGCCCCAATCGTAACCCGAAGCGTCAGCGAGGGAATTACCTCGTCGATGCACTAACACCCCTCGCTAACGCTCTTTGAAGTTGCGCTCTTGGCCCAATCGGAAGCGCGAAGCGTCAGCGAGGGAATGACTTGCGTTGGTACACCAACTCCCCCTCGCTGACGCTTCGGGTTACGAATAAACACGGTGAATCCGCTATCTTGTGCCTGCAGGAAGGCGAAAAGCGCAACTTCAAAACTTACGCTTCGCGTTTACAAAAAGCGCGGCAAATCGGACATCTCTCGCACACGCGAGGGCCAAAAGCGCAACTTCAAAGAGCGTAAGCGAGGAAACAATTTGCCATGGTACACCAACTCCCCTCGCTGACGCTTCGGGTTACGAAAAACGCGGATTCGACAGCTTGTGCTCCACAAGGCTGCGAAAAGGCACCGCTTCGCTTACGCTGCGGGCTCCGACCTCACGCGTTGAACTTTTGGTTGCTCGCTGCCTCTGCGGTTTTCCTGATCGTGCTGACCAAGACGAGCGCGGCGACCGATCTCCGCGCAGTCGCGCAGTTACGGCGACCGGTCGCGTTGGCGTTGAGTGCCAGCGGTGACTATCTCCTCGTAGCGAATCGGACGAGCGGTACAATCTCGACAGTTCACGTGCAGACATCTCGTGTCGTGACAGAAGTCAAACTGGCTGGTCATTTGACGGACCTCGTTCGGCTAGACCGCGAGGCACGATACCTGGCTTTAGACGACGTCGGTCACCAGCTAGTGGTGTTTCGTGCCGACCGCGGCCAGATCAGCCCGCTGGCAACGCTGGACATCAGCCCTTATCCGCAACGAGTCGTGGTGGCGGAAGATAGGCAGGCCTGCTTTGTCACGTCCCTCTGGTCCAGGCGTCTGAACGTCATCGATCTCACTGACCCTTTGCAGCCGTCGCTCTCCAAGACCATCGACCTGCCCTTCGCTCCCCGCGCACTTTGCCTACTGCCCGACCAACAGACCTTGGTCGTCGCAGCCGCATTCGGCGGCGGTTTGGCGACTGTTGACGTCGCCACCGGACAGCTGCTGCGCAGCCGGATGCTGCACGCTCACAACATTCACAACTTGGTCGTCGACGAGCCCGGTGAGCGACTGTTGATACCCCACCAAAAACTCGAGAGCGATGCGGAAACGACGCTGGGTGGCGTTCACTGGGGAGATGTGCTGACCAACGTCATTCGCTCGTTGCCGATAGCCGCCCTCTCGTCCGACTCCTGGCCACCCGCACGCGACTTGTATTATCTGGGCCATCCGGACGATGCCACGGGAGATCCGAACGACCTGGTCTTAACATCGGGAGGACGGCAGCTGGTTTCCTACTCGGGGACAGCGGAAGTGGCAGTCAGCGACCGGGGTGGGAACTACTTCACGGAGGTGCCGGTGGGCCGCAGGCCCACGGACCTGTTGCTTTCGAGCGACGAGAAGCACGTCTGGGTCGCAAACACGTTTAGCGACTCGGTCACCCGCATCGAGGTCGAGGGTGGCCAACCGGTCAGCGAGATATCTTTGGGAAGACAGCCAGAACTGACTGCCGCGGGCCGCGGCGAGTTACTCTTCTATGACGCGGGTTTGTCGGACAACGGCTGGTTCAGCTGCCACAGCTGTCACACCGACGGGCATTCCAGCGGCTTGCTCAGCGACAACCTCAGTGATGGCGGATTTGGTGCACCCAAGCGAATCCTCTCGCTGCTGGGAACTGCGGGCACCGGTCCCTGGGCCTGGAACGGACAGACCGAACAGTTACCAGATCAAGTTCGCAAGTCGATCGAGCTGACCATGCGGGGCGACCGGCCGTCCGAGCAGCAAGTTGCCGACCTTACGGCCTACTTGCGAACCCTAGAGCCGGCACCGGGCATCGCTCATTTTCGCGCGCCGCACGGCGCGGCCTCTGCTAGGCCTGGCTGGCAGCGTGGACGGCACCTGTTTCACCGCTACGAATGTACTAGTTGTCATGAGCCGGAGAACTTCACGAGCACCGCTAGTTTCGATGTGGAGCTTTCCGACGAGGTAGGAAATGCGTCCTTCAACCCTCCCTTCTTACGGGGCGTCAGTCAGCGCGGGCGGCTGCTGCACGACAATCGGGCCAGTGATTTGCGCGACCTGTTGCTGCGTTTGGGTCACGGGGTCACCGAATCGATTTCGCCCCAGGACATGGCGGATCTGGTAGGCTATTTGGAGAGCCTTTAGCAGAGCGAGTCCGTCCATGCACCTCATTTCGTTCACTATCGCCACGCTGCTTGCCCAAGTTGCAGGCGACAGCGCAACGGTGGAGACCATCGAAACGGCGATTCGCCAGCTGGGGAGCGAAGAGTTCAGCGTACGGCAGCAGGCGACCGATTTGCTTTGGAGTGTGGGCGAGCCGGCCGTCGCTGCGCTTCAAGACGCCGCTCGCAGTCCGGACCCAGAAGTGCGACTGCGGGCTCGATCGATTTTGGAGCGTTACAGCTACGGCATCTTCGCCGAGACTCCGGCAGATGAAGTTAGGCTCATCAACCAGTTTCGCTATGGCAACCATTCTGAAAAGAGAAAGGCATACCAGCGGCTGGCGAAGCAGGGCGGCGTCGAGACGTTGCTGACGCTGTTAAAACAGATCAGCGACCGCGATCTGCGCATGGAATTTCGCGAGTTGGTTCTGACGAGGCTGGAGCAAGACCGATCCGTCGACAGGCTCCTGGCATTGGCCACGGCATGGCGCGACGACGCCGACGAACCCGACCACCAGCGGCGGATCGAAGCCAGTATGCGACGGCAGGTACCCTGGCTGTTGGTGTCCAGCCGCAGCGAGCAGGCCGAGTCGATTTTGAAGCAAGCGGCGACCACGGACGAGGGCATGCGCGACTGGTCGGTTTATCTCCTGCTGATGGGAAAGCTCGACCAGACGCTCGTCAAATCGGTCGACGCCGCGGCACTCGATGCTGATCAGCTCAAGCAGCAAACGTACCTCTGGCGGATTCAAGGCAACCTGGACGAAGCTACTCGGTTCGCGGAGCGGCTGGGGGAGCCGGCCGGATATCTGCTGCGCGGTATTCTGTTTGAACGCCGCGACTGGCCTGCACTTGCCAAGTCGTTGCAGGCGCTGATTGCGAAGGACGAGTACGGTGCTGCTCAGAACATCGAAGCGCGGGGATACGCTGCGGCTTTTTGCCGCCTGGCGGGAGACAAAGCGGGTTTCGACAGCAACGTCGAGTCGATTCGATCGCTTGCGCGTGTCCATAGTGGACGAGAATGGAACTGCGCTGAGGCGCTGCTGATCAACCAGCAAATCGATGCAGGGCTTGAGGTCTTACGGCCTCGCTGGTCGCCAATCGCATTTGAAATGCTCTGCTTCCAGGAGCGTTATCGGGATGCTTTCCGATCGGCCGGGCTGCCGGATCCACATGGTGACAGCACACCGTGGTTTGAGGTGGTCGCAGCTAGACTAGGTGCCAAGACCCAATCGACGCGGCGGTTCGAGCTGGCTATCCAGGTTGCCCGTGCGCTTTATCAGCTGGGCGAGCAGGAGCAGGGGCTGCGTGGCTTCGAAATCCTGAGTAAAGCCGTTCAGCACGAACGTGGCAGCGCTCGACTGTTGGACATTTGCAAGGCCGAATACCGCGCAGGGCTCTGGGAGCAAGCCTGCCGGCACGCAGCGATCATCTTGGACAAGGGAAAGTACCCTGATCCCCTGCCGACACTATTCCCGCGGCACGGCGAACAGGCACGCGTCTGGTTCGACTATTTCCAACACGCGCAAGAGCTGCCCAAGTTCCAGGCTCTGTTACGAACGGGTAGAGCCCTGCGGGGAGAATGGACCGAGGGGTCCGACCAGCAGTTAGTCGAGCTGGCTGCCGCCGCGGCCAAGTATGCGGAGCGCCTAGAACCCGTAGAACGCAACAGGTGTTTACTGGCGATCGCGGAGACCTGCAAGACGTCCGGTCGTGTGGACTTGGTGATCGACTACCTGACAATTGCGGCGGCGTCCAGCTCGGAAGCTGCACTCCGGCTAGGCGACATCGCCGCGCGCGAGGAAGACTGGGTGACTGCAGCTCGCTGGTATGAGAAGGCCCGCAGCTTGGATCCCGAATCTTGTCTGGCGCGTTACTGTTATGGCTATTCGTTGAAGCAGAACGGCCGGCCGGACGCGGGGCAAGCAGAGATCGACCTAGCGTTGCTGCTGCCGCTGGCCAACTCGACGACCCGTCGCCAACTGGCAGCGGGGCTGAAAGAGCGCGGTCTGAGGGCCGAGGCGGTTGAGCAGTGGCGTTTGATTCTGCGGTCGGGTGAATCGCTCGTGTCGCTCAAGAACAATTTCAAGGACACGGCCTTGGTAGACGCGGCGCAGAACGTGGGGAACTCCTTGGCCGGCGACACACTGGGCCGCGCCGCTTATTGGGAGATCATGCACCTTAGCTGCCTCGAGGCGCCGTTGTGGATACCAACCTACAGAGGCTACTTCCACACACCGCACATCCTGCACAAGACCCGGGCACAAGCCTATCTGAGCGACGGCCAGATCGAACTGGCACGCCGCGAAATCAAGCTGAGCCGCGCTTTTATGCCGGGCAACATCGAACTAGCTGAGCACCTGGTTCCACAGCTGGAACAAGCGGGTCAGCAAGCTGACGCTGACCAATTGTTCGACGACTACTTCCAGTTCGTGCGCAACATCTGCGCCGAGTTTCCCGACAGCCCTTTGCACCACAACAACCTGGCCTGGCTCTGTGCGCGCTGCAACCGGCAACTTGACGTCGCGTTGACGCATGTGCAGCGCGCGTTGGAACTCTCCCCTCGCAACGCATCCTATTTGGATACACTGGGAGAAGTTCATTTTCGGCGCGGCGAGTACGAGGAAGCGATCGAGTGTGCACGGCAATGCCTGCAGCTAGAGCCCCACAACGAGTTCTTTCAGCAGCAGCTAGACCGATTTCAGCACGCGCAGAATGCCAGCTGAGCCGACCTTGTGAATCACACTCCACGATTGAACAACAAGGTGCTGGTCATCATCGGCGGAACATCTGGGTTAGGGTTGTCGTCGGCTGCGGCATGCGTCAGGGAAGGAGCTGCGGTGGTGGTCGTGGGCCGGGATGCCGCGAAGTGCCAAGCCGCGGAACAACAGCTCGGAGGGCAAGTTCGAGCGGTTGTCGGTGACGCCACCCAGCCTACGACCAGCGAGGATGCGATCGCCGTCGCCCACCGTCAATTCGGAGGGTTTCACGGTCTCTATCACGTCGCTGGCGGCAGCGGTCGTTCTAAAGGAGATGGTCCGCTCGACAGCATCAGTGACGAAGGATGGGCCTTTACGCAGCAGTTGAACCTCGACGCTTTGTTCTATTCCAATCGGGCGGCCGTCCGCCACTTTTTACAACAAGAGAGCGGCGGCAGCGTTCTCAACATGGCTTCGGTATTAGCGTGGTCCGCCTCACCCAACTACTTTGCCACGCACGCCTACGCAACAACCAAGGCTGCGGCCGTCGGATTGACCACAGCCGCCGCTGCCTATTACGCTCGACACAACATTCGCTTCAACGCGTTGGCGCCGGCCCTCGTCGATACACCACTCGCTCAGCGCGCGGCAAATGACCCGGAAATCATGCGTTACGTGTCCTCGAAACAACCGCTTGACGGTGGACGGATCGGCCACCCTGAGGACGCTGATGCGGCGGTTGTCTTCTTCCTGTCGGACGAATCCCGCTTCGTGACTGGTCAGGTTCTCGCCGTCGACGGCGGCTGGTCGGTGACGGAAGGCCAGCTCCCAACATGAACTCACCAGCTCAACGCTACTTCGATCACTGCCTCGAGCTGTTGTCCGTGGCGCGCAGCCAACAACGGCAAGTCGAACGGGCCGCAGAGTGGTTCGCACAGTCGATTCTGGCCGGACGAGTCGTGCATCTATTTGGAGCAGGCCACAGCAGAATCATGGTCGAGGAGATGTGGCCCCGGTATGGGTCCTTTCCCGGATTCCATCCCATCGTCGAGCTGTCGCTGACCTTTCACAATCCCGTCGTAGGCAGTAACGGGCAACGCCAAGCGATGTTCTTGGAAAACACGCCCGGCCTGGCAGAGCGGATTCTTCGCAATTTCGACATCTCCTCGCAGGACGCAGCACTGGTGATCTCGTCGAGCGGGTGCAATATCGTACCCATCGAGATGGCACAGCAACTCCGACAACGCGGCGTCAAGGTCGTCGCAATCGTCGGCCTGCAGCATAGTGCGGCCTGCTCAAGCAACCACCCCGCCGGCACAAAGCTGACGGACGTCGCCGACTTGGTCCTGGATACGGGAGTCCCCGTCGGAGACGCGATGGTCGCGTTGCAGGGACTCGACACGCCGGTCAGTCCTGGCTCGACGGTCGCTGGTTGTGCCCTGGTCAACGCGCTGAAAGCGGAAGTTGCCTCGCGGTTAGTTGAGCGAGGTCAGCCACCGCAGGTACTCACCGCAGCCGCCGTCGCGGGGAAGGAACGCTCTGGCGAACTGTTCGAGGCAGCCTACGACGAGCATGCTCGACGCGTGTCGGTGCTGTTCGAATCACTTGGAGAAGACAGCGGTTCGAGGCAAAGTCCACCCTGACATATCGAGACCCCCACCATTCGTTTTCCCAATCACTCATGCAACCCGTACCTCTTCGCACGACCGTCATCGGCAGCTACCCGTTTCCCGGATGGCTCGCGTTCGCCCAACAGCATTTGGATCGATTCGGCAGTGCGGACCTCGAAGAACTTCAGGAAGATGCCGTGACGGTTGCCGTCGCAGACCAGGCGGCAGCAGGCCTCGATGTGATCTCTGATGGCGAGCAGACTCGTCTCGACTTTAACCTCTCCTTCTATGGCTTTTTGGAGGGAATCGAGCTGGAGGGCGCTACACCGCGGCAGTTCGGCCCACCAGCGCACGACCAGCGGGGGAAACACCTTGTCACCGGTCCGCTGCGCGCTCCACGGGGGCTGGGGGCTGTCGACGAGTTTCGCAGGCTACAGCGGTTGGCACCTGGAGGCCCGACGCTCAAGGCGAGCGTACCCGGCCCCTACACGATGAGCGGCCGCCTGCTGCCGAACAGCGAGTATGAAGACCGCTACGCCTTGACCGAAGCGCTTCTGCCGTTGGTCCAAGACGAGCTGGTGGCGCTGGTGGCAGCCGGCTGCGGCGAGTTGACGGTGGACGAACCGTCGATGAGTTGCTATGCGTACCGTGAGGATCGCGGGCGGCTGGTCGACATTTTCAATCGGACTGTAGCCCCAGTAGTCGGCAAGTGCCGACTGTCGACTCATCTCTGTTTCGGCAACTTCAAAGGCCATGCGGTCGGGCCGCGCCGTTACGCGCCGATGTTTCCCGACTTCCTCGCTTTCGACGTCGACGAAATCCACGTGGAAATGGCCAGCCGCGAGTTCGCCGAAATAGAGCTCATCAGCCAAATCGCAGACGTCAAGGACGTCGCCGTGGGAATCGTGGATGTGAAGAGCTACTACATCGAAACGGTCGACGATATCGCGGACCGTGTGCGCCTCTGTCTCCAATACGCACCGGCCGAGCGTTTGGCTCTGGCTCCCGATTGCGGGCTCAGCCAAACCGCGCGCTGGGCAGCAAAACAAAAACTAGCGAACCTGGTGGCCGGCGTCCGCCGCATCCGGGAAGAGCTGGCGGGATGATCGTACCTAAACAGTCCGACGACGCTTTGCTGGCCGACATCGCGGACGCGCGTGCCGCGGGGGATGCTTTTCATCTCTGGTGGCTCGGGCAAAGCGGCTGCTTGGTCCAGTGGCGCGATCGGCATCTGCTGTTCGATCCTTATCTGTCTGATTCGCTAACGGAAAAATACGCACAGACAGACAAGCCCCATGTGCGGATGTCGCATCGAGTGGTTGATCCGATGCGACTCGATTTCATCGATGTCGTGACCTCCAGCCACAACCACACTGACCATCTCGATGGTCCCACACTCAGGGCGCTCGTTGAGGTAAATCCGGACGTCGCGATCGTCGTCCCTGCTGCAAACCGTGACTTCGCCGCACACCGGTTGGAGGTCGGCAACGAGCGGCTGACCGAAATCGATGCCGGCTCCTCGGTTCAGCTGAGCCCATTCACACTGCACGGTGTTCCAGCGGCCCACGAGTCGATCAGCCGCGATGCGGCAGGCCGCTGTCTATATCTAGGTTTGGTGGTCGAGTTTGGGGATTGGGTGATCTACCACAGCGGCGACACCGTTCGATATCCGGACATGGCAGAGCAACTTTCGAAGTGGAAAATCGACGTTGCCATCTTGCCGATCAATGGTCGAGCTGTGGAGCGGCGAGTGGCAGGTAACCTGTGGGGCCGGGAGGCCGCCCAGCTGGCGCATGACATTGGGGCCAGAGTCGTAATACCGTGCCATTACGATATGTTCACCTTCAACACAGCCTCCCCTGCAGAGTTCGTGGAAGCATGTGGTCGGCTGGGACAGGACTATCGGGTGTTGGAGCAAGGTGAACGCTATTCACAGTGGACAGAGAGCACCTAGCTGCCTGTTGGTCCCTTACGTCCCGCTCTCGTTCTTGCTCGTCTCGCTCGGAAACGCCCAACGCATGAACTCGGCGGGAGCCAGGAACACAGCCTGCTGCAGAAGCTGCGCCATGAAGCCGCTCGGTGTCAGGCCGACAGCAGCGCAGACCTGCTCGAATGCTGGCGCTGGGCAGCGCCCCTTCAGTTCGACGTACAGCAGACGGTCGTGTCGATCGTAGAGATGTCCGTCGAGCTGCCAAGTGGAAAGCTCATGACGGTCATTCACCCAAACGAACGAGCCATCGGGTTCGATAAACAGCCGCTGCAGCAGTGAGAGGTTCTGCATCGCATCCTCGAAGCCGATTTTGAACGGCTGGTGACAATGCGAGGGCGCTACGAGCAGCGTGGAGAACTGGCCGCCGTCCGTCTCCAGCGGTGGGCCTGGCTCGGCCAGCGAAGGCAGCATATGTAAAGTGACATGAAAGGAGTTCACTGCCGCGTCGACGCTTGATCGCCCACGTCCACCGAGTCAGACACCCACTGCAGATAGCCGGGACTTCCGATGACAATCGGCAGGGCCACGATTTCGGGTTCATCGTAAGAGTGAAGCTCGCGGATCGCTTGCTCGATCGCGTCGTACGCGTGGCGGGTCGTCTTAGCAGTACAGACCCATTCTTGGGACGACTCGATCCGTCCCTTCCATCGAAACGTGCTCTCGACTGGCCCGATTACTTGTACGCAGGCGGCCAGCCGTTTTGCGACGAGCGCCGCCGCCATTCGCTCTGCGTCTGCCTGATCGGCGACTGTGGTGCAAACTTGGATGGCATCACTCATGTGTCTTCTCCATCGTTGTTTGGGCTTGCCGTGCGGCGTGGTCGGAGCGGTGCACGCGCTGCCGCTGCGTCCGACCCATTCTCCGCTTCTCGGTCCATGCCGTACAGCCGGCAGGCGGTCTCCTCCGCATGAAAAAGCAGCCACCGCTGACGTGTATAAATCGCATGGCCGGCATGATGCTGGCCGATGCTGCCTTCGATCGGGCCGTAGTCGACCAACAGGTTGACACCGGCGTCGTGGGCTCGCTGACCGGCCCGTAGCCGGCTGAGCAGATCCCGTTTGTGAATTCCTGCCTGCAACAGCCGACCAAGGCGACGATCAGCCAGCCAAGCGCGCCACGCCCAAATCGTCGGTGGGAGGTTGGTGCCGGCGACGCCCAGCAACTGCATCAGGTCGCCGCTGGCAGCGTGACGAAAGTCGTCGATCGAAGGTGGGAAAGGCACCTCAAGGCCAGCCGTCCGATGATGCACGAAATGCAGCAACCGGCCACACCCATTTACGTCCCAGCCGTAGCGAATTGGTGTCCCAAATGTCACCAGATCCAATGCCGCGCCGCTCCACGGCCGTTTGCTGGACCTTAGCTGTTCAGCAACCTCGGTCCAGATCGGCAAATCCACCTTGCCAAATAGCGGCCAGCGGTAGAACGTGCGGGCCGCGCGAAAAAACTGCTCGACGGTCTCAGGCTCGCTGGCCAACAAGTTCGAGATGAGTGCCAGTAGGTTACCGCCATGGCTATGTCCCCAGATTAGCCATCGTTGGCCGCTACTCAACCGCTCGGTTGCCAGCTCACTGAGTAATCGGATCGCGCCGTCCGCGCGGCCAATGTGGTGATTCTCTCCCGACCAATGAAGCAAACGCACGGGTAGCCGCGGCGCACCCGCGGTCTGTAACCCCTCTTCGTAGGCCGCCGCGAAGTCAGGGGTGTAATTGCCAGCGTCTCGAGTGAGGCGATCGATCGTTTGCTTGTGGACCCCTCGCAGCTGTTGACCAAGACCGGGAGCCATCCGAGCGATCTCACGAACTGCGCCCGAAGCGTCCGCCCCGACAAAGGTCCCGTGCACCAGGTAGATGCCGGCCACACCCGCGTTCCGTAGGCAAGCTCCCACGCGTTGCATTCGCCCGCGAAACTCATCCGTCCCAGGCGGTGGAGACGGCTGTGCACTCAGCAAGCTCACTGATGGTGGCGGAGTCCGCTGTCCATAGGCTTGATGCCGAAATCGATTCTCCATGGGTACAAATCAGCCGTTCTGCGGGTCATTGCGGTCGGCAGCTCGAAGAACCAACGGCCCTATTCAGGAACGTTACGGGCAAAACCAAAAACCCCCTTGTTTGCCTATTCACCCTGCTTTTATACCTCCTCCGATTCCTGTTGACCTATGTAGGCCCAGCAGTAAAATTCCAGATGGTTTGGTAGGTGTCTGAACAGGGCAGCAGCGAGGAGCTGAGACTCATTCTGCGCAATTTTGCGCCTTACAACCGGTCTACACAATGGACTCCATTCGAATCGGCTGGACTTGCCGAGCCGATGCTCCAGCGAAGATCAATCTATTCTTGGAAGTGCTAGGAAAGCGCGACGATGGTTTTCATGAGATTGAGACGCTCATGACCGCCATCTCCCTGCACGACACGTTATATTTCAAACCAACCTCCGACGGACTCGTCCGCGTCAGCTGCGATTGGGCCTGTGGAATCGCAGCGGGCTACTTCGACACGGGGGGCCAGCGCCCGAATGCTGCGGGACAGATCGCTGCGGGATTAGGGCCTTTGCCTCGTGATGAGGACAACATTGTCGTGGAGGTTGTCGAGCGGTTTCGCCGCGCCGCGGGCGTCACCTCAGGCGCAACAATTCGAATTGTAAAGAGGATCCCCTCCGCTGCGGGAATGGGAGGCGCCTCATCCGACGCGGCAGCAGCATTGCTGCTGGCAAATTCAGTGTGGAAGGTTGGCTGGGACAACGAACGCCTTGCCGCGCTCGCAGCCAGCATCGGCAGCGATGTACCGTTCTTTATCAGCAGTCTGCCGGGCGCTTTGGCGCTCTGTCGAGGTCGGGGCGAGCAGATCCAGGCAGTCCCGTCGGCCGCGAGGCTTAACCTCGTCATCGCCCGTCCACCTGTCGGCTTGTCGACAGCGACCGTCTACGCGAACTGTCAACCCGCTGACCAACCGGTGCCGGCGCGTCCTCTTGCGGAGGCCTTGGCCGCCGGACGTACGCCGCTCGCTGGCCGTCTCTTGCTTAATCGTCTGGAATCAGCAGCCAGCCGGTTGTCGCCATGGATACAGCGATTGCGGACCCTGTTTCGCCGCCTTGATGTGTTGGGATATCAGATGAGCGGCAGTGGCAGCAGTTTCTTTGGTATTTGCCGTCATCGCCAACATGCCCGTCGCGTGGCCGGAGTGCTGCGCGCTGCCAACATCGGCCGGGTCTTCACGGCCTCGTCCGTGCCTTCACGCTGCCGCATTGCCGCCATTTCCACTTGAAGGAACTGCGCCATGGAAATCACTGAAGTTCGCATTAAGCTCACGGCGGATTCAGACGATCGGCTGCAGGGTTTTTGTTCTATTACCTTCGATGATTGTTTCGTAGTAAGAGACCTCAAGATCATCGAAGGAACAAACGGCCCATTCGTGGCAATGCCTAGCCGTAAACTCACCTCACACTGCGGCAAGTGTGGCAGCAAGAACCACCTGAGGGCCTCCTATTGCAATCAGTGTGGAGGAAAGCTGCATCCCGAGCGGGCTGTGCGAGATCAGGACGGAAGGGCAAAACTCTATGCCGACATCGCGCATCCAATCAACGCCGGCTGTCGGGAGATGATCCAACGGCATGTGATCGCCGAATACCGCACCGAGGTAGAACTAGCCAAGCAGCCCGGGTATACATCGCGCTACGAGGACGACTACGACGACTTTTTGCCGATCGAGGAAATCGAGAGACCCGAGCCGCAGGTATCCGAAAAGACAGACATCCAGCCTGCAGCGGTCGAGCCCAGACCTCCCCATGCGCCGCAAAAGAGCTCAAGTCCCTCGCCGGAGGAGCCGCGCACCCCGCACGGCGACAGTGGACGTCAGCGTGAGTTCGGCGCCGGCATTTTTGAAGATTGACCGCACATCTTGCCGGGTTAGGCTTTGTCTCAAAGGCCCCCTCCCTCCGACTGGCAGTTCGGCAAGCTGGCTCGTGTGGTGAAGGGGAACCGGCCGCTAACGCGGCTCGGCTGATGTTTGGCGACCAGACAAATCAGCCGCTGGGCGTTAGCCCACGGTTTCCACTGTAACCAACGCTCGGACTCACCTCGGCTCGGCAGGAGCCTCGCCCTCCCGAGCCGTGCTGTCCAAAGTCCCTTCTCCCCGCCGGGGAGAAGGTGGCCGAAGGCCGGATGAGGGAAGCCGGAGTGAAAAACTCGCGCACGGTGCGAAGACCATGACTACTAGTGGCACGGAGAGGCCCTCCAGGGTGCTCTTGTCGAGGGTGTGAGTGATGATCGACCGAGCCGCGATGCTTTCTTCGCAGCGTCGATCGGCCACGAAAACGCTGCTGGCGGCCAGCGATAACCAGCACGTAAGGTCTTTCCAACAAGCGACTTGGGGACTTGACCGCCGAAGGTCGCCGCTAGCGCAAATTATTGACCGCTCCGAGATGGCCCAACTATACTAAACCGACGACTTCCTATTTTGGGACAAGAACGAATTAGCCGGAATGCGTAGCATCCGGTTTTGTAGGAAACCGTGGGCTAACGCCCAGCGGCTGATGTCGCAGAATCACGCTTGGTCATTTCGCAAGTCTGGTACCTCATTTTCGCGGTAGCTTTGCGCGGCCGTTGCGGCGGGGCTCGCTCCGGTTCTGAAGGGTCCAGGGATCAAGAGACGCAGATGCATTGATGGGGACTTTGATGGACACACCTTCGGCTGGACGATTCTCTCTCGCTTGCCTCGCGGCGCTGCTTGTGGGAGCGTCGACGAGTCCTGTATTCAGTCAGACGCGCAGCACTCGTCCCCTAGCACCCGGGGTATTGACTGTGATCCCAACTGCGGAGGAGCAGGGGGAGACATTCTCAGGACCAGGACCTATCGTCGAGATCGTCCGTGGCATCCCGGACCTAGAATGGACGCCGCACTATGCGGCCAAGAGCAGTACTCTGCTTTCTCTCGCCCAGACTGCAGTCCTCAGACGGACGATTTGGAACTTGGAGTTCGCCTTCAAACCGATGCGTTTGATTGAAGTCGACGTGCCGCAGCCGAGCGGCAAGATGCGTCGCAAGTTGATTTGGTACTTGGTCTACCGCATCAAGAATCGTGGTTACGCCCTCCACCCAAAACCCGACACAGACCGTTGGGGGCACACTACGCATGCCATCGAAGAAGTCAACTACGATACCAGACGTTTTTTTCCTCGCTTCGTGCTCGCCAGTCATGAGTTCTCGAAGGAATACGCCGATCGGGTGATCCCCGCTGCCCAGCGATCGATCCAGCGGCGTGAAGACCCGGGCGTCAAGCTGCACAACACGGTGGAGATTACCAGGATACCGATTCCGCTGAGCGACGATCGCCTGGACCGCGGCGTGTGGGGTGTCGTCACCTGGGAAGACGTCGATCCTCGCATTGACTTTTTCTCAGTCTATGTCGGTGGGCTGACCAACGCCTATCGGTTCCACGATCGCGACGGAGCATTTGGGGTGGGGGACCCTCCGGGAACGGGGCGGGAATACACTTTTAAGATGCTGCAGCTGAATTTCTGGCGGCCTGGCGACGAAGTGCTGGAACACGAGCGAGAGTTCCGGTTCGGTATGCCGAGCGAACCCAATCCCGCCAT
Source organism: Pirellulaceae bacterium (assembly GCA_965223305.1). Classification (GTDB taxonomy): domain Bacteria; phylum Planctomycetota; class Planctomycetia; order Pirellulales; family Pirellulaceae; genus CBDCWT01. The sequence goes on along the minus strand of CBDCWT010000049.1, from coordinate 8,642 downwards.
TGAGCAGCAAACCCTGGAAAAATACGGCCTGGAACGACACCTTGATCACTTGTGGGTTTATCGCTAAAAAAGCGTTATTGGCAATTTGCGTGTCGACCGAGGCGCGTAGGGTGGGTTTGTGAAACCCATCTGCTCAAACGGTTGCGGAACCCAAACAGGCTGCTCCTCAAATCCGAAAAGTAGTCGCAGAGTCGCGAGGTGAATATCGATGGCGCATAAGAAAGGTCAAGGGTCAAGTCGCAATGGACGTGACTCGAATGCGCAGCGACGTGGTGTCAAGAAATTCGGTGGCGAGCAGGTCTGTGCAGGTAACATCTTAGTTCGCCAGCTCGGAAATCGCTTTCATCCTGGCACGAACGTGGGCCAGGGAAAAGACTACACCTTGTTCGCTCTGGTGGACGGCGTGGTGCAGTTCGACCGCAAGGGGCGGCGGATCAACGTCGTCGCCCAGCAGAACTGAGCGTTGCTTTCAAGAACCGCAAGGGACGGCTTTTTGGCCGTCCCTTTTTTGGTGCCTGGTTCAAGATGTTCGTCGATCGAATACAGATCGAGTTGCGGGCAGGGCGGGGCGGCAACGGTTGCTCGAGCTTTCGCCGCGAGCGGTATGTACCCAAGGGGGGGCCCGACGGAGGCGATGGGGGGCGTGGAGGCAGTGTGATTATTGAAGCCCGCGGCGGCGTCGACAGCTTGGCGGCTTTCGCCAACCGAAAGCGCTGGATCGCCGAAAAGGGCAAACATGGCAGCGGTTCCAACCGACAAGGCCGCAGCGGTGGAGATCTCGTCCTCTTGGTCCCGCTGGGCACGGTCGTGATTGATGTAGAAAACTCATTCGTGATCAGAGACCTGTCGACAGCCGGCGAACGATTTGTTGTCGCACGCGGAGGTAAGGGAGGTCGTGGCAACGCCCATTTCAAGTCACCCACTAACCGAGCGCCGCGAGAATCGACACAGGGAGAAGAAGGCGAGCACCGTCACGTGATTCTGGAACTGAAGATGATCGCGGACGTCGGGCTGATTGGCAAACCGAACGCCGGTAAAAGCACTCTGTTGAGCCGGCTTTCACAAGCTCGTCCCGAGATTGCTGCCTACCCGTTCACAACCAAGCATCCGAACCTGGGGCTCGTTCAGCTAGACTTCGAGCACTCGTTCGTGATGGCTGATATTCCCGGTCTGATCGAAGGAGCGCATCGGGGTGTGGGACTTGGGCACGAATTTCTGCGGCATGTCGAGCGGGCGGGCATTCTGGTGCATCTGGTGGAACCCACCCCTTTGGACGGCACGGATCCTGAGCAGAATTACGCCGCTATCCGCTCGGAACTTGTGCAATACAACAAACAGCTGGGCGATCGACCGGAGATTGTCGTGGTCACCAAGGCCGAGCTCCCTGGCGCCCGCGAGGTCCATCAGCAGTTGAGCGGCCAACTCGGCCGAGAAGTTCTCCTGATCTCTGCGGTGACAGGCGAAGGTCTCGATCAGTTGACGAGGTCGATGGCTCGTTGTCTGGGCAAGCACGCCGAATGAGCAAGCCAATTATCGTCGCCGGCATTGGTAACACAACGCTTCGATTAGCCATTCCTCTATCCCTGGAAGAGTGGCCTGTGAGTTGGGCCACTGTTCAGGAGCTGAGGACGGAAGCTTGCGATCTCGATCGACTCGGCGCATGGCTTCCTCGTGCGCCGGTTGATTGGCACGTGGCCAGCGTCCATCGTCCGTGCGAGTCACAGCTGGCCAGCTGGGTTCGACAACGACGGCCGGCGGACGGCTACTGCTTGTGCTCCCACAAGCGAGTGCCGATCGGCGTCAACGTCGCAGCCCCAGAGCGAGTCGGTGCTGATCGGCTGGCCGCGGCCGTGGCCGCAAACCGTCTTCGCAGCAGCAACCGCGCGGGGATCGTCGTCGACGCCGGCACGGCCATCAACGTCGACGTTGTCGATGCGGCGGGTGTGTTTCAAGGTGGGGCCATTCTCCCCGGATTCAGCATGTCGGCCCGCGCATTGGCGGCCGGCACCGATCTGCTTCCGGAAATCCACAAACAACTGCCTGACGCGGCTCCAAACGCCATTGGAAAAGACACAGAGTCGGCGATGCGCAGCGGGCTGTTCTACGGATGCCGGGGAGGCCTGCTGGAATTGACGCATCGCATACGCGCCGAGTTGCCGACCGACGCACAGCTCTTCCTGACCGGTGGCGACGCTCGACACTGTGCGGACTTGTTCGGGCCTGATAGCGAGTTCGTCGCCGACTTGGTGCTGCAGGGAATCGTGGCCTCTGCCCTGCATATTCGCCAAGGGATCTGAGGTTCAGGAATAATTCGGGCTAGCAGCCGTGCTTTTCCAACTTCTCGCGGAGTTGGTCTGATTCGAACGGCTTCACCAGATAGTCCGAGACACCAGCTTCAATGGCCTTCAGCACGCGGCCGCGTTCGGCTTCTGTGGTGATCATGATGATGGGCACCGACGTATCTTGCTTGCGAACCTCTTCAATGACCTCGATGCCTGTCTTGCCGGGCATGTTCCAGTCGGTGAGAACGAGATCGAACGACCCGGGTTGGAATAGCGACACTGCTTCCTCACCGTCCCCTGCTTGAGTAACGTCATTCTCGTCGACGCCAACAGCAACCAGCGATCGAATGATGATCTTACGCATGGTGCGGGAATCGTCAGCAACGAGGACCTTTGTCATTGTCTCTTCTCCTGATTCAAAATCCGGGACACTCTAGTCGCACAGCGCCACGAACACGCAGTAGCCCGAGCTGTGGGTGATCCCCTGAACTCGGTGCTCCTAGCACGCGTTGAGTGAATTTCGCTGTCCGTACTGAGTCTCTTCTCTGGCGCCTCGCGGCACATTTGCGGCTGCTCGGCAACTCTCGCGGTTTTCGTATTATTGGCCGCACTACGCACAGGCTGCTTCAACTTGTTTCAGCCCGATAGTAACTCCTACTGCCCCAAATTCTGTATCAAAATCTAACGCAACTGCTTCGATGTCCGATCCAAATTGAATCGCGTGACCGACCCCCGTCACGACGTTTGGCAACGTAATCGCCAAGCCAAACTCTGCCAGCTGCGATTTCGCGCAACCGACGATCATGTTTGCCAGTTCTCCGACGGCGTCGATGACGTCCTCCTCGTCGACTTCCGCAGCGTCCATGGCCAGCAAAGCAGCCGCTGCTTGATTGGCGACGTCCTCCGGCAGCCGCAGCACGACGCTGCCGCAGATGCCCCCGGAGACTCCCACAATTCCGCTGTATGCGTATTGCGGCTCGGTTTGACGTTTCTCCGCATCCGTAACTTGCCAATCGATCATTGTCGAAAAGGCAGTTTTTGCAGAGTCGTTAAACGGCGTAATGTAGTCGACGGACAATGCCCTACTCCTTGGCTGCGCAGTGCGTTTCATTTGGTTGTTTTACGTGGCAACTTTCTGAATTCTAGCTCAGCCCCAAGTGTCCGGACGGCATTTTATTTGTGTTGGTGAACGACCAATCGTGTGGCCTACCGGTATGACAGCGAGACGATGTTGTCGGTCAGACCGATCTCTTGGCGACCCGGCGTCGGCAGAGCCTGCACAACCCGTAAATCGCTGTCGGCCAACTTGACCACGACCGGACCATCCTTGTCCGATGCGGCGTTCCCTTCACTATCGGATAACCGCTTGACGATCGGCGCGGCGTAGTTGTTGCCGTCACGGCGCAGGACCTGAGCCACTCCACCATCGCTTAGCGTCACGAAGCTGTTCAAAGGAAAGAGCGCCAAGGTGTTCAGCAGATGCCTGACGACTTCCGCGTCAAAACACTGATCTTTGGCTAACTTGAGCAGGCATTCCATCGCCGCATAGGGCATCAAGGCCGCTCGGTACTTCCTGGGCGAGGTCAACGCAACATACGCGTCAGCCACTCCTAGGATCTTGGCAAACATATGCGTCTGACGGCTTGTGCGCTGCCGCGGGTAGCCGGTACCGTTGGGCTTTTCGTGTACCTGGTAACAGACCAGTGGAACATCGCGCGGTAGCCGCGTGACGCGCTGCAGCAGCTCCAACGAATGCGTGGGGTGCCTGCGGATCGGAATCAGTTCCTGTGACGTCAGGATGCGATCCGCCTCGCGAATTGCAGGTGGGATCCGGATCATCCCCCAATCGTGCAGCAACCCGGAAAGCCCGATGGTGCGGACGTTGCTTTCGTCGAGCCCCATCTCGATGCCGATCGCCATCCCCAACAAGGCCATCTGCAGGCAATGGTCGGAAAGGCCAGGGTCCTGGCCGACTTCCGAGGCAACCGTAAGCACGTTGTCGGCGTCGGAGACCATAGACGCCAAATACTCACCTGTGGATGCGGTCAGCTTGTCGCCGTCAATTTGGCCACCCCGCACGACCGATTGCATCATTCCGTCCAGTTCTTGACTGACCGCCTTGTGCCTTTCGACCAGCTTCTCCCGCTCCTCTTCGTCGTAGCCCTTACATCCGTTCAACACCATTTCTTCGCGCATTGCCCGGCCAGTGTTGGCCACAAACAACCCGCCGTCGGAGATCAGGTTATCGACTTCCTTGATGACTTTGCTGTCGATGGAAAGTGTCGGCGGCTCGGCGTCGGCCAACAGCGATTCATCCAACGTGACACGGGAGACATCGTCAGCACTAACACTGACCTCGTCCAAGTTGCGTTCCCGCAGTTGCCGTTTCATGTTCGAGGTGATGGGCGTTCCTTCGGCGATGAGGAGAGTTCCGTCCCCATCATAGATCGCTCCGTTAGCTCGTCGGCCGACAATCAACGAGTCGATGCCGACTGCAACCAAAGCGCCTGGTGAATTACTCTCCGCTCCCTCTTGGCCTGGGTCGGTCGTGGCGACGTCCTGAGGATCGGGATTGCTGGTAGCTGTTTCCGGTGGCATGGTGATTCACTAGTATGCTGAAGAGGACACGATTCAGGATTCGATAGATACAGTCCGCGCAGGTTGCTCGTCGGACTTGATCTCAAACGTAGAGCTGCCCGCCTTGCCTGCCACGGCGATTCGGTTGGGACCTGCCCGTCGCGCGTCGACGACAAGCTGATCCAACTGGCCAAGCAGGTCGAGCGGCCGCGTCTTGGGCCCACACTCGACCAGCGCCCCGGTAGCGGTCGGCGAATGTGAAATGTCTCCGCAGGTGAAGGTCGTGGCGGAAACCAACTGGCACATCAACTCGAGTTTGGCGAGGGCTGTGTCTTTCGAAATGCCGCTAAACGAAACGGCGTAGCGAGCGCCCAGCCGCCGATCGACACGCACCTCACCTGCATCCACCGAGATCTCTCCGATCAACGACTCGATCTCCTCGATCACTCGGTCACCCGTGGACGCGCCGAAGGTTGTGTTAACTTTGCAGAATTGATCGACATCGACCGCAGCGACGACAATCTTGCCCGCCTTTGCTGCCAACGCTCGGTCTATTTCGGAAACCAGGTGGACCTGCCGCTCCAGCTCGCGCACGCTGTCCAAGTCGGTCTGTGACTCTGGATTGTCCACAATCGCCGGCAGCAGCAACTCGACGGTGCCATCGCGAACCGTATGGCCGCACGAGATGAGCCGATTTACTTCGTTGATGAGGTTTGTAGTGGAATCGTCAGCCAGGTTACTCAGAGTCGTTTCAATTTGAGCGGCCTCATCGAGCAGGACTTGTTCCAGGCTTTCCGCTAAGTCCTGGGGCTCGTCCTGACCTTTGATCTGCTCGATTTGTGTGGCGGTCTCTTCATTACGCTGCAGACGCTCTTCGATCAAGTTCCGCAGTTCTTCCTCTGCCCCTTTTATCTCTGCGGAGTCCTCTTGGTTGTCACTGGAACGAAGACGCACCTCGATGGCAACGAGTTGGTCGCAGTATTCGTTGGCGTCCAGCTGCGCGATGTGCGTGGCTGCCTCGACCATGGACTGCGGAACGATACCACCTTCTTTCAGCCGTTCCAGCCAGCCCGCTCCACACGTCTCTACCGCGTCGCCTCCGCCAGTCGCAGCTGCCGGTCCGGCTTTTCCGGATTCTCCGTCGTTGCGGCCTCCCCTCAGCAGCGCCGGGCCACCACACAAGAGATAGTACAGAACTGCGGCGGCAGCGAAATGAACGATCGACGCTACAAGAACGAACCACAGCATGACTAGGTATCAGGCAACGCAAATTGGACAGCTTGAAACACCTGTAGTCAGTTGTCCGAGGCGAGCGGAAGCTGGGTGTACCGGTGTCCGCTTGTGTGGCAAGCATTGGCTGCCTGGCCTCAGACATATACCGACCTTCTACTACTACGCACAGGAAACATAGCACGCGTTTGGCTCGAATTCCGGTTGCAATGGCACTCCCTTCATAAGCGTGTCCTATGATTGGGAGAGCGAACGTTTTGACGACGCTCCGGCGAGGGGAGTCGTCTCCAATAGCTTGATGAATCGCAGGCACTAGTAGACCTGCAGTGTTAGGAAAACGAGACGCGCGCAGCAGGGCGAGACCATGCGGGCAGAGTATATCAATCCATTTATTGTGTCGACGACAAACGTGTTCAGCACAATGCTGTCGTGCGAGCTGGCACGGGGAGCTCCTACGTTGAAGGAGACGCACTGCCCTGAATACGAGGTGAGCGGCATTATTGGAATGACCGGCAAAGCCGCCGGCACTGTGGTGGTTAGTCTCAGCCGAACTGCCGCCATACGTTGCGCAGCCGCTTTGCTTGATGAAGAGCCGACCGCTTTTCATGAAGTCGATCGAGATGTGATTGATGCTATCGGCGAACTGGCCAACATGATCGCGGGAGGAGCCAAAGGGCAGCTCGAAGAGTTGTCGCTTAGTATTAGCCTTCCCAGCGTGATCTGTGGCAAAAACCACACGGTCAGTTTCCCATCCGAAGCGACCCCTATCTCGATCCCATTTGACTCTGATTGGGGACCTATTTGTATCGAAGTCGGCCTGGTTGACGCTTAAATGCTTGCAGTGAGACTGGGGAACGTCATGCCAAAAGTCCTCGTCGCCGATGATTCCGGCACCATGCGCAAGATCATTGTGCGCTCGCTGCTCGCCGTCGGCATTGAAGAGGACGACATCTCCGAGGCCTCAGATGGGCTGCAGGCCATCGACCGCTTCCAACGAGGCAGTTTCAATATCGTCCTCACCGACCTGAATATGCCCGGCAAGAACGGGTTGGAGGTCATCCGGGCTATCCGTCAGCAGGACGCGGACGTGACGATCATCATGGTCACGACCGTCTCCGAGAAAAAATCTGTCTTAGAAGCGATCTCCGCCGGGGTGAGCGACTACCTCGTGAGGCCTTTCGAAGCCGAAGTCTTGCGCGAAAAACTGGTTAAGCACGGCTGTCCAGGGTAGCAGTATATGAACTGTGGTGAGCGATTTCCGAATCGCCAGCGAAGGCATACCAACCGCCCACCTCTTGTTGCCGTGTCAGGTTTCGCATTCACGACCTCTCCGTTCCTGCGCACCGAAATCCGCTGTTGCCGGATCGATCGCAACAACTTGCATCCGGCTACGGTGAACCTATGTTTCTCTAACAGCAATAGTGAAGGGGGACACGATGTGGATTGCAGTTAGGTTGATGAGACGCGGCGCGATTAGCGCCGAACAGCTTGTCGAAGCCTTCGAACTTCAAGCGGATCGGCGACCAAAGATTGGTGAAATCGCAGTTCGTCGAGGCAGACTTACCATGGCGCAAGTGTTTCAGGTGTTAGCACATCAATGCGAGACAAACTTGCCTTTCGGGCTGGCCGCCAAGGATCTGAAGTTCCTCACACGCCGCCAGATTGCCGACCTCCTTCTACTGCAGACAGAACAAACGCCAGCTCTGCATGACATCCTCGTTGAAATGGGTGCCGTCTCCCAGGATCTCGTTGACCACGAACTGGCAGCTTCTCGTCAGCAGGGACTTCAGTCCAGTAAGCAAGACGATTCCACCTCCACCAAGAAACCAGAACATTGCACGGATTCCACCGGCGAGCTGCAAGTCGCCGAAGGTCCGTGCACAGAAAGTTCATGCGGGTAACGCCAATGCCATTTGATGATCCAGAACTCGTTGCCGAATTTGTCGTCGAAGCCCGAGACCACTTGAGCGACGTGGAAAGCCAACTGCTTGATATCGAAGCAGGAGGCGAATCCGCGGACGTCGAACTTGTGAACACCGTATTTCGCGCGGTTCACTCGATCAAAGGTGCTGCGGGCTTTCTCGGACTGACCGCCATCAAGGAGCTTGCCCACAGCCTTGAAGGTGTTCTGAACCTGATGCGCGAAGGACAGCTTGTGCCGACATCGCCGGTCGTTGACGTCTTGCTGCGTTCAGCCGACATGTTGCTCAGCCTCATCGAGGACGTCGAGAGTTCCAACGACGCCGACGTGTCTGGATTGGTCGGCGAGCTCGAAGCCATCGGCTCGGGCCCGCCGGCGGACGCGAGCCCAGCCGCCGCGCCGCCTTCGGAGGCAGACGCCGCCCCGGCTGCGAGTCCCAATGTGGAACAGGTCGCCGAGGAGACAGCCGTCAGCGAAACCGAGGATCCAAGTGGTGCGGCAGAAGTCGCCGAGAGCGCAACTGCAGAGAGTGGCGTTCCAGCGAGTGACGAGCGGCCCGCGGCCGCACCGCCGGCGGCAGCACCAGCTGCTGCCGCGGCTTCGACGCCGCCACCCGCGCCGAGTCCATCCAA
>CBDCWT010000048.1:0-24577 GCA_965223305.1 Pirellulaceae bacterium | reverse complement strand
TTTCAAGAAGACTTTGAGGACCTGGTCCTGGAGGATAGCGGGCTCGTTGGCGGGCTGGATATCGACAACTACGTCGTGGTGATGTCGGGCGTGCTGGACGTGAAAACGGCAGGTGGCTACACGTTTGGAGGTAACAGTGACGACGGCCAACTGCTGGCCATTGACGTTGATCAAAACGGACTGGACGTGTTTGAGGACGAAATCATCTTCGACGACAACACGCACGGCACCGAGATTCGCCTGTCGACGTGTGCGTTCGAAGCCAATGATTCCGTGCAATCGTGCGAGGGCGACAGCGACGACGCGATCGAATTGGCGGTCGGCGAGTATGCGTTCGAATACTGGTACTTCGAAAGTGGCGGCGGTTCCAGCGGCGAGTTTTTCTACGGTCCCGGTCAGCTGGAAGTATTTGATCCTGCCAGCTTCGTGCTCGTCGGAGACGACAGCAAAGGGATCGGCGTGACCGAAGCCGGTATCACGGCCACCACGTATTTGTCCGCGCTCGAAGATGCGACCCTCGATACGATCACGGGCCTGGACCGTGCAGGGTTGCTGGTAAGCGGAGAGATTACCCGTGCGGAGGGATTTCCAGCGGAAGAGGTGATTCCGACCGCGGACATTTGGAATACGGGAGGGACCGGCCGATTTAGCGATAATCACCCGCTGCCGGGCTTCGAGCCGCCAGAACCGGAGGCAGATTGGTCGCCAGAGGCACCGGACGGATGGACCCGAGACAATCGTTTCCTGGAAGAGAATCGGCCGGGCGGCCCGCCGGAGTACTTCGGCTGGACGTTTTTCGATAAGGACTTTTGGATTGAGCAACAGGGCGATCAGAGTCGTTCTGAGTTCACCAAAGGTGAAAACACCGTGGCGCTGGTCGACCCCGACGCCTATGATGATTTCATCGGCATCAACTCGGACACTGGTGACAATGCCACCGAATGTGAGCCACTGGCCGCCAGTGCTCGCACCGCGGGAGGTGAGTGTGGATATTTCACCAGCTCGTTGTCCACGCCCCACATTAACGTGGCCGGTCTTGATGCCGGTTCGGCGACGTTGACGTTTGATTCCAGCTGGAGAGATGAAACAACGCAGTCGGCCGAGGCAACGGTCGAGTACTTTGACAGCGAAGGGAACTCGGTCGGCACTCAACCCCTGTTCCGCTGGGAATCAATCTCGTCGGACCCGAACTTCAAACCCGCGGCGCTCGATGAGACCCTGGAATTTCCGTTGCAGAATCCCGCGGAGGCGGCCTCCCTTGTCGTCACGTTCACGATGCCCTACGGACAAAATGACTGGTGGTGGGCCATCGACAACATCCGTATCACCTCACCGTTTAGCGGCAATCCGCTACCCGGCATCGACGCGGGCGTTTGGACGTTCACCACTGGCGAAGGCGGCGGCACGACACTCCCTGGTGACATCGACGGAAATGGAACTGTGGAGTTTGCCGACTTCCTGGTTCTCTCCGCCAATTTTGGGCAAGACGTGGAACCCAACACCAACGGAGACATTGACGGCAACGGCAAGGTCGAGTTCGCTGATTTTCTAGCGCTTTCGGCGAACTTTGGCAAGTCAATCGCCGCGCCCGCTGCATCAAATCCGTCGGACGCCGACGCGGTGTTCGCCGCGATCGGTGCCGACTCCGATGACGACGGCGAGGAGGACGAAGACTTATTCGGCTTGCTCGACTGAGAAAAAGAGTCGTTCCGTCGGTGCTTCCCACACCGTACGATAGTCGAGGCGGTTCAGATGAACGGCCTCGATTGCTTTAGCGGAGCGACGAATCCTGCCCGATGTCATGTAGTTCTTTGAGACGACAATGAAGCAGGGGAGACGACGAGTAGCATTACTTGTCCACACGGCGAGCGACTGGACTCGCATGGTCCTGAAGGGTGTCTCATCATTCGTGCGGGAAGCGTCGGAAGCTTGGAATGTATTTTTGGAGCCGCGAGGATTTCACGAAAAGCTGTACTTGCCCAAGAACTTTCGCGGCGACGGTGTCATTCTCCGCATGACACACGACGGGCTGCGCCACTCGGTGATGCGAAGGAAGTTGCCAGCGGTCAACGTCTCTTGGTTAGGTAGGCATTCCCTTGCCATTCCCAAGGTCGTCTCCGACGAAAGAGGTTGCGCGGAAATGGGAGTGTGCCACCTTCGCGAGAAGGGGTATGAGCACATCGCCTACCTTGGGCCCGATCCGTGTCTGGACTATAGCGATACGATCCAGCGGGAGTGCCAGCGGGTGGCGGCTGAATGCGCCAGCTTCGTACCAAAACAGCCACAGGCGACCCGGGAGCGAGATGTTGGCAAGTGGCTGAAGAAGCTTCCCAAACCAGTCGGGATACTCGCATGGAACGCCACCGCTTCCAAGAGAATCCTGGACGCGTGTATCGATCTTGGCCTGCACGTTCCGCACGATGTCGGCATCGTCTGCATTGAACATGACCACTTGATGACGTCCATGTCCGCGACACCGCTAACCAGCCTGGACCAGGACCCGTTGATGGTTGGCTACGAGGCGGCTCGACTTCTCCATTCACTCATGAATGGTGGTGCGCCGCCGGACGAGCCGATCCTCATTCGGCCCCAGGGTGTCATCTGCCGCCAATCCACGGAAACGGCGACCACTTCGGACGAAATCGTGAGAGCTGCGCTCCAGTTTATCCAGGAGAATTTCGCTCGACCTATTCGCGTGGGTGACCTCTGTGCCAAACTGGACATTTCTCGCAGGCAGCTGGAGCATCGCTTCAGGCTGGCCATCGATTCGACGCCGGCCAATGAGATCCGCAGGGCTCGGTTGGCCCATGTGAAGCGGCTTCTCGTCGAGACCTCGTTGAGCCTAGAGAAGATTGCCGTGATGAGCGGTTACGACTATGCCGAGGTCATGACCAGGGCGTTCAAGCAGTCCTTTGGCAATACGCCAGGCGAATTTCGAAAATCTCGTTGACTACGTTCACAAATCGCCGCAGGCTCGGCCGTACGGTCGGCTACACCGCTGCGCAGATCTTCCGCGAGACGCTCCCGTCCTCCGGAAAGCCACTGCAGGTGCTGGCCACTGTTGACCAGGCGCGTGCCATTCATGGAGCGAGTTACACGCGTCTCTACAACGCCGACCTGCTCGAAGCGGTCGCCGACTGCGCAGATGGCTTTGGCAGTTGTTGCTCATCGTCCTCGCCAGTTGGATCCATCGTGAGCAGCAGGAAGTCATTGACTACCTCCGAACGGAGAACCGAGTACTGCTAGAAAAATTGGGCAAGAAACGAATCTTGCTCAACGATGATCAGCGACGTCGACTGGCAGTCAAGGGAAAGCTCCTTGGTCACAAGCGGCTACAAGAAGTAGGGACGCTGTTTACGCCCGACACGATCTTGCGTTGGCATCGTATGGTAGTGGCGAAGAAGTGGGACTATAGCGATCGGCGCAAGAAGCCAAACGGTCGGCCAGCGACCAGCGAGGAGATCCAACAGCTGGTGGTTCGCATGGCCCGAGAGAATCCTTCCTGGGGATACGACCGCATTCAGGGATCGCTCGCTAACCTTGGCCACCACGTATCCGACCAAACTATCGGAAACGTCGTCAAGGCGCACGGAATCGAACCGGCCCCCTGTCGTCAACGAACGACATCCTGGGAAACGTTCTTGAAAGCGCACTGGGACGTGCTTGCTGCGATCGATTTCACCACGGTCGAGGTTTGGACCAAGGGCGGATTGGTAAGCTATTACCTGCTGTTCGTCATGCATGTCGCCACGCGACGTGTTCACCTGGCAGCCTGCACGTCCACACTGGGCGATTCGGTGATGAAACAAGTCGCCAGAAACCTGACCGATCCCTTTGACGGATTCTTGACGGACCGCAAGGCCGTGCTGATGGATCGAGACGCCCACTTCAGCGCGGCATTTCGCGCCGTCCTCCACGAGGCTGGCATCCAACCGGTACGGTTGCCCCCAAAGAGTCCCAATCTAAATGCCCATCTGGAACGCTTTCATCTCAGCATCAAGTCCGAGTGTTTGTCCAAAATGATCTTCTTTGGCGAGCGATCACTGCGTCGCGCAATAATCGCATACCTCAAACACTATCACGAGGCCCGCAATCATCAAGGACTCGACAATCAATTGATCCAGCCAGGCCAGGAAGTCGGACGCGTGATTGGCGAGATACGATGCCGCCAGCAGTTGGGGGGCATGCTGAAGTACTACTATCGCGACGCGGCATAGGCATCGCCTTGCGCGCAACACGCTGTCCGTCCCGAACAAGAGACTTCCCTGCGCACAAACAGCCGGCGCTGCGATGAGCTCGCGTCAGCTCAACTCAACCTAGAGCTCAGCCATTTTACTAAATCCGAACTACCAAAGAACTTCACCATTGATCCAGTTTTTTGACCGGACGGCCGTGTTGTGTCGTTGTGTGCGCGTACCTTTCACGCAGTGGACCGGGAGGCGCTCGAATCCTCGTCTCCTGCTCTTCAGGCAGGCGCTAGACCGTCTCAGCTACCAGTCCGTCTCTTTGTTTGGATGTGTCAGCGAAAAAAGCCCGATGTCGCTCTGACACCGGGCTTTGCGTGTTCGCAAGAGTACGGCCGAGCGTCACAAGCGCAACGGATGCGATCGCGTATTCGCTTGTTCATAGGCGAAGCCGCCTATCCACCCGGAATCCTGCTTGGTACTCAGCCGTCTTGAAGTCATTGTTCCAGTTCTTTCAGCGTTAGTGATTATTCGCCAGAGCGAACGCCCTTCTCGCGTTCGTCAAGGTATAGACGTGGTCGCTTCGGTTTGGTTCACAAGAAAATCGAAGATTATGGAATCGCAATCCGACTGCCGATTGAGGCGTCTCCGCCTCATAGGGAGCAACCTTGATGCTGCTTGATAAGTTCGCTGGCCTGCCCGATCTCGGTACTTTCATTCAGCGGACCAAAACTAAAGCGAAGTACGCCGGTCTGATCGGTTCCCAGCGCGGTGTGCACCTGCGGGGCACATTGGAAGCCGCCAGATGCAATCAATCCATGTTCTCGAAGCTGGCTCGCCAAGTCGGTCGAGGACGTATTGTCAACGGTGATCGCAACCGTTGGGACTTTTCTGTCCATCGGAAGATCATCATGAATGACGACGCCGGGGAGCTCGCGAATCGTATCGCTGAATTCACGTGCCAGCTCACGCGCGGTTTGCAGGCGATTGACGCGCTTCGATTCGCTCAGCCATTGACAGCCGGCAGCGAGCCCCGCGAGTGCCGCCACGTTCACCGAGCCGACGTCGCAATATCCGGGCATCACCGCGCAACCGTTCGCCGGCTGCGATTCGGCAATGTCACAAGACGCGGTCGGACAATTCATCGTGATGTTGGGAGACACATAAAGTCCACCGACACCCCATGGCGCGTGTGGGCCCTTGTGGCCGGCGAATGCAAACAGGTCCGCACCCAATTCCGCCACATTCAAGTCCCACCACCCGGCAACTTGAGCTCCGTCGATCAGCACGATTGCACCGTGCTCATGGGCCAATTCGATTGCCTCGCTAATCGGCAGCAGATGGCCTGTGACATTGCACGCGGCCGTGAGAGCGACGAGTCGAACGTGGCTTCGCTTCAGCTCATCTTCGAGCTTCTCGAGTTGAATTAGTTCGCTCTTCCCCCGTGGCAGTACAGTGACTTGCACTCCGTGCTCGCGTAATCTCACGAGGTTCCGATGCAGCGCGTGATGCTCGTAGTGGCTCGTGACCACGCGGTCACCGGCTCTCCATGAATGATCCATCATGCCAACGTTGAGTGCCGCCGTGCAGCTTGGCGTTAACAAGAGCCGCGAGTGGTCAACATGAAAGAACTTTGCGACCTCCTTATGGGCGCATTCGAATCTTGCCGGCCACTCGCTCGGATCACATTCCAGCAGGGAAGCCGTGGCTGCCAGTACCGAATCGGGTTTGGGCCAGCTACTGCCGGCATGATTTAAATAGATCGTCCGTTGCGTATCCATATGATTAAGACTCGGAGCAGTACGATCGATGTCCTGGCCAGCCTGCGAACTCGATCCAGATCTCAAGTTTTCTGAAATAGCGGCCACGTGCTCGGCAGATGTGGCCCCTGGCTCCGCCCAAAGCCAGAAGCGGAATCGGCTCCAGAGCACGGTCGACTCTCGGACACCAACACGTTACCCTGCGCTCGGAACGACGAAAACGCAGCGCGCGGCGACACGACGAAGTCGCTGCCGCGAGGCCTAAATCAAGCCGGACAGTTGCGGTGGCAAGGCCATCTACTGCACGCGCACCAATTTCATGATGCGTCCCGAGATGTTCCAATCTTGCACATACAAGTTGCCGTCCTTGTCCCAGTACGAGCCGTGCGTGCCACTAAAGACGCCTTCAATCCACTCCTCTTGAGGAATTCTGAAATTGGCCCGTCTCTCGGGGTCTGAATTGTGGCCCAAGACCGCCATGATCGTATTGCTCTTGTCGAGAATGACCAGTCGCCCGTGAAGGTCAGGCACCGAAACATAGTCTCCCTGGATCGCCACCGATGTGGGCATGCCCAATCCGGTGACGACTTCGGCGATAAACTCCCCTTGGAGACTATAGTGAAGCAGTCGGCCCTTGGGCTGGTGATTGCGGTCACAAATCAGCAGGCGATGCGGCTCATAGCGCGTATCCAACGTCATGCCGTGCGCCGTATTGAATTGCTTCAGGCCGTTCCCTTTGGACCCAAAGTGAAGGAGATATTTTCCTGTCTTGTCGAATTTAAAAATGTGGTTGCTCGCGTAGCCGTTGGACAGAAAGATATCACCGGCAGCGGCGACGGTGATCGCCGTGGGGTTGAATTTGCTCAGATTGAGCCCTGACTGCTCGGGAAAAGGCAACTTCAGCACGATCTCGCCGTTGCTGATGTTGAACTTGATTCCCTCGGCATCGTTGTTCCGAGCACCATAGATGAACTCGTTGCCATCTTCCAGGCGGATTTCCATATCGTGGATATTCGAATACTCCGGGCCCAGGTACGAGTGGATCACTTTGCCGTCCGGGGAAAAAACAAAGACTCCTTGCTGAGCACTCGTATAAATGTTGCCCGCCTTGTCGATCACCACCGCGCCATGGGTCGGGCCTAGGGCAGACTTTCCATCGGGACGGAGCCCCCAACCTGGCACGGTGTCAAAGGTCATCAGCCCGCAACCCATCCGTACCGGCTGAGTCGTCTCCGCTGCCGGAACGGACAGTGCGATGCCTAGTAAGATCGTTGTCGCGATGCCAATCGAATAATTTTTCATGATTTGGATTCCTGGCTAGTTCGTCTTCTTCGTCGTCGGATCGCTGACCTGGGCGCGTTGGCCGAGCCAGCCGCGAACGACGTCACCAAGCTTGATGGCAACGTCTTGGCGGACGCTCGTGTGCACCATCGTATCCAATGGACACGTGCTGTGCAGCTATCACCCTCACCCGAGAGAACTCGACTTCGAACGGAATGGACCGAAAGCGGCAAGCTACCCACCGCACGGCTCGATCCAGGTCGAACCGGGCAGGTAACCTGCCATCGGCGACCATCAGTCGCCTAGCTGATCACGTTTGTTGACTGGGACTTTCCATGACCAGGCCGCCCCGTCCTTGGCTCAGGTGTAGGGCCGCCGACGGGACGCCTGATACCCGGTTCAAAATCGAGCGTGCCATGCGCTAACGTAGCTGCCGTAGTCAGGAAAGAGACCTGCGACCACGCCCGCGTAGACGGGGCTGGGCTCAGCGACGGTTCCGTCGCCCTGAATGACGACCGTCCATTTGGTTTTCGAGAAACGCTTCGTGGTCCATCTCTGGGCCGCGACGTCGTAGTAGCGGTACTCTCCGCCCGGCGAGCGGGGCCACCCATGTCGCCGAAACGCGAGGCCGGGCAGGACCGAGCCGTCGAATCGAGAGCGAAAGTTGTTGGACGGATCGAGATGTTGTGTGTAGCCACCGCCGGTGCTCGGCAGCGATTCAGAAAAGCCGAGGCTGGTTAGGTAGTCGACGGCTTGACGCCGAGTACGGAACCCCGAGCGGAAATAGACGCGAGGGATCGGGTCGAACAGCTGGACTCGTAATACGTCCTTGTTGCTGCCTTGATTCGCGTTATTTCCCTCCTTCGTCCCCTCGTTGACACGATTATCAGGGTCCACGATCAACCCAATCCAAACACGGCCCGCCATTCCTTCATTCACTTCAAGTACTCCATTCCTGTTGCTATCCATCACCGAAAGCAAGACGGCGGGTAGCTGCACGGTGTGTACGCTTCCCGGACGTAGCGGTGGGATGTTCGCTACGGCGAGCCGCGCGTCCGACTTGCTGATTCGCGCGTCTCTCGAAACATGAAGCGAGACACTCGAAGCGGTGGATGAACCCTTCCCAAGATTCTTGATTTGGATATGCGATACGAAGCGGGCGTTGACTGGTATCGGACCATTGTTCACCGCGTCGGCCGTTACCGCGTAACGGAATGACACAGCGGCCAGGTCCGCCGGTTGATCGCTCCCAAGCTTCACATTGGCGTACCAGGGACCATTTCCCCGCTTGATTACCCCCTCGTCCGAGCCACTACCGAGCTCATTCTTTCGTGCTTGAGCGCGGTACCTGCCTTCGCGCAAGTCCCCAAATACCGCGACACCGCGGGAATTCGTACGGGACGTGCCGCGGAACGAATTCGTGAGCCCCCGCAGGGCGACGAGAGCCCCCGAGACAGGCCGGTTACCGCTGTCTTTGACGCGCACGACGGCGCGCCCTCGGTACTCGTCGGCCGCATGTGCAAAGGAGCTTGATAGCACGAAGGCCAAAAGAACACTGGCTGTGGTCCGCATCTGAATTCCTCCATTGGGATACTCGTGAACAAACAGCTGCCGCCCGTGCGACAATCAGCTAGATGACCCAAGTCGGAAGAAGTTGCGCGCTCGCGGCCACAATCGTGCAACGGCGACCGCAACGGCGCCAGCCTGCGACCGGGGACTCCCTTGTTCGGAGGTCTCAGAATGTAGAGAATCGCCACCTGGCCGATGATTTCACCGACTAGCGGGCGACCTTCGAATGCACTTTACGATCTCTCCGTTTGGCAGCGCCGGGGATGTCCATCCGTTTCTGGGGTTGGCCATGAAACTTCGAGAGCGGAAACATGACGTATCCTTCGTGACCACGGGATACTTTGAAGATACGGTGCGGCGGCACGGCCTGGAGTATATCGAGCTGGGTACCAAGGAAGAGTTTCTCGCCGCGGTCGACAATCCTGACCTCTGGAGCCAAAGTCGGTCTTTTGCGCATATCTTCGACGGCATCGCGTTCGTATTTCGACGTCACTACGAGCTGCTTGCCAGTCAGCACCAGCGCCAGAAGACCGTCGCCATTTCTAGCTGCCTGGGATTTGGTGCCAGGATCGCGCAGGAAAAACTGCAGATTCCGCTGATTTCCGTCCACCTGCAGCCGGCGGTGATCCATAGCAAGATTCAACCGCCAATGTTGGCAGGTATTTCGCTCCCGCGATGGTTTACCAACGCGGCGCTGAAGCTTGGCGAGCGTTTTGTGCTGGACCGTACCGCGTTCCCGGACTTGAATCGGTTTCGCGCCGAGCTGGGCCTGGAACCGGCACGGGGACTGATGAGTTGGTGGCACTCGCCTCAGAAAAACATCTGCCTCTTTCCGGAATGGTTTGCCTCCAAGCAGGCGGATTGGCCGCCGCACACCGAGCTAACGGACTTTCCCCTGTGGGATGATCGCGAGGACCAGCCCTTGCCCGAGCAAGTGCGGACGTTCCTGGATGCCGGAGATCCTCCGATCGTCTTCACGCCAGGTTCGGCGAACATTTTTGGGAGGGATTTTTTTCAGGCGGCAACCGACGCGTGCATGAAGCTTGGTCGACGAGGTATGCTGCTGAGCCGATTCTCGGATCATATTCCCGGCAATTTGCCGGCGACGGTGAGATACTTCGACTACGTGCCGTTTACTCCTCTGCTACCTCGTACCGTAGCGGTCGTCCACCATGGCGGTGTGGGCACGACAGCGCAGGCACTTGCCGCGGGCGTTCCCCAGCTCATCATGGCGCTGGCGCATGATCAGTTTGACAATGGAGCGCGTGTGACGCGCATGGGGGTGGGCAGTTGGTTGTACCCGCAGCAGTTTCGTGCGGGACGGGTCGCCAAGCGGTTGACTCGTCTGTTGGAATCGTCCAGCGTGGACGCCGCCTGCAAACAAGTCGCGGGAAAACTCACGCCACGCAACGGACTCGATCTGGCTGCCGACGCTGTCGAGGAGTTTGCCGCACACCGGGTGAGATGAACAGTGGCTCCTGCCATGGCAACGATGGCGCCATGGTCGCCTTGCGGGCATGGTGAAGCCGCGTGGACGAGATCCTATCGACGCGTCCGTCCAGTCCCCCTTGCGAGTCGCGATTCATAGTTCGCCGCAGCTCAATCTTCAGTGAGCGAGTTTGCTTGGGCTCCCCAGGCCGTAGGAACCGGCCCTACTTGGCTTGGCCTTAGCCGACCACTGGTGCACGTCGGGGGGATGAACTAGCCTGCGAACACAAGCCCCACCATTCCATCGAAAGTCGGTCCGCAGGTTGTCGATGTTTACACCGCCCTACCGTGAACTTTCTCATTTTTCGGGCAACCTGGCGATCGGAGTCGAAACAGCATTGAACCTACCCAAGGCATTGGCGATCGCGTTGCGGTCGCTGCATGGTACACGTATTGCTCCTTTGCTGAATGACCCGGTGAGCCAGGTGAAACAGGGGACTTCGCTGGCGGAGGCATTGGCGTCGGCGGAACGACAGTTTCCCCCCTTCGTATTGCCTACGCTTCGAGCCGGCGAGGAGACAGGTCGGCTTGACGAAGCGTTGCGGTTTCTCGAGCACCACTGCGCTCTGCTGGATGGTCCGGCTTGAGCTATTCGGAATGTCTGGCTCTTTCCTGTATGCATTGTCCTTGCCGGAGAAATAATCAATTTCACGTTGTACCTGTTGTTCGGCTCGATCACCGAGGCGTTTAGCTATTTGCCGTCCTCTCTGTGGGGCTGGATCACAGCGGTCGCCGTCGTTGCCATCATTTTCCTACCTCCTATCAAACCGCACGCCGACCACGTCCGGCTGCAACTGCCATGGCTGGGTTCGATCGAGCGCGACATCGCCCACCACCGTTTCTTCCGGATCCTAAGCCTGATGTATGGCATCTCGAATCGTCCGGTTCATGAGATCGTCGGCAGCGCGGCGCAAACGGTGTCGAACCTCGCCGCACGTCACGAATTATTGAAAGTCGCCACGGCGATTCGACAGGGACTGACGGTGGACGAAGCGTTCAAGCAACCGGAGATCATCTTGGACCAGGAGCAGAAGGCGTCGATTGCCGGCGGCGAGTTATCTGGAAAACTGGAAGAGGTCTTCGATCGGCTTGCCGACACGGCCTCCGCTTTGCTGGAAACCAAACTGGCTTGGGTCCAAAAGATCAGCCTGCGGGTGATTACGGCGTTTGTCGCCTACGCTCTACTGAGTGTGATCGCAACCTTGATCTTCCGCTAAGGCAAGGCACTACGGCCACGAGGGTGGCAGGGCGGATGCCACCGACTCGATAACCACACCTGTTGCCTTGCGCGCGACCGCGACGATGGGTTGCAGCGATAGGTTGAGAAGAACGCCGAGCAGCCCACGATCTTGGTAAGGTGACCATCCTAGCGCGAGGCAGTACTCACCGGGATGCAAACTGCAGTTCACTACTGGCTTTACCGCTTTAGCGGGGATTTCTGTAAGCTCAGAGCCTTGGTAGGTTTAGGCGTCTGGCGTCGCCCCGCTGCCTTCCTCCGTATCAGAGAAGTGGCCGAGGGCACGGTCGAGCTGATCTCCGAACTCTTTTTCACTCTTCTGTGTCGATTTGGGAGGCGCAAAGAGTGCGAGAATCGCAATGGCGCGGTCTTCCACATCGGGAAACTTTGCCTGGAAACCGTCGCTGGCAATCACGAGTTGCCGGACAGGCCGGATCCTATTGTATTCGTGTTTACAGATAGCGTGGGTGGTAGCCAAAGCTGGGCCCCGGTCCATTGGTACGCCTGGGTTGCATGCCATGAGTTGGCCCACGCTATAGGGTTTGGGTTTGGGTTTGATTTCTCGCCCCCCAATCCGATCACTACTGCGATCGTCGGGACGGGTTCGAACAGTCAACAACTCAAGGAGCGTTGGGGCTGGTCGGGTTCCTCAAGTCCCCTACCGCCAATCGCCCCCGACACCATACCTGAGCGCAATCTAAACAGCCTGCTCGCAAACATCGGACGTGCCGAGCCGGATGAGCCCGATGTCAGCGGTTCGGCGATCTACCTCGGGGTTCTTCCGTGGAGCACCGTTTCGTACGACGGCAGCATTGATCGATACGGTGACGAAGATTGGTTCGCGTTTGAACTCAGTCACACGTCCGGAGAGACATTGAACCTGACAGTTATGCCGTGGCTGATGCAAATTTATCCGACGAAGCTGGCTGGTACCAACACCTGGGCGCACAGCATGGATCCCAAAGTTGCTCTGTACGATTCCGACTTGAATCTGCTCGACAACAATAATCCAATCGGCGAGACAGCGGCCGGATTTCAGGCGAATCTGTCTTACGATCCATCGGGCAATAGTGGTTCCTATGGACTCTACTACCTCAAGGTTGAAGCGGCCGAAGCGGGTGGTTCAAAGACTCATGGAGACGTAGGTCACTATATCCTCAACGCAACCTTCGACTGAATAGACTGAGAGAACATTAATGAAAACTGCTGGCATCCTTGCCGAGGACTTTCTCGGAGTATGGGGCCCTGGAGGAACACCGGCTATTCGGCTACCCATATGCCATGTGTCCGTCCCAGAGCCGTGCAGTACTACACTTCTCGTCGTTGCCGCACTTGGTCTAGTTGGACAGCGCCACTTTGGCTTGAGCTAGCGTGACTTCAGAGGATGTGCCGTGGTAGAGAATCATGGTTACTGGTAATCGGCGATTCGTTGTCGCAGGACGCCAAGCAAAGCTTCGTTGGTCCAGCGACTAGCGACAGCGATGTCTGGGTGGTCGACTTTACTGAAGCAAAGCATGTAACCGATTTTCTCTTCACGAGTCATGTGCTCATCTGCCAGGATGTTCTTGCCGTGCTGGCCAAGTAACTGGTCAATCTGCTCATCAAGCGTGCTATCTCTCGCTGATTCCACAGTCCTCCATGCGGTAATTGGCGGTGCATTCCGCCCGAAATGCGGCGGGCCATTTCGACCCGCCGCGAGTTAATACACTAGGAGCGTTTAGAAGAAGTCAGCTTCGGACTCTTCGAACCGTTCCCCTCCAGCCTGACCGTTGGCGTGATGCCCTTGTCCGGCTGATTCACCGCGTTCGCTGGTCTTTTTGGCGGGGCGAACCCGTATCCCACCCACGACTCGGCCGGCGTACTCCACACCCGCTTCGACGTAGAGCGTCACCGGACCTCGCCAGCATGTCGTATCGCCCGTTTCAAAGATGCGAGCAAGACGTTTGATATTCGTCTTGTTCAGGATCAATGGCTTTTCGAACTCGCGAAACGACACCACGAGCTTTTTGCGACCAGCGTTCAGCACCGCCTCGGACCAAACATCAGTCAGAGTTGCGGTCATTGGCCCGTCGATGTCTTCCTTCTTCAGGTAGTTCCCGCCGAGGAAGTCATCTGCATTTGGTGCTTGCGTATTGTCATCGTTGTATGTTTTTATTGGTTTGTCTCCAATTGATGGCCTTCGTGTTCCCGAGGGCCGTTCGTATCACCCACCCAGCAATGTTTCCGGCTTTGGGTGGGCCTCATAGTTCCTGCCCTGCAGGGAGGCCCACCCAAACCGGAAACAAATGTCCACAGAGAAAAGGAAGTTTGGCGACACCGCTTGGTGGCGTGGCGGTGGGCGCAGGGAGCGGAGTACAAGGTGGAGAGTGAGCTTGCGAACGGACCTTGTGCTCCGCGAGTGAAGCGGACAGGTGGAAGCGGTGGCGGTGAACTTCCTTTGATTCCTCAGCCAGGGGTGCTGGGAGCGTAGCGAGCAGCACAGGTGGGGAAATGGAGCGGTACGACCGCGACCAACATCACTGCCGACCGCATGGGAGAGAGGTGGGCGAACCGAGCGGAGCGTCAAGGGCGGTGCTTGCACCGCTCGTCTTGACCCTTGACGCTGAGGTCGGATTGCGACAGGTGGGGAGGCGGTCGGCCGCATGATGGATTTACGGGATAGAGTTAACGACGGGTGTTGAGTACTTTTGGTCATCAACGTCGTTCCCTTTAAGACGGAAATGCTTCAATCGGCAGTCGGATTTCAGTTCGACGATCTTCGATTTCTTGTGAACCAAACCGGAGCGACCACGTCTATACCTTTACGAACGCGAGAAGGGCGTTCACTGCAACGAATAATCACCAACGCTGAAAGAATTGGAACAATGACTTCAAGACGGCTGAGTACCAAGCAGGATTCCGGATGTTTAGGCGGCTTCGCTTATGAACAAGCGAATCAGCTCCCCATGCATCCGTTGCGTTTGTGACACTCGGCTGTACTCTTGCGAATCACGCAAAGCCCGGTGTCAACGCGACATCGGGCTTTTTTCGTGGATTCATCCAACAAACGAACACGGACTGGTAGCTGAGACGGTCTAGCGCCTGCCTGAAGAGCAGGAGACGAGGATTCGAGCGCCTCCCTCCCGGTCCACTGCGAGAAAGGTACGCGCATTCGTAAGCGCACGAGGATCTGCATCTTGCTTCGGGTGGTAGGCTGGTGCGAAGACGGTTTGGAAGTTCGCAGTCAGTTTCGGTGGAGGGTCGTCGTGTCAGAGAAAGCTCGAGGTACTCGTGGTGAGAAGTATTGGCGTTCGGCGCTTCGACGTCGTGAGCGAAGTGGGTTGACGGTGGCGGCATTTTGCGAGCAAGAAGGGCTCACGGCCAGTGCCTACTATTTCTGGCAGCGCAAGATGAAAGCTGGGAATAGGAAATCGCAACCGGCTGGCGAGGTGTTGGTCAGCAAGGATCCACCTGTCGCTGGCGAGCAGACCCTGGCCGCCGTGCGGGTGATTGCCGATGTACCGTCGACAGCGGAAGTGGAAATCGTTGCCGATAACGGCTACGTGGTGCGCGTTGGCCCAGAGGCCACGACCGAGCATCTGCGTCGGGTGTTGCAGACCGTCCGCGAAATCGGTTGAGGCTATCTGATGCTTACTGTTCCGCCCCGCGTGAAGATCTTTGTCTCGCTGCAGCCTACTGATATGCGGCGAGGATTTCCCGGTCTTTCCGGTGAGGTGAAATCGAGGCTTACGCAG
The DNA here is from genome assembly GCA_965223305.1 of Pirellulaceae bacterium. GTDB lineage: Bacteria > Planctomycetota > Planctomycetia > Pirellulales > Pirellulaceae > CBDCWT01. The sequence continues at coordinate 9,324 of CBDCWT010000048.1, read as the reverse complement.
GATCCGCTGAGCGGACATCTCTTTCTGTTTCGCAATCGCCGGCGGGACCGCATCAAGATCTTGTTTTGGGATGGAGACGGGTACGCGATTTTCTATAAGCAGCTGGCCCGCGGCAGCTTCGAATTCCCGGAACCTACCGAGCCGAATTCGCTTACCGTCGAGATCCGCGCCAGCGAGCTCGCAATGCTGCTTGATGGTATTGAGCTCAAGGGACGCCAGCGGCGACCGCGCTATGAGCAGCCTGCTCGCGGAGCGGGCTGTTCAAATCCGATTCATCAAGTAGCCTAAGCGTCAGTCAACAGGAGTATTGGCTCTCAGGAGACACCCCATGGAAGTGGGACACCTCGTTCGCTTTTCTTCCCAACAGCATCCCTATTTGATCGACGCAACTCCCTGCCTGGATTTGGACTGTGATTGCTCGCTGATGCGGCTGACGCTGACGGAGTTGGATCCGTCCAACCCCTCACTCCGCGACCGGCTGACATTCACGTTACGCGTGTGCCTGAAGACATGGATCGAACACGATCCCCCTCCACGCAGTTTGGAAGTCGAGTCCCTCGCCCGTGAATTCCTAGCCCGTTTTCCCACGCAGCGGATTCGCGAATTGGGAGACGCTTTTACTCAGGCCCGGGTGATGAAGCAACGGCTGGCATCGATGACCCTGTCCGGGCCTCCTGGGGAGCTGGTCCCTTACTCGGAGGTTATTGACGCAGGCCCCGGAATTCGCGGGGGCCACACCGATGAAAACTATTTCTTTGTGTTCGAAGGCCGTGAGTTCTTCATCGAGGACCACTACTGTGCCAATCCTGGCTCGTGATCCGATCTGAAGGTGGCAGACCAGAGACGCGTTCGGAACCGCGTGTGGGGCGCAACACTCCTTGTCCCTGCGGGAGTGGCCGAAAGTTCAAGCGTTGCTGTGGACAGCGCATCGCGAGGTAAATAATGGCTGGTTGCTGTTGCTAGCCGAGTGGGCTTCACGTATATTCGCTTCCGTCAACGCAGTTGCAGGAAGTTGCGATGTCGTCAGCTGAAGAGAACCATTCCCATTCGTTGCCCGCGGACGTGGCGTGCTGTCACGAGATGATCAACGGCTTGCTGCAAACGCTTTCGAAACGTGAGAAGCGGATTGAGCAACTGGAGAAGGCTGTCGATGAGTTGATTCGCGCGCGATACGGCCGCAAGAGTGAACGATACGATCTTCAGCAACTCGACCTGTTTGCGAGGCAGGAGGACAACGACTCAGCCGTCGCAGGACAGGCTGAGGAAGCAGCGATCACTTGCCCGAGGAAGCGACGTCGCGGAGGCACGGGCCGACGTCAACTCGATCCGAACGCTGATCTCGAGGAGCGTCTTCATCGTTTGCGTGAAGACCAGAAGCAGTGTCCCAAGTGTGGTTCCGACTTGGCCATTTCGATCGTCAAAGGTTGTCTCCGCTGGGCCTATCGGCCGGCAACGATCTTTGGCATCCAGCATCTGTTTGAGAAGGGTTTTTGTAACTGCTGCTACGAACATGTCCAGTTGGCCGACCAGGCTCCCCAGATGATTGCCAAGGGAGCTGCCGACGCCAGCTTGTTGGCTCACCTGACAACCAGCAAGCAGGGGGATCACTTGCCGCTGTATCGCTACGAAGAAATCAGTTTGCGTAACGGTTGGTGGATTCCCCGCAGTACGCAAGCGGGATGGCTGTCACAAACGGCGGCCACGGCGGTGATCTTGTACGCGTGGATGGCCAGTCGCATCCTACAAGGAAAGTTGATCGGCACGGATGCAACGGGTGTCCCGGTGCTGGATCCGGGAGCCGGGCAAGTTCGCAAAGGCACTATCTGGACATATTGTGGGCAGCGGGAGGTCTGCCCCTATCTGATTTACGACTACTGGCCCAGTGGAGAAGGTGAAGCACCAAGGCGATTTCTCCAAGGATACAAGGGGTACTTACAGGCGGATGCAGCCAGCGTATTCGATCAACTTTACTTGCAGGGTTCCATTCAGGAAGTTGCCTGTGCGGCTCATATGCGCCGTTACTTCTACAAAGCCCGTCATGCTGCGCCGGGCGAAGCACATCGTGCGCTGGCTACCTTTCGACGTCTGTACCTGTTGGAGCGAGAACTGGCCGACCTGGCCAGCGCGGACCGTCGTGCGCAACGTCGCGCCCGAGCGCTACCGATGCTCGGAGAGTTCAAGACGTGGCTGGACGAACTCGCGCGCACGGTGGTTCCGAAGACCGAACTTGCCAGTGCCGTTGGTTACGCGGTCAATCAATGGGAAGCATTCGTTCGCTACTGTGATGAAGGTTGGCTGATGATTGACAACACGCGCAGCGAACGGGCGCTGCGTCCGATTGCCATCGGGCGGTCGAACTGGATGTTCTTCGGCAGTGATGGCGGCGGCCACACCGGCGCGATCCTGTATTCCCTGGTTGCTTCCTGCAAAGCGAATCGCGTTCATCCTTACCATTACCTAGAAGATGTTTACACACGGCTGCCTGCGATCCGGGAACATGCCTCGCTGCTAGCGCTACTTCAGAAAGCATGTGCAGGAGTAAGCTTCCCTGACGGCACGACACCCCAGGTGGACAATATGAAGTCGCCGCTCGATTACCTGCGCGTGCTCAAGGACCATCCCCGGCCACTCATCGAGTTGATGCGAGATCCGTCGCATCTCGACACGAACGTCATCGGCGAACTCACCGAATTGCTACCGGACCGCTGGCACGACGCGCATCCCCAGTTCCACCTCGAGATCAATCGCAAGACCCGACTCGTCGGCGAAGCCGCCTAGCCTACCAGCCGACTACCCCAATCCGGCTGCGTCGCCCGAAAACGCCCAATGCAGTTCGTGGAACGCTTACGCGCATTCGACAACACAACACGGCCCGTTCGTCTATCGGACAGGATACTGCCCTTTCAAGGCGGAGAGATGGGTTCGATTCCCATACGGGCTGCTGACATCAGAACGTAGCGAAGTCTGGTTATCGCGCCAGTTCGGGGAACTGGAGATCGTCGGTTCAAATCCGACCGTTCTGACTGCATGAAAATGACAACATCGGGCAGAGGTGCAGGTGGGAGCACGCCTGGTTTGGGACCAGGAGGTTTTCGGTTCGACCCCGAGGTGCCCGACTTAACGAGAAGGTCGTCGAGGGCTGGTTGCCCATGTTCGGCTGATAACCGAGCCGCGCTGAGTTCGATCCTCAGGGCGACCACTGACTGAAAAACAGGAGCAACGAAATGCTGACGCGAGTCCGCTTGAAACGCATACACCCGACCAACACACGGGGTCGTGGTGTCAACGGCAACATGTCGGACTTTTAATCCGGAAGATGGGGGTTCGAATCCCTCCGGCCCTACTTCGCCACGGCGTGTAGCTCAGTGGTGAGAGCGGCGTCCTTATAAGACGCGGGCCGAAGGTTCGATTCCTTCCACGCCGACTGCGACAAAAACGGGATCAAGGTGTTAGCGGCAGCATACGTGGCTCTTAACCACGGTGGTGAGGGTTCGAGTCCCTCTGATCCCACTTAACAACACAACGACAAAGCACTGTTCGTCTAACGGCAAGATACCTCCGTCGTAACGAGGGGATGCGAGTTCGATTCTCGCACGGTGCTCTGATCTTTGACAACTGGAAACGATTAACAAGCGCCCATGGTGTAGTGGTAACCCATCTGCTTGCCATGCAGAAGACGCGAGTTCAATTCTCGCTGGGCGCTCTGCGGGGTAGAGCAGTGGCAGCTCACAAGGCTCATAACCTTGAGGTCGATGGTTCGATTCCATCTCCCGCTACTTTTTCAGGACGTGGGAAAGTCTGGAATTCCGCGTGCGTCGGGAGCACGAGATCGTCGGTTCAAATCCGACCGTCCTGACTGTAGATACCGGTGGGCTGACGTTGGTGTCAGGGGGTGGCTGTTAACCACCTATGAGGAAACTCTACGCAGGTTCGATTCCTGCTGCCGGTGCTGAATACGGAAGGGCAAGCCAATTGGTGATGGCAGCCGCCTCGAAAGCGGCCGAGCACTGACACTGCCTTGCGAGTTCGACTCTCGTTCCTTCCGCTGCGATAGAAAACTGTGCCATTGGCCGATCGGCAAAGGCGCCAGCCTTCCAAGCTGGATAGGCGGGTTCGATTCCCGCATGGCACTCTCGATGAAACCTATTCGGGGATCGGCTAACGGTAGGCTACCTGACTTTGAATCAGGTGATAGAGGTTCGAATCCTCTTCCCCGAGCTTGGCGAAGTGAGAGCCAACATCGCTCTGTCCTTCGCTGTACCTGATCCGGGGTAGCAACTGTTGGTAGTTGCGTCTGGCTCTGAACCAGAAGGTCGCAGGTTCGATTCCTGTCCCCGGTGCTGTGGTCGTGCTGTGTTGGTTCAGCGACTTGGTTGTGACCCAAGTTGACGCCGGTTCAATTCCGGTCGACCACCCCAACGGAAGGCATCCGGCTGGATGAGGACACTGTTTTGAAAACAGCTGCGGGTGAAACCGTTCAGGGTTCGAGTCCCTGGTCTTCCGCTGATGGGAATGTTTCCGCACGGCTGGCTGTAAACACAGTTGCCTTAATAGTGCGGTGGCGGCAAGCGGTTCGATTCCGTGCATTCCCACTGCAGAAATGTACAAGCACGTCGAGTGGCAGACCGGCAAATGCGCCGCTCCTACAAAGCGGATTAAGTAGGTTCGATTCCTACCTCGACGACTCAATTAAGAAGAGATCACGGCCCATCGGTCCAGTCTGGAGTGGACGCCACCCTGTCACGGTGGAGATCACCGGTTCAAATCCGGTATGGGTCGCTGACTTGGTGCGGTACGCCAACGGCTGAGCGGCTGGTCTTAGGAACCAGTGTCTGCGAGTTCGAATCTCGCCCGCACTACTAACGATACATGTCCTTGGAGTGTGACGGACACGCACGCGACCCTGCGAAGGTCGAGGACCAGGTTCGACTCCTGGCTTGGACACTACGAGAACAAACGTTCTCGATTATGGCCTGCGAGTGTGATGGATAGCACGACTGACTTCGAATCAGTTAGACGGGGTTCGACTCCCTGGCGGGCTGCTCAACAACAGACGGCACGGTACGCAAACGGCATAGCGGCCAAGCTCAAACCTTGGTGCCTGTGGGTTCGACTCCCACCCGTGCTACTTGGAGTAGGAACGATGAAAGCCAACAAACAATTCACGATTCGACTGGCCAATGGCAGAGAAGAGACGTTCGACAATGCCTCGGCCATGGTTGAGTGGATAAACCGTCAACGTGGACTGGAATACCGCGGCAGTCGAAGTCGATCGACGCAACGCGTTCATCATCAGCCTCGACGCAAACATACCAACACAAACGAAGCTCCTTTGGCACGGTACGCGAATCGGCACAGCGGCGAAGCTTAAACCTTCGTGTTTGCGGGTTCGACTCCCGCCCGTGCTACTGGAAACGAATTGGAGGAACAACACGGCCCGTTCGTCTATCGGTAGGACGCCAGTCTCTCACGCGCAGCGTTGGAAAGATGAGTTCGATTCTCATACGGGTCACTGAACAAAGAAAACATAAGGGTCGGCGAGCATTGGTGAGCATAGCTGGTTGTAACCCAGTGGTCTTCGGACTGTGGCGGTTCGACTCCGTCCCGGCCCACTCATCGCGAAGTGGTGGAATTGGTAGACACGCGACGCTCAGAACGTCGTGCCCAGGAGGCGTAGGAGTTCGACTCTCCTCTTCGCGACTTATTGACGATGCAGGCCAGTTGGTACTGAACTGACTTTCATACGGTCGGTGACCCGGTTCGATTCCGGGGCTTGCAACTCGCGGATTTAACAACACGGTCGAGTACGCAAACTGGCAAAGCGGTCAGGTCGAGAGCCTGACGATTTTGTGGGTTCGACTCCCACCTCGATCACTCGATTGATCCCGTGGTCCAAAGGCGAAGACGCCTGCGTGACATGCAGGAGAGTGACGGTTCGAGTCCGTCCGGGATCACTCAGAACACAAAAACGGTCTGTAGGTGTTTCGGCAGCACACCTGCGTGGTAAGCAGGAAGACCGGGTTCAATTCCCGGACAGACCTCTCAACGTAGATAACTCGGGCTGCTGGTCCAATGGGAAGACACCTGACTTGCAATCAGGTAATCGGGGTTCGATTCCCCGGCGGTCCACTGAATGAATTGGGGTGATGGTCCAACGGGAAGACACCGCTATGGCATGGCGGAAATCCGAGTTCGATTCTCGGTCACTCCACTGAGTACACAAACGGAAGGTAGCCAGATACTGGTTCGCTGGGTCTGCCTGCTAAGCAGATTCACCAATTGTGTGATGAGGGTTCGATTCCCTTGCCTTCCGCTGATGGCCTGATGGTGAAACGGATGATCATTCCTGGCTTCTAACCAGGCGTTCCAGGTTCGAATCCTGGTCGGGCTACTGACAAAAACGGAAGGGCAACCCGATTGGTGACGGGAGCCGGTTGGAAGCCGGTCGAGCAATAGCATTGCCTTGCGAGTTCGACTCCGGGCACCGACGCGCAGCGTTGGTCGCCTTCCGCTGATGGATAACGTAACTAAGGCTATGGTGTTCGTGGTGTAGTGGTCTTGCATGCGACCCTGTGAAGGTCGAGGAGACGAGTTCGATTCTCGCCGAACACCCTTAATGTAAAGGAACGGACATGACCAAGGTATTGCAGCGACCGACGCTGGTTCTTAACCGCAACTGGCAAGCGATCAACGTCGCCACGGTTGCGCGTGCGTTGATCATGTTGTGGAACGAGTCCGCCAAGGTAGTCGACCCGTTCGACTACCAGCTGTACGACTGGAACGACTGGTCGAAGCTTGTTCCGGACCGTGACGAGCCGTTCGTTCAGGCAGTCCGCCAGCGGTTCCGCGTGCCGGAAGTCGTCACGTTGACGGAGTTCGACCGACTGCCTTCGGCGGCGGTGACCTTCAGCCGACGCAACGTTTTCAAGCGAGACCGTTTCACCTGCCAGTACTGCGGAAAGCAGCCTGGTGGTGACGAGTTGACGATTGACCACGTTGTTCCGCGTGCTCAGGGCGGCGAGTCCAGCTGGACGAACTGTGTATTGGCATGTTTGGAGTGCAACAAGAGTAAGGCGGACCGCACTCCCGAGCAGGCCAAGGTTCGACTTCGCAAGGAGCCGGTCCGACCGACTTGGAAGCCGCTTTACTCCGAGCACGCCTCCAGGATGGAGAGTTGGTCGAAGTTTATCAGCGAGGCGTACTGGAACGCTGAGCTGAGGTCGTAATCGAATCGCGCCCTGTCGAGTGACGGGGCGCGAATTACGGGAGTGTTCTCCTGGGAGAGAAACCAGATTCCAAACCTGGTCGACAGTGTTCGAATCACTGCGCTCCTGCTTAGGACCGCATGCGGTCCTCAATGCCGACGTGGCTCGACTTAGTAAGGCGCCGGTCTTGTAAACCGGATGATGCTGGTGCAAATCCAGTCGTCGGCCCCATATCTCGATGGTGTAACGGAGCGCACGGGACTCTCCTAAAGTCCAAGTCCTGGTTCGATTCCAGGTCGAGATGCTTACTCAACGATTTCGAGGACATCGGAGGTGCATCATGGCTACGAGAAACATCAACGACGAACAGTTTTTTCGAGACGATGAGCAAACGACGCCGAGGATATCCGTCCGAAACTAACGTGAAACGAGGCATGCGCATCGTGCACGGCAACAAGCTACTCGAGGAAAAGCTGGGCCGCAACGATCCATGTCCTTGTGGTAGCGGGACACGATTCAAGAAGTGCTGTTTGAAGTCGGGGCACTTTTGATGGCGTCAATCGCGACCACTACTTTTAGAGAATAGAAACACGCAATGACCGCCTGCGACTTGCGGGTGGTTCTACTTGACGCTGGAGCCAGATGGCTAGGCGGCTGCCTGCAAAGCAGTTGAAGTGGGTTCGATTCCCACCGGCGTCTCTCAAAAGTCCATCGAACGGGCGAACCAGTCGACGCGTTCGATGGTCAATTTAGACAACTGAAGTCAATCGGGGACTAGCGCGTCATTACAGCTAGCTCAATCGGTTAGAGCACCAGTTTTGGGAACTGGCGGTTGAAGGTTCGATTCCTTCGCAATACCCATGACCTGCAACTTACCCCGACTGTGATTTGACCAGGGACTCGCACGTCAATACAGAGCAACGGCTTTTAACCGTTGGAGATGTAAACTCCACCAAAAATTGACCGGCACCATCCCCTGGCTTTGTTTTCAACCTGACTGCCAACGATCGGCAGTCAGATCAACCATACAACCACAACAATCGGGAACTAGCGCGTCAATACAGCAAGCTCAATTGGTAGAGCAACAGACTTACACTCTGAATGCCGAAGGTTCGAGTCCTTCGCTGAATCCTTGACCCGCAAACTGCCCAATGTTTGGTCCAATCAGGGACTCGCACGTCAATCCAGTGAACGATGACGGTCCTAAGGTAGCGATGCCGGGTAACCGGCTAGTGAATGGCGCGGGCGTCTTTTTGAGACAATCGTGCCGGTCAACGGTCAGCAAACCATTGCTGATACGGACGGCCGTAAGAACTGCTGACCTGCACATTGCCCTGATTTGAAACAACCGGGAACTGCGCGTCGATCCAGTGTGTCACGAACGTGACTGAGAGTTCGAATCTCTCCTCCGCCTCTTCCGATATGGCGGAGTGGCGAAATTGGCAAACGCGCACCTTAGTTTGCGACCCGCACATTACCCGGTTATTGATTCACGGGATCGGCCTGGTGCTGATCCCATTTTGTTGATGTTTCCTGTCGACTAGGGATCGAATGATGAAGGAACTGATCAAGAGCACAACGATGCCGACCGTGCGGATGACGCACCTGTCCAGTGAGCAGCGCGAACTGTTGCCGTTGGCGTTCGGTGAGTTTCCTCGACACGGCAGCAACCGCAACCTCTCGCGCAACCTACTACAACACGCGTGCTGAGCAGGAAGCGGCCATCGAGTCTGTTCACGGCGAACTGTTCGAGTTGGACCGGGGAGTCTACGCAGTGTCGCTGATGCTGCCAGGACTGACCGACTTCAGCCGACAGATCGGTGCGGTTCGACTGCTGCGTTCTGCTCAGACGTCGGATGGATGGCTGACCACTCCGCAGGAAGCGGCCATCCTGCGTGGATTGATGCGAGCATTGCCGCCGCAGCGAATGCTGAAGATGTTCGGCATGCTGCGGAAGAACCGCGTCAACAATTCGCGGACTCGGCGACTGATCCTGTCGACGGTCCTCGGAGCCGACAACCTTGAGTTCTGGGCGGGTAAAGTACCGGCGCAAGCTAGAAACGGCACTCGTCCACGCTTGGGGACGTCGCTCGGCGAGCATCATGCGAGCTGTGTTGGC